>NZ_CP040882.1:2240913-2987884 GCF_006337085.1 Sutterella faecalis | reverse complement strand
CAGATCACCTCGAAGCGTGCGTTGACGAGCCTCACGAGCGAAACGAATCCCGTCTCCTCGTCCATGCGGCTTCCGAGCTCAAGCGTTCCTGTCACGGCGATGATGCGGTTCGCCTGCACGAAGTCCTGCTTTTCGGACAAAAAGACCACGATGATGCTCTCCGGCCAGTCGGCGTCGGTGCTGCAGAAGGGGCAGAGGCTCACGGGCTCCTTCGTGAGGACGAAGAATTTGGCGTCTGCCTTGAGGGGCGGCGCCATAAAGCCCAGAATCGTCACTTCCTTCCCTGTGAGGCTTTTGAGCTTCTCGGAGAGCTTCAGCCCCAGAACGGAATAACCCGCGTACATCTCGTCAAAGGATAGGTTGGGCTTCGGTTCCGCCCTCGCCGGAAGACTGGTGAATATGGGCGCAGCAAACCCAATGAGAGCGGCGGAGAGGAGCTTTCTTCGAATCATGGGTTCCTCTTTTTTCGAACATATGAAAACGGGACGGAGCGCGGCCGATTCAATCGGCTTCAGCCGCCTTCCGTCCCGATTAGAGGCATCTCAAGTGCCGGATCAGTGGCCGAGGGCCATGGCTTCAGCCATCACGCGGAAGATTTCCGTCGAGTTCATGAAGCCCTTGATCTCTTCAGAGCGGGGACCGCGGGCCGTGACCACAAGGTCGTCGACCGTGTGAACGCCCTGGGATTCGTTTCTCGGGAGATTCCCTTCAACGAAATGACCGCCCTCGACGTTCTTGTAGGTGTCGTCGGCCACGTATTCGCCCTTTTCGTTCTTGACGGCCGGATTGAAGGTCTTATCCGGATAGGGACGATAGGTTTCGTAGTAGTCGGGGTGAGCGCCGAAGAAGACGGCGAGGCGCTTCGAGGGGGCGAAGTTGTCGGGGAACCCGTCCTTGTCCTTATCCTCGTAGTTGGGGTAGCCGGCTTCGGCGTAGACGCCCACCTTCTCGCGCATGTCCTTGCCGGGCTTGTTGTCGTCAACCGTGCCCGCGACCGAGATCGAGTGCGTGTGGTCGCCCGTCACGATGAGGAGCGTATCGGGGTGCTTGTCGACATACTTCTGAGCGAGCTCGACCACCTTGTCGAAGGCAATGGTGTCGCCCACCGAGCGCGTCCAGTCGAGCGGGTGCGAGAACTTGTCGACGAGGCCGGCTTCAAGCATCAGGAAGAAGCCGTTCTTATTCTGTTCGAGCACCTTGACGGCGGCGTTGAAGGAATCCGTGAGATCCGGCTGATTCGGGAACTTCTTGACGGTATTCCCCTTCCACTGATGACGGTCGATCCAGCCGTCCATATTGCCCGTGTGGAAGAGGCCGAGAAGCTTCTGCGGGGCCTTGCCCTTCACGGCGTCGTTGAGTTCCGTGCGGTCGGTGACGAACTGATAGCCGTCCTGCTTGAACATCTCAATGTAGTTGGTCTGGTCCTTTCGCTTCGAGCCCGGGACGCCCTGCGGGAGGAAGTAGGCAGAGCCGCCGCCCAGGATCACGTCCGGACGGACATCCCAGAACATGCCGACGATATCGGCCTTGTCCGCGCGGCGGCGGGTATGGGAGACGACGGAGGCAGGCGTTGCGTCTTCAATTTCAGCGTCCGAAACCACGCCGATCGCCTTCCCGGTCTTCCTGCGCAGGATTTCCGCAATCGTTTCCTGACGGGGATCGTCCTGCGAGGCCTTCGTGCGGTCGGCATAGACGCCGAGCGCGTTGACGGAGGACTTGTGGCCCGTCATGTAGGCCGAAGCCGTATTGGCGGAGTCGGCCGCGATCGTATCGACCGAGCTCGTGCCGAGAAGCGCCATGTGCGGCATGTTGTCCATGGCGAGCGGGGCGTTGTACATGCCGTTCGTAACGCCCTTCGAAAGAATGCGGGCGGCGGTGCGATGGCCGACGGAAAGCCCGTCGGCAAGGAGGATGATGACGTTCTTCGCGACGGCTTTCTTCGGCGTCGTGTAGATGTCCCAGTTCGCGCGCAGCTCGCCTTCAGGCGACTTCACAGTAACGGTGTACTTGCCCGGCTTCTTGATTTCCACATCGCGCAGGATGATGGCCGAACCCTTGGCGTCGATTTCCTCGGCAACGTAGATCTCGTCGCCCTTCAGAACCTTTTTGTAGTCCTGGCCGTTGATCTGAACCTGAATGTTTTTGCGGTCGACAACGGTATCAAGCTCAACCTTGAAGTCGAAGCGCGCATTCGTCATGAAGCGTGCCTGATCGACCGGGTAGATCTGCGCGGCCTGAACGGCGCTCGCGGCAGAGAAGGAGAGAAGCACAGCAGCCGCTGCGGCGGAGAGGATGTGTTTATTCACGTCTGTTTCCTGAGATCGGACAATTTGATTGAAGGGAATCGCCGCCGGACGCCCGGGCACGCCCGGACTTCCAGCGGGATCCTTCAAAAAAGTCTAGGAATCAGATGCAACAAACCTCTGACAACAAAATGACGATTGGGCGACAAGGCGCCTTTGCTGCCCTGCCGTATTCATGGAAATGTCATGAGGATTGGCTGCAGGAGGCGAAGTGTTTCGGCAGAGACAGCCGGATAATGTCGTTGGCGCATTTCGGAGAGCGCTGCCTCTACCATCCGCAGTATCCGCAGCATGTGCCGACATTCGCGGAGCTCTGGGGCGGACGATGGACGACCAGAGAGCTGATAGCGGACCATACGCCCTATCCGCATACGGCTCCATTCGTAGAGCAGGAACTGCGCGAAAGGCTCCTCGGCTGGATGCACGGAAATCCTAGCGGATAATGGAAATCCTGCTGGGATAAGAGTCTGGTGGAGGCATCTGCTGCTTAAGGCATTGGCCTTGCAGTCAAATCTTGTGAATGCGATAGATTCCACTGCCGTAATAGAAGAAAGGCAAAAAAACTAAAGATAGTTATTAAATCCTATTTAAAGAACACATTTTCTAATAAGGATAGAAAAACGTATTCGTCTCAAAAAAAAAACAATAAACCAATAAAATCGATCAACAAAAAATATCCCCCTCACTACTCAAAGAAATGAAGGGGACCTCTTTAAGGGAAAACCAATCGATCTGAATCTAGATGATTATTCTGCTATCTCTTCGATCGCTTCTTTTTCGTCCTTCGCCTCTTTAGTGTTTTTATTTAAATATCCACTAATAATTGATACGATATCATCCGAATAAGAATAAAGGTCTGACACCTTTTCCAACTCTACCATTGGATCGTCTTTCTTCACCCCCTGAAAATCAACCTTCAGGCTGTCCTTTTTAAAGTAAAGACGAACAATAGTCTTTTTACGCGAATTATCCAGAAGGATCGCGCAATAGGATTTATTATCCCTAATAAAAATACGACTTGGATCGATTACTGCTGCTGAAACTGCCTGAATGATGGAATACCCTAGTTTTTCGTCATCCGTCGTCACCACTCCATCATCAGAGTCATCCGCAACAACGCTTGACTCTGCAGTAGGCGTTTCCGCATCGGTAATTGGCTTCTTTTCCGCCTCTTCATCTTCTGCAGCTTTCTTCAGGCGTGCAGCAATGCGATCTTCAATAAACTGCTTAAATGCATCCTTCAAGAGAGGCGTCAACTTATCTTTAGCGGACTGATTGATTTTTCCGCTCCACACTTGAGAAGCAAAAAATCTTACGAAGTCCTCATCAGGAGCATCAAGTTGCTTAGCCAAAAGCTGCTTGAACTGTCCGGTATATTTGAGTTGTTCTGCAATTCTTACAGCTTTTTCGTCATCAAACCTGTCCTTTCTTAATTCCTGAATCTTTGGAATAAGATCTAATGATGGATTTTCAATGTCAAACTCCATATAGGGTTTTTCATCCATCATATTACGAGCTTCAAGATCTGTAAAGAACTTGTATTTATGCCCATTTGTAAGGATTCCTATCGAAGCAGACTTCACAAATGGAAAATAACGTCTTAGCTGATCTTCATGCTCAGGACCAAGTTCGGTTGAATAAGATTTAGCCTCTATCAGAATAATCGGCTTGTTGTTCTTCTGTAAGGCATAATCAACGCGCTGATCTTTCTTTACGCCAGCTTCCGCCTGATATTCTGGAACCACCTCTGTAGGATTAAAAATATCAAAGCCCAACAGCTGAATAAATGGAAGAATAAGCGACGTTTTTGTTGCCTCTTCTGTCAGCAGATTGGAGGCAAGATTCTTACTACGACCGCCAAGAATTTTTATTTCATCAATAAAATCCATTTTTATATCTCTAAGAGGATAAAATTAGTAAAAATAATTTTATATTATCTCTCAATGAGAAAAAATAGGCAATACTAGGGTTTTCACCAAAGAATTGTTTACACAACAACTTGAGTAGATGGTCATTATCCGGAATTTAATGATATTCCAAAATTGACATTCATTCTTCTCATCAGAAATTAAAAGTTCCTTCCTGGATTTAATCGTATCAAGCTGCCGGGTTAAACCAATAGAAAAAAAGGGTAACCTGCCTGTCTCCGAAGGCGAATAGCGACATCCATTACGCCCGCCAAACATGCAATCTGAGAGTGATTTCGGTTGAGGTGAGGCAACCATACAACGGACCTTGTCTTCCTGCTCAAATAAAAGGAACGCACGCCGATGACAGAAAGCGTGCGTTCCAGTCTCTTGAAAAAGAGGGGTTGAATTTACCAGGCGTCGTCCATCTTCGACTTGAGGCTCTGCTTCGGTTTTGCCGGAGCCGAAGCCTTCCTGGTCTCAGAGGCGAGCGGCCGAACGATGACGCCGGGGCGAAGCACTTCAGCCTTCCCTTCCGTCAGTTTGAAAACCGTGTACTTGGGCTTCACGTCGATGGCTTTGGCCTTGCCTGCGAGCGTCTCAATCCGACCGAGGGACTCCTTCGTGTACGGATCGTAGATCTTGTCTCCCGTGCTGTAGACGCCGTACACGCTGCCGGGCGCGATATCGCCTTCACCATAATTGACGGTAAAGGTATCCCCGCTCACGCTCGTCACGATCGGGGGATAAATCGAAAGGAGCGCCGGCGCAACCATCTGGGCAGCTGCTCTCTCGGAAAGGCGGTCGAGAATCTGATTGCAGGAGAGTCCGCGAATCTCGGCATCGGCGAGCTTCACGTGCACCTTGCGTGCAAATTTGACCTGCCGCGAGGCGAGAAGCATGAGGTTGAGCTGCGCGTCGAGCGAGGCGCTCCGGCTCGTCAGCTTGTCGCCCGTGAGCTTGATGGTGCGGGAAGACTCGACAGCACGGAATCCGCCGACTTTTCCAGACACAACATAGTCCGCGCCGCGGGCCTGCCCGAGCTTCGCTTCCTCTCGCCCGGCCGCCTCCTGCAGGATGAAGGCTTTTTCCGCCTCGAGCCCTGCGCTGCCGCGATCGAGTACCGCAAACTTCCTCGTCGTCTGGAGAGCATTCATCAGCGCCTGCGTGAGCGCTTCGGAAATTTTGTCTCCCTCAAGCTTCGAATTGAAGCAGGCGCCTGCCGGAGAGTCGATGCCGAGCACGCTGATGGAGCGGCGCGTGTCGTTCATGCCCGGCATGTCGTAGCGGTATACCGACACGCGAAAGCGCACGTTCGTGAGCCCGTCGGCACCCTTGGAGCGATCGAGCTCATCGTAGGAATCGATGTAGCCCCCGGCCTTTTCCTGAAGCACCTGACGCTGGCTTTTCGAGATGTCGGTCTTCCTCGAGGACTCGCCGTTCTCGGTCGTCGAGGAGGTGTCGAGCGACAGATGACTCACCTCGTCCACCGAAACCGAAACGCCCGTCACGCGAAAAAGCGCTTCCTTGAGAGCGTCGGCGCGAGCGGCGCGATAGTCGACGCCCGTGCCGTTCACTTCCACCGTAACGATGCTTGCAGAAGCTGAGCCTGCGAGGAGCGCGCAGCAGCCCGCTGCAAATAAATTTTTAAAATTCAAAGTCATCGGTCTCAATGCTCTTTGTAGTAGACGGCGTCAGGGGCTGCTGATCGGCACCGGCGGCAGGCGCCGCAGCGGGTGCCTGAGCGGATTCCGCCGGAATCGGCCGGGTCTGAATGTCCTTCACCTCCGCAGCCGTTCTTGCCGTTTCAGGCGTCCAGATGAGGACGCAGCCAACGACGGGCCGACGGCTGACCGGATCCACGTAGTTCCAGGTCTTGAATTCCTCGATGCCCGCGAAGTTGGTGAGCTTGGCCCTCAGGGTCTGCTCTTCTTCCTGCTTCAGCCTGCGGGCGGAAGTCTTGATGACCGAGTCCGCGACGGATCCGTCCTTCTGATAGGTCTTCACCTGCTCCTGCAGGTATTCGTTTCCGTCCTGAATCTGGATCTTCGACGACACCTGACCATTCAGGATCTGCGTCAGATAGTTGAGCGCATTGTCGTAAGCCCGACTCTGAGCACCCTGAAGGAGATAAGCCTGCTCGGTCGGATCCGCTGCCGTCTGCACGTCCGACTGGCCGAAGGAAAGGAGCGCCGGATAACCGTGCTCATCCCAGACGAGACGCGGCCCGAAGGAGCTGAAAAGTTCCGCTTCGCTCGCATCGGCGTAGCGTTCATAGAGCGTAAGGGGATTGCGCTTAGCCGGGTCCGCGGCGATGCGCTCGCCCTTTCTCAGAATGAGCTTCGCGACCTCAATGCGGCTCGGCGCGCGGGAAAGCACGACGCGGACGGTGTAGCGACCGCTCGCATCCATGGCCGTGAAATTCGTGAGTGGGAAGAGGCCGCTCACCTCGGCTCTTGCTTCCGTGCGGCTCTTCTGCTGGAGAAGATGCTGGAGAACGGGCTTTCTCTGCTCCTTCGGGAGCTGTTCATAGAGCGCCGGATCCACGTCGAGTTCTCGCAGGAACTTGTCGAGATAGGCCGACCCGAGCGCAAGGACCTTGTCCATCATGGCGCCCAACTGCGTCTGCGCTCTCTGGGGTTCCTCAGGAAGCGGCGTCGTGTCGTTCACATACCGGCGCAGGAACTCATACTGATGCGTGAGAGACTGCGCCTGAGCGAATTTCTGGTAGGCGAGAAGCTGCGCTTCAGCAAACGCATTTGCGCGATTGGAAATCCAATCGGGATCGCGGGGCGACCCTGCAACCGGCGCGTCGCCGTATATCACGAGCTTTCTCAGCTGGCACTCCATCGACTGAAGGTCGCGGTTGTGGCGCCGGCAGCCTTCGCGCGTTTTCTGTTCACCCTTTCTCAGCCAGGCGTCATATTCCTTGGTGATGGTGTCGGCTGCACCGAAAACGGAGCCGCGGATGGCGCTGAGATCGGTATCAACCGCAGGCGCCTGAGGCGCGGCTGCCTGAGCCGCTGGAGCAGGAGCGGCCTCGGGTGCCGCCGTCGTTTCGGCGGCGTTGGCGGCCGTACTAGCAAAAAGAGCCGCAATAAAAAGAGAAAGGAAAGTCTTTCGCATGAAACCCCCTTCACCGCGCATCACGCGGCCGGGCAAAAGCAGTCTGAAGGGAGAAAGACCATTCCCTGAAAGGCGCTTTCTCCCTTTCTCGTTATTACCGTTCGATCAGAATCAGAACTGGAAGCCGGCAGCTTCCTTCAGCGTCTTCTGAGCCTTGGTCGTATCGACGCCCTGGCTCGTCGCGAGCTTGAGGAGCTGGTTGCCGGACTTAACGAGGTTCGTGGCGTGCCCCGGGAGCGCCTTGGCAAGCGATGCGGTGGGCGCGAGCTGAGCAACGAGAGCGGCCTTGCTGAGCGCATCCGCCTTGCCGAGTTCCGTCTGGAAATTGCCCGCAAGCTTCTTAACGTCGATCCCCATCTTGGTGGTGCCGGCAACGCCGAGCGCATACTTGAGAAGACCCTCACCGATCTTCGACTTCTGATCCGCCGACAGGTTCTTCGCGGACTTGAGCGACTTCGTGATTTCCGCGTTGAGCGACTTGCTCGACGTCGTCACCTTTTCGACCACGTCGCTCGTCAGATTGCCGGCCTTCAGAGCCTTCTGAGTATTTTCAAGGCCTTCAATCTTCGTCTTGATGTTGAGCGCATCGGCGAGATCCTTCTGAGCGCCAATCACCATCGAGGAAGAAGCAATGTATTCCGCAGCGATCTTTGCCTGATCGTCGACGAGTTTCTGCGTCGCCCCGGAAGCGGACTTCGTGCCCGTCGAGTTCCCGGTCAGAGAAGAAGCCGTATCGGCGATGCTGGAAAGCGTGTCGAGACCGAATGCACCGGCAGAAGCAGAAAGCGTGGCGGCAATGAGAAGCGCCGCGGCATTGCGAATGAACATGATCAAAGTCCTTTGTTGTCAGTAAAAAAATCCAATCAGCGGATCCGCTTGCCCTGAAGCGTATCCGCCACTACCTTTGCCGCAGCCGTTGCGGCATTGTGAAGCGCATTTCGGCGCGCTGTCGCTTCATCCTCGCCGAAGCCCGCGTACTGAACCGGGCCGACGGAGGCAACATTGCGCGGCATTTTCTTGGCGATGTCCCAGACGCGGCCGGTGACGGAAACCATCACCTTGATGTTCCCTGTTACCGAGTCGCGCATCGGGGCCGAGACATCCATGCGGCCGATGGTGAAGTAGCGCACTTCACAGGCTTTCGCCGCACGAATAGCCTTCGTGCGGGAAGAAGAAGTGATTTCATCGCGCGAAAGCACTTCCTTCTGAATCGTGTCGATCGAAGCGCCGCCCTTGCAGTTCTCGTAGACGTCGGCATAGCTCGAAGTTTCGTAACCGCGGGCGCTCAGCACCTCATTGAAGGCGGCATCAAAATCGTCTGTCGAAAGGAGCGAGTAGCTTTCCTTCGAAGTCTTCCTCGTGCGGCTGCCGCCCGTCGTGGTCATGCCGCGGCTGCCTGCCGATTCGCTAACGCCCGATTCCGTTCCGGTCGAAGATGCCTCGCGTTCAGACTGATCTTCGTGCACCTTCGTGACCTTCTCGTCAAAGAGCGTCGAAGAAGTCGTCTGCCTCGCGACGAAAAGCGCGGAAATGAGGCTTCCGTCGCCGGTCGCCTGGGCGCCTGCGGGCATCCGCTGGCTGATCTCGGCATTGATGAGCGAATCATCCACGGTGGCGCGAATGACGAGAGTCATCGTCTTCAATCCCTTATCGACATCCTGCGCGACGATCACCCACGACGGAATGTAGCGGTCGAGATTCGCGAGTACTTCGGGTCGGATATCGGCAAACACCTTCTGCTCAGCGAGCCCCATGCCCGACCCGTAGGTCTTCAGAACGGCAAGCTTCGCTTCATAAAGCGCCTTCGCCTTGTCCTCATCCGTCGGACCGCTCGAAAATATGCCGCCCTCATAGGGATGGGTAACAGCCGCCTTGATCTCGACAGCCCCCGCGCTCAGTGCCGTCAGCGCCATGCATGCGGCCGCAACAACCTTGATGAAAGTCATTCCATTTTCTCCAGAATCGGGCGAAGCGCATTCAATTCGCTTCGGAAAGAATCATGCTTCTGAGGCGGGATGCAGTCGTCGATCCAGTCGCCGTCCGTATCGGCGATGCACTTTGCAAACCCGTCCATCAGGCCGGCTGAGGTTTCAAGATAGGAGGCCCGGAGACCGGGCTTCTGTCCTTTGAGGAGCAGCGCCGTTCCGGTACCGCGCATGACCTGACTGAAATAGACCTTGTTGAGGTCCGGCTGAAGGAACGTCAAGCCCATGAAGACGAAGAAGGCCTGATGAATGGTTTTCCCGTCGTCGTTCTCTTCGGAAAGCGTCTTCAGGCCGTAAAGACGAATGTCAACGGCATAGTCTCCCTGCGGGATCTCGAGCTGGAAGGCGCGTCCGTCAATGAAGCGGCCGCTCATCTTCGCGCCAATCGCCTGACCCTTTGTGTAGGGAAGCATGGCAATCCCGAGGCGATCAACGAGCGATCGCGTAAGAAGCTGCGCATAGAGCGAACAGATCTGCTGAGGCTTCGCCTTGAGCACTTTGAAGCTCTCCCGCCCGCGGTCGTCAAAGTCAATGTTCCTTACTTTGAGCCTCATGCCGTAGCTTGAGCGCACATTGACGTTCTCGAGCTTCTTCACGGCGGCATCGATGAAGCTCAATTCAATCTCCGGGAGCTCTCCCGTGAGAAGTCCCCGCATGAGCGCTTCGAGGCGCTTTTTGGTCGGGCGCTTTTCCTCGAGCGTGACGTATTCGCAGTTCACCGGAACCGTGTTGATGACTTTCTTCTCGTGAAAATCAAAGAAAAGGAGGCTCGCGTAAACCGTAAGAATCACCTTGAACCGATTATCGGGAAGCGCACTTACCGTCGTCGTTTCAAAGTCAATCGCAAGCGTGAAGGCGCAGGCATCGGCATCTGTCGACTGCATGCCTTGTGAATCGATGAGAAGCTCGAAACCTTTGAAGGTACGGTTCTCAATGCGCTTCCTCAGCATGCCGTCGAGATCTGCCGCCTGAGCGGCGGCAAAGGAGAGCGGGCAGTTTGCCTGATTGTCTGCGTAGTTTCCGGTGAAGGAGAGTCCCGCGAAGATGACTTTCTGGGGCGACTGAACTCCGGTCGACAAGTCGGTTTTCCGCTTGAGTGTTTCAGAGCATCCGCTCAAAAAGAGCGCAGCAAGAGCAGAACACCCGAGCGTCCGGCGTGAAACGGGATATTGTCCGATATTGCAAAACTTGTGATGCATAAGGAATTTTCCTAGAGATTGGCATTCTACTTCTCATATTGTCAAAAAATGTCACAAGTCATCCTCCCAACACCTGGATGGATGCGCTTCACGCCTGCAACTCCGCTTCTAATCCAGTACATGTCGGCCCGGAAGTCCGGGATCCATTCGGACCGCAGGAGCCCGTCTACTCCCCGGGGAACCGAAGATGCGGATCCGAAAAACATCAGTCTTTTCAAAGCACTGTAAACGCATCCCGTCGAAAATTACGCCATGCTCCACGCATGCCTTTTGAGCATGAAAAATGATTCGCTCCACCTATCGATCTGCGAAAACCGCCGCTTTTTGCATAAAGCGGCGGTCTGTGCGCGGCACGTAGTCAGAATGCAACAAAGGCGCTGTTTTCAGAAACTCCGAATCTTTTTTTCAATTCTTTCCGGGCTCATTGAGGAAATGAAAATCATTACAAACGCTGAACGCCGTACCTCTTCTCCAGCTCCCGGTACTTCTCAAGCCCAATGAAGCGGTTGAACTCGCCGAAGGGCATGAGGTCGCCCAAGAAGCTCTCGCTCGTCCCGTCCTTCGCAAGCGTCGAGAAATTGTCGAAGAGCGTCTTCGCCACCATGTAGAGCGACGCGCAGGACCAGAAGACGCCGGCGTAACCCATCGCCTGAAGCTCACGGGCAGAAATGATCGGCGTCTTCCCGCCTTCAATCATATTCGCAAAAAGATGAACGCCCGTACCTTCAAACTCCCTCGCAATCCGCTCGACTTCATTGCGGTCCCTCAGCGCCTCAATGAAGAGCGCCTCCGCTCCGGCCTCCGCATAGAGATGTCCGCGCCGGACGGCATCCTCGAGGCCGTTCACAGCTCTCGCGTCCGTTCTCGCCATGATGAGCGTGTCGCTATCGATCCTCGCGTCGCAGGCGGCGCGGATCTTCTCCGCGTGTTCCTCTGCCGGGATCACGGCCTTCCCTTCCATGTGCCCGCAGCGCTTGGGCCAGACCTGGTCCTCGAAGAAGATACAGGAGGCTCCGGCCTTCTCGTATTCCTGCTCGGTCCGGATGACGTTGAGTGCGTTCCCGTAACCGGTATCGCCGTCGCCGATCACGGGAATGTCCGTCGCGTCGCAGATCTGCTTCAGAGCTTCCGTCATTTCAGAGAGCGACAGAAGCCCGACATCGGGTTTTCCGAGGCGCGAGGTGGAAATCGCGTAGCCGCCCATTGCGAGACACGGAAGCCCCGCGGCTTCTGCCACCTTTGCCGAAAGCGCGTCATAAATGCCCGGAGCGATCATGAAGCGCCCGGAGCGCAGATTCTCACGGAAAACCTTCCGCTTTTCATGGGCTGTTTTCATGCTGCTTCCTCCTTTTCGCCAGCAAGACGGGCAAAGACCCGGGACGCGCGCTCCCAGTTGAAGACGCCGCAGCGGCAGCTCGCCGCCACTTTCCTTGCGGCGCTCTCCGAATCCAGATTCCCGCTCTCAATATCCCGCACGAGCTTCTGAATCAGCGCGAAGGAAATCATGTTGTGCCCGCACATGGAGGCAATTTCGAGCACGGGCTCCTCAGGCAGCTTTTCAGTTTTCCCGAAGAGGCCGAGCGAAATGTTGACGGTGTGAGGCTTCAGCCCCGTATCGCAGCAGGCGTTCGACACCTGGTCGAATAGGCCCGATACCACGATGGAAAGACCCAGATCCTCGCGCTTCAGATCCGAGAGGACCTCCGTTACGTCGTCGATCGAGCGGAAGACCGCGTGCGAGACGGTGTTGTCCCTGGTCTTCGCGGCGATTTCTGCAAGCTCGCCCGTAAAGGCATTCCCTGCAACATTCCCGTAATTCACGGGGTTGTGCGAAGCGAAGATTTCAAGCGCCCGCGCGAGTGCGGGCGCCGCACCCTCGCGATTGACGCCCCGGGCGGCCATGGCGAGGATCACGTAGTCCTTCTGGAGTTCGTCGATCGAACCCCGGCGATGCAGCGTATGCGTCATTCGAGCGCCTCCTGAAAGGGCCGACCAAGACCGACATTGGTTTTGCCGTTGGGTCTATGCCAGACCTCATGGTCGCGAAGAATTTGAAAGAGATGCGCTTCCGACTCATCGGGTCGAAGCGGCGCGGCGAGTCCCACCGAAAACACCGTGTCCACTTCCCCGGCGGCGGCTTTGAGCACGGCTGCGAGCGCAGGGACGCGGCTCTCCTCGACATCAAACTCAATGAGAGCCGAGAGCACGCGTTCGCCGAGGACTTCGGGCCTCAGGATGCCGAGAGACTCATCGGTCATCAGCGACGTCACTGGGTTCTCCTTCTGGAACCGGACGCCGAAGGCTGCGAGCGCTCGGGCGAGCACCTCAACGTCCCGGAGCGACGCGCTCACGCCCGGCCGGCCGAGCTCGACCGACACGTTCACGCGGCCGAGCCTGAGCCGCCCCGTCACGTCGTTGGTCTTCATTTCCTCCGTGCCTCGCCCGAGCACGCCCGTCGACTTGTGCGGGCTCGTCACATCGGAAAACTGAGATCTGAGGCTCCTCGGATAGACGAGGTCCTGCGGTTCAATCGCATGGACGGGACAGACGTTCGAACGGAGGCACGTGCCGCATTCGACGCACTTCTCCAGGTCTATGACGGAGCGCCAGCCGTCTGCGGCCGTGCCGATCGCGTTCACCGGGCAGTACGGGCGGCACTGGCGGCAGCCCACGCATTTTTCTGTGATGATCATTTTGGGGTCCGTTATTTGAAAATTACTCGTTCATGCTGTTTAGAAAGCCGGCACCACGGATCCCTTGAATTTGTCGAGCACGAAGGCCTTCACCTCGGGACTCTGGAAGGCGCTCTGGAGCACCTTGAATTCCGGACGATCCTTGTCCTCGGTACGCACCACGAGAACGTTCGCGAAGTCGGAATCTCCGCCCTCGAGAAGGAACGCATCCTTAGCGGGTGAAAGCCCAGATTTCACGGCCCAGGAGCCGTTGATGACGGAAAATCCCACATCGGGAAGCGACCGTCCGAGGAAGGCGCTGTCGGTCTCAAGGAACTTGAGATGCTTCGGGTTCTTCTTGATGTCGTGCGTCGTTGCATGAACGCCTGCGCCGGGCCGGAGCCCGATGATGCCGTTCCGCTCAAGAAGCTGAAGCGCCCGGCCGAGATTGGCGGGGTCGGCGGGCACGGACACGAGCATCCCGTCCGTGATCTGAGACTTGTCCTTGATCTTCAGCGAATAGACGCCGAGCGGGAACACCACGGTTTTCCCGAGCGGGGTGAACTTGTACCCGCGCTGCGAAATAGCCTTCTCCAGGAACGGAACATGCTGGAAGGCGTTGACGTCGATGTCCTTGACGGCAAGCGCTTCGTTCACGTGGCCGTAGTCCGAAAACTCGACGATCCGGACGTTGAGGCCCTTTTCCTTCGCAACTTTGGCCGCGACTTCGGCCACTTCGGCATGAGGCCCGGACAAGGTTCCGAGCTTGATTTCCTTCTCTGCTGTCTTATCTCCGCAACCGGCAAGCGCAAGCGTCAGGACGGACGCAATTGCTGCAATCACAATACGGCGCTTCATTCTGGGCGTCTCCTCTTTTTCAATGTTTACCAGTCGCATAAAGCGCCTGACCTGAGGAACACCTTACCGGGGAGAAGATGCGGGCGGCGTATACCGCCGCCCGGGCTTTGCTGTATTACGCTGCTGAATGCCTTTTCCTTTTCAAGGCCTGCAGTATTACCTTGCGGGGTAGGCAGTCGCAGCGAAGGATACTATGCGTCCCCAAACAAGCATGGCACCAATAGATTCCGCCTCACTTCCCGAGCTCACGCTCGCTCACTTCCCTCTGCGGGAGTGAATATCTGGTGGCAGGGCCCTTGCCGGACCTGATGACGTGCCCTTCAGCGACAAGGTTTTTGAAGTGGGCTCTCAACGTGAATTTATTGATAGAAATGAGTTTTTCGGCTTCAGAGATGCTGAGCTTTCCGTGCGCCTTCAGAAGCTCAATGATTCGCAGAGAAATCTCAGGCATGGTTTTAAGAAGATTCTCTGTCTCTACTTTCCGCTTAAGGTTTCGCACTTGCTTCACGAGCGCCTTGAGAAAATAGTGCAGCCAAACACTCCAATCGGGCTCGGGCTGCCCAAGCGTTTTCTGGGTAGCTCTTAAGGAAACGTAATAACTATCTTTCGTAGCTTCAATTACGCTTTCAAGAGAGCTGTATGGCGCGTATACATATCCATGCCGCAAAAGAAGAAGCTGCGTGAGTGCTCTTGAGAGGCGCCCGTTGCCGTCTTCGAAAGGATGAATGGCGAGGAAGGCAACGACAAACATGCCGATTACGATCAGCGCAGGAAGACTGCGCTTAGTTAACTCGATGTTCGTCCACTCCAGAAGCTCTCCCATGAGGCGAGGCGTGTCAAAAGCAGTCGCCGTCTCAAAAATAATGCCAACCTGCTGTCCACTACTGTCGAATGCCGCGACGCTATTCTCCACGTGCTTATACTCGCCGCGATGGCGTTCATCCTTATCGCTTGTACGCATGAGGAGACTATGCATCTGACGGATGATATTTTCGGTAAGCGGCATCTCCTCCCATGAATCATATATTTCGTTCATCAGGAACGCATAGCCAGCGACTTCCTGCTCGTCCCGCGTTCGAAATGACTGCTTAGACAAACCCGCCATGATTCGCTCAACTTCTGCGTCTGAAAGTTTTGAGCCTTCTATTCGGGTAGATGAGCCGATACTTTCGATGGTGGCTATACGCTTTAACTCTATCAGCCGCTCGGGAGCAAGGTTGCCGTAAGCTTTCCAGCTTCCCTTAAACTCTTCGATTTCAAGGAGCAGCTTAACAATTTCTCTATCAAAAACAAAGGAATAAGAATTTAAAACGAGCTTCATAGACGAATCAATTATTGATTAGATCTTATTAATTTATGGTTAGATCATATCAGATATTTATGAGTTCATATTAGATTCTTATTAGATCTTATTAGATTTTATTAGATCAGCAATAAGATCCATGGCATTTTTACTCTCCCTTAATGAACAGCTCCGGCTACGTCCTTACCCGTTCCTTCTAAGCAAATGTCCAGAAAAATACCTCCTGAAACAAAATAAGCCCTCCGATTCCCGTCAAAGGAACCGAAGGGCTTCGAAGCGTTTAGAACCCAACGCTTTCAGTCGGCGTCAGAGAATCAATGATTCTCTCCGCCCTGGTGCTTGAACATCCTCAGGCCCGTCGTCATGGACGAGAGGGTCGTGGCGCCGCCCATGATGTCCTCGCGGAAGGACATGTACATATGAGCGATCGTGAAGATGATGAGCACGTACATGAGCGCATGGTGGATGGTGCGCACCGCCTGAACGTCCCCGAAGAGCGGGAACACCCAGCCGAACCAGGCCATCCAGGATTCGCCCCAACCCCAGGCCTGCGCATAGAGCGCGAGACCCGTGATGATGATGCCGATGGAGCCGAGCACGTAGAACCCGAACATCGCGAGCTGAGCGAGCGGATTGTGGCCCGCATACTCAGGCGACGTCTTCTTCATGAAGAGGTAGTAGGCAACCTGAGCGAAGACGCCCTTCCACCACTTCCAGGACCAGAGGGGCGGAATGAAGATCTGCCGCGAGTACTTGTTGCCGACCACTGCCCAGTAGAGGCGGTAGATGAAGAGCACCGTATAGATGATGCCCGCGGCAAAGTGCGCGAAGCGGATGTAGGCAAAGTCGTAGGTCGCCCACGTGTCGCCGAGGTTCGAAACGAGCGGCGCGCCGATCAGAAAGCCGGTGGCGATCATCACGAACATGCAGACCATCATGGCCCAGTGCCAGATTCGAACAGGCGCCTCCCAGACATAGAGCGGGTGCGTGCCCGCCTTCATGTCGACTTCGTAGGTGACTGGATCGATTTTCATAGGATCCTCCTTGGGGGACCGCGTCAGCGGACCTGTACCGAGCAGAGCTCCTCGCCCTCAGGGTTGAGAAGGTGCGTTGCGCAGGCAAGGCACGGGTCGAAGCTGTGGATCGTGCGGATGATTTCAAGCGGACGCTTGGGATCAGCCACGGGAGTGCCGATGAGCGAAAGCTCATAGGTGCTCTTCTGCCCTTCGTTGGAGCGCGGCGAGGCGTTCCAGGTGGTGGGCACCACGGCCTGCCAGTTTTCGAGCTTGCCGTCCTTGATGACGCAGTAGTGGGCGAGCGCGCCGCGGGGGGCTTCGCAAAGACCCACGCCCTTGCATTCCCTGGGCCAGGTGGAGGGTTCCCAGAACTCCATGTTGGCCGCGGCCTCGTCGCCCGCCTTGATGTTGGCGGTGAGGTCGTCGACGTACTGAACGAGCTTTCCTGCTGCCCAGCGGCATTCGAGCGCGCGCGCCGCATGACGGCCGAGCGTTGAGAACGCTGCCTCGAGCGGGAGGTTGAGTTCCTTCAAAAGATCAAGCGCCGGCTCCTTGATGTGCGGCACGTTCTTCGCGATGCCGATCACGAGGCGGGCGAGCGGGCCCACTTCCATCATGTGGCCGCGCCAGCGCGGGCTCTTGATCCAGGAGTACTTGCCGTCAGGCGTCAGCCACTGGAACTTCGTCGCCGTGCCTTCGGAGCCCTTCGCGAACTCGTACTTCTGCTCGGTGATGCCGTCCCAGGGATGGAGCCCCTTCGTCTGATCCGGGTACTGGTACCAGGAGTGGTCGACGAACTCCTGAATCTGCTCGGGATCGCGCGCGTCGACCTCAAAGACTTCATTGAGGTTGCCGTTGATGATGGCGCCCGCGGGAAGCTGGAGGGACTTGTCGGAAAAGTCGTTCGCAACTTCAGGGAAGTCGCCGTAGGCGAGGCAGTTGACGCCCGCGAGGCCCTTGCCGTACTTGAACCAGTCCGGATAGAAGGAGGCGATCGCCTTGATGTCGGGGAGGTAGACGTTTTCAACGATGTCGACCGCATGGCGTGCGACCGCACGCATGTAGTTGAGCGTCACTTCGTTCACCATCGTGCCCTGGCCGCCCGTCTCATGCATGTTGATGGGGCACGCAACGCCGCCCACGAGGTAGTTCGGGTGCGGGTTCTTGCCGCCCAGAATCGTGTGAATGCGCACGACCTCGCGCTGGAAGTCGAGGACTTCGAGGTAGTGGGCGACGGCGAGAAGGTTCACGGCGGGCGGAAGCTTCATCGCGGGGTGTCCCCAGTAGCCCTTGTTGAAGATCGAAAGCTGACCGGATTCAACGAGCTTCTTCACGCGGTTCTGAATGTCGCGGAAGTACCCCACGGCCGCCAGCGGATGGCGGGGCGAGATCTTCTGCTGAATGTCGGCCGTTTCGCGGGGATCGGCTTCAAGCGCGCTCACCACGTCGACCCAGTCGAGGGCCGAGAGCTGATAGAAGTGGACGATGTGGTCCTGAACGTAAAGGGTGGCGTTCAGGAGATTTCGGATGATGTTCGCATTCTTCGGAATCTTGATTCCGATCGCGTCCTCAACCGCACGGACGGCGGCAAGCGCATGAATGCCCGTGCAGACGCCGCAGATGCGTTCAACGAACGCCCAGGCGTCGCGCGGGTCGCGCCCTTTGAGAATCACTTCGAGGCCGCGCCACATGGTGCCGGTGCTCATCGAGTCGACGATTTTCCCGTCGTCGCCGAGGACGGCCTGCACGCGCAGATGACCCTCAATGCGGGTGACCGGGTCAACAACAATTCTGCGTTCGCTCATTATTCCTTCCCTCCGATTTCCTTATTCGTTTTGGCGCGCGCCTGAGCCACGGCTGAGAGCGCTGCATGTGCGGCGGCGGCCGCGCCGACCACGGCGACGGTTGCAAGCCCCACTTTGTCGACCGTTGCCTCGACGCCGCCGAAGATGGGCGGGAGCACGGTCGTTTCGTGTTTGTAGAAGGAGCCCTTGTCGAAGAAGTTGGGTTCGGCGCAGCCGATGCAGCCGTGACCCGACTTGACAGGCCAGGAGAGGCCTTCGTTCCACTGGATGGTCGAGCAGGGCGCGTAGGTGGTCGGCCCCTTGCAGCCCACTTTGTAGAGGCAGTAGCCGAGCTTCGCGCCGGCGTCGTCGAACTTCTCCGCGAACTGGCCCGCGTCGAAGTGGCCGCGGCGGTAGCACTTGTCGTGAATGCGCTGGCCGTAGAACATCTTCGGACGGCCGAGGCGGTCGAGCGGCGGCAGACGATCGTAGGTGAGGATGTAGGTAATCACCGACGTCATCACTTCCGGAATCGGCGGGCAGCCGGGAACGAGAACGATGGGCTTGTCGGTGATGATTTCCGTAATCGGCACGGACTTCGTGGGATTGGGCTTCGCGGCCTGCACGCACCCCCAGGCGGCGCAGGAGCCCCAGCCGATCACGGCCTTGGCGCCCGCGGCAACGGTCTTCAGTTTGTTGAGGAAGATTTCGCCGTTCGGGATGCAGTTGATGCCGCCTTCGTTCAAAGGAACGTTTCCTTCGACGGCGAGGATGTAGTTCCCCTTGTACTTCTCCATCGTCTCATGGAGCGATTCCTCAGCCTGTTCGCCCGCAGCGGCCATGATCGTGTCGTCGTAGTCGAGCGACACCATGGAGAGGACGACGTCCTGCACCACCGGCGAATAGGAGCGGATGAAGGATTCTGAGCAGCAGGTGCACTCAAGGCCGTGGAGCCAGATGACCGGCGTACGGGGCTTCGTTTCCATCGCATGAGCGATTTCCTGCGCGCCCGCATTGCCGAGCCCGAGGCTTGCCGCGGTAAGCGAGCAGAACTGCAGGAAGCTGCGGCGGCTCACGCCCTGACGGCGAAGTGCCTGATATTGGGTTTCAAGCATGTTGGGTCTCCCCCTCGTTCATTTTTCATATGAGCAGACGGGCGGGCCGGAGGGTTCTTCCCGAAAGCCGTCTGCAGCGCACGCTTCCCCTGGTTTCAAAGCGCTCCCGCAGGGATTGAAATCCCGGCGGAGTAAAGGAAATAAAAGCGTCATGAGAAGCATAGTTTTGGCGCGGGAGAGCATCCATAGATCGTGAGCGCAGATCGCCTACCCCTGAAGCACTACTCATGAGTAGCCGGGGCCGGAGCGCCGGAGGCATCTCGCCCGAAAGCACTAGCGCCCGCACTTCCTTTGACGGATACCCTTCAGCCGAAGCCCTTCCTATACTCAAAAGAGAACGCGTCCGCATCGATTGTAAACAACGAACTGATGCTGATTCCTCTTTGATTTAAAAGACTTTCCGTTTTTTTTCGAACTCTTAAAAAAAGAGCCCGCGTTTTTTCGTTTCAGGAGCATTCATGGACCTCAGACCCCGGGCTTCCTTTGCTGAGTCGCCGGCCGTCTTCTTCGAGGAAGGCATGCGTCGGATTGCGCGCGAGCGCATGCAGGGACTTCCCATCGTCAATCCGAAGATTGACGTCCATGCGGTCGACTTCCGCCGCTGGGGCAACGACTGGATCGGCGTCATGGTGACGCCGTGGTCGATCGCAGCGGTCTATGTCTGCGGCGTCGCGGAATCCTGGGTTGAAGTACCCGTCGGGAAGGTGCGCCTCATCGAACTCCCTGCCGGGGACTTCCCCTTTATTTCGGTCGAGGATCCGATCCTCGGGCGCTTCCTTTCGCTGCCCCTGAAGAGCCCGGTGCTCGATATGGCCGACCAGGAAACCGCGGACGAATTCGCCCGCGTGGCGTTGAAAACCATGCTCACCACCGCCTCCATTCCGGAGGACGATGAGGATGCGACCGCGTGGGCGCCGCCCGCGGCGGACGGGGAGCTGCGGCGCGTGATTCCGATCAAGGTCGAGCCCCCGAAGAACTATCTCGAGACGCCGGCGCTTACGCCGAAGCCCGAGCCCCCGAAGCGCGACGAAAACGAAAAGTTCTCGCGCCGCGACTTTTTCGGCCGCGGCCGCCGCTGGGTTGAAAAGAAGGCAGAAGCCCCTGAGAAGCATCACCTGGAAGCCGCGCGCCCCGGGGAAAAACCGACTGAAGACGAAGCGCCGGGTCAGACCATCGCTCCCGCCCCTGAGACCAAAGCCGATGCGGCAGAACCTGCAGAAGGGAGGACGAAGCCATGACCGCTCCTGATGAAGCCGCCATCCACATCCACGTGCTCCCGAAGCCCTGCGGGAAAGCCTCCGTCTGCGTCTCCTCGACGCGCACGAACGGCATTGCCCGGATGCTCGCGTCCCCGGAACACCGCGCGAACGCGAGGCGCCTGATTACGCTCCTCTACGGCCTCTGCCCGATCGCGCATCTGACGGCCTTCGACAGCGCGCTCCTTGCCGCCCGCGGGCGGCCGAGCGAAAAGCGCGGGAGCGCCTTCGCAGCGCTCCCTGAGGCCGCCGTCACGGCGGAAGCGATCGTCGAAAATCTGCGCGTTCTCGTCTGCGAGAGCGAAAAGCTTGAGGCGAAGACCGCGCTCCTCGGAGGGTTTGCCGCCCCTGCGGAGGGAGAGCCGCCCATGCCCCTTACGCCCATTCTCGGGCAGGAGGAGCACCGTCAGATCGGAGCGCTCCGGGCGAGGCTCGCCCTCATCGCGCAGCTTCTCGTGAAGCTCGACCCTCATTCCGAAGAAGCGCTCGATCCGGCGCTTTTCAGGAAGCTCCTTGATGCGCTCTCGGCGCTTCTCGGTGAAGCCCGGACAGCCGCCTCACGGCTTCTCTTCGGCATGGAGCCGGAAGCATTCCTGAAGAACCTCCATGAGCGGCGGTTCGATCTTCGCGGATGGGCGAAAAGCCATGCCGGAACGATTCCCGCCGCGCATCTTCTCCTTTCCCTTCTTGCCGAGCCTCATCCCCCGGAAGCCGACGTTCAGTTTCTGCCCGAAAGAAGCGAAATCATGACGCCCGACTTTGCCGAAGAGATTGCCTACCGGCTTCTGAACGATTCGGGCTTCGACATGGCGCCCTTCTGGCAGGGGTCGCCGAGACTCACCGGTGCGTTGTCGCGCATGAGAAACGACCCTGCCGTGCGGAACCTTCTGATTTCGGAAGGCATTTCCCCTGCTGCGCTCACGGGCGCAAGGATTGTCGAAACCGCCGGGTTCTTCGCGCGCGCTGAGGGACTCCTCAATCTCTCCGCAAAGCTGATCGATCGGGCTATGCCGAAAGACGGAGAATCCGCACCCGCAGCCACCACCGAAGAGGACGGAAGAAACGTTCTCTGGACCTATGGCCCTGAAGCCGGCATCGGGATAAGCTTCGTTGAAACGGCGCGAGGCCTTCTGATGCATGCCGTGAAGCTCTCCCCCTCGGGCGAGCTTCAGACGCTCAGAATCACCTCGCCCACCGAGTGGCAGTTTTCGCCCAACGGTGCCGGCCAGCGCATGGCATCGCTTGCAGCGAAATCCTTCCTCTATCCGAAGGACGACATGGACGACCGCGCGAAGCTGGAAAACGCAGTCGACCGGGCGCTCTTCGGGCTTGACGCCTGCGTGCCCGCCGTCTTTCAATGGAACGGCATCCGGCGAAGCAAATCTGAATCGAAGCCATGCATGAACTCTCCATCGCCGAAGGAATTCTCGAAATCGTCGAACGCACCGCGCGCGCAAATGACGTGAAGCGCGTGAAGGCCGTGCGGGTCTCGATCGGAGAACTCGCCGGCGTCGACATTCCGAGCCTCGAATTTGCCTGGACCTCAGTGAGGAAGGGCGGTCCCGCGGAAAACGCAGCGCTTGAGATCGAGCGCCCGCGGGGCGAGGCCTGGTGCCTCACCTGCGAGAAAACCGTGCCGCTCAAGCGCTACGGCGACCCCTGCCCCGACTGCGGCGGCTACCGGCTCGCGGCAACCGGCGGCACGGAAATGAAGGTGGTCGACATCCTCGAGGCCGCGGACGGCTGACTCTCCCGCATCCTGCGGAACAAATACAAGTACCCCATTCAATAAAGTTTTCGCTCCCTGAAGCGAAGGAAGGAAGAAAGATATGTGCACCACCTGCGGCTGCGGCCATTCCGGCCCCCATATGCATGAAGTCCGGGACGCCGACGGAAACATCACCCTGACGGTCCACGACCATGATCATGATCACGAACATGATCACGGGCACTCGCACGACCACGATCACAGTCATGCCCACGACCATGCGCATCCCGCGCATTCGCACGATCACGACATGCCCGAGGGCCGCGCGATCGCCGTTGAGGAGGACATTCTCGCGAGAAACGACGCGATTGCAGCGGAAAACCGCGCGCGCCTTGCCGCCTCCCGCGTTCTAGCGCTCAACCTCGTTTCGAGCCCCGGGTCCGGGAAGACCGAACTTCTGACGAAGACCCTCAGGACGCTCACGGATATTCCCTGCGCTGTGATTGAAGGCGACCAGGAAACAACGAACGACGCGGCGAGAATCCGCGCGACGGGCGTGCGGGCGCTTCAGATCAATACCGGGAAAGGCTGCCACCTCGATGCCCAGATGGTGAAGCGCGCGATCGAGGCAATCAAACCCGAGGAAAACTCCATTCTCTTTATCGAGAATGTCGGCAACCTCGTCTGCCCGGCTGAATTTGATTTGGGCGAAGCGCACAAAGTTGCGGTCCTCTCCGTGACGGAGGGCGAGGACAAGCCCCTCAAGTACCCGGACATGTTCCGCGCGTCGTCGCTCGTCCTCATGAACAAGATCGATCTTCTCCCCTATGTTCCCTTTGATGCCGAGAAGGCCGAAGCCAACGTCCTTCGCGTCAATCCGAAGGCGAAGGTCTTCCGGGTTTCGGCCACGACGGGCGAAGGGATCGACAAGTGGTGCGCGTGGCTCAAGGCCCAGCTTCTCCTCGCGAGCCTCTGAGGATCCATTTCCGGCATTTGCAGCCATTCATTTTTGGAGAGGGTTATGGCTAGAGAGGCAAGACTCGTGCGCGTTAATGGGCTCGTGCAGGGCGTGGGCTTTCGCCCCACCGTCTGGCGCATTGCCGCCGCGCTCGGTCTTGCCGGAGAGGTCTTCAACGACCCCGAGGGGGTCGGGATCTTTCTCGAGGGCGACCCGAGGGCGCTCGACGCCTTTCCCGATGAACTCCGCCGCGGAAAGCCCCCGCTCGCCCGCATCGACTCGATCGACGTGAAGCCCGCGCCCGTTCGCGGGGTCGACCAATTCGTGATTACGCCCTCGCGCGCCGAAGGGGCCGTCACCACGATGATCACGCCCGATGCGGCGACGTGCCCGGAGTGCCTCGCGGACATTTTTGCCCCCCGGAACCGTCGCTACCGCTACGCCTTCACGAACTGCACGCACTGCGGACCTCGCTTCACCATTACGCGGAAGCTCCCCTACGACCGCCCGCAGACCTCGATGTCGGTTTTCCCGATGTGCCCCAAGTGCCTTGCGGAGTACGAGAACCCGGGAGACCGGCGCTTTCATGCGCAGCCCAATGCCTGCCCGGTCTGCGGCCCGCAGCTCGAGCTCATCCGCGCGGACGGCACTCCCGTCTCCGGCGACCCGGTCCGGGAAACGGCCCGGGTGATCCGCGAGGGCGGCATCGCGGCGGTCAAGGGGATCGGCGGCTTTCACCTCGTCTGCGACGCCTCGAACGCGGAGGCCGTCAGGCGCCTTCGCGACCGGAAGGGCCGGAACGAAAAGCCGCTTGCCGTCATGTGCGCCGGGGTCGCGTCCGCCAAACGCATTGCTGAAGTGAATGCCGCCGAGGAGACCCTCCTCACGGGCACGGCTCACCCGATCGTACTTCTCCGGAAAAAGCGGGCCTTCTTCGACACAAGCGCCTTCCCCGGCATTGCGGACGAGCTCTCCGAAATCGGCATGATGCTTCCCTATACGCCGCTCCATGCGCTTCTCTTTCACGCGCTTCTCGGCGAGCCTGAGGGCACTGCCTGGATGGAGGAGCCTCAGGATCTCTATCTCGTCATGACGAGCGCCAACCCGGGCGGCGAGCCCCTTGTCATCGGGAATGAGGAAGCGAAAAAGAGGCTCGCCTCCATCGCCGACGTCATCCTCCTTCACAATCGCGAGATTCTCATCCGCTGCGACGATTCGGTCGTGCGTTCATCCGAATCCGGCCCCGTCTGGGTGCGGCGCGCTCGGGGCGTGACCCCGGAAGCGATCCGCATCCCCGAGGTGAAGGGCGCGCCCGACGTGGCGGCAACGGGGTCGTACCTCAAGAACACGGCCGCCATGACGCGCGGGCGCGAACTCTTTCTCACGCAGCATATCGGCGACCTGGACCGGGTCTCGAACTGCCTGACGCTCGAAGCGGCGCTCGAGCACATCCGCTCGCTCCTCGATGTTGAGCCGGGCGCCTTCGCGTCCGACCTCCACCCCGACTTCTTCTCGGGCGAACTCGCCCGGAAGCTTTCCGACCGCTGTCAGAAGCCCTTGATCCGCATTCAGCACCATGCCGCGCACGTGGGCGCCGCCATGGCGGAAGCGGGACGAAACGAGCGGACGCTGGGTGCAGCGCTCGACGGCGTGGGGCTCGGAAGCGACGGCAATGTCTGGGGCGGAGAGCTCCTTCTAGTCGGCCCCGACGGGTTCGAGCGCTTCGGGAGCCTCCGCACGCTCGCGCTTCCCGGAGGCGACCGGGCGGCCCGGGAACCCTGGCGCATGGGAGCGGCGATTCTCGCCGAGCTCGGGCTCGAGGACGCACGGTTCGAGCTCCTTCACGCCCGCCGCGGCCATCTCCCCGCCATTCCCGAAATGATGCTTCGCGAAATCCCGAAGCTCATTCATTCGCCGAGAACCGCCCGCACGAGCGCGCTCGGCCGGTGGTTCGACGGCGCAGCCGCCATCCTCGGGCTCGTCTTCACGATGAGGGACGAGGCGACCGCCGCCATGCGGCTCGAGAGCCTTGCTGAACCCCATATTGAGGAAGCGAGCCCCCTCGAGGGCGGCTTCTCGATCGAGAAAGGCGTTCTTTCGTTCCTTCCCCTCATGCGCCGCATTGTTGAGGCGCGGCTTGCCGACCCGTCGAAGGAAACCGCCGCAAAGCTCGCCGCACTCTTTGAAGCCACCCTTGCCGAAGGCATCGCCCGCTGGATCATCGAGGGGCGCGAACGGTCCGGCATCGACGGCCCCGTCATGCTGACGGGCGGGTGCATGCTGAACCGCGTCCTCTCGTCGCGCATTCCGAAAGCGCTTCGGGCGGCCGGCATCGAACCCCGAATTCCCCATATCGTGCCTCCGGGCGACGGAGGGCTTGCCCTCGGTCAGGCGCATCTTGCGCGTCTTGCCCTCGCCCGCGGCATGTCAAGCTATCCCTTTATCCGGGATCACGCTGGAGTCTGATTCTATGTGTCTTGCAGTTCCTGCAGAAATTCTCTCCGTTTCCCCGAACGGAGCCGATGCAATGGCATCGATCGGCGGCATTGAAAAGCCCGTTGACGTTTCCCTGATCGACCATCCGGTCCCGGGCGACTGGGTGATCGTGCACGTGGGGTTCGCGCTCAACCGCATCGACGCGAAGGAAGCCGAGGAGACGCTGCGCATTCTTGCGAGCGCAGGCGAACTTCACGAAGGCATGACGATTACGTCGGGCGGGGCGCGGCCATGAAGTACGTGGACGAATACCGCCGGGGCGACGAGGCGCAGAAGCTCGCCCAACGGATCCGCGAGGAGGCCGACGCCGAGCGCAACTACCGCTTCATGGAATTCTGCGGCGGCCACACGCACGTGCTTTCGCGCTGGGGCCTCACGGACCTTCTTCCGCCCAATGTCCGCATGATTCACGGGCCCGGGTGCCCGGTCTGCGTGATGCCGATCGGCCGCATCGACATGGCGATGAATCTTGCCCTCAGGGAAAAGGTGATTCTCTGCACCTACGCCGACACGATGAGGGTGCCAGCTTCGAAAGGCCGGAGCTTCTTCCGCTGCCGCGCCGAGGGTGCAGACATCCGCATGATCTATTCCCCGATGGATGCCGTGAAGGCCGCCCGCGAAAATCCCGACCGCGAGGTGGTCTTCTTTGCGATCGGCTTTGAGACGACGACGCCTCCGACGGCGGCGGCGATTCTCGCCGCGAAGCGCCTGGGATTGAAGAACTTCTCCGTCTTCTGCAACCACGTGCTCACCCCCGCCGCGATGGAGCACATTCTCCTCACGGCCCCGAACCGCCCCGATGCGCCGAAGTTGAACGGCTTGGTCGGCCCCGCGCACGTCTCGACCGTGATCGGCTCCAACCCCTACCGGCACTTCAGCGAAAAGTGGAGGATGCCGGTCGTCGTCTGCGGCTTTGAGCCCCTCGACATGCTGCTTTCCATCCTTATGCTCATCCGCCAGGTGAACGAAGGGCGCGCGGAAGTCGAAAACGAATTCACGCGCGCGGTGACGGCGGAAGGGAACGTCAAGGCGATCGAACTCATGGACAAGGTCTTCGAGCGCCGCCCGACTTTCGAATGGCGCGGTCTCGGCACCGTGCCGAACTCCGCGCTCCGGATCCGCCCGGAATTTGCGGAATTCGACGCCGAAAAGCGCTTCGTGATGCCCGAGCTCGTCGTCCCCGACAACAAGGCCTGCGAATGCGGCGCCATTCTGAGGGGCGAAAAGGAGCCTCGTCAGTGCCTCCTCTTCGGGAAGGCCTGCACGCCCGCGCACCCGATCGGCGCCTGCATGGTGTCTTCGGAAGGCGCCTGCGCCGCGGCCTACAGCTACGGGAGAGCCCGGTCCTGAGTCCCCGGCAGAGGACCCCGAAAATACATAACGGCAGGAAAGGAAAAGAACATGACGGAAAACAATCTCAAGCGCGAACGCGCAAGCTCCGGCCGCCGGCTCGACATTCTCCGCGGCGCCGTCGAAATGACGCACGGCTCGGGCGGCAGGGCTTCGGCGCAGCTGATCGGCGAACTCTTTGCGAAGCACCTCACGAACGAATGGCTCGACCAGGGACACGACGGAGCGGTGATGCCGCCGATCACGCGGCCGGTTGCGGTCTCCTGCGACGCGCACGTCGTGAAGCCCCTCTTCTTCCCCGGCGGCGACATCGGGCGGCTCGCCGTCACGGGCACCGTGAACGACGTCGCCATGTGCGGCGCAAAGCCCCTCTGGCTCTCCGCGGCCTTCATCCTCGAGGAAGGCTTCCCGCTGAAGGACCTGGAAAAGATCGTTCAATCCATGGCCGAGACCGCAAGGGAAGCGGGCGTTGCCGTTGTGACTGGCGACACCAAGGTGGTTGAGAAAGGCCACGGCGACGGGGTCTACATCGCCACCACCGGCATCGGCGAGCGGCTTGCCGGCCACATGATTTCCGGCGCTCAGGCGCGCCCGGGCGACCGCGTGATCGTTTCGGGTTCAATCGGCGACCACGGCATGACCGTGATGAGCCTGCGCGAGGACATGACGTTCGGCACGGACCTCAAGTCCGATTGCGCGCCGCTCGGGAAAATGGTGGAGCGCATTCTCGCGGCCGCTCCCTCAACCCATGTTCTTCGCGACCCCACCCGCGGCGGGCTCGGGACGACTTTGAACGAAATTGCCGCCGAAAGCGTCGTCGGGATCACGCTTCACGAAGCCGCGATTCCTGTAAAGGACGAGGTTCGCGCGGCCTGCGAATTCCTGGGGCTCGATCCCCTCTATTCCGCCTGCGAAGGGCGTCTCATTGCAATCGTCCCGGAAGCCGAGTCCGAGGCGGCGCTCGCCGCCATCCAAAGCGACTCCCATGGGACGGGAGCCGCGATTATCGGCGAAGTGACGGCGGAGAACCCCGGCTTCGTTGAGATGGTGACCCTGATGGGCGGCCGGCGCATGGTCGACTGGCTCACAGGCGAGCAGCTTCCGAGGATTTGCTGACCGGATCCAGGAAAGCGGCTTCAAAACATGAAGCTTGATCAGGAAACTTAGGACGACGGAGTTTTTCAAATGCCTGATAGAGGGAGACAGAACGGCTCCCTGCGTATAATCAGAATCGTCGCGAAGTCCCCTGAGCGTCGCTTCCGGCAGGTCTTCGGCTTCACAGGGCCTGCGTCATGGCTGTATGGGAAAGTACCGCCGAAGTACGGATTTGAGGAATCTTCGACGCGCCTCAAAGACTCCGACATTCCCAAAGTATTTTGGACAGCAACAATGATGCTTGAGATGCCTAACCAAGTCACGGTCTCAAGTACTTCAGCGATTCAAACGTTTGACGATCTCACCTTTTAGCTGTACCGTAACAATGTTCCCGCAACAGCAAAGTCTGCCGGGGTCTAAGTCCTGCCCTTAAGTGGGCAGGCCTCTACGGAGCGGAGATTGCAATCCACCGTAGCGACAATCGGCCCTCGTACTGAAAGGTCGGGGGCTTTGCTTTTCTTCCTCCCCAAAAATGCTTGAGCAGGAAATCGTAGAAGCGTTCGAAGACGCAGTCATCACGGCGGGCGTTGACGTAAGCCAGCGTGGAACGCTCCAGTGGTGACGCCCGCCGCCATTTTGACGGCTGTCCTGCAACTGGCCGCGGCGCATTTTCAGGGTTTTTCAGTTCCCGCGAACCTGAGATTTTCAGACGAGTTGCTGCACTCTCTCATTAACTAAAGAGCGAGAGCCTTTCCAGATCACTCGGTACGTCGCCGGAAAACCAGGCTGCGGAGCTGGAAACGATGCCCTGGAGCAGCGTAGTTTTGCCCGTTTGCCGCGCGCCGAAAATGACAACCGCTTTGGGCGGCTTTTGAGCCGCGATGGAAGCCTGCAGTTCTCGAGGGATGAGTTCCATAGGAAAAAACCTCGTTATGACGGAGAATTTTCCGGAAATTTCTCCGTTATGGCAGAGAAATTTCCAGGAAGAATCTATTCCCTGAGGCGGTGGACCCTGACATAGATCACCGGCCTCCATCGGATTTTCAGCGCCTGCTGCGTTTTGCCTGCGGCGCGTACTTTGCAATGCACTCGTCGATCGCCCGTGCGTTGTCGCCGCTCACCACTTCGACGGCAGCTCTCGCGTCCGCCGTCAGGCCTTCAAAGAAGGCTTCCAATACCTTGGACGCGCAGCCTTCATGCGCCCAGACCAGACGGTTCTTCTCACGGTCAAACACGGCGGTGACGACATTCTTGCCCTAGGGGAAGCTACTCTCATTCACTGGAATGTGCCTGAGGCCGCTGAAGCGACTCCCGGCGTCCTGCGACTCTTTTTCACTGACACGCTCTGCGCACCGGCGGCCTGTTGCCCAATCGATGCGCATGAGACGGGCAATGCGCCCCGGGATACGCCCAGGGAACGGATGCCGTAACGACGCCGTGCTCCGGACACTGGATGCGGGGCGGCGCATACCGCAGATAGACAAGCACGTCTCCCCAGTCGAGAGCGCGCCAGGTTCTCGCCGGACGACCGCCGCGGTCGTAGCCCGGACAGTTTTTCCCGCACTGCGGGCACAAATGCTGCAGGCGCTTATACGGCCGCACATCGACCATCAGGATCCTTTCCTGATCGGAGCCGAGTCCGAATTCGCAGTTCTCTACGACGATGTCCTGGAGATTCAGAACGTTTTGAGCAGTTTGGCGGTCAGATCCATGGGATGTCCCGGTTCACCTTGAAAAGTTCGCGCCATGGCGTCAAGCGGTGGCTTTGGCGGTCGGGAATCCTGCTGGAAAATCATCAGGATGGGCACCTCACCTAGCCCACTCTTATGCAGAAAGCGTCAGCCAGGCTAAATCAGAGCGATATCGGGCAGGATCCGGATTTCCATATCGCGGTCCGCGAGCACGTAGTCCTCGCCGCCGCTGCCGTCAAGCATGAAGCGTCGGGTTCCCGGCATGAAGCATTCGAGATAGATGTCGCGGAAGGTCTCGCACATGACGAGCGATTCCTCGTCGTTTTGCCCACGGTAATGCCTGAGGACTTCCTCATCGAGATCGTTTCCGAATGAGTACCCGCGGCGAATGAGCATGTCCTTCATGGCCCACCAGTACGGGCCATAGGTGAGGTAGCAGGCTGAATCCTCAAGAAGCCTCGCGCGGATCACCGTGAGGCCGTATCCGACCAGATCGGTTGTTCCCTGTCTGGCTTTTAGCGTCCGCTTCATGGTGCGGATTTTCGCGCGGATGCGTTTGAGATCCATCTTGTATTCCGTGTATTCCATAGCTGCAGCTCCCAAAAAATAAACTTAATTAATATGTTTAGTATTATTAATGAGTTTTGTCAATCTTTCGAGCAAAGATTGCCCTTTAGCCATCCGAACTCTCACGAACCGCTGCTGCTCCAGGAAGCGCGACGGGAACTTCCGAAAATGCGAGAGGGACCCGGAGGTCCCTCTCTTTGCTTATTAAGGATGGATCAATTTCGGCACTGATGCCTCAGTAGAACATGTTCCATCCGTAAAAGGCCTTTGCTGCCTTTTCGTCAGAGTCCCTTTGCCGCGCTTTCGCCTGCAACCTTCCCGAACGTAAAGACATCAGCGATGGCGTTGCCGCCGAGCCGGTTCGCACCGTGAATGCCGCCCGTCACTTCGCCGGCGGCGTAGAGACCCTTGATCGGATTGCCGTCCTTATCGAGCGCCTGAGCGTGCACATTGATGCGGATGCCGCCCATCGTGTGATGGACTGTCGGAACCTTGGGGCACGCGTACCACGGGCCTTCCGTCATCGGCGCATCATCCGTATTGGTCGCCACGAAGCCGAACTTGTCGGCCGTGCCCTTATTGCTCGCTGCCTTGTTGTATTCCGCAACAGCGGCCTTGAGGTTTTCTGCAGGCACGTTGAGGATCTTCGCCATTTCGTCAAGCGTCTCAGCCTTCTTAACGCGGCCGAGCTTCAGCATGTCCTGCATGGTGACGCCCATGCGGTCCGGAGTCGTTTCATCCGGATAGCGGAGCTTGTTCATCAAGAGGAAATAGGTGCCGCCGGGCTGGGCAAAGATCGCCTTGCAGAGCGTATCGCGCGCCGCGCTTTCGCTCACAAAGCGATCGCCGTTCTTATTGATGAAGAGGCGATTGCGCCCGGAGGTTGCAATATCCTGCATGAGACCGGTACCGGGCGTACCGTTCGGATGCAGCTGAATGTCGGAGAGTCCGATAATGTCGGCTCCGGCTTCACGACCGAGTTCGATGCCCTTGCCCTGCGCCGCGCCGTTGATGTTTGTCGTACCGATACGCTTATCGAGCGAGACCTCCTTCCAGACGCCGGTATTCACCTGCTGACGCATCGGAATGTTGGCGCCGAAGCCGCCCGTGGCAATCACCGTGCTCGCGGCATTAACGGTAACAGGCTGCTTGCCGTAACGAATCGCCTTCACGCCGACCACGCGGCCGTCCTTGACGATGAGATGCTCGGCAGGCGTATCGGTGAGGATTTCAACCCGGTCGCCGTAATCGGCAAGGCGCTTCTCAAAGACGGACGTATAGGCCCAGCCGGCAGGCTTCTTGCCGTAATGCGAGCGCTGGCCGAGGGAGCCCGTCGCCGAACCGATCTTGTCCCTGAATTCGACGCCTTCCTTTTCGAGCCAGGCAACCGCATCCGTGGCGTTGTAGGTAAGGTAGTGCACCAGTTCGGGATTGCCGACAAAGTGACCGCCCCTCATTGTTGCTTCAAAGAAGATGGGCTTCGAATCGACAATGCCCTGCGCCTTCTGGCGCTTGTCGTCAACGGCATTGAAAGCGCCTCCCGAGACCTGAGTGGAGCCGCCGAGGTAGCCAAGCTTCTCAAGGACAACAACCTTCTTCGCTCCGGATTCAAGTGCCGAGAGGGCCGCGGCCAAACCAGCACCGCCGCCGCCAATCACAACGACGTCCGAATCGAGCGTAAGGGGCGTCGTCGGGTGCTGCTCGACCTTCTTCTTCCATTTCGCCATGTCTTCGTCCGTCGCTCCCGCCTTGGCGAGATCGTCGCTAACGCCCTTGAGGAACGCAAAGCTCGTGAGCGTTGCTCCCGTCACCACGTCTACGCCGACAGACTGATTGTCGACGACCTTCTTCGTGAGCTTCTCAAGCGCCACGCGGCCGACGCCGTTCGACTCAAGATTCTGATTCGAGTCGATCGTCGTCACCTTCCCGTCCTTTACGATTACCTTCACCGTGAAGGGCGCATTGTGCCCGATGACCTGGGTTTCATACGTGCCGTCCTTAAGTGCGGCTGATGCGCCGGTGCTCATAACGGCCAGGGCTGCCGCGAGAGCGGCGGATAATGCGATGTGCTGCTTCATAGTTCTCTCTCCCGAGATTGTTGATTCATCGGGATAGAGAATATTCAGCCGGGTACCTACGTATCCGGTACTTAAGTACACGCGGGCGGCAAGCTCCCATAATCCTGGAGAGATTCATGACAAACGCTGCGCGTCAATGCCGCCTTATATTCCTTTTGCTGATCTGCCTGCTCCTCCCGGCACTCGCTTCGGCGGCTTCAGAGCCGACGATCCGAGTCGGAATCACGCCTGGCGGTCACGAGCCCGAACATGTCTCGGTCTTTACGGAAACGAAGAGAGCGCTGGAAGCGCATTTCGGAAAAGACCGCGTAAGCTTTGAGACGATTCATGTCGACAAGCTCACCGAGGACGTTCTTGCGAACCGCCTCAGCTTCTTCATTTCTACGGCGGGTCTATCGCGCCGAATGATGAACAAAGGCACAAAAGACCTCCTCACCATCACTTCGAAGCGCTTTCCCGACCCCAACCACGCCTACGGCTCAGTTTTCGTCGTCCGCGCCGATTCTCCTTACAGGAAGCTCGACGACCTCCGCGGGAGACGGCTCGTCGCCAACCGTCCTATGGGTTTTTACGGCTACGTCGCCGCTATGGGAGAGCTCGAAGCGCGGGGCTACGATCATCTCGGATTCTTCTCGAAGCAGATCTTTCTGGATGCGGGAAGCTTCAGCGTGCTTGCTTCGCTCCTACGGGGCGAGGCCGATGCGGCCACCGTTCCGAGCTGCTTTCTCGAGGACAATTTTCCGGCGGATGCCCCGGAACGAACGGCGCTCAGGATTCTGGAGCCCAAGCCCGGCATCATGCCCTGCCGCCGGTCAACCGTCGACTATCCCAACTGGACGCTCTCAACCGCTCCCGGAACATCACCCGAGCTCGCGCGCGAGGTCATGCAGATTCTCCTCAACGCGAGCGCCGCGTCCTACTACCGCTGGAGCATTGCAACCGACTTCAGCGCCGTGGACGAGCTCTACCGGAACATGAAGACAGGCGTCTACGACGTGCTGAAAGGCTGGACGCTTAAGGGATTCTGGAATGAGTACCGGCCATGGATCCTTGCCGGCGCAGCGCTCCTCGTGCTGCTTGCTCTCTACAGTCTTCTTCTGAAGCATCTCGTCAGCCGCAGGACCGCAGAACTCACACGGGCGCTTGGCCGGCAGCTTGAACTGCAGAAAGAGGCGGCAGCCGCAGAAGAGCGTTTTGAGTCTCTCCAGAAGGTTGGGCTGATCGGACAGATGAGCTCGATGATTGCGCATGAGCTGCGCCAGCCGCTCTCCTCTCTTTCGGCCTATATCCACGGACTTCTCCGATTGACGGAAAGGCCTGATTTCGACGCAAGTGCCGCCAGAGACGCTCTTTTCCGAATGGCCGCGGAAACGCAGAACGCGGAAAACATCGTCAACAAAGTCCGCGCCTATGCACGCCGCAAGCCTTCCGATAAGGAGCATCTCGATGCCTCGGAGGTCGTAAAGCAGGCTCTGACAGTTTTCCTTGCATGCGGACGCTTCTCCGGCAGAGTATTGAGCGAAGTCGAAGAGAATCTCCCCATATTTGCGGATTCCATGGAAATTGAGTTGGCAGTGCTTAATCTCCTTCGCAACGCAGCGGATGCTCTCCATGCGGACAAAACGCCCCGACCCGAAATCCGCGCATCTGCGAACAAAATTGACGGTTTCTGCTTCATCAGAATCTCCGACAACGGCTCGCCGCTTTCCGAAAAAAAGCTCCAGGGACTCGGCACGCCGCTTCAAAGCACGAAGCCGAGCGGCCTTGGTCTCGGTCTTGTACTTGTCCGCACCATCGTTGAAAATCATGGCGGGAAGCTCCTCTTTGAAGCGGGTCCCAAAGGCGGTCTGTCGGCAGTTATTCAGCTTCCTCTGGAGAAGTCATCGTGAAGAAGGAACAAAATGCGCTCATACGCATCGTAGACGACAACCTCGCACACTGCGAAGCGCTTCTCTTCATGCTTCGGGCGGAAGGCTGGACGGCAAAAGCCTATGAGAGCGGCGAATCGTTTCTGCGTGAGGATGACCCCAACCGTCCCGGGTGCGTCGTGCTGGACTATCAAATGCCCGGCATCAATGGCGTGGAGCTTCAGGCGCTGATGCTCCGGCGCGGTTACACCCAGCCTATTCTTTTTCTGACCGCGCATGCCGACGTCGATATGGCGATCACCATCTTCAGGAAAGGCGCCGACGACCTGCTTAAAAAACCGGTCAACCCGGAAGAGTTCCTCCGGGCCGTTGATGCCGCAGTGGAAAAGGACTTGAAAACCCGGCAATCGCCCGCCGGGAGCGGCGAGGAATCAGAACGCTGGCAGACGCTCACGAAGCGTGAGCGGCAAATTCTCGATCTGGTTCTCATCGGACTCCTCAACTGCCAAATCGCTGAGCGCCTGTCATTGAGCGAACGAACCGTCGAAACACACCGTGCGAATGGATACCACAAGCTTGGCGTATCGAACCTCAACGAACTGCGTCAGCTCAAGCAGCGTCTCAACTGATAGAGCGAGCTGTTCATTAAACGCCTCACCCCATTGAGTGACGTTCTTTTGTCCTTCTCTGGAGAGATGCCGCATGCCCAGAAATAGAAAAGGACCGGCAGAGCTTCCGAAGCCCCCGGTCCTTTATTTGCCGCAGCGATGTCTGCAGATTACTTCTGCAGGATCTTGATGTTTCTGAGGCGGTTGATCGCGTCCTCAAGCACCCGATCGTCTCCCTTCGCGAAGTGCAGACGAATGTAGTCGTGCACGGGCTCGCGGAAGAAGCTCGATCCCGGAACGGCGCCGAGCTTCACCTTTTCCGCCAGGTCGAGGCAGAACTGATAGTCGTCCTCATAGCCGAAGTCCTTAATGTCGACGAGCACGAAGTACGTGCCCTGCGGACGGAAGTACCTGAGCCCCAGCGAATCGAGCCCCGAAAGGAAGAGATCGCGCCGGTGCGTGTATTCGGCCTGAAGCTCCTCGTAGTAGTCGTCGCCGAACTTGAGGCCCGTGACGGCCGCTTCCTGGAGGGGCGCCGCAGCGCCAACGGTCAGGAAGTCGTGAACCTTGCGGACGCGGTCGAGCGCTTCCGCGGGCCCCAGAACGTATCCCAGGCGCCAACCCGTGATCGAATAAGTCTTCGAGAGCGAATTGCAGACAATCGTGCGTTCGCGCATGCCGGGGAGCGCCGCAAAGTACGTATGGACCGCGGGCTTATAAATGATGTGCTCGTAGACCTCGTCCGTAATCACGAAGGCGTCGAATTCCTTCACGATTTTCGCGATCGCAAGGAGCTCATCCTTCGTGAAGACCTTGCCCGACGGATTCGATGGATTGCAGAGGATGAGCGCCTTCGCGCCCTGACGGAAAGCATTCCTGAGCTCCTCTTCATCGAACGAGAAGGCGGGAGGCTTCAACGGCACGAAAATCGGTTCTGCACCCGAGAGAATCGCGTCGGCACCGTAGTTCTCGTAGAAGGGCGAGAAGATCGCCACCTTGTCGCCGGGATTCACGGTTGCAAGAACGGAGGCCATCATGGCTTCCGTGCCGCCGCAGGTAACGGCGACTTCAGAATTCGGATCGTATTCAAGTCCGCTGAAATGCTTCACCTTTTCGCAGAGCGCTTCGCGGAAATTCTGCGCGCCCCAGGTGGTCGCATACTGGTGCGGGCCCTCGTAGGCGACTTCCGCCAAGCGCTTGAGCATCGGTTCGGGCGGGTTGTAGTCGGGGAACCCCTGCGCAAGGTTGAGAGCGCCGTATCTGGCGCAGACGCGGCTCATGCGGCGGATGACGGAATCGGTGAAGGTGCTGCTGCGTTGACTCAGCGTGATCATGAATTTCTCCCCTCTTCGAACGAAAAGCTTCGATGGCGTTTGTCTCCTGATTCTGCGCTCATCCGCAGAGAGATCAAGCGTGGATTGAAGTAATACCTGCGCCACCTCAATGCATCCTATCCCAACGACCTAACCCGAATTAACTATCAAAAGTGAGAAGACCATTTCTCTGAAGTGATTGGAGACGCGAGGAAAGATCCGATAGACGGATTCAATCGTTTCCAATAGATTATTTGCAAGGGGGACAGCCAAATGAAGGCAGACCACTTCAGGCGGTCCCCACGGCCCCGCATTCATAAGCGGGCGCGACAAAAAGACTCAACCGCATAAAAAGGAATTTGCAAAATGTCGCTCTCCAGGCTTTCTCTCGCCGTCGCAGCTGCTGCAATCTCCCTCACGGCCGCTGCTGCCGCCTCAGCTGCCGAAGTCCAGATCTCCGGCATCATTGCCGAAGGCTTCTACTACACCAACCCGGCGCACGGCGACGATGCCTTCAAGATGGCCGGATACAAGGAAACGCCCTGGGATTCCGCGCTCAACATGAAAGGCACGGAAAAGCTTTGGAACGACTGGTACGTGGGCTTTCATGTCGGCTCGACCATCGCGCTCGATACCGGGTCGCTTGCCAACCAGGACCACCTCTTCGGATCATCGCGCCTCTTTATCGGCAACAACGATATTGAGTTTTCCTTCGGCCGAATCGCGAACTTCTCGTGCGCAACGCAGCCCTATTCCGTATACATGCGGCTTCGAGCCAACCTGACGAACGCGAGCTTCACGGGCATTGCCCCGGCCAACGTCACCTTCAACGCGCCGGAAAACCTCGACAACGCCATTGCTTTCTCCACCAAGGGCGATAAAGGCTTCTTCCTTCAGGGCCTCTATTCCAACGGCACGGAAACTCAGGAGAAGAACTACGGCTGGTCCGACCGCAACATCGTCGCTCAGCTCGCGGGCGGCTGGACGGGCGAAAAGCTCCGCTTCGGCACCATCCTTTCATGGGAAAAGCCCGATCGCCTCACATCCGACGCTCCGGAGAAGCACGACACTTTCGGCACGCACCTGATCGCGAGCTATAACTTTGGTCCGGTTGTTTCTGCCGTCACTTACTACCACGGCGAAAACGACTGGCGCATCGGCGCAGCTCCCGACCTCAGAAACCAGATGGTCGGAGGCGTAGCGTACAACAAATCCACGAAGGGTCTGAGAAGCGATGCGGTTGTAATCACCGCAGCCTACCCCGTCGGACGCCACACCTTCACCGGCGCCCTGACCTACGGGAAGTTTGAATGGCAGGGCAATAAGGAACGCGTACCGGACACGGAAGGCTCCGTCATTTCGGGCGGCAGCGTCTACTACTACGCGCTCTCAAAGCGCACGCGCCTCTATCTGGCGGCTTCCTATGCCGACGGCGACAAGCTGTTGTCCAAACCTGCCCGCTTCAATCAGTTCATGGGAGCGGCCGGCATGATGCATAACTTCTGATTTTCTATAGAAAGTCATCTCCTTTTTCTTCATCTCCTTTCTCGGAAATCTGTCCCGGAAGAGGCGCAAAAGCCTCTCCGGGATTTTTTTCGCTTCTAAGTCTCGGAGGGAACGCCGGACGAGCCGTCAGGCTGCCGGAAGGCCTCATCGCCTTAGCTTCGCGTCTGCCGCATTCCTCCTCGTTTGGGCAGCTCGAATCAATGCTAGCCTTTACTTCCTGACGATCGGCATGTGCCGTCATAGCCCATGAAAACAATGGAATACAACTCCCGCTTCCTCGAAAACACATCCATTTTCACGACCGCGGAAGAAGACTATCTGGAGTCGCTCGCAAACGAATATTCAATCGACCAACTTTTGCGAAACCGCCGTCAATATGAGAACCGCACCGTCGATTACGCCTATGTCTCAGGCAAAATCGAAGGGAATCAGTACTCGCGCAAAGGCGCGGCCATGCTGCTCCAGTACGGCTTCACCGAGGCCGGGCGGACCTATCAGGATGCCGCGATGCTCGTCAACCTTCGCGACGCCTTTGCCGCCGTCATGAAGAATGCCGGCGGAAACATCACCGATGTCCTCTCGAAGCATTATGTTCAAGTAAAAGAACCTCAATTCTTCCCACTATAGTGAGCCGGAAGAGCGTTCCTTTCGAGGGCGACCTCTTGGGCGAGGAGGCCCATAGATGATCGGCCGAACTCTGGGGCGCCCCGGCTTGCGTTTCGGCTGGGGGTTTACTTCCTGTGCCTTCGTCTGTTCCGGTTTTTTGCGCGGCCGGCCGCGTTTTTTCGGATCCGGCGCTTTGTCTTTGCCGGGCAAGGCGAGCTCCAAAGCCGCCAGCAGCTCTCCATCGCACTTCAGCAGACGATTCCAGTATTCGTCATCAACCTGCGGCAGGCTCTCCCGCGGCGCCTTGCGATTGCGCCAGCACGTTCTGAGCGAGTCCATGACATCCCCGAATGTTGCATTGTCGAGTACTCCTGCCTTCGACATGCGCTTCACAATGCGGGATGTCAGGATGGAGGCAATGAGGTCTACGAATTCGGATCCGCGGACGGAGTAGTCGGACTGGACCCGGGTTACGCCGAAATCAAGGCTGTTCTTGTAAACATCGAAGAACATCTCAAGCTGCCAGCGCTGTTCGTAGCATGCGTAGACCTCAGCGCACGTCATGTCGAGATCCGACTCAAAGACGATTGTTCCATACGAACCGCAATGCTCATCGTAGTTCTTCTTGTCGTATGAATCGCTCCTGCGCTGGCGGTCCATGAAGGAGTTGTCTTCCGCCTGAGCCTTCCACGAATCCCTGAAGGAGTAGAGGAAGCGCCCGTTTCCCATCTTTACCTTTTTGCAGCGGATGCGCTTATCAATGCCGCGCAGACAATCCTCGAAATCGAGCATGGCGTTCTCTGCAATCTTCTTGTCCGAGCGCTTCAGCGGCGTGAGGAAATGAAGCCCTTCATGCTTTCGGAGCAGGCCTTCAATTGCCTTGGGAGGGAATCCCTTGTCCGTGATCAGGACGCCTCGTTCGATTTTGTTTTCCGAAACGAATGAGCTGTAGGCGCGGGCGTCGATCATATTGCCCGGATAGACCTGTGCGCACAAGGGTTCCTGTGCTTCAAGGTCATAGGCGTAGAGGACGGAAATCTCTTTGCAGCCCTTGACGCGAGCCTTTCTTGAGAAGGCAGACAAATCATTGACGATGCTTGTGTTCTGCTTGAGCGTTCCATCAATGATGATGTGGTGATCCCTGCAGACGGCGGCGAGCCGGGCAGTGATGAAGGCATTCATCTTGCCGGCGTCCTGGCCGAGCAGGTTCAGGAACTTGCTGATGGTGTTCTCAGAGAGAGGCAGTCCGGGGTAGAAAACCGAGATGAAGGACTTTTCGTAATGCTGACGGCATCGGGAGATCTTGATGCCCTTGTGCTCAATGCGGAGCAAGGCGAGCGCAAGAATCATGCAGGCGTCCTTGACTTCGTAGACCTTGAAGAGCTCATCGTCGAGCCCTCGAAGTTCGTCGTGAAGCAGTGCCGCGGCCCCGTAAGAGAGATAGTCGGGACCGTCTTCTGCAAGACTCGCCGCGGACTGGCGAGGCACAAACTTGCCGTCAATGATGTGCCCAATGACCGGCCCGTTCACCGGGCGCGGGTTGCAGCCGGGCTTGCATATGGAAGCCCGACGACTGTGAACCGCATAGCGCTTGGCGCCATTGCTGCCGCTGTCGATGACAACGGTATTGCGCGGTCTCGGAACCTTGCGGATGTGCTCTGGAACGGCCATGAAAATATCCTTGATAATATCATATATTATAGTTCTAATCACTATAGAAATCAATGTTCTCGGATTAATTTTCAAGGTCAAAAAGCAGTCCCAGGCCGGATTTCGGACATGAAAAAAGCCCCAGAAATGAGGGAAACTCATCTGAGGCTTGCACGAAATTTCAATTTGTTGATTTTTAAGAATTCTTCATAGTGTGAAGATCTGAGGTTCTTTTATTCAAGCGGTTCATTCGCAGGTCGCCGCCCAGCTGCTTCGCACGGAAGCTAGGGGACAGGTTCGCCGTCGCCCTGTCGCCATTTCGGGATCCGGATATCTTCCGCTTGCAAGTCCATGCGCATTGGAATATGCGTTCGAAAAGATGCTTGAGACAGCCGGGAAGATCACCCGCCCGTTTTCTCAAGCCGTTTATGTGCATTGCAACTTAGCTTATCTTCAGTATTTTGAAGACGGGAACAAGCGTACATCCCGCTTGATGCAGACTGCCATTCTGGCAGCTCATCAACTGACGCCGATTTTCCTTCAGGAAAAGAGCATTCCGGATTATCTGACATCCGTGCTTCATTATTACGAAACCGGCGACTATACGCTCTATAAGCGCCTGTTCCTCAAGGAGTACAAGCACACCATTGAGGAGCTCCAGGGAAAAGCTCCGGAACAGCTCCTTGCGGAAAAGCGAGCGCTCGAAAGAATCAGGGGATCACGCCGCTGATCATCGAATTTCGATTATTTTTCTTGCCCCGAAGTCCTCAACCGGGACAACAACCTTCATGACGACACAGGACGCAACCATGAAAGAAGCAAAAGTTTCCCTCTCCGTGAAAGTTACGCCGGAGGAAAAGAAGGCATTCTCGGAAATCGCAGACACGTTAGGAATGAGTCCATCCGTGGCGCTGCGGGTGATGGTCCTCAAGTTCATTGAGACTCGAGGCTTTCCCTTTGACGTGCGGCAGGCGCCGAACCACAACTCCCGCAACGCCGCCCCAAAAACTCTGCCGCCGCAATCTGTCTCGAAGAACACTTCCGGCAGGAAGCCTCGCAAAGATCTGCTTGCCGCCTATCTCGCAATGGACAATTGATGAGGTCGAATGCGAAGCCGAAACTCCGACCGGGAGAACCGAATCATTGCTCCCGGATTCTGACGCCCCGCTTCCGGCTCGGATTTTGAATGCCGCACTGCGGCCGGCAATCCGGCAGCAAAACCCGTATCTTGCCCCATTCAAGCCCTCTGGAGCGCCTTCCTGCACATCCCGCCCAAACCATGATCAGAATCAAAGCACCCCCGGTCATTAGCCGAATTGACTAAGCAGATTCTGTCTCCCTCTCGCCCATAGAATCGAATAGAAACCCGCGCCGGACAAGGCCCGGCAGCAATTTTTCTGTTTACCGATTCTTTTTCCGGAGACACTCAACATGGCGCTTCAACTTCGTCTCAAGGTTCGCGACTGGGATTTCTGGACGCCGCTTCTTCTGGGCGACGTCAAATCCGAGAAGCTCGACATTCAGACCACCCGCGTTTCGTCCCTCATCGACAACGTTGCCGAGGACCCGGAATCGGATGCCGCCGAGATGAGTCTTTCGCGCTACAACCTGCGCATCGACCAGAATAAGGCCCAGGGCATCGTCGCCGTGCCTTTCTTCATCATGCGTGGCTTCCGAACGCGCAACATCGTGACGACGAACGGGAGCCCGCTCGAGCGCATTGAGGACCTCGAAGGTAAGACCATCGGGCTCTCGGGCTGGCAGGATTCGGGCAACACCTGGACCCGGGCGCTCTTGCGCCGCGCCGGCGTCGACTGCGACAAAATCAACTGGGTGCTCTCGCGCTGCACGGCCAAAGACAAGGTAGAGCCCGCCCGCGGCAAGGCCTTCTGGAACGGCACCAACATCACGCATGAAGAAAACGAGGAGCCGCTCGTCGACATGCTCAAGAGCGGCCGCATCGACGCGATGTTCCAGGCCTTCATGCCGCAGGGCTACTGCGAAGGAAAGCTCGGGCTCCGCCCCGTCGTGCGCGACTTCAAGTCTCACGAAATCGCCTACTTCAGGGAAACGGGCTACGTACCGGGGATCCACATCCTGGCGCTCAAGGAATCCTTCGTGCGCGCCAATCCCTGGGCCGTGAAGGAGCTCTGCGAAACGCTCGATGCCTCGCGAAAGCTCTGGCGCGAAAAGCGCCGCCGCTACGCCGAAACGACGCCCTGGGTGCTCCAGGACCTGATCGATGAAGGCACGCAGCTTTCCCCCGACTATGACGACTGGGGGTTCGAGGCCAATGAAAAGATGGTCGACGACTTCTGCCGCGAGGCCTATGAGCAGCACCTGACGGAAAACCTCAATACCGCGAGGAAGCTCTTTCCGGAGGACTTTGCCAAATGACTGAAGAGAAGAAATTCCGCGTGGCGCTCGGCCAGTTCTTCGTGAAGGAAACGAGCGAAGAAAATCAGGCGATCACGCGCGATCTGATTGAGCGCGCCGAAAAGAACGGCGCCGACCTCCTCGTCCTTCCCGAGGGCATCATCGCGAGAAAGCCCGGCGACCATGACTGGCCGCGTCTTCACAGCGAACCTTTGGACGGCCCCTTCGTGACGGCGCTTCGCGCTGCTACCAAGGAGAAGCACGTCACCGTCGTCTGCACCGTGCAGGCGAAGATCCCGGGCGAAGCGCGCTACGCCAACGACCTCCTTGTTGTGCGGGACGGCGAATTGAAGCTCGTCTACCAGAAGCTTCATCTCTACGACGCCTTCAGCGCGAAGGAAAGCGACAACGCGGTTCCGGGAAATGAAGTCCCCGCGCTCGTTGAGGTCGGCCCCTTCAGGTGCGGCTTCATCACCTGCTACGACGTTCGCTTCCCTGAACTCACGAGGGCGCTTGCGCTCGCGGGCGCAGACCTTCTCGTGGTCTCGGCCGCGTGGGTGAAGGGGCCGTTGAAGGAAATGCACTGGGATCTCTCCCTCAGAGCCCGGGCGCTGGAAAACACCTGCTTCGTTGCGGGGGTGAGCGAATGCGGACCGGTCAACATCGGCTCCTCGAAGTTGGTCGACCCCTTCGGCGTCGTCGTTGCCCAGTGCGGAACGACGGACGAACTCCTTTTCGCCGACATCGATCCCGCCCGGGTTGAAAAGTGCCGGAAAGCGCTCCCTGTTCTCGAGAACCGCCGCTTTGCGGCGCCGAAACTCCGTGAACCCGGCGAACTTTGATCCGATTAAACGCATTGAGGAAAAGCATCATGAAATTCGCATTCACTGCCGCGGCCGCCGCAGCCGCTCTTCTCTTCGGAGGGGCTTGCGCCTCTGCCGCCGACATTCCCGTTCAGAAGCTCGATCCCGCGCTCAACGCGCAGCTCCCGCAGGCCATCAAGGATGCGGGCGTCATCCGCAACTGCGTGATCGGGAGCTTCTCGCCCTACACGATCACGCGCGCCGACAAGTCGATTGAAGGCGCGGCGATGGACCTCACCAAGGCCCTGGGCGAAGTGCTCGGCGTCAAAATTGAAACGACGAAGATCGCCGGCCACTCCGCCACGATGCTCGGCCTCAAGTCCGGGCGCTACGACGTCTCCCTTGAACCTGTGGGCGACTATCCCGACCGCGAGGCCAACTACGACTTTGTCGACTACGTGCAGGAATTCGTGGTTTTTGCCGTGAAGAAGGGGAATCCCCACAACATCAAGAGCATTGCCGACACCTGCGGCCTTCGCGTTTCCGTGATGGCGGCGGGAAGCGCCGAGCGCGTCATCAAGAAGCAGTCGGAAGCGTGCGTGAAGGAAGGGAAGAAGCCCGTCACGGTGCTCTCCTTTGAAGGCCAGGCCGCTCCCACGATGGCGCTCTCCTCGGGCCGCGCCGACGCCTTCTTCTCGAGCCAGGCGCCGCTCACCTACTTCGTCAGCCAGTCGGGCGGAAAGCTTGAGCTTGCCGCCGTGGGCGAAAAGAACGGCTTCAGCGACATCTTCCAGGGGGCGGTGCTCCCGAAGGGCAGCGCCCTCACGCCCGTCATTCTCGAAGGCATGAAGGTTCTCTTTAAGAACGGCACGTATCAGGCGGTCCTCGACAAGTGGAACCTCTCCTACAACAAGCTTGAAGCCCCCGGCATCAACCTCGCCACGCAGAAGCAGTAATTCCCGGACCTCTCTCCCGGACGGGCAGCGCTTAAAGCGTTTCCCGCCCGGGCGGCATGACGCATTCCATAAAAACAATCAGAGCCTCCCCACATGACGACCACCAGCACTACGGGCGCGGCGCAGAAGCCGCGGAAATGGACATCCGAAGAGCTTGCCCGAACGGCAATCGACGTGAGCACTGCGGTGCCGCGCCGTCATCCCGTGCGGCTCGCAGTCACCATCCTCATTGCGCTTCTTCTTGCCGCTTCCGTCGCCGCCTGCGCCGTCAATCCGAATTTCGGCTGGGAGACGGTGGGCGAATACCTCTTTGCGCCGAGCGTACTCACGGGCATCAAGATGACGCTCTCCCTCACGGTGGTTTCGATGATTCTCGGCACCGTGCTCGGGCTGCTCTGCGCAATGTTCAAGATGAGCAATATGCGCTTCTTTGCGTGGCTCGCGGACCTCTACCTCTGGTTCTTCCGCTCGACCCCGCTTCTCGTGCAGCTCCTCTTCTGGTACAACTTTGCCGCCCTCTTTCCGACGCTCGGGATCCCGGGCGTCTGGTCGGTCGCGACCAATGACGTAATCACGCCGCTCACGGCCGCGATCGTCGGACTTTCGCTCAATGAAGGCGCCTACATGGGCGAAATCATCCGCGCGGGTCTCCAGTCCGTGGACCCGGCGCAGCGTGAAACCGCAGAAGCCTTCGGCATGAGCAAGCGGCAGATCCTCTTTCGCGTGCTCCTTCCCCAGGCCATGCGCTCCATCATTCCGCCGACGGGCAACCAGGTGATCTCGATGGTGAAGGCCACGGCCATGGTTTCCGTGATTGCCATGGACGACCTTCTTTATTCCGTCCAGACGATCTACAACGAAAACTTCCAGATCATCCCGCTCCTTCTCGTCGCCGTCATCTGGTACCTCGTCATCACCTCGGTCCTCACCGTCCTTCAGGCGAAGATCGAGCGCTACTACGGCAGAAGCGAGCGCAATTCGGGCTACGTGCCTGAAGCGCCCCAGGCCTGAGGCATCGTTCAAAAGCACGGGAGAAGAAAAATATGTCAGCAGATCAGATCCTTGACGAAGCGACGGAAGTTCATCCGATCAAGACGGGCCCGGCGATCGTCGTGCGCGCGAGCAACGTGAAGAAGTCCTTTGGTCAGAACGAAGTTCTGAAAGGGATCAACCTTGAAGTCCACCGCGGCAAGGTGGTCGTCATTCTCGGACCTTCGGGCTCGGGAAAGTCGACGCTTTTGAGAACCATCAATCACCTCGAATCCATCGACTCGGGCTCGATTCAGGTGGACGGCGTTCAGATCGGCTACGTCGAAAGAAACGGCCATCTTGAGGAGGCTCCCTACCCGGTTCTCGCCCAGCAGCGCCGCAGAATCGGCATGGTCTTCCAGAGCTTCAACCTCTTCCCCCACATGACGGTCCTTGAAAACGTCATGGAAGCGCCCGTGCACGTGCACGGCGAGGATCCGGAAATCGTACGAAAGCGGGCTTTGAAGCTTTTAAAGCGCGTGGGGCTCCTCGAAAAGGCGGGCGAATATCCCCGCCGGCTCTCGGGCGGTCAGCAGCAGCGCGTCGCCATTGCCCGGGCGCTCTGCATTCAGCCCGATCTCCTTCTCTTTGACGAACCCACATCCGCACTCGACCCGGAACTCGTGGGCGAAGTCCTCAACACCATCCGCGACCTCGCGAAGGAAGGCTTCACCATGGTCGTCGTCACGCACGAAATTCCCTTCTCGCGCGAAGTTGCCGACTGGGTGGTCTTCATGGCGGACGGCCGCGTCGTCGAAGAAGGCAAGCCCCGGGACGTTCTCGTCAACCCGCAGCAGCCGCGAACGCGGGAGTTCCTGAAGCGCTACATCTGATGCTTCGAGGATGACGCTTCATCGGCTTCATCATTAATGGAAAGCTCCGCCGATAGTAAGCGGCGGAGCTTCTTCCCTTTGAAGGCCGCCGCTTCGGATCGGCGTTTCTGCAGACTTCGGAACCCGCCGACGGCATGACGGGCGTCGGCCTAATGCCTGATGCGGCGGGAAACCCTGCACCGTTAACATGCGGAACAGGAATATGGAGCCAAAGGCTCCTCATCAGGATTTGTTCTGCAGCTCATGACGCTTCTATCTCTCCTCATCGTCGGCTACCTCGCGCTCCTTCTCTGGTTCGGAATCCGGGGGAATACGAAGGACCGCACGCTCTCGGGCCTTCTCACGACGGGCGGCACCACGAGCGCAGCGCTCTGCGCGCTCTCGCTCGTAAGCACCATCATCGGGGGCTCAGCCACCCTCGGCATCGGCGGGCTCGCCCAGAAAATCGGGCCCGCGGCCTTCTGGTGGCTCGGTGTGGGCACGATCGGCCTCTTTCTTCACGGGCTTTTCGTCGCCCCGGTCATCCGCCGCTCGAACGCCATGACGCTCCCGCATCTACTGGGGACGCTTGCCGGCGAAAACGCCGAACGCTGGGCAGGCTTCATCATTGCCGTCTCCTGGGCGGCAGTAACCGCAGCGCAGTTCACGGCGCTTCATTCGCTTCTTCTTTCGATTGTGGGCGGAATGAAGGCGGAAATCCTCTACGCCGCGCTCGCGGGCGGGATCATTCTTCATACGGCGGCGGGCGGTCAGCGGGGCGTCATCCGCACGGACGCTCTTCAGGCGATTCTCCTTCTCGTCGGATTCCTTCTTGCGGGCGCCTGGTGCCTCATTGATCGGCCCGACGCCGTCGCCGCTCTTCCGAAGGTTCCCTTCACCGACGCCTTCGGCTTCACGGACTGGGTCAAGATGATGATTCTTGTCGGCATCACCTTCGTGATCGGCCCCGACATGTTCTCGCGCACCTTTGCCGCGAAGAATGCCCAATCAGCTCGAACCGCCGCCTTTGCCGCGGCCCCCGTCCTCGCGCTCTTCGGCGTCATCGTGACAATGATGGCGCTCCTCAACATTGACGCAAAGGCCCCCATTACGGACTGGCTCTCGCCCGATTCGCCCCTCCCGATGATCCTTCAGGTCATGCTGGCCCTGGGACTCGTGAGCGCGCTCTCGGGCTCGGCCGATACGCTCCTTCTTTCCGCAGCGGGCATTCTTGAAAAGGACGTCTGCGGGCGCGAGCGCGCCGGCGCTGTCCGCCTCTGGGCGGTGCTCCTCGGAACGCTCGCGCTCGCGAGCGCCTGGTTCTCCAGGAACATCATCGGACTTCTTCTCAACGCCTATTCGCTCTTCGTGCCGGGCGTCGCCGCCCCGCTCCTATTCCTTGCGGCCGGACGCCTCAGAAGCGCAGACCCGAAGGTCTGGCTTCTCGGCGCCGTCGCTGGCGGCATCCTGGGGCTCGTCGGCAACCTCACGGGCGAAAACGCCTGGACCTTCGCCGGGATTGCGGTGTCTTCGGCGGCGTCGCTTCTCGCCGTTCGCCTCGCGTCTATGAAATCCTGCGTTGCCGGAGCTGAGAACGGCGCGTAAGCTTTCTAAAAAAGAACGCACCAAAAGAAAGGCGGCAGGAAGACCAAACTTCCGGCCGCCTTTCTTTCATGGGAGCGGGGAGTTTCCCCGCTCCCGGAGGCTTCAGCAATCAGCGATGCGACTTCTTCGCTTCAGAGCGCGCAACGGCATCCGAGATCAGATCCTGGAGCTCGCCCTCCGTGATTTCCTTTTCGGACTGCGCCTTGGTGCGGTCCTTTTCAACCGCAGCGGCAATCAGATCCGAAAGTTCGCCTTCCGTGAGGCTGTGATGCTTCTTCAGAGCCTTCTCAACCGCGAAGTCGATCAGATCCGCCATTTCGCCTTCAGTCAGCTCCGCCTGGCGATCGGCCTTTCTGCGGTCTTCCTCAACGGCAAAGCTGATGAGATCCTGGAGTTCGCCTTCGGTAAGCTCGCGGCGGCGCGCGCGGTCGCGGGCAACCGCATCCACGATGAGATCCTGCAGTTCGGCTTCGGTGAGTTCGCCGTGCTTTTCGGCATATTTCTGAACTGCCTCATTGATGAGATCGGAGAGCTCGCCTTCGGTGAGTTCGGCCGACTTCTTCTCGTGCGGATCAAGAAGATGCTCGCCGAAGTTTTCAGCAGCGGCGCACAGGAACGCTTCCGGCGTCGGATAGCGCGCCGAATGCTTTGCGATGACCGCATCAACAAGCTTCACGAGACTTTCATTGGCTTCAACGGTCCAGGTTCTGGTGGTCATAACGTTTTTTCTCCCAAAATAGATGAGGTGCCTCGCGCCCCCGACTGACTGGCATCAGCCGCATGAGGCTCAAGGCATCACGCTTCAGGGAACTCAGCCCTTCGCGTAAACCCTGATGCGATTCATCTTAGTCCGCCGTCTCAAATGCGGCTTCCGGGAGATCGTTCGCTTTGGTCACACTCGTAACACGACGTAAACAGCCTGAATCTTCAGCGTCTTTGGTTTTCTTCCTCAGCTGCGGCCGCGCAGCCGGAGGGTTCGAGTCCCTCAGCGACCGATCTGAAGATCAATGCGTCTCTATGGATCAAACGTAAAAGCAGCTTCCGACCCAACTCAGCCTTTCCGCCGGAGAAGAATGAGGAGGAACGGCATCAGGATTTTTCAAGGATATAATTAGCCGGCTAATAATAATGACACGTACTTGCACGCCACCCCTGGCGTTGATGCCCGATCATCTCCACCGGGACGCCTTTCGCGGCAGCAGCTTGTCGATCTTTTTGATATCCAACCATTTAGCTGACTAATTAAAATGGCCATTCCTCAGAAGCAGAAACGCGACATCCTGCGAACGATCGGCGGATTTGCCGCCGCCGGCATCCTGGCCGCCGGACTGATTTTCCTCGGCAACCGCAATGACGCCGTCTCAGAAGCCGAGCGCCTGAAGGCCGGCATCCTCACGGCGCATGAAGTGAAGGCGGCCTTTCAGAGCGTGGGCGGCCGGCTCGTGGAGCGCCCCGTAACGGAAGGCCAGCACGTTCGCGCGGGGGATCTCCTTCTCGGCATTGACGGCACTGACGTCCGCATTTCCATTGAGGCCCAGGAAGCCGCCATCAGGCAGATTGATGCTCAGACGGCTCTTGAACGGGAAGGGATTGACCTTGCGCTCCGGGAAGCCGAGACGACCGAACGCACGCTCTGGCGCCAGATTGAAGAAGCCGAAGCCTCGAGAAAAGCAGCGGCCGCCTCTCTTGAAAGCGCAAAAGCCGACTGGACCCGCGCGCAGAACCTTTACCCCAAGGGCGCAATGGCGCAATCCGCCTACGATCAGGCGAAGGCCGCCTGGATCGCCGCTCGGGAAGCGCTTGCCATCAGCGAACATACGGTGAAGCGCCTCTCCATCGGCGCGAGCGCTCAGGAAGTCGAGCAGCTCAGGAAGACCGGATCCGCCGAAGGCATGCATCTCGAAACCGTTGAGATCGCCCGGCGCGCTGCTCGCAACCGACAGCACAACCTCGAGAATTTTGCGGCTACCCGTGCTTCACTCAGCGCCGAGCTCGAGCAGCTCCGCGTGAACGAAACCCGCCTCCGGATCCATGCGCCCGAGAATGCCAAGGTGCTTGAAGTGCTCTACGAAAAGGGAGAATTGATCGGCCCCAACTCGCCGGCGGTGCTTCTTGAAAGCGAGCGGCATTACTTCGACATTTACGTGAGCGAAAAGGACATTGCGCGCTTTTCGGAAGGCTCAAGCGTGAAATGCTTTTCGCCTGCGCTCGAAAGGGAAATTGAGGGCGTCGTGGCGCTCGCCGAGGCGGCTCCCGACTTCGCAAGCCTCCGGATGGTGCGCGAGCGCGGTCAGGCCGACCTCACGCTCTTCCGGGTCCGCATTGACGTTCCGCCCTCCGAAGGGCTTATTCCCGGCATGACGCTCGAAGTGAGGCTCTGATGAGAGGATTCCTGAAAGAAATCCGGCAAAGCATGGCCTCTGAATGGGCCGCCATGATGAGCGGACACTTCGTGCCCTACCAGAAGCTCGCCATTCTCGTCGCGCTCATCACATCCTTTGCCTTTTCGATTGCGCTCTCGCACGACGTGGTGCTGGAGGCTCCGGTCGCCGTGGTCGACCTCGATCAGAGCCGCTGGTCGGCTGAGCTCGTGGAGAAGCTCAATGCGTCGCCGAATCTTTCCGTGAGGGCGGTCGTGCATTCGCCGTCGGATCCGAGAGCCATGACCCGCGGCGACCGGTTCGTGGGCGTCGTCTACATTCCGAAGGGCGCGGAAGCGAGGATGCTCCGGGGAGACCGCACGCTTACCATCGGCTATTTTGCGGACGACAGCAACACGGCGCAGAACGGCGAGGTGTATTCGGTACTGAATGAAATTGCCGCGGAACTCGGCGCCGAACAGGCCGTCTCGCGCGCGGACGGCGTTTCGTCGCTCGGCAAAAACACGAACGAAACCGGGGCGATGATGTCCCCCCTTCGGGTGGGCTTCCGCTACCTCACCAACCCGACCGGGCAGGCCGCAACGGCGACCGTGGTGAGCTTTCTCCTCTTCTTTTCGATGATGTACCACGGGCTTGTGAGCCTCATGCTCGTGGGGCGCCTGCGCGTCACGCGCTCCTGGGACGCTGAAGTGCTCACGGGCTCCGTCTTCGGCTTTCTCGCCCGTGCGGTTCCCTATGCCTTCATCTTCACGTCGGTGGTGACGGTCGCGCTGGCGGTGATGATTCTGTTGGGGCAGCTCCGGTTCGCAGGCAATATTCTCCTCTTCATTCCGGCGCTTTTCCTCTGCGCGCTCGGCAACACCTGGCTCGCTTATCTCCTCTCCTGGGGCACCACCAACCCTGGTCAGGGTGCGGGCCGGATGATTTTTCTCGTGCCCTCGGGCTTCATTCTGGGCGGCGCCACCATGGCGACGGGCTTCATGCACGGCTGGGTGCACGACATCTCCTTCGGCATCCCGCTCGTCTGGCTCTTCAATTTCTGGCGCGATCAGGGTCTGAGGGGAATCGACGGCCAGGCGACGCTCCCGCTCTTCGGGGGCGCGATTCTCTGGCTGATTTTCCTCGGAAGCCTCAATGCGATCCGCTTCTGGCGGGACGAAGCGAGGCGCAGAAAGGAACTTCGCCAATACTGGCATGACCTGCAGGGCGTGCCCAATCGAGAAGCGGGCGGCCCTGCAGCCGTGCAGAAAGCCGCGGCCTCGCAGTAAGCAGCCCCGATCTCACGCCTTCCCTGGCGGCGTCTTCTCAAAAGGCGCCGTCAGCTTTGCGAGGAGCCCGATCAGCGTCTCGCGCTCCTCGTACGTGAGGGGCGCGGCAAACTCCTCCACGCGCCGGAAGTGAACCGGGAGAATCCTGTCGAGGAGTTCCCGCCCGGCGGGCGTAAGTTCCACAAGGCTCGAACGCGCATCCCTCGTGCTGCTCCTTCTCACGATCAGCGGCTTTTTTTCGCCCTCCATGCGCGCCACCATCACGGAGACCGTGGGCGGCGCAACGCCGATGCGCTGGGAAATATCGCTGATGGCGAGGGGTTTGCCTTCCTCCCTCAGGCACATCATCAGCGTGAACTTCCCTTCGGAAAGGCCCGTTGCGGCCTTCAGCTCATCAAATATCACGCCCTTCACGACATCCACCGCATTCATCATGCGCAGCATCAGGTCAATGCTCGAGACATCGAGATCGGCAGCGCCTTCGCCATGAACGCGCCGGAGGCTTTCGCGCGCGGGGATGATGCGGATGGAGGGGTTCTTCATGAGAGGCATAAAAGGGGAAAACAGAAAAATGCGTCACTGATGATTCTATGCCGTCATGCCGCTTCCGCCTCCATTTCGGCCGTTCCTCTTTTAGACCGCCCCGAAGAATCGAGCTATTGCGCCTTGCTAAAATGCTCAGACTTCAAAAAACTCACGCGGAATCCGCAAGAGACTCTAAATGCATAAAGTCCTTCTTATGATTCTTGACGGCTGGGGCATCGGCGGCGGCGCAGCCGACCCGGCTGATGCCATTTCGGCCGCGCATCCGGCCTATCTTGAATCGCTCATGAAGCGCTGCCCGCATGCCGAACTCCTCACCTTCGGCGAAAACGTGGGGCTCCCCTCCGGCCAGATGGGCAATTCCGAAGTCGGCCACCTCAACATCGGCGCAGGCCGCGTGGTCTATCAGGACCTTGTGCGCATCAACCGCGCCTGCGAGTCGGGCACGCTCTCCGCGCAGCCCGAAATCGCCGCGCTTCTCGCTCACGCAAAGGCAAGCGATTCGGCGCTCCATCTGATGGGGCTCTTTTCCGACGGCGGCGTGCATGCAAGCTTCGAGCACCTCCTCGCCTTCATTGATCTTGCCGAAAAGGAAGGGATCCGGAAGGTCTTCGTTCATGCCTTCATGGACGGACGCGACACCGATCCGAAGAGCGGCCTTGGGTTCGTAAAGCGCCTTGAGGAGAAGCTTTCCGCCCCGGGCGAGAGGGCAGTGCTCGCGAGCATGATCGGGCGCTACTACGCGATGGACCGCGACAAGCGCTGGGAGCGCATCGAAGAGGCCTACGACCTCCTCGTTCACGGGAAAGGCACGCCGTCTCAGGATTTCGTGAAGGCGGTCGAAGACTCCTACGCCGCCGGCATCACCGATGAATTCATGAAGCCCGTCGTGAAGACGGATGCTTCCGGCCGCACCATCGGCCGCATTGAGAATGGCGACGCCGTCGTCTTCCTCAACTTCCGCAACGACCGCGCGCGCGAGCTCACGAGCGTTCTCACGCAGGCCCCGCAGGGCAATATGAAGCCGCTCTCCCTCTGGTTCGCGACGATGACCCCGTACGACGCCACCTTCGAGGGGCTCCACGTTCTCTTCGACAAGGAAAACGTCGTCAACCCCATCGGCGAATACGTGGCGAGCCTGGGGCTGAAGCAGCTTCGCATTGCGGAAACGGAAAAGTACGCGCACGTTACGTTCTTCCTGAACGGCGGCCGTGAGGCGCCCTTCCCCGGCGAAGACCGCATTCTGGTGCCCTCGCCCAAGGTTGCCACCTACGACCTTGCGCCTGAAATGAGCGCGCCGGAAGTCGCCGACAAGCTTTGCGCCGCGCTTCGCGAAGAGAAGTACGACTTCATCTGCCTCAACTTCGCCAACGGCGACATGGTGGGGCATACGGGCGTCTGGGACGCCATCGAAAAGGCCGTCAAGGCGGTCGACGGATGCGTTGAAAAGGTGATCGAGACGGCACGCGAGTGCGGCTACGACGTCGTTCAGATTGCCGACCACGGAAATGCCGACCACGCGAAGAACGCGGACGGCTCCCCCAACACCGCGCATTCGTTGAATCCGGTGCCGATCCTCGTCGTTTCCGACCGCGTCGAAAAGGTGAAGAACGGCGTCCTTGCCGACGTCGCGCCCACGGTGCTCGCGCTCATGGGACTGAAGCAGCCCCCTGAAATGACGGGGCATTCGCTCGTTGAAATGAAGGTCTGACGCCTGGTATTTCTGAAGCGTTGTCAAACCATCACTGCCGCCGGGTTCTCTTTCGAAGATCCGGCGGCTTTTTATTGTCAGGGAGCGTCGTATCCGGCGTTCGAAAAGAGCGCCGCATCGTCAATGGGGTTTCCGCCCGAAGTCGTGGTGAGCAAATCGCCGCTGATCGCGGAATTAATGCCGATCCGCATGGCTTCCCGGACCGTATCGGGCGTGAGGAGGCTTCTCCCGCCCGCAAACCTCAGATAGGCCGTCGGATTGGCGAGCCGGAAGAGCGCCGCGGCGACGAGGAACTCATCCTGAGAAAGCGCCTCAACATTCGCGAGCGGCGTGCCGGGCACGCGGTAAAGCAAGTTGATCGGGATCGACGGCACCTCGAGCTCGCGGCAGAGACGCGCGAGCCGGATGCGGTCGAGGAGCGTTTCTCCCATGCCGATGAGGCCCCCCGAGCAGACATCGAGCCCCAGGGCCTTGGCGCGCTTCAGGGTTTCGATCTTGTCGTCTATCCGGTGCGAGGTGCAGACTTCCCGGAAGAATTCGGGCGACGTTTCGAGGTTGCAGTGAATGCGCACGACTCCGGCGTCCTTCAGTGCGCTGAGGTCTTCTTCCGACAAGAGGCCGAGCGACACGCAGACCTCGAGCTCCGGGTGATTGCGCTTGACCTCACGGATCCGTTCGCAGTATTCGCGGATCTCCCGCCTCGAGGGCTTCCGTCCGCTCGCCACGAGCGAATAGCGCACGATGCCGGTTTCCGCGGCGCGCCTGGCGCCCGCTTCCACCTTGTCGTCCGGAAGAATCGGATAGATTTTGATGCCGGGCACTTCCCAGTGCTTTGACTGCGCGCACCAGCGGCAGTTTTCAGAGCACTCGCCCGATTTGACGTTGATGATGCCGCAGAGGTTGTAGGCGCGCGGGGCCATCTTCCTCGTGACGGCCTCCGCCGTGTCGAAGAGATCCTCGCGCGGGCCGGAAGCCAACGCGAGGAGTTCGGATTCCGTCAAGGAAGCGCCGCTCTCGAGGGCGCGGACAATTTCAGAAAGAATGGACATTGGGGTCGGTCAGGGAAAACGCGATGATTTCGACTTTCTAGCACGTCGAAGAGCCCGGCCGCCAACCCGATCCACAATGAAAAAGTAAGCAAAGAAGAAAGTCCGGGCAGGCACCAAACGCCTTCACCCGGACTTTTTCTCAGCTACCGAGAGACTGAGCGCCTCCCAGGCTTTCAGAGGTTAAAGCGCATCATCAGGCGCGCCGTTCACTTCCCGCATTGACGCCGGCGATCTGCCCGTACACCATGCAGTCGAGAAGGGCGTTCCCGCCCACGCGGTACCTGCCGTGAATGCCGCCCGTGATTTCGCCGGCTGCGCAGAGGCGCGGAACCACGTTTCCCTGCCGGTAGAGCACCAGAGCCTACCGGAAAATCTGCGCTTGTGATTTCGAACCTCTAGACGACGAAAAGCCCCTGCTGACATCAAATCAACAGGGGCTTCGTTTATAGGGAGCCTGGCGATGACCTACTTTCACTGGAAATACAACCAACTATCATCGGCGCGGAGACGTTTCACTGTCCTGTTCGGAATGGGAAGGAGTGGGGCCGTCACGCTATGGTCACCAGGCTTAAAGGGGGTGGAAAAGCAAAGACTTGCAGTTGCGACTGCTTTCTCGATTCTCTTGAAGTTCTTCTCACCGTCATGATGAAAAGCTTCACGGTTATAGGATCAAGCTTCACGAGCAATTAGTATCGGTCAGCTCAACGCCTCACAGCGCTTGCACACCCGACCTATCAACGTCCTGGTCTCGAACGACTCTTCAGGGAGGTCAAGCCTCCAGGAAGACTTATCTTCAGGCAGGTTTCCCGCTTAGATGCTTTCAGCGGTTATCCTTTCCCCACATAGCTACCCGGCGGTGCCACTGGCGTGACAACCGGTACACCAGAGGTGAGTCCATTCCGGTCCTCTCGTACTAGGAACAGCCCCCGTCAATCTTCCAGCGCCCACGGCAGATAGGGACAAAACTGTCTCACGACGTTTTAAACCCAGCTCACGTACCTCTTTAAATGGCGAACAGCCATACCCTTGGGACCGGCTACAGCCCCAGGATGAGATGAGCCGACATCGAGGTGCCAAACACCGCCGTCGATATGAACTCTTGGGCGGTATCAGCCTGTTATCCCCAGAGTACCTTTTATCCGTTGAGCGATGGCCCTTCCATGCAGAGCCACCGGATCACTATGACCTACTTTCGTATCTGCTCGTCTTGTCGGACTCGCAGTCAAGCACGCTTTTGCCATTGCACTATCAGCACGATTTCCGACCGTGCCTAGCGTACCTTCGCACTCCTCCGTTACCCTTTAGGAGGAGACCGCCCCAGTCAAACTGCCTACCATGCACGGTCCCCGAAGCGGATTACGCTCCCAGGTTAGAACCTCAAACAAATCAGGGTGGTATTTCAAGGTTGGCTCCGTTAAGACTGGCGTCCTAACTTCACTGCCTCCCACCTATCCTACACAGATCGGTTCAAAGTCCAATGCAAAGCTGCAGTAAAGGTTCATGGGGTCTTTCCGTCTAGCCGCGGGGAGATTGCATCATCACAAACACTTCAACTTCACTGAGTCTCAGGAGGAGACAGTGTGGCCATCATTATGCCATTCGTGCAGGTCGGAACTTGCCCGACAAGGAATTTCGCTACCTTAGGACCGTTATAGTTACGGCCGCCGTTTACTGGGACTTCGATCAGGACCTTGCAGCCCATCAATTAATCTTCCAGCACCGGGCAGGCATCACACCCTATACGTCGACTTTCGTCTTTGCAGAGTGCTGTGTTTTTAGTAAACAGTTGCAGCCACCAATTCTCTGAGACCTCTTCATGCTCCGGATGTTTCTTCCTTCACACTACAAAGGCACACCTTATCCCGAAGTTACGGTGTCAATTTGCCGAGTTCCTTCTCCTGAGTTCTCTCAAGCGCCTGAGCATATTCAGCTCGCCCACCAGTGTCGGTTTGCGGTACGGTCAATTACAGGCTGATGCTTAGAAGCTTTTCCTGGAAGTCCATTCAGTCACTTCAGCTGAAACCAGCCTCGATGCTTCGCCTCGGAAATTCGCCGGCGGATTTGCCTGCCGGCTTCCTACGCTCGCAAACCGGGATATCCAACACCCGGATGACCTTCAGCACTCCGTCCCTCCTTCGCACCTGCAATCGGTCCAGGACTATTAACCTGGTTCCCATCAGCTATGCTTCTCAGCCTCGCCTTAGGGGCCGACTCACCCTGCTCCGATGAACGTAGAGCAGGAAACCTTGGGCTTGCGGCGAGCGGGCTTTTCACCCGCTTTAACGTTACTCATGTCAGCATTCGCACTTCCGATACCTCCAGCAGCCCTCGCGGGTCCGCCTTCTCAGGCTTACGGAACGCTCCCCTACCACTCAACCTTAACGGTCGAATCCGCGGCTTCGGTTATTGACTTAGCCCCGTTACATCTTCCGCGCAGGAAGACTCGATCAGTGAGCTATTACGCTTTCTTTGAAGGATGGCTGCTTCTAAGCCAACTTCCTGACTGTCTTAGCCTTCCCACTTCGTTTTCCACTTAGTCAATATTAGGGACCTTAGCCGGCGGTCTGGGTTGTTTCCCTTTTGAGTCCGGACGTTAGCACCCGGTGCTCTGTCTCCCGTGCTCTGACTTCCAAGTATTCGGAGTTTGCCATGGTTTGGTAAGACGCCATGTCCCCCTAGCCATAACAGTGCTCTACCCCCTGGAGCCCTACACGAGGCACTACCTCAATAGTTTTCGGGGAGAACCAGCTATCTCCAGATTTGTTTAGCCTTTCACCCCTATCCACAGTTCATCCGCTAATTTTGCAACACTAGTCGGTTCGGCCCTCCAGTGTGTGTTACCACACCTTCAGCCTGACCATGGATAGATCATCTGGTTTCGGGTCTACGCCCAACGACTGAATTTCGCCCTGTTCGGACTCGCTTTCGCTGCGCCTCCCCTATTCGGTTAAGCTCGCCATTGAACGTAAGTCGCTGACCCATTATGCAAAAGGTACGCAGTCACCCTTGCGGGCTCCTACTGTTTGTATGTATGCGGTTTCAGGATCTATTTCACTCCCCTCCCGGGGTTCTTTTTACCTTTCCTTCACAGTACTGGTTCACTATCGGTCGATCACGAGTATTTAGCCTTGGAGGATGGTCCCCCCATCTTCAGACAGGATTTCTCGTGTCCCGCCCTACTTGTCGCAAGCTCAGTCTCACAGATCCAATTTCCCGTACGGGGCTGTCACCCTCTGTAGCCGGCCTTTCCAGACCGTTCCGGTATCGAATCTGCTAACGCTTGCAGGCTCTTCCAATTTCGCTCGCCGCTACTTTCAGAATCTCGGTTGATTTCTTTTCCTGCAGTTACTTAGATGTTTCAGTTCACTGCGTTCGCCTCAATGAGCTATGTATTCACTCATTGATACTTCCTTAAAGGAAGTGAGTTTCCTCATTCGGACATCCGTGGATCAAAGCTTGCTTGCCAGCTCCCCACGGCTTTTCCCAGGCTGCCGGGTCCTTCATCGCCTGTGATCGCCAAGGCATCCACCACATACACTTAGTCGCTTGATCCTATAACTCTGAAGCCTTTTGCCTTCAAAGTAACAAGACGACCTGTAACGCGCTGCTTCTCTGAATCATGTCGGTTCTCGATGAACTTCAATGAATCGATGTTTTGAATGCAATCACAACCCCTGAAGCTGCCTTTATCTGAAGAAAAGCATCTCAACTTCTCTTCAAGACAACTTCAGAATGTCTTTACTTTTCCAAATTTTTAAAGATCGATCAAATCTCAACGACCTGATAAGTGTGAACACCGTGAAAGTCTCTGAAGGCGTTCTCTAAAGAACTCCGACTCTCTTTAAAGGAGGTGATCCAGCCGCACCTTCCGGTACGGCTACCTTGTTACGACTTCACCCCAGTCATGAAGCCCACCGTGGACGCCGCCTTCCTTTCGGTTGGGCAAACGTCTTCTGGTGAACCCCACTCCCATGGTGTGACGGGCGGTGTGTACAAGACCCGGGAACGTATTCACCGCGGCATGCTGATCCGCGATTACTAGCGATTCCGACTTCATGCAGTCGAGTTGCAGACTGCAATCCGGACTACGATCGGTTTTCTGGGATTGGCTTCACCTCGCGGCTTCGCTTCCCTCTGTTCCGACCATTGTATGACGTGTGAGGCCCTAGCCATAAGGGCCATGAGGACTTGACGTCATCCCCACCTTCCTCCGGTTTGTCACCGGCAGTCTCACTAGAGTGCCCTTTCGTAGCAACTAGTGACAAGGGTTGCGCTCGTTGCGGGACTTAACCCAACATCTCACGACACGAGCTGACGACAGCCATGCAGCACCTGTGTCCAGATTCCCTTGCGGGCACCCCCGAATCTCTTCAGGGTTCCTGGCATGTCAAGGCTAGGTAAGGTTTTTCGCGTTGCGTCGAATTAATCCACATCATCCACCGCTTGTGCGGGTCCCCGTCAATTCCTTTGAGTTTTAATCTTGCGACCGTACTCCCCAGGCGGTCTACTTCACGCGTTAGCTGCGTTACCAAGAGATTGCTCTCCCAACAACTAGTAGACATCGTTTAGGGCGTGGACTACCAGGGTATCTAATCCTGTTTGCTCCCCACGCTTTCGTGCATGAGCGTCAGTCATGTCCCAGAGGGCTGCCTTCGCCATCGGTGTTCTTCCAAATATCTACGCATTTCACTGCTACACTTGGAATTCCACCCTCCTCTGACAAACTCAAGTCTTGCAGTCATATATGCAATTCCCAGGTTGAGCCCGGGGATTTCACATCTATCTTACAAAACCGCCTGCGCACGCTTTACGCCCAGTAATTCCGATTAACGCTTGCACCCTACGTATTACCGCGGCTGCTGGCACGTAGTTAGCCGGTGCTTATTCTTCAGGTACCGTCAGCAGAACGTGGTGTTATCACATCCCTTTTCGTCCCTGACAAAAGCAGTTTACAATCCGAAGACCTTCATCCTGCACGCGGCATGGCTGGATCAGGGTTGCCCCCATTGTCCAAAATTCCCCACTGCTGCCTCCCGTAGGAGTCTGGGCCGTGTCTCAGTCCCAGTGTGGCTGGTCGTCCTCTCAGACCAGCTACCGATCGTCGCCTTGGTGGGCCTTTACCCCGCCAACAAGCTAATCGGACATCGGCCGCTCTTCCTGCGCAAGGTCTTGCGATCCCCTGCTTTCACCCTCAGGTCTCATGCGGTATTAGCTGTCCTTTCGGACAGTTATCCCCCACAAGAAGACACGTTCCGATGCATTACTCACCCGTGCGCCACTCGCCGCCAGGAGCAAGCTCCCGCGCTGCCGTTCGACTTGCATGTGTAAGGCATGCCGCCAGCGTTCAATCTGAGCCAGGATCAAACTCTTTAGTTCAATCTCTGTTTGTCGCTCTTATTTCGCCGGAATTGAAAGAGAAGAATTAAATTCTTTTCTTTCGGCTTCAATAAGCGCGAACTTCGTAAAATTTTTGAGTCTTCGGAATCGTGAAATTCCGATGCTCTTTAGCGAGCCACTCAAGCTTTCCGATGTTCACACTTATCGGTTCGTTGAATCTGATTTTTAAAGAACTTTTCGCTGTTTGATCAGCGAAGGATCGAAATCATATAGAAGTCGTTTCCTTTTGTCAAGAGCTCTTGAAGAAAATTTTTAATTTTGCTTCAGAACTTTTGTTTTGCTGCCTCGTTTCCGAAGCAGGATGCGAATTATGGAGAAGAGAAATCGCCTTGTCAAGAGTTCTGAAAATTTTTTTTTGAGACCCCTGAATTGAGCAAAGCCGTCCGGTCCCGATACGGACGGACGGCCTTGCCGCATTCTCTCAGTCCCGTCAGCCGGCAATAGCAATCTTGCCTTCCGCCTCAAGTTCCTTTCTGCGGGATTCCTTGAGAACATTCACCCAGACATGACTTCTGCCGGTGCTGTCCTCCTCGAGGTAGACGCCCTGAAGCTCGGGACTGAAGCCCGGGAACCGGTTGATGCCTTCAGCGAGCGCAAGGAAGTATTCGAGCACCGGACCGCCCCAGATTTCGCCCGGAACGCAGCAGATGACTCCCGGCGGATACGGGAGCGCCCCCTCAAGCGCAATGCGGCCCTGCGCTTCCTCGAGCGGCACGTACTCGGCATTCCCGCGCATGAATTCGAAGTGCGCGGTCTGGGCGTCGAGCGCGATCTTCGGGAAATGCGCACGGCGGAACATCGCCTTCTGCAGGTCCTTGATGTTGTACTCGCGGCAGTAGTCGTGCATCTCCTGGCAGATTTCGCGGATGCGGTACCCTTCGTAGCGGTTTTCATGCGCCGAATAGACCTGCGGAATCACATCCTTCATGAGCGCGTCGGCGTCAAGGAGCTTCTCAAAGCGAGCAATCTGCGTCGTGAGGGACGAAATCTTCGCCGTCGTCTGAGAAGGCGTCAGCAGGAAGAGAATCGAATTCAGGTCGCACTTTTCAGGCACCACGCCGTGAGCGCGCAGATAGTTGGCGAGAATCGTCGCCGGCACGCCGAAGTCCTCGTACTCTCCCGTTTCGGTGTCGATGCCGGGGGTCGTCAGCAGGAACTTGCACGGATCCACAAAATACTGATTGGCGCCGTACCCCTCAAAGGCGTGCCAGCGTTCGCCCGGCTTGAACTGGAAGAAGCGCTGATCCTTTGCAATCGTTTCCGTCGGATAGCTCTCCCAGGGACGGCCCGCCACGAGCGGAGGCACAAAGGGCTGAATGTAGCTGCAGGTGCGCTTGATCTGCTTTCTCGCCTCAATGCCGATCTTCACGCATTCGTCCCAGATGCGGAGCCCCGAGACGCCCGAGTGCATCTTGGCATTGATGTCGATCGACGCGAAGAGCGGATAGAAGGGGCTCGTTGAGGCATGGAGCATGAAGGCGTTGTTCACCTGCTTATGCGACACGTAGCGCGCCTGCCCGCGCACATGGGAGTCCTTCTTGTGAATCTGAGAGGTCTGCGAGAACCCCGCCTGCTGCTTATGCACCGACTGGGTGACGAAGATGCCCGGATCCTCGGGCTTGAGATCAAGGAGCAGAGGCGAGCAGTCCTTCATCATCGGAATGAACTGCTCGTACCCTACCCAGGCCGAGTCGAAAAGAATGTAGTCGCAAAGATGACCAATGCGGTCGAGCACCTGGCGGGCGTTGTAGATCGTGCCGTCATAGGTGCCGAGCTGAATCACGGCGCAGCGGAAGGGCCGCGGCGCCTCTGCGCGCTTCGGATCCACTTCTGCTGCGAGCTTTCTCAATTCCGCTTCATCAAAGCAGTGATTGTCGATGCCGCCGATGAAGCCGTACGGATTGCGGGCAGTTTCGAGGTATACCGGATGGGCGCCCGCGAGGACGAGCGCGCCCTGGTGGCAGGACTTGTGGTTGTTTCGGTCGAAAAGAACGAGGTCGCCCGGCGTGAGGAGCGCCGAGAGAACGACCTTGTTCGAGGTCGACGTGCCGTTCAGCACGAAGTAGGTTTTGTCGGCATTGAAGACCTTCGCGGCATGGGCTTCGGCTGCATAAGCGGCGCCCTCGTGAATGAGGAGGTCGCCCATGTCGACGTCGGCGTTGCAGAGGTCGGCGCGGAAGATCGTTTCGCCGAAGAAGTTGGCGAATTCGCGCCCTGCCGGGTGACGTCGGAAGAAGGCGCCGCCCTGGTGGCCCGGGCAGTCGAACTGCTCGTTTGCCGTGCCCACGTAGCGCCTCAGGCTCCGGAAGAAGGGCGGCAGGATCTTCTCTTCATAGCCTGAAGCCGCATCAATCAGCTGTCGAACGAAGAAAGGCTCCTCCACCGGATCGTCGTTGACGACCCCCATGCAGCGGCCGATCCATTCGTCGGGAACATAGCGGCCGCGCTCGACAAAGATGAAGATCGGGATGCCGAACCCATAACCCTCAACGCGGTCGAGTTCGCCGTTCTCGGCATCCTCAACGGACATCAGTACGACGCCGGTTTCGGTCATCTCTGCTTCGGAGAGCCGAACAACCTGACGATCCTTGGGAAAGTCCTTGAAGGAAACATTGTCACTCACTGCAATTGCAAGCTTCTGCATGTCCTGAAGTCCTTTGGGAAGAAGGGGCGCGCTTTGATGTCGGGCGCCCGAGGAAAACGGGAATAATCGGGCTCGCAGCCGACGTTGGGCCGCGAAAAACGCGCAGTATATCTGCGAAGAGGTGCCTCTTTCTATTTTCGCCGATTGCGGCGTCGCGAGAGACCAAAAATAAAGAAGACCGTCTTCAGGTTGCGCCATCCAACGGTCTTCTCATCTCTCATCGAACCGCTTCCCTGCTCTCTCCGGCAAATGGAGAGAGGCAGAGAAGGTTCGTTCTTGGAATCGGAATCACCCGACCCACTTTCTCGCGTTGCGGAAGATCCGCATCCAGCCCGAGGCATCGGTCCAGTCATCGGGATGCCAGGAGAGCTCGATCGCACGATGGCTGCGCTCGGGGTGCGGCATCATGATCGTGAAGCGCCCGTCATCCGTCGTGAAGGCGGTGAGGCCTCCCTTCGAACCGTTGGGGTTGGCGGGATAGGCTTCCGCCGGCTTCCCCGCCCCATCGACATACCGAGCTGCCGCACGTGCAAGCACCGCATCGTCGGCATTGAGGTATTCCACCCTGCCTTCGCCGTGACTTACGACGATCGGGAGGACGGAACCCGCCATGCCGGAGAAGAGAATGGAGGGCGATTCGAGAAGCTCGACCGCCGCGAGACGCGCTTCAAACTGCTCGGAGCGGTTTCTCACAAAGTTGGGCCAGTGCTTTGCGCCCGGGATCAGGCCGCGCAGACGGCTCATCATCTGGCAGCCGTTGCAGACGCCGAGGCCGAACGTATCGGGGCGGGAGAAGAAGGCCGAGAACTCTTCAACGAGCTTGTCGTTGTTGAGGATCGTCTTCGCCCAGCCGCCGCCGGCGCCGAGCACGTCGCCGTAGGAGAAGCCGCCGCAGGCCGCCAGTCCCTTGAAGTCGGCAAGATCAAGACGCCCGGAGAGAAGGTCCGTCATATGGACGTCCCAGGCTTCAAAGCCCGCACGCGTGAAGGCAGCGGCCATTTCGGTCTGGGAGTTGACGCCTTCCTCGCGCAGGATTGCGATCTTCGGACGAACGCCCGTATTGATCATCGGGAGCGCAACGTCTTCGTCGACGTCGAAGGTGGTCTTCGCAAAAAGCCCCTTGTTCGACTCGTCGGCGACAGCGGCGAATTCCTGATCCGCGCATTCGGGATTGTCGCGGCCGCGGGCGATTTCATGCGAAACCTCGGTCCAGGCGCTCTGGAGTTCAGCGCGCGGGAAGCTCGCGAGAACTTCTCCGTCGCGGACGATTTCGAGCTTGTCCTCCTCGAGGAGCTCGCCCACAAAGTGGCAGCAGTGCGAAAGGCCGAAGGCGCGCATCTGCGCCACCACCTCTTCCGTGCGGTCCGCCGGGATCTGAATAAGAGCGCCGAGCTCCTCATTGAAGAGGGTATTCAGCACCGTTGCTCCCTTTTCCTTGAGGAGCGACGAAAGATCGAGACGAATGCCGATGCGGGAGGCGAAGTTCATTTCCGCCGCAGCGGCAAAGAGGCCGCCGTCGGAGCGGTCGTGGTAGGCGAGAACGCAGCCGGCGAGCTCGAGCTTCCTCAGGGCCGTAATGAAGCGGCCGAGAAGCGCCGGATCCTCGCAGTCGGGCGCTTCGTCGCCGAAGCGCTGCGTCGTCTGCGCAAGGATCGAGCCGCCCATGCGGTTCTTCCCCTGGCCGAGGTCAACGAGGACGAGAACGGACTTGTCGACGCCCTTGCCGCGGCGAAGCTCGGGCGTGAGCGTGAGCGCCGCATTGGTCACCGGAGCGGCAACGGAAACAATCAGGGAGACCGGAGACGTGACCGTCTTCTTTTCCCCTGCTTCCGTCCAGTTGGTGCGCATGGAGAGCGAGTCCTTCCCGACCGGAATCGAAATGCCGAGACCGATGCAGAAGCGGCTCGCCGCCTGGACGGCGTCAAAGAGTCGTGCGTCTTCTCCCGGCGCGCCGCAAGCGGCCATCCAGTTGGCCGAAAGCTTCACGCGGGGAAGTTCAATATCCGCAGCGGCGAGGTTCGTGAGCGCCTCGCCGATTGCCATGCGGGAGGCGGCCGCCGAATTGATGACGGCGAGCGGCGTGCGCTCGCCCACGGCCATTGCTTCGCCGCGCAGCGTCTCAAAGCCGAGCGTCGTGACGGCGCAGTCCGCCACCGGCACCTGCCAGGGACCGATCATCTGGTCGCGCGCGACCAGGCCTCCGACCGAACGGTCGCCGATCGTAATGAGGAAGGACTTGCTCGCGACGGACGGATGACGAATAACGCCGTAAGCCGCGTCCTCGAGGTCGATGCCTTCTTCGGCAAAGGGCGTAAGGAACTTCTTTTCGTGCTTCACATCGCGGTGCATGCGGGGAGCCTTCCCGAGAAGCACTTCCATCGGCATGTTGACGGCGTCGGCTTCGCCCGGACGCTCAACGAGAAGATCCGCCTCTTCGGTAATGCGCCCGATGACGGCATAAGGGCAGCGCTCGCGCCTGCAGAAGGCGTCGAAGCGCTCGAGCCCGGCCGGATCGAGCGCGATCACATAGCGCTCCTGCGATTCATTGCACCAGACTTCAAGCGGCGACATGCCGGTTTCCTCGACCGGGACCTTCGAGAGGTCGAAGCGCGCGCCCTTGCCCGAGAGGTCGGCGAGCTCCGGCATGGCATTCGAAAGACCGCCCGCGCCCACGTCGTGAATGGCAAGGATCGGGTTCTTTTCGCCCATCGACCAGCAGCGGTCGATCACTTCCTGCGCACGGCGCTCCATTTCGGGGTTGCCGCGCTGAACGCTGTCGAAGTCGAGCGCTTCGGAATTGGCGCCCGTATTCATCGAGCTCGCGGCGCCGCCGCCGAGGCCGATGCGCATGCCCGGGCCGCCGAGCACGATGAGAAGGCTCCCCGCCGGGGGAACAAGCTTCTTCGTCTGATCGTCGCGGATGCTGCCGATGCCGCCCGCGAGCATGATGGGCTTGTGGTAGCCGTAGCGGGTGCCGCCCACGTTCGCTTCAAAGGCGCGGAAGTAGCCGAGGAGATTGGGACGGCCGAATTCATTGTTGAAGGCGGCGCCGCCCAACGGGCCTTCCGTCATGATGGAGAGCGGGGTCGCAATGCGCCCGGGCGCTCCGTAGGCTTTATCTGAAGCTTCGCCCGTCGCGCAGTCGGTGTCGTTTTCCCACTTCTGCGGCGCTTCAGGGAGATGAAGCGCCGAGGTCGTGAAGCCCGTGAGGCCCGCCTTCGGACGGGCGCCGCGGCCGGTCGCGCCCTCGTCGCGGATTTCGCCGCCCGAACCGGTGGAGGCGCCGGGGAAGGGAGAAATCGCGGTCGGGTGGTTGTGCGTTTCAACCTTGAAGACGGTGTGAACGCGTTCGGTTTCGCGCTGGAAGGTCGCGCCGAAGGGATCCTTTTCGTCGGGACGCGGATAAAGGCGAACCACATCGCGGCCTTCGAAAATGGCTGCATTGTCGGCATAGGCCGTAATGGTGCCGAGGGGCTGCGCCTTATGCGTATCGCGGATCATGCCGAAGAGCGTTTCCTCGCGCGCTTCGCCGTCGATCGTCCAGCGGGCGTTGAAGATCTTGTGGCGGCAGTGTTCGGAATTCGCCTGCGCGAACATCATGAGTTCGACGTCGGTCGGATCGCGCTGAAGACGCGTGAAGGCGTCGGCGAGGTAGTCGACCTCGTCCTCGGAGAGCGCGAGACCCATCGAGAGGTTTGCGTCCTCAAGGGCCTTCTTTCCTTCTGCCATCAGCGGAACGGTCTCCATGGGCTTGCCCGCGAGATCCGTGAAGAGGTTTTCACGCGGATAGTCGACCGGAACCACGGATTCCGTCATGCGGTCGTGCAGAAGCGCCAGGAGCGCGCCGCGCTTTTCTTCAGAAAGCCCGGCTCCGTCCCTGAGCGCAATCGTGAAGATCGTGCCGCGCTCCACGCGAAGCACCTTTTCGATGCCGCAATTGCGGGCAATGTCGGTTGCTTTCGAAGCCCAGGGCGAAATCGTGCCGAGACGCGGCACTACCAGGGCTTCCAGAGAAGCCGTAATGGCCTTGTCGGGGCCCGGGCCGTAGTCGAGAAGCGACGCGAGGCGCGAGGATTCGGTTTCCGTAAGCTCGTCCGAGGCATGCACAAAATGAATGAAGCGGCTCGAAACCGCTTCAACGGACGGCTCAACGGCACGAAGCGCGCGAAGAAGACGTTCTTCACGGAAGTCCGAGAGCGCACGGGGGCCTTCAAGGTCAAAAACGATGCCGGCAAGGGACGCCATAGCTGCTGATTCCTGTGGAAGGGAAAATCGGGATCCTGTCCGCTTAGAGCCGCAAGCGCGGGGAGAGCGTCAGGAAAATTAGGGATAGCCTTAGATTATAAAAGACCCGGTCCGTGCAATGATCCTCGGCCGCAAAGGTTTTGAGCGTCCTCGGGAACACGTGCCCAACCGCTCGCAAGATCTGTTTTAAAACGGCCAAGCGTTTACCCTAACAAAAGACCTCTTCAACGCCTGTTGCGAATGAGAAGCAGCTCCCGTCTTCTCAAAAAGAGAGAAAAATCACGTCGAACCGCTATGGCTTCACGGAATAACGAAAGGCATTAAAAAATTATAAAAAATCAAATAATTAGATTCATGCGAACTACAATAACCCGGACACTTCAAAGTGCCGGATCTGAATCTGCTCATTGAGCAGAAAGGGAGATATATGCAGTTCACACGATTTTTAACGGCTGCGCTCATCGCCGCCGCCGTCCCTGCGGCCTTCGCCGCGCCAGGCTATCTCGACCAGTCCGTTCCGGTAAACGGCAGGGCCACCGGCGATTTCCTCGGGAAGATCAATGTCGCCACGCCCGTCGAAGTTCTTGAGAAGAAAGGCTCCCAGGCGCTCGTACGGGTCTCAGGATGGTCGCTCAAGGAATATCCCTCGCAGATCTTCAAAGCACCAGGCGTTCGCATCGAAGAAGCTTCCTTTGACGAGGAAAAAGCAGTGAAGCTCGACCCGAAATCGGGCGAGAAGACCGTGCAGGGCAATGTCTGGGTGCGCTCCTCCGCTCAGGGCTGGGTGCCTGCCAAAGCGATCACGACCAACATCAATGCGCTCTGGGCCAAGGCTAAGGCACGCCATGCCGATGCCTGCTCAACCTGCCACGCCGCGCCTGCGGCGAATCACTTCACAGCGAACCAGTGGGCGACGCTTCTCCCGGTGCGCGGCGGCCGGACGGGCCATACGAGAAAAGGCGCCAACGAGCTCATGTTCCGCTGGCTGCAGGAACACGCCAAAAACTAAGGCAGCGTTTTCAAAACTGAGCAGAGGAATTTAGGAGCAGAACAAATGACCAATCGTCGCGAATTATTCAAAGCCGCCGGTCTTGCCGGCGCGGCCGCCTTCATCCCGGGTGCGGCTTCAGCCGCGGCAGCCGGAAAGACCGGCAGCGCGCGCGTCCTCAGGGGCGGCGTCAGGATGGGCGAGCCGCTCTCCGGCGCACCCGATCTTTCTCTATCCCGAACCTTCGGCACCGGGAAGTCCGTCCTCAATGACGGCGTCGTCATGAATGCCTCCCACTGGGGCGTCTACAAGGCCCATGTCAAGGGCGGCAAAATCGAGCGGCTCGAGCCCGTGGCGGAAGACGCGGCGCCGTCCCTCCAGCTTCAGGGCATCGCGCAGCAGCCCTACAACACGGCCCGCATCCGCTACCCGATGGTGCGCGAGTCCTACCTGAAAAAGGGCTGGAAGGCGGGCGGCAAAGGCCGCGGGTCCGAACCCTTCGTGCGCGTCACCTGGGACGAGGTCTTCGACATCATCGCGAAGGAGCTCAACCGCGTGCGCGACACCTACGGGCCCGCATCCATCTATGGCGGCAGCTACGGCTGGATGAGTCCGGGAGCTCTTGGCTCGGCGCGCAATCTGATGCAGCGCTGCCTCAACCTCAACGGCGGCTTCACCGGCCACTACGGCGACTATTCGACGGGATGCGCGCAGGTGATTCTTCCTTACGTGATTGGGTCCAACGGCGTCTACGAGCAGGTGACCGGCTGGGACCTCATCTGCGACAAAACCGAACTCATCGTGCTCTGGGGCGCCGATCCGACGGTCACGAACGACATCGACTGGGCGACGACGCTGCATGAAAATGCCGAGGGCTTCCGCCGCTTGAAAGCGGCCGGGATTCCTGTGATTGCCGTCAACCCGCTCAAGCCCGATACGGCGGAATTCCTCGGCGAAAAATGCGAGTGGATTGCGCCCAAACCCAATACCGACGTGGCGATGATGCTCGCCATGATGCACGAGCTCGAAACGAAGAACCTGGTCGATCGCGAATTCATCCGCAAGTACACGAAGGGATACGACAAATTCCTCCCGTACCTTCTCGGCAAGACTGACGGCGTTGCGAAGACCCCGGAATGGGCCGAAGGCATCACCGGCGTCAAGGCGGATCAGATCCGGCGTCTTGCGCGCCTCATGCGAGAGAAGCGCTCGATGCTCATGGGCGGCTGGGGCATCCAGCGCGCCGAACACGGCGAACAGGTGCACTGGGCCATGGTGGTGCTCGCCGCCATGTGCGGCCACATCGGTCTCCCGGGCGGCGGCTTCGGCTTCACCTACCACTATTCGAACGGCGGCGCCGCCACCTCCGAAGCGCCCGCATTCCCGGGCATCTCCGCGAACCCCAGGGGAAAGAACACCGGCATGGCCTGGGAAGGTCATTCCGTTGCGACGATCCCGCTTGCGCGCTTCACCGACTGCTTCCTCAATCCGGGGAAGACGATCGACTACAACGGCAGGAAGATCACCTATCCGGACATCCGTCTCGTCTTCTGGTCGGGCGGCAATCCCTTTGCGCAGCAGGAGGACACGAACGCGCTCGTGAAGGCCTGGAAGAAGCCCGATACGACGATCGTCTGCGACACGGTGTGGACGGCTTCGGCGCGCATGTCGGACATTGTGCTTCCGGCCTGCACCTCGCTCGAGCGCAACGACATCACCTCGATCGGCTCCTATTCGAACCTCGGCTACGTTGCGATGCAGCAGGCGATCGAACCGCAGTACGAATCGCATTCGGACTTCTGGATCTACTCTCACCTCGCCGAAAAGCTCGGCCACGGGGAGGAATTCACCGAGGGCCTTGACGAAATGGGCTGGCTCAGGCGCTTCTATGAACAGGCGAAGAAGGAATCCGAAGCTTCTGGTCTCGAGATGCCCTCCTTCGAGGAATTCTGGAAGGCCGGCTGGATCACCTTCCCGGTGACGGACGACAGCCGCCGCTACAACTACCTGGGCGACTTCAGAAAGAATCCGATCGTGAATCCCCTCGGCACGGAATCCGGCTTGATTGAGATCTATTCAGAAAAGATCGCTTCCTACCATTACGACGACTGTCCGGCGCACCCGACCTGGCTCGAGCCCACGGAATGGCTCGGCGCCGAACTCGCGAAGAAGTACCCGTTTGCGCTTCTCACCTCGAAGAGCCGCTACCGCCTGCACTCCCAGCTTGACAGCACGGCATCGAACCTCTTCGCGAACGTCGAGGAACGAGAACCCGTCTGGATCCATCCGGCCGCAGCTGAAAAGCTCGGACTCCGAAACGGCGACGTGGCCGTTGTGGAAAGCCGCCGCGGCAAGGTGCTCGCCGGCGTCACGGTTACGGACCGCGTCCGCCCCGACACGGTCGTGATTCATCACGGCGCCTGGTACTGCCCGGAGGAACCCGGCGAGGAAGGATCGCTCGACCTCCACGGCTGCGACAACGTGCTCACGATCGACATTCCCTCGTCGAAGCTCGCATGCGGCAATGTGGCCAACACTTCGCTCGTACGCATCGAGAAGTACGACGAAGAGGAACTGCCGCCTGTCTACGTGCATCATCAGCCGAAAACCGCCCGCCGCTGAGACTGGCCCGGCAGATGATTAAATAAATGAAGCCCCGGCACGGCATTACGCCTGCCGGGGCTCCATTTATTTTTGCTGCGGATCCGCCGCAGGTTCAGCGCTTAAACCGGCCAGTCCTCGAGCCTTTCCGCAGCATCCCAGAGCGCCCATTCGAGGCGGCAGGACGTGAGGTAGTTTTCAGTCATGCGCGCACGGCCTTCGGGCGTTTCTTTCCTTGCCAAGCGGTCCGCGAGCGCCACGGCGCTTTCGACCGTCTTCGAATAGGCCGGGTCGCCGTAGGCCGACAGCCACTCCCGATACGGATTTTCTTTCCGGATGTGCCCGGCGATGAATCGGCCCGCGACCTCATACATCGTGAAGCAGGGAAGAAGCGCCGCCCAGGCTTCGCCGGCAGTGCCCTCCTCTGAAGCCATTGCCTCCCACGAGGCGTAGAAGAGCGTCGTCGGACGGAGCCGCATGAAAGGAGTCGTATCGCGGCCGCCGCTGAATTTTTGGAGGAGGTCCAGCGTCCAGGTCTCGGTCCCGGCCGTGTCCTTGATCCATTGCGCGAGGAGCGCCCGGTCTTCCGGGTTCTCTAGCTTTGCGCAAGCGCGCGAGAGGCTCGCCGCATAATTCCGGAGGTAGCCCGCATTCTGCGCGAGGTACCAGAGAATCTTGTCCCGGGAGATGGTGCCGTCCGCAAGCGCCTTCAGGAAAGGATGAGCGATGACGGCGCGCTCGATCGGGCGAGCTCGCTCAAAGGCTTCTGAGGACCAGGAAGCCGCAGCGCGGGCCTGAGGAAGGAAAGCGAAGCCGAGGATTGCCGCAGACTGAGCGAGAAGCGAGCGGCGTGAGGTCTGGAATGTCATGGGAGCGGAAACTGCAGTTTTCGACTGCAGTCTGGAAGGAAGAAAAGGAGCTTAGCGCCTTCATCGGGGAAAACTGCGCCTCTTTGAAGCCTCACCACTTTAATGCGGTCCGCGGCCTTCGGCCTGCCGGTACTGCAGCCAAAAAAGATCCCCGGCCGCGCTCAGGCTGCCGGGATTCTTTTTGCCTTCTTTTCGATTCAAGCGCCTACACGAGCCCAAGCCAGCTCCAGTAAGTGGCCGTGAGGAGCAGAACGAGGAGATAAGCGGCAGCAGTGAGGATGATGCCCGTAAAAGCAAAGGTCTTCACGTCGAATGCGCCTGTTGAATAAGCAATCATGTTCTGGGGAGCATTCACCGGGAGGATGAAGCCGAAGCTGATTACATACTGCAGAATCATCGTCATGCCGAGGATGTTGACGTTCGGATCCTGAAGTTCGCCCAGAACCGCGATGATGATCGGGATGATGGCCGAGGCGAGACCCGCCGCGGAAGCAAACCCGAGGTGAACGATGATGAGGAAGGCCGCCATGATGGCGATGACCGCAAAGGTCGAGGCATCGGCCAGGCTGAAGCCCGTCACGATGCAGTTGGCGAGCCACTGCGCGGCCTTGGTAGAAAGAAGCGCGGAACCGAGCGAAATGCCGACGCCGAAGACGAGAACCGTGCCCCAGTTGATGCGGTCGACCGTTCCCTTCCAGTCCATGACGCCAACTCTGGGGAGCATGAGGAACGCGATCGCGCAGACGGTGGTGGTGGTCGTATCGAAAGGGTGCAGTTTCTTTTCGGTGACCCATAGGAAGAGAAGGATGAGGGAGACGATCGTGAGCTTCCATTCATTGGCGCTCATGGGACCGAGATCCGCGAGCTGCTTTCTGACGGCGGCTTCGCCGCCCTGGAAGGGCTCGACGCTCCCGCCCAGAAGCTTCGTCACGACGAAGTAGAGAACGACCGACATGAGCGCGGCAAAAGGCGCCGCAGCGATGAACCAGTCGAGCCACGAGATTTCCTGACCGGTGATGTCGCGGATGAAGTTGACGGCCACCATGTTCTGCGCTGCCGCCGTCTTGATGCCGACATTCCAGACGGAGTCGACCTGCGCGACCGTGATCATCAGCATGGCGCCGAAGGCGGATTTGATCTGGAGCCCGAACGCCCGGATCATGCCGATCACGATGGGAACGAGGCACGCCACGCGCGCCGTGGTCGAGGGCACGAAGAAGGAGAGAATGAAGCCGCAGAGAATGATGCCCACCACGACGCGGTTGGGAGTCGCACCGATTTTGGAAAGCGTGAAGAGCGCAATGCGCTTGTCGAGTCCCGTGCGCATCATCGCGGCAGCGAGAAAGAGCGCCGCGCCGACCAGGCAGAAGGCAGGCGACGAAAAGCCCGTGAGCGCGGTCTTCATGCCGGCCGTGGTGCCGATGATGCCCGTGCCGTCGGGCTTGGGCGAGAGTCCGATCAGAACGGCAATGAGGGCCATGATGAGGCCGCCCGAAACCGGAAAGGACACGGCCGTGCTCGACCAGGTAATCACGGCGAAGACCATGATGCCGATCATGCGCTGCCCGGCTACGGTAAGACCCGGCTGTTCAGGCGCGAGGCAGATGAGCGCGAGCGCGATGAAGGCGAAGATGAGGCCGAAGCGCTTGAAGAACCCGGGCTTAGGTTCCTCGCTCTCTCGGGAGGCGAGAGGCGCCCTTGCGGAATCGGCGTTCATAGAAGGCGGGCGGGAATCTGAGGGAAGATTGGTTGCGCTCGTCATGATTCTTTTCTCAATGATCGGTTGAAGGAGAAAATGAAGCGAAGCGAAATCCGTGCCAGAAGCCCCGGCTGCGTTGAAAAAAGGCGTTGAGACAGCCTCTCTTTGATCTCAATCGGATCTCCCTGCTCAAAAGTTCTTAGAACTTTCGGGAGTGCAACAGAAAAGCGTGATTCAGGACGTAAACGGATCTGAACGAAAAACGTACGCGCCTGCACCAATTCAAGGCATGACGAGAAATCCTCAGGATTCTGAGTTCCTGAAGAATGAAAAAAGGCGCCGATCTTTTTCACGGATCCGGCGCCTTTTCTGCTCTATCCAAGCGGGAATGCGAGCTTCAATCACCGCCATGACCGGGCGGTGCGCTCCTCGCGGAGTTCCTTCAGCCAGGCATCAACGGCCTCAGCGCATTCGCGGCCTTCAGCGATGGCGTTGACGACAAGCGACTGCCCGCTTCTGCCGTCGCCCGCCGCAAAGACGCCTTCCGAAGCCGTGCGCCAGGCGCCCGCGCCATGAACCGGCGCCTCGATGCTCCCGCGCTTGTCGGTGCCGAGGCCGAGCGCATCGACGAGGCGATGCGACGGATGGGCGTAGCCCATGGCGATCAGCACCACATCGGCAGGAATTTCCTTTTCCGTGCCTTCGACCGGCGTGATCTGTCTCCCCGGCCCCCAGGTAACCTCAACGGTCCTCACGCCCGTAACTGCATCCTCGCCCGTAAAGGACGTGGTGCTCGTCGAAAAGAGCCTCACGCACCCTTCCTCCTGCGAGGTGGAGGTACGCTTGATTCTCCTCCAGTCGGGCCACTCCTTCAGAAGATCGGCCTTTTCGGGGAGCTCCGCGTGGTAGTCGAGCTGCGTCACGGATTCGGCCCCGAGGCGGTTCGCCGTGCCGATGCAGTCGCTTGCCGTTTCGCCGCCGCCGATCACGACGACGCGCTTTCCGCGCACGTCGATCGGATTCGGGACGCCCCCGGCGTTGACCCGGTTCTGGGCAATAAGGAAGTCGAGCGCAAAGTGAATGCCTTTGAGGTTCCGTCCGGGAAGCGGCAGATCGCGCGGCACCTCGGCCCCGAGCGCGAGGACGACGGCGTCGTTCTCGGCCGAGAGCTTCTCGATCGAAATTGTGTCGACGGAATCGTCATGCACGCCGGTTTCGAGCGATTCATCCTTGCTGCCCGCGCTCACGCGGGTCGAGAGGACGAACTTCACGCCTTCGCGCACGAGCTGATCGAGCCTCCTGTCGAGCACTTCCTTCGAAAGCTTGAAGTCGGGGATGCCGTAGCGCAGGAGCCCCCCCGCCTTATCCATCTTCTCGTAGACCGTCACCTCGTGGCCGGCACGAACGAGCGCCTGCGCGCAGGCGAGCCCTGCGGGGCCCGACCCCACCACGGCGACCCGGCAGCCGGTTTTGGCAAAGGGCAGAACCGGCTGCACGAGCCCGTGCTCGAAGGCATATTCGGCAATCTTGCGCTCGATCGACTTGATGCCGACCGCTTCGCGGTGAATGCCGAGCGTGCAGCTCTCCTCGCAAAGCGCCGGACAGATGCGTCCGGTAATTTCGGGGAAGCTGCTCGTCTGGGAGAGCACTTCCCAGGCGCTTAGATAGTCCCCGTCCGTCACGTACTGCTGGAAGTCCGGCATCTGGTTGTGAAGGGGACAGCCGTGCGAGCAGAAGGGAATGCCGCAGTCCATGCAGCGGGCTGCCTGATCGTGCGCCTCGTCGTCCGTGAGCGTCGAAATGAATTCGCGGAAGTGATGAATGCGGATCACCGCGGGTTCATGCTTCGGCTCAATGCGCTCGTACTTGAGAAAACCTTTGTCGAGACCCATTTTCAGTGCTCCTCATCCCGGGAAAGTTCGGCGAGCGCCTTGCGGTACTCGAGCGGGAAAACCTTGGTGAAGCGCCCGAGCGCCTCGCCCCAGTCGTCGAGAATTGCGCGCGCAGCGGGACTGCCCGTGAGCGCAAGATGCCTTTCAAGAAGTCCGCGGAGCACTTCTTCGTCCGAAAGTCCAAGGTGCCTCGGCTCAATCGCCGGCTGCCCGGACTTCGGAAGCACCTTCGAGAGCGTGAATTTGCCGCTGCTCATGCGGCCGGCAAGCGCATTTTCGGGGTCATAGACGTAGGCCATGCCGCCCGACATGCCCGCGGCGAAGTTGCGCCCGGTGGGGCCGAGCACAACCACCGTGCCGCCCGTCATGTATTCGCAGCCGTGGTCGCCCACGCCTTCCACCACGGCGCTCGCGCCGGAATTGCGTACGGCAAAGCGTTCGCCGGCGACGCCGGAGATAAAGACTTCGCCCGAGGTTGCGCCGTAGAGGCAGGCGTTGCCCGCGATGACGTTTTCTTCAGGTTTCCCGTCAAAGGCGTCGCTCTTCTTAAGTGCGATCGAGCCGCCCGAGAGGCCCTTCCCCACATAGTCATTGGCGCCGCCCGTGAGGCGAAGCGAAATCCCCTGCCCGAGGAACGCGCCGAAGCTCTGACCCGCAATGCCGTGAAGCCTGAAGAGCGCAAAGTCTGCGGGGAGCGGTTCCTTTCCGGCTTCCGCCGCCACGCCCGAAAGGAGCGTGCCGACGGCGCGGTCGGTATTACCGACGGGGGAATCCACTTCAAAGGGCCTGCCCGTCTTCATGGCGTCCTGAAGCTTCTCGACGTACTTCATGTCGAAAGCCTTCTCGAGCTCGTGATCCTGAGGCTCGCAGGAGAAGATCGGATCGCCCGAGGGATTCTCCGCGCGATGGAGAATGCGGTCGAGATTGAGAAGACTGCCCTTCGTCCCGGGCGCGTGGTCGATCTTTCTGAGGAGCTCCGTATGGCCGATCAGGTCGTCGAAGTGCCTGACGCCGAGCCGGGCCATGATCTCGCGCACTTCGCGCGCAACGAAGCGGAAATAGTTTTCCACGTGTTCGGGGAGGCCGACGAACTGCCGGCGAAGTTCCGGATCCTGCGTGGCGATGCCGGCCGGACACGTATTCTTCTGGCACTTGCGCATCATGAGGCAGCCCATCGCCACGAGGGGCGACGTGCCGAAGCCGAATTCGTCGGCGCCGAGAATGGCGCCGATCACCACGTCGCGGCCCGTCTTGATCTGGCCGTCGACCTGGAGGCGGACGCGCGAGCGGAGGCCGTTCATGACGAGCGTCTGCTCGACGTCGGCAAGCCCGATTTCCCAGGCGCTACCCGCGTGCTTGATGGAGGTTGCGGGCGCGGCGCCCGTGCCGCCGTCGTGGCCCGAAACCACAATGTGGTCGGCCTTGCACTTCGCCACGCCCGTGGCCACGGTGCCGATGCCGACCTGGGAGACGAGCTTCACGCTCACGCCCGCGTTGACGTTGGCGTACTTGAGGTCGAGGATGAGCTGCGCGAGATCCTCGATCGAATACACGTCATGGTGGGGCGGCGGCGAAACGAGCCCGATCCCGGGGAGCGAATGACGCAGCATGCCGATGTACTTCGAAACCTTGTGGCCGGGAAGCTGCCCGCCTTCGCCGGGCTTCGCGCCCTGCGCCATCTTGATCTGAATGAGGTCGGCGTTGGCGAGGTAGTCCGTCGTGACGCCGAAGCGCCCGGAGGCAACCTGACGCACCTTCGATCGGAGGCTGTCGCCCTTCTTCAATGGATAGTCGATGACGACGTCGTCCCCGAGGATCGCCTTAAGCGTCGTCGCCTTCCCGATGACGCCGTTTCTGCGGACGTCTTCGCCGCCTTCGCCGGAATTGCTCATGGCGCCGAGCCGGTTCATGGCGACCGCCATCGTCACGTGCGCTTCCGTCGAGATGGCGCCCATCGACATTGCGGCCGTCGAGAAGCGGCGGATGATGAGCTCTTCCTTCTCAACGCTCTCGAGCGGCACGGATTTGCCCGGCACAAACTCAAAGAGCCCGCGGATCGTAAGGAGCTTCCGGCTCTGATCGTTGATGGTCCCGGCGTACTTTTCGTACTCTTCCCAGCTCTTCTGGCGCACGGCGCGCTGCAGGTGCACGATCGCTTCCGGGGTCCAGAGGTGGGATTCGCCGTCCTCGCGGAACATGTAGTTTCCGCCCGCGGGGAGCACCGGCGTCATCATGATCGGGGTCGAAAAGGCGCGGCGGTGAATTTCGACCGCTTCCCGGGCGACGTCGAAGAGGTCTAGCCCCTCGATCGGGCTCGGCGTATTCGTGAAGTACTTGTCGACGAAGGACTTCCTGAGGCCCACCGCCTCAAAGATCTGGGCGCCCACATAGGACATGTAGGTCGAAATGCCCATGCGGGCCATGATCTTGTAGAGGCCCTTGTCGATCGCGTGGATGTAGTTTTCCTCGAAGCGCTCCCGGTCCTCTTCCGTCTTGGCAAGGCTCTTGACGACGGCGAGCGCGAGGTAGGGGTGGACCGCTTCCGCGCCGTAGCCGCCCAGAGCCGCAAAGTCATGAACCGAGCGCGCAGAGCCCGTTTCGACAACAAGACCCGTGCTCGTTCTGAGGCCGTGCTCAACGAGGCACTGATGAACGGCTGAGGTCGCAAGAAGCGCCGGAATCGCAACGCGGTCGCGATTCACCTTCCGGTCCGTAAGGATCAGAATGTTGATGCCGCTCTTTACGGCATCCACCGCGGCGGCGCGGATGCTCGCCAAGCGCGCCTCAATGCCGTCGGGGCCCCAGGAGAGCGGATACGTGATGTCGAGTTCGCGCGAATGGAACTTGTTGTCCGTGAAGCGGCTGATCGAGCGGATCCGCTCCATCTGCGCTTCGGTGAGAACAGGCTGCTCAACCTCCAGGCGAACCGGCGGGTTCGTTGCCATGATGTTGAGCAGGTCCGGGCGGGGCCCGATGAAGCTCACGAGCGACGTCACCATTTCCTCGCGGATCGGATCGATCGGCGGATTGGTCACCTGGGCAAAAAGCTGACGGAAGTAGTCGTAGAGCATCTGCGGGCGCTCGGAGAGGCAGGCGAGCGGCGCATCGTTGCCCATCGACATCACCGGGTCCTGTCCCTCGCAGGCCATCGTCCTGAGAATGCGCTCCACGTCCTCGCGGCTGAAGCCGAAAACCCGCATGAGGGACTTCTGCGGGAGCGCGAGCTTCTCGGGCTCTGGGGTCTCGTGAATGTCGTCGATGCGGATCCGGATCTTGTCGATCCATTCCTGATAGGGATGCTGCGTGGCAAGCGAGGTCTTGAGCTCCTCGTTTCCGATGATTCTTCCCTGCTCCATGTCGATGAGCAGTATCTTCCCGGGCTCGAGCCTCCAGCGGCGGCGGATGCGGGATTCCTCGATCTGCACGGCGCCCGATTCGGACGCCATGACGACGAGATCGTCCTTGGTCGTGAGGTAGCGCGCGGGCCTCAAGCCGTTGCGGTCGAGAATGGCGCCCACCTGGCGGCCGTTCGTGAAGGCAACCGCTGCCGGACCATCCCAGGGCTCCATGAGCGCGGCATTGTATTCATAGAGCGCGCGCAGCTTCGGGTCCATGGCGGCATTCTTTTCCCAGGCCTCGGGAATCAGCATCATCGCCGCCTGCGCGAGCGGGTAGCCGCCCATGACGAGAAGTTCAAAGGCATTGTCGAAGGATGCCGAATCGGACTGCCCCTGGAAAATGAGAGGCCAGACCTTGTCGAGGTCGCTTCCAAGCACGGGGGACGAAATATGCTTTTCGCGCGCCTGGATCCAGTTGAAGTTGCCGCGCAGCGTATTGATTTCGCCGTTGTGGGCGATCATGCGGAAGGGGTGCGCTAGCTGCCACTGCGGGAAGGTATTGGTCGAGAAGCGCTGGTGGATCATCGCGAGCGCGGAGGTGCAGCGGGCATCCTGAAGGTCGCGGTAGTAGACGCCCACCTGAGTGGCGAGGAGCTGCCCCTTATAGACCACGGTTCTCGCCGAACACGAGCAGATGTAGAACTCGCCGCAGTGCCGCAGCTTCAGATTGGCAATGGCGATTGAGCTGCGCTTTCTGATGATGTAGAGCTTTCTTTCGAGCGCATCCGTCACGAGCACATCGGGACTGTGCCCGATGAATATCTGACGTATCACCGGCTCCTTCTCGCGCACGACGGGCGACATCGGCATGTCGCGGTCGACCGGCACGTCGCGCCAGCCGAGAATGACCTGTCCTTCGGCGCGCACCGCACGCTCGATTTCTTCCTGACAGGCGTGGCGCGACGCTTCCTCGCGCGGCAGAAACACCATCCCGACGCCGTATTCGCCGGCGGGCGGGAGCTTCACGCCCTGGTTCATCATGTCGTCGCGATAGAGCTGATCCGGAATCTGAATGAGGATGCCAGCCCCGTCGCCCTGCAGGGGATCCGCGCCGACAGCGCCGCGATGGCGCAGGTTCTTCAGAACCTCAAGCGCCTGACTTACGATGCTGTGGCTCTTCTGGCCCTTGATGTGCGCGATAAAGCCGACGCCGCAGGCGTCGTGCTCGTACTCGCTCCGATATAAGCCGCCGGTATTCTCCATTTTGTTCCTTACCCTGAAGCATCGTCGGAGATGACCGAAGAACTGAAGCCGAAAGCCGCAGCCGCACCGGATCTCGTTCTCTGCCCCGTGCTGGTCTGCCGCCGACCCGGCTTTCTTTCCATGAAGCCTTTCCGAGGGGCGCCGGAGCCGGGTCTGCAGACGTTTTTCTGGACATGCGCCGCAGAGGAACCTTCAGCGGTTCGCTCTGAGCGCGGGGGTCGACCGCTCCGCGTTGAATAGAGAGAGGCCTGAGGCATTAAGAATGCTTGATTGCGGATGTCGTCAATCCGGGTTCTCCCGAGGAGAAGGCGGTGCAAGCATTGATCGAAGTCATAAAAAAGAAAATTCGTGCATCTGCTTCTGGGAGAAATGCCTTAGGCATGAAGGCCATTCTCCTTATGACTTTTTAGGGAGACATAAAAAATCCCCCGGTGCCGGAAGCCGGCTTTCCAGGGGATCTGCGGGACCGCGCAGCGCGGTCCCCTGAAGCTTCAAAATCCGCGCATCAGGCGGCGGCAGTCTTCTGCCTCCCGCGCATGCTGTGGAGGACCACAACCGACACAATGAGGAGCAGCAGCGCCGTGCCGAGCGAGAGCCAGAGGTTCCCGTGCGAAAGGCCGGCGACAAGGTAGCCTACGGCCGAGCAGGCGGCGACGAGAAGCGCATAGGGAAGCTGCGTCGCCACGTGCTCAATGTGATTGCACCCGGCGCCGGCCGACGAAAGAATCGTCGTATCGGAAATCGGAGAGCAGTGGTCGCCGAAGACCGAACCCGCCAGCGTGGCCGAGAGGACGACGATCGTGAGCGAGGGGTCGATGCCCTGCACGACCGGCACGACGATCGGGATGAGGATGCCGAAGGTGCCCCAGGCCGTGCCCGTTGAGAAGGCGAGGAACGCGGCGATCACGAAGACCACTGCCGGGAGGAAGAGCGAAAGTCCGGCGCCCGACTGCGTCACGATGGATTCAACGAACTGCGGCGTGCTGATGAGGTCGCGGCAGACGCCCGAGAGCGTCCAGGCAAGAATCAGGATGATGTTGGCCGGGAGCATGAGCTTCATGCCTTCAAGGAGCCCCTGCATGAAGTCGCTGAAGGGAACGAGCTTCCTCGGCACGTAAAGGAGGAAGGCAACAAGCACGGCGCCGAAGGCCGCCCAGACGAGGGCCGAAGCCGCAGAGGAATTTCCGATCGAGGACTGGAACGTGTGATAAGCCGGATCGTCGCCCCAGTAGCCGCCGGAATACATGAGCGAAAGCACGGCGAGCACGATGAGGGCGCAGATCGGAATCAGCATGTCCGAGACCTTGCCCCGGGGATTGGGCTTCGGGGGTTCCGCGCCGCCGCCCTTCACGCCGCCGGTGTCGCCCGCGGCAGCACGCTCTTCAGAACGGCGCATCGGACCAAAGTCAAGGCCCGTGGCGATGATGAAGAACACCATGAAAATCGAAAGGAGCGCGTAGAAATTCCAGGGGATGGAGGCGATGAAGGCCGCCATGTCGGATTCAAAGACGCCGTTGCCCTTGAGGGACGAACCCACGGCCGCCGCCCAGGAGGAAACCGGCGCGATGATGCAGACCGGCGCCGCCGTCGAGTCGATGATGTAGGCGAGCTTCGCGCGGGAGACGTTGTAGCGGTCGCAGAGCGGACGCATCACGGTGCCGACCGAAAGGCAGTTGAAGTAGTCGTCGATGAAGATCAGGATGCCGAGGCCCGAGGTCGAGAAGAGCGTCGCGCGGCGCGTCTTCACGCGCTCGACCGCCCAGTTGCCGTAGGCCTTGGTGCCGCCCGACATGGCCACCACATAAACCAGGGCGCCGAGAAGCGAGGTAAAGATCAGGATGTTGAAGTCGACCTTGTTGCCCATCAGCGTGAAGGTCGTCTGCAGCGTATCCATGATGACGTTCCCGTCGGTACCGATCGTGTAGATCAGGGTGCCCGTCAGGATGCCGATCAGGAGAGAAGAAAGCACTTCCTTGGTAAGAAGCGCAAGAACGATGGCAACAATCGGCGGAACGATGGACAGCCATCCAGCGGCGTAGGGTTCCATATTTCTTTTTGTTCTATTTGAGGATGCCTTTGGCGGAGCGGCTCAAGGAAACGCTGACGCTCTGCAGGCATCCGGTTCATCGGGGAATGGTTTGCCTCTTAAGGGGCAGAACCGGAAACTTTCCCGCATTATGCAACAAGTTGTTGCCCGGGAAATGTTTTGAGAAGAACGGAGGCGACTCCTGCCGCTTCCGGGAAAAATCCCGCCCTTCCTACTCTGAAAGTCCGTCCCGATTCATCGGGAGCGGCATCAGGGTTTTCTCCCATAGCATATTTTTGCTTCCTAAAACGAGTCATATTTTGCGGATTTATCCCTGTTTTTAAGTTCGTGAATGGGGCTTCTGAAAAGAGAAACTTTCGAAACTGATCAATCGGCAGAGCTGCCGCCCCCAATTCTTTCGGAGTTTTTTTAAATGACCTCACTCAGCTCCTACGCTCTGACGCTGCGCGGCAGAGACTATTCGCCCCTCATCGTGGGCGGCATGGGCACGAATATTTCCACGGCCGAGCTGGGTCTCGCCGTCGAAAAGCTCGGCGGCATCTCTCATCTCTCGGACGCCATGCTGATGGATGTCTCCGACCGCCTTTTCGGCACGCGCTTCACCGCCGCCAAGGCGAAGCGCTACGCCGGCCTCAGAGATGCGGCAGACAAATCCGCTGAACTCTTTGACCTCGACGCCGTTCGCGAAGCGACCATCCGCTACATCTCGAACGTCATGTCGAAAACCACCGGACGCGGACTCATGCTCATCAACTGCATGGAAAAGCTCACGATGAATTCCGGGCTCGACACGCTCAAAACCCGTCTCAATGCAGCGCTTGACGCGGGCATCGACGGCATCACGCTCTCGGCGGGCCTGCACCTCTCGAGCTTCCGCCTGATGTCGGAAAACAAGCGCTTTCACGATGCGCTCCTCGGCATCATCGTCTCCTCCTCGCGCGCCCTCAATCTTTTCCTCCGAAAGAGCGCTGCAACGGGGCGTCTCCCCGACTACGTCGTGGTCGAAGGGCCTCTTGCCGGCGGACACCTGGGCTTCGGCATGGAAGACTGGAAGAATCATTCGCTCGAAGCCATTGTGAGGGAAGTGAAGGCGTATCTGGCGGAAAAGAGCCTCTCCATTCCCGTGATTGCCGCGGGCGGCATCTTTACGGGCGGCGACGCCGCGCGCTTCATGGGCGAGGTCGGCGCGAACGGCATTCAGGCCGCCACCCGCTTTGCCGTCGCTGAAGAGAGCGGCCTCACGTGCGCCGCCAAGCAGGCGTTCTTCAATTCGAAACCAGAAGACATTGAAGTGAACGGCCTCTCCCCCACGGGCTATCCGATGCGCATGCTGAAGAGCTCTCCGGCGATCGAAAGCGACATTCGTCCCAACTGCGAAGCCTACGGGTACCTGCTCAATCACGGCGAATGCGCTTATCTAAAGGAGTGGAAGCTCCGTCATGAAGCGATGAGCGCGGGCGAACCTGTTCCCCCGAAGGAAAAGGGCTGCCTCTGCACGCATATGAGGAACTATAAAGTCTGGACGTGCGGCGCCATGGCGTCGCGCCTGCGCGAGACCTCCATTCAGAAGGAAGACGGCACGTGGATTCTGCCAACGGCCGCTGATGTTTATGAAGACTACATGGAGAGCACCGGAGACGAAATTCGTCTTCCCAAGGCGGCGCTTGAGTACCTCAAAGCGCATCAGATGAATCTGAAGTCTGAATTTGTCCCACACTTTGTCCCACACTTGTTATTGGGTTCTTCTGATAAGAATTCAGGGGTTTCTGCTCATGCGGGCTCATAACTTCGCGCTTGACAAGCGCTCTTAAACCGCTGCTTTGAATGATTTCAGCCTTCTCGGGGAAAGAACTTCCTGAGAAGGCTTTTCTTTGCCGTCAGAGAGCCGGCGCCGGCACTCCGCGCATTCCCAGGCCCGCCGTTTTTGAGCCGGAACGATTTCCTAACGGTTTTGCGCCTGAGGAAGTTTTCGTTCCGGGACAAAACGGATTAGACTTCACTTCACTCAATCGAAAGACTATTTTTAATAGCCTTTAATTAATAATCTAAGGACCCTTGCACATGTCTGACCAGGAACTTGCTGCCGGCTCTGCCGCCCCCGACTTCACGCTTGAGAGCGATGCCGGCGAATCCGTCACGCTTTCTTCCCTCAAGGGAAAGGGCGTCATTCTCTACTTCTATCCCAAGGACAACACTGCCGGCTGCACGGCTGAAGCCCAGGGCTTTCGCGATCATCGCGACGACTTTGCCGCCCTCGGCTACCAGATTCTCGGCGTTTCGCGCGACAGCGTGAAGAGCCACTGCAATTTCCGCGACAAGCAGTCGCTCAACTTCCCGCTCCTTTCCGACAAGGAAGAGACGGTGTGCAATCTTTACGGCGTGATGAAGGAAAAGATGATGTGCGGCAGAAAGTGCTTCGGCATTGAGCGCTCCACCTTCGTGATCGACCCTGAAGGAAAGATTCTTCATGCGCTTCGCGGCGTCAAGGCGAAGACCCACGTCGAGGAACTTCTCAAGCTTCTCAAGGCGTGAAGCTTTTCGCTTTTGAAATAGTCGAAAAAGCCGGATGCATCCCTTTAGGCTGCTCCGGCTTTTTGCTGTCGTTCATTCGGAGAGTCTGAATCAAGGCACCCGCATGCCTCTGAATTCATGGCACTTCCCGCAAAGAAGCCGCGGATGCTGATTGCCTTGACGGCATGAGGAGCCGATCTGCCGGCACTGCCATACCGCTCACTTGCCTCTATGAACGGCTCCCTATCATCGTCATACATTATCCCGAGCGGCATCACTCCGACGCGTCCTGATTGACGCTTTGAGGCCGCCGCTCTAGGCAGAATATCCATCGGCACTTTCTCTCAAGGGCCACTAAACGGGCGCAAAAGCTCTTCATTGAGATGCGCTTCACCCCGGGATCAGCCGGGTTTCAGCGGGCTCCAGCTGTTAACCTGAATTGACGAAAAGGACCTTCCGTCCTTTGAAACTCCAGGATGCCCAGAAATATGCAGCCCGCCTATCCACTGCCGCCAGCGCCCCTGCGCCTCGCTTCTGTCGAATCGGTTTTCCAGAACGCCCGGGAATATTTCGACAAGGGAGAACTCCCGCTTTTCGGCTCCGTTTTTGCGGATGAGCAGAAAGCCGGTCACGGGCAGTACAACCGCGCCTGGGAGAGCCGCCGCGGGAACGTTCATGCGGCAATCCGCCTCCCGCTTGCCGGCGTCTGGCAGACGGCGGCGAGCGCCGCGGCCCTTGCAGCGCTCATTGCCGACGAACTCGAGAAGCTGGGCTACGCCGTACTCATCAAGTGGCCCAACGACATCGTCGCGCTCACGCATAAAGGCGCCGCCAAGGCGGGCGGAATTCTGCTGAAGGAAATCGGCGGTCTTCTCACTGCCGGAATCGGGCTCAACCTTTCCTGGGCGCCGGGGGAGAATGTCCTGCGCGAGGGCGCGGCGCTCCCCGCGGGGAAGCTCGCGGATGCCGTGCCGCTTCATCAGAACGCTCCCGGAACGCCCTACTCGCGCCTCAGCGACCCCTATCTCCTCTGGTGCCGCATCGCAGCGCGCATCGCGCGGGAAGACCCGCTCGAACTTCTCGAGCGTTGGCGCGCCCTTGCCGAAGACTATCTCCTCTGGAAGGGCGAGAACATTTCCGTTCTTGACCCGGAAGGGCCGGGGAGCGGCAGACTCGAAGGGCGCCTCTTCGGGCTCTCCACGGAGGGCGAACTCGTCATCCAGTCGCACGCCCGGATGATCTCGTGCCTCCGCGGAAGCCTCACGCGAAACTGACCGCTTCGGAAGCAGTCGAATCACCTTTTTCTTCTCTCTTCCCGCCCCGATCCCTGAGGTCGGACCCAAAGCTTTGCCAATACAAAAAAGCACGCCGACCGCATGGGAAACGAGCATCGGAAGCTCTTCGGAGCGGGAATAAAACTACAAAAATCCAGCCAATCACCACACGCTTACAGGAAGGAAAATCCAGCATGCAGCAGCGCTCTTTTGAGGAGGTCCGCGAAAGTCTGCGCGGCAAGGTCATCCTTGTCGCCAACCGCGGCATACCAGCGAGACGAATAGCCCGCTCCATACGCGAAAGATTCAATGCCGTCGCGGCCGTCACCGCGACCGACATCGACAAGGCGGAGCCGGCAGCCGCCTCCGCACAGGAACTCATTCTTCTCGGCGCCGACCCCCGCGCCTATCTCGATCTCCCGAAAATCATCCGTCTTGCCCGCGAACGCGGTGCCATTGCCATTCACCCGGGCTGGGGCTTTGCCAGCGAAGACAATACCTTCCCCGAACTCTGCCGTGAGGCGGGCATCACCTTCATCGGCTCCTCGGCCGAAGCCATGCACCTTCTCGGCAACAAGGTCGAGGCGAGGCGCGTGGCACGGCGCCTCGGGATACCGGTCGTTCCGGGGTCCGACGAATCGGTCGACATTCCTGAGGCGCGGCGCCTCGCGCGCGAAATCGGCCTTCCGATCATGCTCAAAGCCGAGGGCGGCGGCGGCGGACGAGGAATCTTTCTCGTCACCTCAGAAGATGAACTCGAGGATGCCTTTGAAAAAGCCTCCGCCATGGCGCAGGCCTCATTCGGGAACCCCCGGCTATTCGTCGAAAAGTACCTCGCGCACGTTCACCACATTGAGATTCAGGTGATCGCCGACCACTGGGGAAATGTCTTTGCTTTCGACGAACGCGACTGCACGGTGCAGCGCAACAACCAGAAGCTCCTCGAGGTAACGCCCTCGCCCTGGGCGGGCATGACGCCCGAACTGCGCGCAAGGCTCAAGGAATACGCGAAGCGCCTCGTGCTTGACGTCGGCTACCACTCGGTCGCCACCGTCGAATTCCTCGTGACCGAGGACGGCACTCCCTACATGATCGAGGTGAATACGCGTCTGCAGGTCGAGCACGGCATTACGGAAAGCCGCTACGGCATCGACCTCGTCGAAGAGCAGATTGCCATTGCCTTCGGCTCGACCCTTCGCTTCACGGAAGATGCGGTAAAGCCCGCCTTCCATGCGCTACAGGTCCGAGTCAATCTGGAGGACCCGCAGGACGGCTTCACGCCGAATTCGGGCCTCATCACCCGCTACGTTTCGCCGGGCGGCCCGGGCGTGCGGCTCGACTCCAACCTCTCGGCGGGCTATGAATTCCCGCCCAACTACGACTCCGCGGGCGCGCTTCTCATCACCTATGCGCGCGACTGGCAGAAAACCCTCGGCATCATGGACCGCGCGCTATCGGAATACATGATCGGAGGCCCGAAGACCACGATTCCCTTCCTTCGCGGCGTCATCGGCCATCCGCTCTTCCGCGCCGGCAAGGTGACGACTACGTTCGTCAGGGAGCATCCGGAGCTTCTCGAGTACACGGACCTCGGTCCCGAGAGCGAGCGCCTCGCGAAGCTCGTCGCGGAAATCTCCGCCCGCGGCTTCAATCCTTACGTGTCGCTCGGCACCTACCGCTCGCGCACGACGCCGCGGCTCGGGAGCTTCACGCCCGTGCTTCCGCAGCTCTCCGAAGCGGCGCGCAGCGCGCCTTCTCCCTATCCGCAGAGCGACCGCGAATCCGTGCTCTCCTTCATCCGCGATACGGGACGCGTGCACTTCACCGACACGACGACCCGCGACATGACGCAGTCCAATCACGGCAACCGCATGCGCCTCGCCGAAGACCGCCTGATCGGACCCTTCCTCGACAACGCCGGACTCTTTTCGATTGAAAACGGCGGCGGCGCGCACTTCCATGTGGCGATGCTCGCCAACATGACCTACCCCTTTGAAGAGGCGCGCGAATGGAATGCCTTTGCGCCGAAGACCCTGAAGCAGCTTCTCGTCCGCTCCACGAACGTCCTCGGCTACTCGCCGCAGCCCAAGAACCTCATGCGGCTCACGGGCGAAATGATCTGCGAGCACTACGACGTCGTGCGGTGCTTCGACTTCCTCAATGAAGCCGAAAACATGCAACCCATCGCCGAGGTTGTGCTTTCGCGCCGCGACAAGCTCTTCGAACCGGCAATAGCGCTCTCGCGCGCCCCGTGGTTCGACGTCAGCTACTGCCTCCAATCCGCTGAGGCGATCCTTCGCATGGTCGCGAAGACCATGGGCGTTTCAGAAAGGGAAGCCGCCAGGAACTTCGTTCTCGGCCTCAAGGATATGGCGGGCGTCTGCTCGCCCGCCTTCATGACGGCGTTGGTCACGGCACTCAAAAAGCGCTGGCCTGAACTCGTGCTTCACTATCACCGCCATGCGACGGACGGGCTCTTTCTTCCCGCCTGCGCCGCAGCCGCTCAGGCGGGCTGCGAAATTCTCGATGCCGGTCTCGGCGCCTCGGTGAGAAGCTACGGCCAGGGGGACCTCCTGTCGCTTGCCGCCTACCTCGAGGACGAACTCGGCATGAAGACCCTCATCAACCGGGAAGCGATTTCGAAGGCGAATTTCGTCGCGAAGCAGGTGATGCCCTGGTTCGACCGCTACGCTTCGCCCTACTTCCAGGGCGTCGACTACGAAGTGACGCGCTACCAGATGCCGGGCGGAGCCACGTCTTCCTCCCAGGAAGGCGCCGTGAAGCAGGGCTACATTCAGCTCCTCCCCTTCATGCTCGAATTCCTCGAATGCACCCGCAGGATCGTACGCTATCACGACGTGACGCCGGGCTCGCAGATCACCTGGAACACGGCATTCCTTGCGGTCACGGGAGCTTACAAGCGGGGCGGCATGCCCGCGGTCGAGAAGCTCCTAGCCGCCGTCCGCATGGCAGGGACGAAGAAGACCAACCTCACGCCGGAAGAAAAGGCCGAGCGCCTTTCGATCTACGTCGACTGCAATGAAGCGTTCCGGAATCTCCTTCTCGGCAAATTCGGACGCCTGCCGCTCGGCTTCCCCGACGACTGGGTCTATGAGTCGGCATTCGGTCCGAGGTGGCGCGAAGCGCTCGCCTCGCGCAGCGAAGCGTCGCCCCTCGCGAACCTTGCTCCGGCAAACATTGAAGCGGAAAGGGAAGCGCTCGCGAAGCTTCTGAAGCGGGTTCCTTCGGCCGAAGAGCTCGTGATGTACCTCAACCATCCGGCCGACGCACTGAAGACGATTGAATTCCGAAAGAAATTCGGCGATCCGAACTGCCTGCCGCTCGATGTTTGGTTTGAGGGCCTCAAGTCCGGGCAGACCCTCAACTTCTCGAGCTCGGACGGGAAGCCCCACCAGCTTCATCTCCTTTCCATCGATCCGGTGAACGAGGAAGGCTTCTCAACCGTACGCTACGTGCTCGACAGCGAAATCCTCACGACCGACGTGAAGCTCGAAACGGGGTCCGCAAAGAAGGCGGGCGTCACGCTTGCCGATCCCTCCGTGCCGGGCGAAGTGGCAAGCCCCAGGAAGGCCGATCTCTGGATTGTGCACGTGGCCCCCGGCGACATCGTCAAGAAGGGTCAGGAGCTCTTCAATGTCTCCATCATGAAGCAGGAAAAGGCTGTCTGCGCTCCCATGGACGGCATTGTGAAGCGCGTCCTCAAGACCGCAGACTTCGCGCAGACCCGCCGCATGGTGCCTGTGGAAGAAGGCGAACTCATCGTTGAGCTCGGCCCCGTGCCCAAGCGCTGTCCCTGCTGCGGAGCACCGGCCGCTTCGAGAAAAGCGCTCTTCTGCGCCATCTGCGGCGCAAAGCTCCCGGAGGATGAGGAGAAGGCTTAACCCCTAAGCTCGAATAACGGGGAAGAAAGGCCGCGCCGGGGAGAATCCGCGCGGCCTTTCGATATTCTCAGCACCATCATTTGGAAGCAACTGGGAGTTCAATACTCCTTTTCATTAAAAGTCTGGTTGACCAGCTTTCGTGCCCGGAGCTTTTCTCTTAGATATTGCTCATCAAAAATGAGGCCCACTCATCGAAAATTTTGCGCATGTCCTCAAGTGGATAGGCTCGCATGTAAGCGCCGCCATACTTCGGAGAGAAGTGATCGAGGCATGCTTCAATAAAATCCGGGTCGAAAAGCTCGTGGCCGTACTTCGTGGGGTTCCGCGCCCAGGTATCGAAGGAAGCGCGTGCGAGACCGTGAGGAACTGGCAAACGATGGCGGCCGAAGTCGTCAACCTCGATCGGATCATGATAGGGATGACCTTCGGTCTCTCGGTCGATGCGCAGGATCAGCGCTCGCCACGTGTTGGGAGAGATATGACCGTTGCCATTTTGGAAGTTGCGGAAAACCCAATTCGGTTGTCCCGCCGGGGTCTCGTGTCGCGGAAGTCCCTGGAGGATTGCCACGGCCGCCGGCGACAGAGGCGTTTCACGGGCGAAGCTCAGGCCCTTAATCTTCATCTCTTCACGAGGGATCGTGAATACGCAGCGCTCCAAGTCGATCTGATCCCAACGCGCTTTAAGAACATTGTCGGAACGGCTTGCGGTCAGGATCGAAAAAAGAAGAGCTCTGGAGCCGCATCCCGACCGCCGCATGAGCTCCCGGCAGAAAGCAGGCATCTTCTCCGGTTCCAGATACGGCATGTGCGTCCGCTTCGGGCGGGCAGACGAAGGCGGAAGCAAGTGGCCGAGCGCGCCGCGCAGCGAGGCCGGGTTATCCATCAATGGAATTTTCTGAAGCGCCATACCCCAGTCATAGGCGCGCTTGATTTCTCCGATGCACTTTTCCGGAATGCTGCGCATCGAGAGCCACTTCGTTTGAAACTCTGCGGCTACGTCCTGCGCGGTGAGCTTCTTCGCGTCCTTGGCGAGGAATTTCTTCCCCATGTGATTATTGATCCATCCCTCGGCCTTTTTGACGTGGGGCATGCGGCCGCGATTATCCCAACGGCCGCGAGCATCCTCGGCCCTCAGGAAGTCCAAGAGCAACCGATAGACGGTATAGGTCGCTTCACGTTTTGATACTTTGAAGACCGTCCTCTTCTCTTCGGTCGGATCGCGTCCTTCTTCGATGGCTTCGACCATTTTGGCAGCCCGTGCGCGAGCAGCCGAAAGAGAAATTATGCCGTACTGCCCGATAGTCCATAAGCGTCTAACGCCACCGATATTTTTCACGAGGGCATATGCTTTCGCACGACCGGGCCTAATGCGAAGAACAAGACCAGGAACTCCTCCAAGCGCGGATGTCTTCGTCAGCGCTCTAACTTCTTTTTCTGTAAGAGGGCGAGCAAGTATGCGTGGCATGGCTACTCCGTCAAAGAAGACCCAAGGTCAAAGGTGACCCCAAAGGCAACCCAATTCGGGTCACCTTTCATTCTACGGACGGACCGTCTTGGGTCACCTTCTGGGTATGCTTTGAGCCGCGCACTAGCGATGCGCACCGCTCTTTTTTCTAAAGGGAAAGAAGTCCGGTAAAGCAGACAGAAAACCCTGCGCCGCAGGCATCTAGGCAATAAAAAAGCCCCAGGCCGTTTAAGCCAGGAGCTCTTTTGAATTCTGTGGATGGGGTGGGAGATGGGACTCGAACCCACGACAACCGGAATCACAATCCGGGACTCTACCAACTGAGCTACACCCACCATCCAGATTTTTTCTCACTTCGTCGCGTCTCGTTGAGAGCGCGTCGTTGTGAGAAGTGGAATTCTACGCACAAATAAAAATTTGTCAAGAGGCATGCAAAAAAATTTTGAATGTCGTCGCCATACGTCTGAACGACAGCATCATCCGGGTCGCCTGAAGACAAATTCCGGCACCGCGAAACTTTATAATCGGCGCGGTTCATGACTTAAGGCCTGCGGCCATACCTCGGAAGGGCCGGCCGCGGTCAGCAAAGGAGAAAAACATGACGCTTGCAACTTATGACTTCGCTTACGGCAACGGCCGGAAAACCTTTCAATACGACTCCGATGATGTGCTGAAGGTCGTCCGCACCGAACCCTTTGAAGTCATGCAGAACGTGCACGAGCATGTTCTGGAAGCGCTCTACCATCCGATCGGGCTGCCTCCCGTCAATGAGATCGTGAAGCCCGGCGACACGGTTGCCTTCATCTGCAACGATCCGACCCGCATTGCCAACAGCGAAATCTTCATGCCGATTCTCGTCAACGAGATGAATAAGCTCGGCGTTCCCGATGAGAACATGAAGATCGTCTTCGCGCTCGGCACGCACCGCGCCATGACGCCCGAAGAGATGGAAAAGGAGGTGAGCCCCGAAGTTGCCCGCCGCATCAAGATGTACAACAGCATCGCGACCAACAAGGACGACTTCGAATACTTCGGCACGACGTCCCTCGGCACTCCCGTCTGGATCAACAAGGAGCTCTGCCACGTCGACCACATCTTCCTCACGGGCACGATCGTTCACCACTACTTCTCCGGCTACGGCGGCGGCAGGAAGGCCATCCTTCCGGGATGCGCCGCGATGGAAACGGTCCGCATGAACCACAGCCACATGCTTTCCGAAAAAGCCGGCCTCGGCCGCATGGAAGGCAACCCCTGCTACGACGACCAGATGGAAGGCGTGGCGCTCTTTGCAAAAGGCCGCTCCCTCTTCCTCTTCAACGCCATCCTCAACGCCAAGCATGAATTCCTCAAGATTTTTGCGGGCGACTACATCAAGGCCCACAAGGAGGCCTGCAAGTTCGTCGACAAGGTCTACGGCTGCGAAATCCCGAAGGAAGCCGATCTCGTGATCGCCTCCTGCGGCGGCTACCCGAAGGACATCAATGTCTATCAGATGCAGAAGACGATGGACAATGCTGCCTGCGCCGTGAGAAAGGGCGGCGTCGTCATTCTCCTTGCAGAGTGCATTGAGGGCTCGGGGTCGGCCAAGCTCGAGGAAACCTTCCGCCGGCTCGGCACTCCCGAAGCCATCAGGAAGGAGCTCGAGGACAACTTCCAGATCGGCGCCAACAAGGCTTTTGCGATCACGCGGCCGATCAGCAAGGCAAAGTTCATTCTCGTCACGGCTCTCAACCGGGACCTTGCAAAGAGCATGCACTTTACGGCCGCTGTTGATACGGTTGAAGAAGCGCTCAAGCTCGCTCACGAGTACCTCGGAGATCATCCTTCGACCATCATGATGCCGGAGGGGTCCCTTACGGTGCCCCGCGTTGCACCTGAACACAACTGCTGCTGCAAGTGCGGCCGATAAAGTGCTGATAACGTATTAAGCTTCGTTCCAGAAGAGTCAAGCCCGCTCGCCAAAAGCGGGCTTGCGTTTTTCTCAAGTTCTTCCTTCCGACCTCATGTCCATCGCTGATAACGAGCAAAGTCTCCTTGAATTTCCGGAAATTCAGGCGCTTAAAGACGTTCTCCTGCGCATTGCCCCTTCGCGCGAATTCTGCATTGCTTATTCCGGAGGCCTTGACAGCCGCTTTTTGGCCTTTGCCGCCAAACACCTGGGCTTTGAAGCGCACCTCCTGCACATCATCGGACCGCAGATCGCTCCCGATGAAACAGCGCTCGCACTCAAGGACGCTGAAGCACTCGGCTATGAACCGCTCCTCGTGCCGGCGAGTTCCCTGTCGCTCCCGGAACTTGCCCGGGCAGGCACTCAGCGCTGCTATGTCTGCAAGCGTCATCTTTTTGAGACGCTCAAAGACATTGCGCGGAAGATGGAATGCGAAGGTCCGGTCTGCGACGGCACGAACACCTCGGACCTCACGGTCTATCGTCCCGGCATTCAGGCGCTCGAAGAGCTTCACATTTTTTCTCCCCTCGCCATGGCGGGAATTTCCAAGCAGAGAATTCGCGAAATCGGTCGTGCTGTGGGATTTCCCAATCCGGAGCAAGCCGCACGGCCCTGCCTCCTCACGCGCTTTCCTTACGGCACGACGCCTACCCAGGGCGAACTCGAGGCGCTCGCAGATGCTGAACTCTGTGTTGCGAACGATGCCTTCGGCTCCCGTCTGCGCTTTCGCATCCGGATGCCCGACAAGACGACAACGCTTCTGCATGTTGAAAAAAAATCGTTTGATGCCGTACCCAATGCAGACGTCGAGCTCAAGAACCTGATCGGGAAGCTTCATCAGAAATTCGGTGATCGACTCCCCGGACTGCGTGCTGAAGTGCTCGAAAGTCTTTCGGGCTACTACGACCGCCTGCAGCAGCCGGAAATCTGATTCAAGACCGGTTGGACTGGAAAAAGACGTCTCAGTTGAGGCGTCTTTTTTTCATGGGCAGCATCAATATTATATGATAAACAGTTTCGTATAAAATATATCATACATTTTCATCAATCCATTTTTGATCAGTACTACATAAATCATACGCATTCATATTTATACTTATTATAAAGTGACGAATATTTACAACAAATTGAAATTTTTATGTTTTTATTACTCCCTTCCGCTTCCCCTGGAAGACAGGGAGTCACAGTAAAACAACGCCCATCCGCGGCATCCGATTCAAAACGAAAACATTCCAATCTCCCTAGAATCCCTTCACCGTTAAAGACGCCTTCTGCGGCTGCGCACCTTTTCCCGTCATTTCTCCCGATTCTCTTTTGAATCGTCCTGCGCATCCCAATGGCCTCGTCATTCCTATCTTTCTGAAGCCCGCAAAAAATATGCTGACCCGCGGATTCTTCAGACTTCAACCACGGAGGTCCTCATGATCACCGCAACGAAAATCACCTATGCCGGCCCTGCCATGTCGAAGGACATGGGCGGAGCGGCCTTCTGCGCCTGGGTTGCCGCGCTTACCTTTTTTGCGCTCGCAGCCGACCAGGTTTCGCCCTACATTGCAGAAGCCTTTGTGCCGGTTGTGATCGTCATCTCCACCGTTTTTGCCGTGCTTGCACTTGGAAGCACCGTGAGCGCCGTGCATCTCACCAAAGCGGGTGTTTGGAAATCCCGACGCCCCATGGTCATTCTTGCCGCCGCAGCAGCGCTCATCTCCGTGCTCCCTGCCCTCTGGTATGTCTCCGGGCTCTGGCACATTCTTCCCGGGACAGTCGCCGTCACGGGACTCACTTCCGTTGTTTTTGTTCTGCTTGCCGTCAAGGCCGGGCTTTCAAGTTCCATTGAAGCCGAGAAAGCGCGCTATTGATCAAAAAACAGTGAAAGCGTCCGGCGGCGGCAACGGATGCTTTTTTTCTCGTGCACAATGGAGTTCTTCGCAACCATCGAATCTCGTGCCGCGCACTATGAACATTCGCACTTTCTGCCGCCGAACCTCTCTTGCCCTCTCTGCGCTTTGCCTTGCCGGCGTTCTCTCAGGCTGCTCGGATTCTGAGGTTGCCGATGTTTCACTGGGGTTCCTCACCTTCAAAAACATCAAGCTCGATGCTTTCGTGGACGAAAAAATCCCCGGCGTTACCTGCCACGTCGCAAGCATCGAATCCCCGCTCACCCTTGCAGACCCGTCAGACAGCGCCATCTCCTGCCGTCAGACCGGCGACATTACGCCGGCAATGATTGATGCCGTCGACAAGTCGCGCGACGGCGAAGTGATCTTCACGAAATCGAAGAGCATCTTCTTCAAGACAATGAAGATCCGCCGCATCTACGATCCGGCCAACCAGACGCTCATCTATCTTTCCTATTCAACCAAGGAGACGAGCGGCAGCTTCAAGCACTCCATATCCACGGTACCGCTCTGGGGCTCATCGGCCTATCAAAAGCCGCTGCCCCCGGCGCCCGGAAAAGAACTTTGACGCGGGATCAAATCGGTCAAGGAATTGCGAACGACTTTCGTTCGCAACGCTAGAATGCTTCCCTAACCAGCTTCCTGAAGCCGCTCTCATCAGAAAGGCGGCTCAATCCTTGAGGAGATTTCATTCATGGTTTCCGTAACCGAAGTTCGCCAGCTTATTCATGATCGCCCGGGCATCAGCCTGCGCGATCTTTCCTGGCACTTCAAAGTTTCCGCCCCGATGATGGAAATGATGCTCGACAAGCTTGTTTCCCGCGGAGACGTGGAAGTAGTGCATCAGGTCAGCTGCTGCGGAGGTGACTGCGGCTGCTCCGGCGAAGGCCATGGCAAGGGCTATCGTCTGACGCTGCGCGCCGCCGCTGCACTGCAGTCGAAAACGGTGTGAGCTTTCCTGCGGAAAGAAAGTGTTACATCTTAAAGATTGCACTTTCGCAGGAATAAAGGCATAATGATTTGAGTTGTGGTGCAGGTGGTCTTTCGTTTCCGGAAGAAGCTGAACCAAGTCGTTGGAGGGAGTCCTTGCAGCAAGCTCTATTAGCAGCACGCTGAGCTTGGATGAAGTTCCTCAGGAAAACCGCCGGCCACAAATAGACGAAGGGTGTGATCTATCGATGATCGCGCCCTTTTTTGTTCTGCTTCATTTTCTGTTTCGGCGCTTTCATCATGCTGCCCAAACACGTTTTTGCGCTTGCCCTCGGCACGCTTGCGCTCGGCATCGCTGAATTCTCAATGATGTCGATTCTTCTGCCCACGGCAGAGGATTTGGCGGTCTCCGTACCGGAAGCCGGGCATTTCATTTCCGCCTACGCCACCGGCGTCTGCGCCGGGGTGGCACTGATGGTAACGGTCGCGCGCAAAATTCCGCTCAAGCGGCTTCTCCTCATCATCGCCGGACTCATCTGCCTCGGGAATGCGCTCACGATCTTTGCTCCGAGCTATTCCCTCATGATCGTCTCGCGCTTCATCGCGGGGCTTCCGCACGGCGCCTTCTTCGGCGTGGGTTCCATCGTCTGCGCCAAGCTTGCGGGTCCGGGGAAGGCATCGCACGACGTAAGCATGATGGTTGCCGGCATGACGATCGCAAACCTCGGAGGCGTACCGCTTGCGAGCTTTCTCGCATGGGCGCTTTCCTGGCGAGCCGCCTTCGTTATAGCGGCGTTTCTCGCCCTGCTCGCGCTTCTTGCAATACGCTTGTGGGTTCCGCAGACGGAACCGCTGCCGGACCGCGGCTTCAAAGCGCAGTTCCGCTTTCTCGGCACGCTTGAGCCCTGGCTCGTGCTCGGCGCCATTGGTCTCGGCAACGGGGGCTTCTTTGCCTACTATTCCTATGTCAATCCGGTAATCGAGCACGTGGCGGAAATTCCCGCGAGCATGATGTCCCTCGTCATCACGCTTGCCGGCGCCGGCATGGTGCTCGGCAATCTGTTCTGCGCGAAGATCTCGTCAAGGTTCTCGGATCCTTCACTTGCCGCTGCCGGTCAGGGGTGCCTCTTCATCACGCTAGTCGCCCTCTTTTTCATGGCGCACTGGGCGCCGGCAGCCATTCTGCTTACTGCACTCGCGGCAGCCTGCGTCTTCTTTATTTCCGGGCCCGAACAGGTCATGATGATTGAGAACGCGGGCGAAGGGCAGCTCCTTGCCGCAGCCCTCGCGCAATGCTCCTTCAACGCCGGGAATGCCGTCGGCGCCTGGCTGGGAGGCCTTCCGATCGAAGCCGGCAAAGCCGCCAACTGGGCGGCCATGCCGGGCATTTTCCTTGCGCTCGCCGGGTTCGGACTGCTGTTCGCCAAGTGGCAGATACACCTTGTACGGCAGCGCGAGCGGATGGAAGACCGCGTTGAGGCGCTGCAGGAAGCGCTCAAAGAGAAAAAGAATTAGAAGATGGATTGCGGCAACGGCGCCGGTTCAGAGAATTCAGCTTCCGGCCTCGCTGCTGCACCATGCCGCATTTCCTTCAGGGAAAAGTTTGGGAATCAGGATTTCTGCTCCGTATCCTCTTCAACCTTCCCCGCCTTGCGCAGGCGCCTCGCTTCAATGAAAAGCATGATCGTGTCCCAATTGACGACCACCATCAGCGCAATAACAGCGAGCGCCTGAAAGGCATATCCCGCATAGCACCAGGCGCCCATCGTCCCGGGAGCGCCCCAGAAAGCGAGGAAGAATTCCTGGAGACCAGCGCCGAGCGTTATGGCGTGCCCCAGGAAGGCCGCAAGCGACAGGCCGTAAAAGCCCCATGCAAACTTCATGGCAGTGCGCTGCCCGTCGTGCTTCATCGGCCAGAAGCGCAGGCAGATGAGAATCACGACCGGGATAAGAAACGGCATGGCGATGATGCCGGTGGAAAGAATGAACTGAAGCATGAGCATGCGGGCCAGGTAGGTCAATTCCATCATTTTATGGAAATGCAGAAGAAAACGCTCCGGACCTGAATGGGAACGGAGCGTTTTCAGTCTGAATCCAGCTTTTCGGCAATTCCGTCGGGGCAGGTTAAAAGGGTTTGCCTGCCTCAGGCGGAATGCCGTGCGGGAAAAGATTTTCTGCTATCAAGCCTTCCGGAGCTTCGAAGCATCAGCCGGCTCGCGCAGGCGCAGCACGCAGTGATAGACCACCAGCAGTGCGAGGATGATGAGCGCCACGGCGATGATGAGCTGCAGACCGCCCACCATGAAGACGAACGTGCCGTTCGCCATCTGGCCGAAGATCTTGAGCACAGCCTGAACAAGGGCCGTCATCGTCACGACGAACATCACCGTCATCGGGCCGTAAAGCATCCAGCCCTTGCGGCCGGTCGCCTTCAGGAAGACGGCAAGACCGGTAAGAACGAGCGCCGAGAGGAGCTGATTGGCCGAACCGAAGAGCGGCCACACGGACATGTAGCCCGCCATGCAGATCGCATAGCCGAGGAGCAGCGTCAGAACCGTCGAGAAGACCGTATTCGTGAAGAGCGCCTGGATCGGACCCTTCTTCTCGCCGGGACGCGGCGTGAAGAGTTCCTGGAGCGACATGCGGCCGATGCGGGCCACCGCGTCGACGGAGGTGAGCGCCAGCGCCGAGACGCACATCGTCAGGATGCAGGCGGCAATGTCGGTCGGAACGCCGAAGAGTTCAGTGAGGAACCCGGCCACCGAGTGCGAGAAGGTCTGGAAGGGCGTGCCCGAGGGAAGCACGCCGCCCTGGGCCGCTGCGCAGACAACGACGAGCGCAACGACGCCGAGAACCACCTCAACGCACATCGAGCCGTAGCCCACGAGGCGCATGTCCTTTTCGTTGGCGACCATCTTGGAAGACGTGCCCGAGCTCACGAGCGAGTGGAAGCCCGAAACCGCGCCGCAGGCGATCGTGACGAAGAGAATCGGGAAGAGGTCGAGGTTCTTCACTTCCCAGCCGACGAAGGCGGGCATGTTGAGGGTCGGGTTTTTGACGAAGACGCCGAGCACGCCGCAGACGATCATGCCGATCAGGAGGAACATCGAGAGGTAGTCGCGGGGCTGCTTCAAAAGCCACATCGGCATCACGGAAGCGGCGAAGAGGTACGCGAAGACCACATAACGCCACGAGACGGAGTCGAGATAGACCGGGAAGCAGATGCCGAGCGCCACCATGGCAACCATGAGCACGATGCCGACAATGAGCTGCACGCCGGCCGTCGGGCGCATGTACTTCAGGTAGAGGCCGAAGAGAACGGCGCCCACCATGTAGATGAGCGAAATCGAGCCCGCAGCCGCACCCGGCATGAGCTCAGTGCCGTCCTTGGCGAACCCGTTGAAGGTGTTCGCAACCATGTCGCAGAAAGCCGCGATCACAAGGAGCGTGAAGAGCCAGCAGAAGAGGAGGAAGAGCTGACGGCCCGTGCGGCCGACGTAGTCCTCAATAATCATGCCGATCGAGCGGCCGCCATTCTTGACGGAGGCGTAAAGCGCGGTGAAGTCCTGAACAGCGCCGAAGAAAATGCCGCCGATGATCATCCAGAGGAGCGCCGGGAGCCATCCGAACATGGCCGCAATAATCGGCCCCGTCACAGGGCCCGCGCCCGTAATCGAGGTGAACTGGTGCGCGAACACCGTCCATTTGTTGGCGGGCGCATAGTCGCCGCCCTTGTTTTCAACGGCCGGTGTGGGCCGGTTGGGATCGATTCCCCAGGTCTTCTCAAGCCAGCGGGCGTATCCGAAATAGCCCGCTGCCAGAGCGACGAGAGCGATCAGCATGATGGTGAGACCGTTCATTGCCTGAAATCCTTGGTTTTTGTAGGAATGAAGTTTTATGGAAATGCACTTCGGCACTGCTTAGATCGAGAGAAGCACTCAGCACGGAAGCGCGCAGCGCAGAAAGAACGGAATCTTCTGCGTCTGATCTGAAATAGTACGATCCAAACACCTTTCAGGCAAATGCAGATTCTATTTTTGATTTATTTGTAATAATTGATATTTATGGAATTTAGATTGTGTTATTCCTAATTAATCAAAATCACAAGCATGCTCTGACTTTTGCATCAATCCGGATATTGCAAAGAACTTATCGGGTTTTCCCTTGCATCATTTGTTTACAGATCGGCAAAACGAAAGGCCCGGAACAATTCATTCCAGGCCTTTCGTTTTTAAGCGCTTCTCTCCGGAAGTCCGGAGAGAAGTCTTTTTGAATCGCAGCGGTCGTCAGCTGAGAATGTAGACGGCAACGAGAAGGATGAACATCACCGGGGCGGTGCGCTTCACGATTGCGAAGGGCGACACGCCGGCGATGCCGGCCGCGATGATCATGCCGCCGGCAAGGGGCGACGAGAGGCGGCCGAAGTTGCCGGAAATGGCGGCGAGATAGCCGAGGCCGTCAATCGTCATGCCGAAGCTTGCAGCGTGCGGGGTTACGGCTTCATTGAAGGCAAACGCCGCAGCGTCGCCCGAACCGGTAACCAGCGCCATCAGATAGGGGCCGGCGGCAGCGCCGAGCTTGGCGATTTCGTTGGCATGCGTGAGGTAGTTGACGAAAGCGTCAATCACGCCGCAGGCGTGCAGACCGGCAGCGAAGACGCCGGCAGCGATGATGATGCCGATGATCTTGGCGTAGCCGGAACCCATGCCGTCAAAGAACTTCTTCGTAACGTCGGCGGGGTTCGTGCGGGTAACGGCGATCGCGTAGATCGCACCAATCAGCATGGCCGTGGCAACCGACATCTTCATCTGGGGAGCCCAGATGTTGGCGCAGACGAGAATGACGACGGGAAGCATCGGAGCCAGCGCAAAGAGGATGTTGGGCTTCTCGGGAAGCTCAGCCGTCTTGCCGCCGTTCGCGCCGGCGCCTTCGGTCTCGCCGAAGCCTTCGCGGCGGAAGTCGCGGTAGATGAGGCACACAACGACCATCAGGACAATAGCGCCGAGCGCGGCGCCGACCGTGATCGGCATGAAGCGGCCGATGAATTCAATGATCGGGATATCCGCGAGCTTCGAAACGAAGGCATTGTGCGCGACGCCGGGCGACAGATACGCCATCGTGATGGAGCCCACCACGGCAGCGGCCGCCATTGCCGGATGGAAGCCCGCGCGGATGAGGAGCGGGATCACCGTCGGACCGACCGAGGCGACGAGGCCGGAGGTCGAGGGAATGGCAATCGAAATGAAGGACACCACCAGCATGCAGGCGGGCAGCAACAAGAGACCGAGCTTGCGAAGCGGCTTCGTGAGAAGCGCAACGAGATGCACGTCGCACTTGGTAAGCGCGACGACGGAAGCAAAGCCCATTGCCGAGCAGATGGCGATGATGAGCGATCCGTTCGTCATCGACTTGTCGAACTGCTTGAAGGCGATCATCGGTTCGAGCGAAAGAACCGCCATCAGGAGGCCGGCAGTAAGAAGAACAAGGCGCGTCTCGTAGCGCTTGATCAGCGCCCAGACGGCACCGACAGTAACAACGAGTGCTACGCACATGGACCAGGTGGCCATAGGGAAATCTCCTTTGGGGAGGAAAAGTTTGAAGAATTTTTACGGGCGGACGCGATTCTACGAGGGAACCCTCGCAAAGTGACCTATCGTTTCCGCTAACCCGGTGCGCATTCTTGCACGATTACGCAAATGATTTCTTTCTCTTTACGATTGCTTCGCCTGAAAAAATCACCATTCGAGCAATTACCCGTCAAGACGCATACGCTTTCAATTCAACTTTTCCTTAAAAACAGACGCAACGACGGCCAATCCCCACAGCACTAGGACAGTCCCGAAAAATACGAAGGGATACGTCCATACCTGCGTCTTCTCATAGAGCATTGCAAAGATCCATGGACCGCACCCGGCGCCCAGGTAGCCGATCCCCTGCGCCATGCTCGAGATGCCGAGCATTCTGCGCATATCCGTCGACTTCTGCGCCATGAGAAGAAACGCCACGGAGAGCATCGCGCCCTGAGAAGCGCCTGCGGCCACGGACGCCGGGAAAAGCCAGACGCCGCCCGCGATCCAGCCGGCCAGCCCCGCGAGATAAATGGCGGAAAGAATGATTCCTGAGACGGCGTCATTGCCGACGAGCTTCATGAAGCGGGGCGTAAAGACGGAAGCCGGAAGACCCGAAAGGAGATAAACGAAAATCCAGAAGCCCGTTTCCGAAGCGCTCATTCCGAGGCTCTGCCAGAAGGGCGGCATCCAGGCCGCTGCCGTATAGATCGTTAGGGACTGCAGTCCCATCACCGCCGTAAGCGCCCAGGCAAGCGGGTCGGAGAGCATCGCGCCGAAAGAAGACTTTTTCTCTTCCTGACGAGGAGAGCCCCCCTGCTGCATCGCCTCGGCCCCCGGTTCTCTTCTCGCGAGGCTCCAGCAAAGAAGCGCGATTCCGGATGCTAGCGCCCAGAAGCCGAAAGGAACCGCGAGCGAACCGGAAAGGCTGAGAAGCGGTGCGGCGAGAAGTCCGCCCACGGCGCCAGACGAACCAATTACGCCGGTATAAAGTCCCATCATCGGACCACTCTTCTGCGCCCATACCGTTTTGACGACGACAGGCATCAGCACGTTCAGAATGGCAATGCCCGCGCCGACGAAAAGCGTTGCGGCGAGAAGCACCGACCAGTTCGTCACCATTCTGAGAACTGCGCCGGCAGAAAGAATCATGAGCGCCGCAGCGATTCCGCCCCAGAGTCCGAACCGGCGCACGAGCGCCGGCGAAACAAAGGAAAAGACCCCGAAGGCTGCAATCGGGAGCGCCGAGAGCGTGCCGTAAGCATCCCAGCCCACTTCCATCGCCTCGCAGATCTCATGAGCAAGCGGGCCCACGGCTGTGACGGGGCCTCGCATGACGAAGGTAACCGAGAGGAAAGCCGCAAGGAGAAAGCCTCCGGCAGCTGCGGGTGAAAGTCGTGCCATGGCGGGGAAAGACAAAAGAAAGAACGCGGATCAGAGGATTTTAGGTCGAATCAGCGCTGCATCTCCCGATTCCGGCCATTCCCTGTGCGACAGATTCCTATCGTATGCTCCGGACGAGATTCGTTACGAATCCTCAAAAACATGAACACTTGTTCAGACCTTACTGCGCTAATGTTGCAGTTAGAAATCTCTCTATTGATAAGCGTCCGCGCCGGAATTTTCCCGCGGACGGGGAATCTGCGGGGTCCCGGGCTTCAGAGGAGCATCGAAGCGTCCTGCTCCATACATCATGCTTCGCGAAGCCTGATAATCCCAAAGGATTGAAAACTATGAAAAAGAACACAAAGATTGCCGCAGCGGCAGCCCTCTCTGCCGTTTTTCTTCTCGGCGGATGCGCGAGCGACGGCACTTACTATCGTGCCGACACCTATACGGCCAATCAGGTGAATCGCGTTCAGGAAGTCAACACGGTTGAAATCATCGCCATCAACGCAGCCCGCGTGGCGGTCCCCAACAGCAGCAACCGCGAAACCGCTCAGCTTGCGGGCGCCATTCTCGGCGCCATTGCAGGCGCGGCGATCGGCAACCACAACAATCACTCCACCTCCGCGCGCGTCATGGGCGGCCTCGCCGGCGGTGCGGTTGGCGGTCTTGCTGGCGGCGCCGTTGGCGGCGACAGCACGACCTATACCGACGGCGTGCAGATCATCTACAAGACTGCCGGCGGCCGGGTGCTTCAGACCTCTCAGGTCGGCCAGCCCTGCGAATTCAAGACCGGAACGGCAATTCTCGTTGCGCCCACTCCGAGCGAAGCCCGCATTCAGCCCAACAACCCTTACGGGTGCCCCCGCAAGTAACGCGCGTTCCTGAGGTATGCACAATATGAAGTTCAGAATTTCTGCTGTCGCTGCGGCATCGGTTCTCTGCGCCCTGACGGCAGCCGGCTGCACAACGCCCTCCACCCAGACTTCCACGCTGCCGCCGGGAACGCAGCGCATGAGCCCGGAGCTCATTGACTACAACACGCAGAGCGTGGACGCCGCCGCCCGCGTCATGCAGGAAGAGGCTCGCCAGAAGGAAGCTGCCCGTGCAGCCGCCGCGGCGGAAGCCGCCCGCGTCAAGGCGGCTCAGGATGCCCAGGCTGCCAAGGCGCGCGCCGCTGCCCAGAAGGCTAAATCCGCGCGTCAGGCAAAGCTTGACGCCTATCAGGACAAGGTCCGCGAGCTCGAACTGGAGCTCAAGCAGCTTGATGTTGCAGAGCGCCGTGCTCAGGTCGACGGCACCGTAGCCGACAGCAATGCAAGATCGGAACTCGCGCGCGAGCGAGCCCAGCTTGAGCTCGAGCGCATGCGCGCGGAGATTGAAAATCTGAAGGCTGCCGGCGGCGAAGCGAAATAAGCCGCCTCCTAAGCTGAAGGATTTCATCTGCCGTCCGGGCCGCACGCCCGGACGGCATTTTTCTTCTCTGAAATTCGCTTTCCCCAGCGATCAGAATTCAAATCGGTAGAGCAGATCCAGCGCCTGCTCCACCCCGGAAACGGCTTCGAGGTAGAGCCTCGGCATCAGCCGGTAGCGAAGCGTCAGGGTGGCAAGCGAATCAAAAATTCCAACGCCGTACTTCACCTGAAGCCCCGGGAGCACGTAAGCCGACACCACCACCTGCTGCGAGTCGCCCGTACCGGTCGTATCGACGCCGAGCCCTCTCAGACCGACGGCATCCCCTACTTCGGAGAGAATGCCGCTGCCCTGCGAGGTTCCGACGCCGATCAGCATGCTCGTCATCATGGAGGCGCTGCTTCCCTCTTCCGAACCGAGGCCTTCGCCGCGAATGAGGTAGGAAAGCGTCTCCTGTTCGGAGAGCTGCGGCGTGGAGAAAAGCGTCACCTCCGGCGACTCGGCGGTACCGGTCACCCGGATGCCTGCCGTTACGCCGTCGGCCGTGCTTTCAGGGTTTCTGATGGCTTCAAGACGCAGCGTGGGATTCGCCATGGGACCCGAAAAAAGGATCTGCCCGCTCTGAATCACGAGATCCTGCCCGTAGGCGCGGAAGCGCCCCATCGGCACGTTGATCTGCCCGAGGAGACCCATTCTGCCCCCGGCCATCACGAAGCGAACTTCACCCGTCAGCCCTGCGCGGAGACCATAGGCTGCGATCCGCACCTCGGGACCGAGCACCACCGTGACGTCGCCCGAAATCGGCATGCCGTCCGTCCGCACGGTTCTCGGCTGCAGATTGCTGTCGAGAAGCACCTGATCCTCCGAGACGGCAATCGCCGAAGAAGGAAGCGTCTTCACCTCAATCATCGATTTGGGAATCTCTATGCGGCCTTTAAGCGCCGCCGAGGCGTTCGTCGCTTCGGCAGTCACGTCGCCCTTCACGTCCACCTGAATCATGGGCGGAAGCGAGAGATGAAGTCCTTCGGTACGGACTCTCGCATCCGCCTTCCAGCTCTCGAGACTCTCCCAGGACGCGGTTCCCGAGAGGAACACGCTTTCCGTCTTCGTCCGGATTTCCCCGGCAAGCGTCGACGTACGGCCGTTGAATTCAATTTCGACGCCGGAAGGCTCCATCTCAATGGGGATGAAGTCGGCATCGACCACGACATTTTCTGCGCCGACTCGTCCGTAAAGTTCCGGACGGGAAAGCGTGCCGGCTGCGCGCAGCCGGGCATTGACGGCCCCTTCAGCTCGCTCTCCCCTAGAGAGGAAGGGCTGAATAAAGGAAGGCGTTATGCCGTCGACGACGATTTTTCCGTCCAGACGGCGCTCCTTTTCCGGATCAATCACCGCGAGTTCACCCCAGCTCGAGCCGTTACCTTCGGGCTTTATTTCCCAGGCGAGCGCAACGCGCTTCTTTGCGATCAGCGCATGCGCACGAAGCTTCTCAAGCGTCACCGGGAATCTCACGCCCTGCCAGCGCGTGGAGTAGCTCAGACCGTCGCCATTCAAATTCACCTGTCCGGCAGGCATCGGATTCTTTTCGAGATCCCAGTAGAAATCAGCGCTGCCGGTGAGGTTCCCCGCAATCCGGTCGCTCTTCTTTCTCAGATAAGGCTTCAGAACTTCAATATTGAGACGCTTCAATGCGAGATGCGCTTCGCCCGCACGGCCGAGAACCATCGGTTTCGGCAGGCACACCTGCGCATCCTCATGCATCCAGCAGTGGGTTCCTATCGTTAGCTGCACCGTCTTCGGATCCCACCTGAGAGGCGCCGCACTCTGATTCGACCAGATGCCCGCAGGGGTTTCCACGCGCGCCCGTGAAAGAGACCCCGTCCAGGAGAGCGTCTCGCGCGAGAAGCTTCCCGCTGCCCGCAGCGATCCCGATACGGGGTCCCCGGAAAGCGAGAGCGTGACGACATGACTGCCTTCGGTGCCTTTGAGCGACGTTTCCGCCGAATCGAGCGTAATGCCGGAAGCCGCAAGGTCAGAGAGCTTCAGACTGGCGCTTCCCTGAATTTCCCCTCCGGCAAGCGAATTGAAAATAAAGGCGAGCTTCTCTTCGAGAGAGGCATCGGCGGCTGGCGGCGGCGGAAGATTCGCGGGCGGCGCCGGCGGAGGCGGCGCTTTGCCCTCATTTGCTCCGCCCTTGCGGGGCGCAGCGCCCTTCACGGGCGAATTTCTCATGTCCACGAAGAGGTTGATTTCGCCCAGCGAAAAGAGATTTTCCCAGCCGAGCCCGTTCGCGCGGATATTCGCCTCGGCAATCGGATGCGCGAGGCTGCCGGCGAGCCTGACGGTCCCCTTGGCGCGGCCGCGGAGCCCGGGGATCGTATTGAGAAGTCCCGGTGCATCAATGCTGAGGTCAAGCTTGATTCCCCGCATGTGTTCGACCTCGCCCGCAAAGCGCAGCGTGTTTCTGCCGAGGAGGAAGTCGAAATCCGATACCTTCCACGAGAGTTCGCTCGTTCCTGAAATTTCCGTTGCGAGCTTCACCGGCGCCTTCTGAATGCTGCCGTCGAGCGTGAGCTTTGCCGAATCCACGCGGTAGGTGCCGTCCGTGCGCAAAATCCCTTCGCTTGCGAAGTCTGCGCCGAGCTTGAGAGGCAGCTTTTTGATCCAGGGCTCAAAATCAACGCCCGTCACCTTCAGTGCGGTTTTCCAGACGAGATCTTTCTTCCAGTCGGCTTCGCCATTGAGATTCAACTCTCCGAGCGGCGTCGTGAAATCGAGTTTCGAAAGTCTGATTCCGGAAAGATCCCCCGCGGCTTCAGCTGCCAGCGTTCCGTCAAAGCGTTTTTCCAAGCCGAGCAGTTGATCGGGCGCTTCAATGGAGGGACTCCCCTTGAGCGAAAGCTTCCATGAGGAAGGGCGACCCGCGGCCGCGAGCGAAAGATCCCTGACGGTATAGCGGCTTTTCAGGAGCATCTCGGCAATGCCGGGCTGAGACGGCGTCTGTAGCTCGGGAACGCTCTCGTCCGGGTCAGCAGCAGGCGCCTGAGAGGCGGCGGCCTTTCCATCGGCCTCAGCCTTCGATTGAGGACGTTCAAGGATTTCCGGCGACCTGACCAAGGCAGCAGCGAGCGACAAATTGAAGGAAGGATCCGCTTCTGCAGCATTGGCCGAGGCCTGAAGGCGCAGTTCGACGGGCCCGCTTGTTCTCGCCGTGAGATGCATTTCTCCCGCTATTTCGCCCGAAAGCATGCTCTCGATCTGAGCTTGCGGCGAATCAAACTTCACGCCCGCGAGCGTCCCCCAGGGCGCGGCATCCGCCTGCGCTTTTAAAGAAACGCTGAGTGGCCATGTTTTGTCCAGATCAGCGCTCCCTGAAAGCTCGAGATCGACAGCCGAAGCATCGAGCCTGAAGCGCTCGAGCTCAATGCGCGACTGCGTCATGCCGGCCTTTGCCTCGAGCGAATGAATCTCCAGAGGCGAGAATCCGGGAAGCGCTTCGGTTCCGGGAATGCCTTTGAGACGCAGGCGGCTCAATCGGAGCGACAGAAGCTGCGCGTCAAAGGGAAGCCTGACGACAGGAAGCGAGCGGATGAAAGGTTCGGAAAAGAGCCCCTTCACGCGCTCAAGATACGTTTGAGAAGGCGCTTCGGGAGCCGGCTTTCCGGCCGCCTCGGCCGCTTGCGGCGCTTTCGACGCGGCAGGGGTGCCGGCCAGACTTCTCAGATCGGCATCACCCTCTGAGAGCACCGCTTTTTCAATCACGAGACCTTCCCGGCTCATGCGTGCGGCAGCCTCAAAATGCGCGGCTTGAAGGGGTATCTGGGCGAGCCCGGAGGAGAAGCCCTCGAGCAAAAGCTTCCTCAGCGCCAGAATTCCGTCGTGAAGATCAAGTCCGGCATCAAGCGCCTTGAGCTCAACCGCCTCGCCGTCGATCTCCGCCCTGGCTTCCCGAACCTCAATGCCGTCCAGCGTGATGCCGATGGGAAGCCTCAGATCCGGCAATTGGAAAGGAGCAGGTTCTTCATGCACGGTCTCGCTCTGCGGGAGCGACGCGCTCTCAATGGCCACGACCGGTTTTTCGAGTTCCAGGCGGCCGATCTTCAGTTCCTTATCGAAAAGACGGTACCAATCAAGCTCAATCACGAGCTTTTCCGCCCTCGCATCGACCCCGGGAGAAGTCCAGCCGATCCCGGTCAGCGTGAGATGCCGCCAGTCGCCCTCCGACTTCGCAATCGAGAGCCCCGGCACCCAGCGATCCAGCGCCTTTGCCGTGATCGAAAGCCCCGAAGCCGTCGTGGCAAGAAAAATGATCGCGCCGGCAAGAAGAAAAAAGAGCGCGAGGATGAGCCCCGCTGCGCGAAGAATGATTCGGTTGGATCGGGCCATGTTAAAGCTCCGGGCCGAGGCCGATGTAGAAAGCAAAACCCTTGTGGTCCGGGTCTCCTATCGGGCGGGCAACGTCGAACTTCACCGGTCCCACGGGCGACTGCCAGCGTATCCCGAGGCCCGCGCCCACCTTGAAGGACGTGGAGGTGAATTTATCCACCGCTTCGCCCGCATCCACAAATGCAGCACCCCACCAGGCGCCGTGAAAATTCCACTGGTATTCAATGCTCGAAGTGAAAAGCCGCTTTGCACCCCGCAGGTCGCCTGAATCATCCTTGGGCGAGATCGACTTGTAGTCATACCCGCGAACGCTCCTGTCGCCGCCCGCAAAGAAGCGAAGATCCGGCGGCACGTCGTCGAAGTCGTCCGTCTGGATCCAGCCGAAGGCGTAACGCCCGATGAAGCGGTGCCGCATGGCGAGCGTGCGGATCATCGCCCCCTGCGCATTAAAGGCCCAGAAGTCGATGTCGGACCCCCAGAGCTTGCGGGAAAGGTCGAAAGAATAGCGCTGCGAATCACCCCACATCGGCATGGCGCCGCCGCGCGAACGCGTGCGGCTGAAGGAAACGCCCGGATAGAGCAGCATCGTTGTCGTCGAGCTCATGCCCTGCGTGAAGTTGTCGAGCATCCAGCGCATATTGAATGCCCGCTGCCAGCCGTTCTCAAAGTTCCAGTAGCGCGATCCGACGAGCGTCGTCTGCGTCGACTTGGTGTCGTTGAGGTCCGTATGCTTGAGGCCGCCCTGGAGGAGGTAGTACTCCTCGAGCGGATTGTCCCTCCGCGGCATCTTGTAGCTGAAGTCGAATTCCTGCTCTCTCGCCGAAACGGCGCTTGAGAGCGCGAGGCTGTGCCCCATCGAATTCACCCAGGGCTTTGTCCACTCGCCCGTAAAGCGCGGGCCCACGTCGGTCGAATACCCGACGCCCACTTCGACAATATTGCCCTTGCGGGGCGTGAGCGATCCCTCAAAGGGAAGCTCATGATCAGGCGTTGCATTTTTAAAGTCGGGCGCCACGACGGCATAGTTGAACCAGCCGGTGTCGGCGAGTCGTTCATTGAGGTTTGCAAGTCCGTCAGAGGTATAGGGATCGCCTTTCTCAAAAGGAATGAGGTTCTGGAGGATCTCATCGTCAATCTGCGAGCCCGAAAAATGCACGCCGCCAAACTTCCAGCGCGGCCCCGAACTGAAGGTGAGCCTCCACCATGCCTGATGAAGATCCGGAGCCACGGCAAGCTCATTTCGCGTAAAGCGCCCCTGAAAGTAGCCCTTGCGCGTGGCAAGGCTCTGCACTTCCTTCTTGAAGCTCTCGTATTCCCCGTGATGGAGCACGTCTCCCTTCTTTGGAAGCTTTCTCCGCATGCGCTCGAAGGCGCGGTCATTCGCCGCATCGCCCTCGAGAAGAAGTTCTGCGCCCTCAATCCTCACGGGGTCGCCTGGATCGACCGTCAGCCTAAGAATGCGCGGCTCCTTAGAGCCTTCCTTCGGTCTGGGATCCCACTTAAAGGTAAGTTTCGGCGCATAGTAGCCCAGTGCTCTCAGGCCGTCCCTGACGCCCGTTCTCACACGGGCCCGGTAGCGCCCCTCGACGGTGATGGCGTCGAGCCCGAGGGACTCGAGCTGCGCGCGGACATTTTCCTCGAGCTCGCCCTCGAGCCCGGAAAGCTGATAACTGAAATCCGCCGCTTCCGCCGAAAGCGCAGCAGAAAGAAGGATCGTCAGAGCAAGCGGGCGAAGGCGAATCACAGCAGAATCCCTTGGCAAATGGGAAGGGGAATGAGTCTGCTTATTTTAACGAGCCGAATTGCGCCATTACCTCGAACGCGCCCGGCGCAGTCTTTTCCAAAGGAAAAAGCGCCGGGAAATGAACCGACGCCTTTTCTTCATTTCAATGCCGCTTGGGCGGCAGATCACGCGGATTGTCAAGCCTTCGCTGCCGGCTTGGCTTGAGGAGCCTTCGTCTCAGCGCGCGCAGCCGAAGACGCCTTGGCTGCAGGCTTCTCGGCCGGGGCTGCGGCAGGCTTTGCGGGAGCCTTAACTGCAGGTTTAGCCGCGGGCTTGGCAGACGCCTTCGGCTGAACTTTCCTCACGGCGGTCTTCTTCGCAGCCGGAGCCTTTGCCGCCTTGACCTCGGCAGAGACTGTCAGCTGCTTCACGGCTTCAGCAATCAGACGCTTCACGGCTTCTTCAGGAGAAAGTCCCGTCTGCGCGAGCGCGTCCGTGAACGCCTTCAGCGTGGCTTTATCCAGCTTGATTTTGGTTTTGATCTTAAGAACGGGCATGGCCTCTCCTTCCTTTTTCCTTTGCAGCGCAAAGATTGATATGCCTGCTCTTCCAATTTATCACCGAACCCCGCCACGCCGCGCACGGCGCAAAGACGATTTACAGGCAACATTGCGAAAAACTGTATCCGCATTCACCGGGATGGATATTCGTCCGTCGGCCTCAATCCTTCTTCTGCGCGCTTCTGAAAGCGGCCTCTCTCTTCTCTAGGCCCGGAGCACCCAAGCAAAAGCCGCTTGAGGCATGACCCGCAAGCGGCTTTCCAGGAATCCCTAAATCAGCCCTCTATGACGGCAGTGCGACAGGACGCATCACCGAGAGCCTGAGCCTCAAGCTCCCCGGCCTCCTCGCCGAGAGTATTTCCATCGTTGGCCCCCTCAGCCTTCCACCAGAAGCAATCCCCCTGGGCTACAGCTTCCTGAATGATTTCGCGGATGACATGAGAGAGAACGACATTCTGACTTTTGGCAAGCCCCTCTATGGCGAGCTTGAGTTCGAATGGCAGTCGACAGCTTATTACGCCGGTCTTGGTGCCGCTTGGCAGTTCTTTGGTGCTACCACCTTCCTGAGAAACGTACATCGGGCTGGTTCCTTGAAAGTTGTGCTTTATTGTTGTAGATCCCCGCAGGGACGCCGGTTGGTTGAATCAAGGCAGACGTCCTGAAAAATCAGGACTGCGCCTCGGGTCAAAAGGAAATTCAGAGCGAAGGCCTTCCAAGACGAAGAAAGAGAGAAAACATCCGAACTTGGTCTTCAGACGCTTTTTTCTGCTTTCTGCTTTAAGCAACAAAGATGCAAAACGCCTCTTTGCGCTTATCTTTTAAAAACCATCATTCTTCTATATCCATTACTTTAATTTTACGTGTTAACGGTCAGCGTAAACGAGACTGTTTAGCCAACGACTTTGAGACGTGATACGCCAAGGATTTGAGACCATATACCGTATCTGACCGGGACGATATACCAACATCCTGTTGGCCTGGATACCTCCGCTACCACGAGACCCATTACCACTGAGACCCGATACCTCCGTAAAGAGAGATGGATTACCACAGGGATTGAGACTGCAAACCGCTCTGAATGAGACGGCATACCACTCTTGGTCAGCTTTACCTCTGCACTGAGACTACTTGCCCCAGCGGCAGAACTGCATACAAATGAATGGGACCCGATGCCATGACGAAATGAGATGAGATACCACAGCAATAAGACAGGATACCTCTGCATGAGACTACTGAATATGCTGAATATCGACAATGGTATTTCCTCTTAACATAATGTATTCCTTGGATATTAAGTCGAAATCCCTTCGGCTTAATTACCAAGGAGACTGCTATGTCGAAACAAGCAAGAAAGTCTCGGGGCCCTTCTGTTGTTGAGTCCGAAATCCCTCGGCTGACACCTCAGGAAATTTTTGAAGGCTACGAAAGGCATCTCTATAGCGTTGAGGATGCCAAGACATTGATGCAGATGCCTCGCAGCACGTTTATGCGGCATCTCAAGAACTGGCGAGAGACAGGTCGGCTGCCCTCACATACCGGTCAAGGGAATCGTGTTCCGGCCAATAAGCTCGATCCGCAGATCAGAGCGAGGATCATCGAGTTTGCAACAGGCAAATATGAGGGCTTCCAGGCAACCCTCCTGCATAAGTATTTGCTCATTGAGGGTATTGAGGTCTCCGTTGAAACGGTACGACGAATCCTGACAACACTTCGTCCGGAAGAAACTCCAAAGGAGCGCAGGTCGACCGCGCATAAGCTGCGCCGCCGCAGATCGAGCGTTGGGGAACTGATTCAAATTGACGGCAGTCCGCATCCATGGTTCGAGGGAACCGGAGACGATAACAGCTACGCGCTTCTCATCTTTGTCGATGACGCAACAAGCCGCATCATGGTCGCCGGCTTCTATCCAACAGAAACATCTGAAGGATATCTTCAGTTGCTGAATAAGTACATTGAAAAATATGGGATTCCATGGGCTCTGTACAGCGACAGACATTCCATCTTTGCCCCAGTAAATCCCTCGAAGAGCGGAAAATCCGAGGAAACACAATTTCAAAGAGTCTGTCGGGAGTTGGGGGTAACGGGGATACGGGCTAATTCGCCAGAAGCCAAAGGGCGGGTCGAGCGAACATTCAGCACGCTGCAGGGACGATGGCCAAAAGAGTTCCGTGTGCTGGGCATCAGAAATATGGCGGAAGCAAATTCACGAATGCCGGAATTGCTGGCGAGCTATAACCAAGAATTCGCAATTGCTCCCGCTGACTCTAAGGATAGCCACGCGCCGCTGCTGGAGGAAACGAAAGAACGCATTGAGCAGATCTTTGCCAGATGGCATACACGTATGATCAGCAGGAACCTGACGGTGTCCTACGGCAGCAAGACACTGCAGATTGTCGGGGTGGGCCGCTCCATGAGGGGAGCAATGATGAAGACTGAGTGCAATCTGCTGGAGTATGCCGATGGGCGGGTGGAAATCCTCTGGTGCGACGAGGTTGAACATCGCAAGCGGATCACCAAAGAGGGGCCGAGAATCCGAAAACGCTACCACGTGCTCGAATTCACGGAACACGACAGAACGAAATTGAAAATGTCAGTCGCAACACCGGAAGAAACGGCCAAGACACTGAATCACCGCGTTGATGAAGTGGGGCGTCAAAAGAAAGGAGACTCAGAAACGACGCAAAAGAGCCCCTGGCACGAAATGCAAAGGAGATCGGCTCTGAAAGCGATGGCGAAACGGGAGGAACTGAACCGAAAGATCGAAGAAGCGAAAGCAATCAATGCTCGTATTGCAGCAGCCAAGGAAAAGTTGAAGCCCAAGAGATAACTCAACGGTTGAAGCACCGTTGAGATGGTGGGTCGTTAAGGCGAATGCACCGCGCGCTGCGCTTGGATGCATCCGCCTTAACTAAATGATATCTCAGGGATTTCTGTCAAGCGACTTTCGCGGCATAAAGCTTCGCGCGTCTGAAGGCCGCGCTCGTTTATTCCACGTTCGCTTGACAGAGCTTGCCTCAGTGCCCGTAGGCTAAATGCCGGTACCGCCGCCAGGTGCCGAAGTGGAGCGCTCGGCCAGCACAATGCCCGCAAACCAATCCGCGAGCTCGCGCGTTACCAGAAAAGCCGCTGTGTAGCTTTTCGCCTCCTTGAAAAGATCAGCGCTGTTGTGAAACTCTTGCCGATTGCTGGTGTCACCCAGAGGGGCAGAAAAAGTCTCATTATCGCTGTGGGTTAGCAGTCTCATTTTTGCTGCCCGTTAACACATTACTTTAATTTTACGCACCTTCTGCGAGAGGTCCCGTCCTACCGAGGGTCTCATTGATTTCGTATTCATTTTCCCCCTTTCCAAATCCCTTACTAACGGGGAAAACCCCTATCAACAGATTGTTTGCGGCAAACCTCGCTCAATCTTTTTGATTGACTCCGTTTCCTGGTGGTTGCTAAAAGCGATTCTCCGGCGTTAACCTCAAAAGAATCTATTTCAGATCCTCTATAAGCCTTTTCCGCTTTGCCGAACGCCCATCTTTCCTTTTCTCAACGCTGGCTGCCGCTTCTTAAAGTTCTCCTCATTCCGCTCTCGCTTCATTCCTGCGCGACAGGGATGCGCTTTACGGCAACCCTTGATGCGCTCTCGCGAGGAGCCGGTCCCTTTGAAACCGGCGCTATGCTCGCCTGCATCTCGCTTTTTCCGGCCTTCTTTGCCGTCAAGGTAGGCCGATGGCTCGACAAGTCCGGCCCGAGCGGCCCCATTCACGCTGCACTCTTTGCCGCTGCAGGATCCGGGCTCGCCGCGCTTTTTCTCCCGAAGGCGCTTTTCGGCATTTTCTCGCTCTTCATTGCCTGCCTTCTCACCGGTCTTGCATTCATGCTCATGAATACGGTGACTCAGCGCCTGACGGGCGACGTCTGCCGCCCCGGCGACCGGCAATCCGCGTTTACGGCCCTTTCGCTCGTGACGGCATCGAGCAATCTCGCAACCCCGGTTGCTGCCGGATACGTCATTGAGCATTTCTCCTTCAGCGCCTTCTACATCTGGTGCCTCATTGCGCCCGTTATTCTTGCCGCGATTCTGAGCCTGCCCTTCATGCGCGGGCTTCTCATCAAGCGCGAGAGGCAGCGCGCGAAAAAGGCCGGCGAACCAAAAGGCTCCGGATCGTCCCTCGATTTTTTCCGGGACCCGCCGATGCGGGCCGTGCTACTCGCCTCCGTCATCATTTCCGTCGCATGGGAAGTGGGAAACCTCCTCATCCCGATCTATGCCAATGAAGCGGGACTTGCGCCCTCCGAAATCGGCTGGGTGCTCGGCAGCTTCGCCTGCGCCACTTTTGTTGTCCGACTGCTGATGCCCATGCTCCTCAAGGTTCTTGAGGAATGGCACCTCATCGCAATGACGCTCCTTCTGAGCGCCATCGCCTTTGCGCTCTTTCCCTTCTTCAATACGCTTCCTCCCCTCATGTGCGCGGCCTTTCTGCTCGGCCTCGGGCTCGGAGCGTCGCTTCCCAACATGATGTCGCTCGTCTACCGGTTTGCTCCCGGAAACCGAATCGGCGAAGCCATCGGCTTCCGGCTCATGCTCATCAATTCCGGGAAATCCGCTTTCCCGGTCATCGCCGGCGCTATCGGTTCCGTCATCGGTGCGGGCGCCTCGCTCTTCGGCCTCGCCGTCTTTACGGGAGGAGGGTTCCTCTTTGCGATTTACTCCGCGGGAGCCGTCTTCTGCCGCATGAAGGAGCTTGACGGCGAATAGACGCCAGCAACGGCGCGGCGTCTCTTGAAAAGACGGGATCCGGCACCCGGGTGTCATCAAAAACCCGGACGCGGAAAGCGAGCGAAATCTTTATCATGAGCGCATTCGACAAAGCCGAGGGCGCTCGCTCTAAGACGCCCGCATATGACGGAGATCCCCGAAGCGTTATTTTTTGCGCTTCTGGCTTCCCGCCATTTCAGCCTTACAAAATTTATGTACGATCCCAAATCACGCCGCGCAGACGAGTTCATCTGCCGGGAAGAAATTGAAGACACCCTCAGGTGGGCGGAGGAGCATAAGTCCGACCGTCCGCTTCTGGAATCGCTCCTTGAAAAGGCAAAAACCGCCAAGGGCCTTACCCATCGCGAGGCCGCTGCGCTCCTTTTCTGCGACCAGCCGGATCTGAACGACGAAATCTTCCGCATCGCCCGCGATGTGAAGGAAAAGATCTACGGCGCGCGCATTGTGCTCTTCGCGCCCCTTTACCTCTCGAACTACTGCGTCAATACCTGCACCTACTGCCCGTATCACGCGAAGAACAAGAATATTGTCCGCAAGAAGCTCACGCAGGAAGAAATCAGGAATGAGGTGATTGCGCTTCAGGATCTCGGCCACAAGCGTCTCCTCCTTGAAGCGGGCGAACACCCGAAGTACAACCCGATCGAATACATCCTTGAATCCATCAAGACGATCTATTCGATCCAGCACAAGAACGGCAAAATCCGCCGCCTCAACGTCAATATTGCCGCGACGACCGTTGAAAACTACCGCAAGCTCCACGAGGCCGAAATCGGCACGTACCAGCTTTTCCAGGAAACGTATCACCCGGACGAATATAAGAAGCTCCATCCGAAGGGACCCAAGGCGGACTACGCCTGGCACACCGAAGCGCACGACCGCGCCATGGAAGGCGGCATTGACGACGTGGGTCTCGGCGTGCTCTTCGGCCTCACGCTCTACAAGTACGACTTCGTCGGCCTCCTCATGCATGCCGAACATCTCGAAGCCGTCTGGGGCGTTGGTCCGCACACGATTTCCGTGCCGCGCATCTGCCCGGCCGACGACATCGACCCGCATTCGTTCTCGAATGCCGTCCCCGACGACATCTTCCTCAAGATCGTCGCGCTCATTCGTCTTGCCGTTCCCTACACCGGCATGATCATGTCGACGCGCGAGAGCGCCCGCACCCGCGAAGCGGCCCTCAAGCTCGGCATCTCCCAGATTTCAGGGGGCTCGCGCACGTCGGTTGGCGGCTACACGATCCGCGACATCCGCGACATTGAGAATTCCGCGCAGTTCGAAACGAACGACCGCCGTTCGCTCGACGAAGTGGTGCGCTGGCTCCTTGAGAACCACTATCTCCCGAGCTTCTGCACGGCCTGCTACCGCGCCGGCCGTACGGGCGACCGCTTCATGGAATTTGCGAAGAACGGCGCCATTGCGGACTACTGCCAGGCCAATGCCATCCTCACCATGAAGGAATATCTCTGCGACTACGCGACGGAAAAGACCCGCACCGAGGGCGAAGCCGTCATCCGTCTTGAGCTCCCGAAAGTGAAGAACGAGAAGTTCCGCAATGCAAGCGTGAAGCGCCTTGAACGCATTGCCGAAGGCGAACGCGACTTCCGCTTCTAACTGATCGGCTCTTCTACAGCCTAACTACCTGCTAACCATCACCCCGCTACATACCCGCTATGTGGCGGGGTTTTTCGTGTTAGCATGGTCGTACCCCCGCTACCGTCGCGCTACCTGCACACCGCCTACACGCCGTCAGCCTGTGGGACAACTGTGGGACAAAGAGTGTGTTCGGCACCTCGTGGATTCAATTTTGTGGGACACGCCATGAACATTACGGCCAAAAACATTCTGGCAGTAGGCGATGGACGATATAAGATCGCGCCGAATTTGTACCTCGTCGTCCGAAGAAACGGACTCAGCAGAGCGTTTGTCTTCCGATACACGTTCGACGGAAAGCGCAAGGATCTATCACTGGGTGATCCGACATTCATCAAGATTCAAATGGCGAAGGATGAGGCGCTCAAGTGCCACACTCTCCTCACGCAAGGAATCGACCCAAAGGCTTTCAGAGAAGAAAAGAAAGCACCGGCAAAGACAAAGCACGAGCCAACATTCAAGGAGTATGCAGAACGCATCATCCCGATCATCATTGAGGTCAAGCAGTACAAGAACAAGCACAGCATCAATGAATGGCGGCGGTGCATTCTCGGCCTCGCCGTCCAGCACATCGGAGACATGCCGATCAAAGAGGTCGAAACGTCTCACATCCTTTCTATCCTCAATCCGCTCTGGAAGAATCAGACTCCGTCAGGCGTCAAAATGCGTGGCTACTTGGAGACCGTCTTTGCCTATGCAAAACGTGAAGGGTTTTACAACAAAGAGAATCCAGCTACATGGCGCGGCAATCTTGACGCATGGCTGCCATCACCTCAGCGCATCTACACCACCAGACATTGCCCTGCCGCTACGCTTGATGAGACGATAGACATTGTCAGTCGATTGCTTGCAGGTGAGGTCGGAGAGCCTCCTTCACGTCTGGCTGCACTCTTCGGCATCTTGACCGCCACGCGCCGAAAGGAATTTACGCTCGCGTTTTGGGATGAAATCAATCTCGAAGAGCGCATCTGGTACATCCCGCCTGCTCGCAGAAAAGACCGCAAGCCTTTCCCGCACCGTGTCCCTCTGAGCGATCAGGCCATTGAAGTGCTGCTTGCCGCCAACCCGAGCCAGAAGGGACCGCTCTTTCCGTCGCCTTACTGGACGCACAGACCAATCCGCATCGACAACCCATATCACACGGTCAGCAGACTCACAGACGGCAAAGTGACTATGCACGGATTCCGTTCAACCTTCCGAGACTGGGCGGCTAGAAACGGTGTGGATAGAGTCGTCGCAGAGAAGTGCCTGATGCACGCAACCGGCAACGCCGTTGAGCAAACGTATCAGCGTGACGACCTATGTGAACTACGTCGTCCCGTCATGCAGTCGTGGGCGGACACGATCATGCCGAAAAAGAAGTAACCCCTCACAGATAAAGCTACTTTAGCGGCGTTTATTTATCCGTTTACGCTTGACTTTTATTACAGCTTGTACCCCAACTATTAAGAAAAATTTAATAGTTGGCGCTACTGGCTCATGATCTTCACGACCGCATCTTTATCTATCGCAGTCCGCTCAGATAGTTCGACACCTCGTCGAACCAGCTCCGTGCCTCTTTCGAGAAGGTCTGCGCATCGGGCAAGCTGCTTTCTTTCAGCGTCGCAGGTATCTGAACCGGCCGCGGACAATCGACGGCGAGCGTCGGCTGCTTGCTAGCTAATCTTTATGGGTGATTGCGGTCATCCATTTTTTCGCCTATAGTATCCTTAAGATAACTCGAGAAGGATCAGTGCTGGGTTCCCGAATGGGAGTAGGCTTCATGCTTAGAATTCCTTTGCCCCTGGGGTTATCTTCCCTTCTTCTTGCTTTGAGCTAGTTTGTACTCGTCTGCCACCCTATCCAGAAGATCTTTTGGATGTTTGCGTAGCTCCTCATACAGAAAGTCTATTAGCGCCTGCGAATAGCTGTACTGAGGATTTTTGTACAGGGTATTGGTATAGCAAAAATCTTGATTGTTCTTGACGCCATAGGAACGATTCAGATTGGTAAGGTGGCTTTTATTTAATGTAGTCCTATTGCCGCGAAAATAAACTTCAACACTCGACCTGCGCAGTAGGGCATTAAGCTTTTCAATGGCCTTATTCGCAGTGTAGGGGTGAGTGGAGGAAAAATCCTTGGGGCGGTCAATTATTTTCGCTGGTTCTCCATCCTTCGATATGCGTATTTTCTCAACATCGGCTCCATCTTTCTTTGTTATTTTATAAGTGTGAACTATCGAGATCGCAAATCTGCTCCCTAATTTCCCTTGCTGTTCTGAAATTTTATTGTTTAGTTCGATAAATCGAGCCGATACCGCATCAGTATATTTGGCTCGTATTTGTTCCGGTTGAATCGTACAGACAGAAGTTGGGAGTCTCAAAAAGCTTTCGGAGACATACTGAACAAGCTCTTCATTCAATAGATCATGTAACTTATCAGAAAAATTATCTACATTGGCCTGAAAGAGCGGCAGATACAGCGACTCGTATTCTGGGGTAATAAAGTGCGTGCTGGTATTGCGTAGTTCTATTATTCTTTCTAGATTTATTCTTAACGGATCCTTTTCGTTCGTGAAAACCTTTTTGATGCAATTCTCTAACGACAGCGTTCTGCCATGATTGTCTTTATAATAAATGGCCTTATTCCCGTCTCTTCTTATTATGTAAGACTTTAATAACAGCTCCCAGGCGTTAATTATAAAGAATGAAAATCCCTCGACGCGATATTTAATTGTTGGTTTATTATATATTTCAATCGCCAGCAAAAAGGCCTCAATAGCCTTATCCTTTAGTCGTCTTTCCAGATCTTCCATTTCGACTTGATCACTATGGTCCTAGATGTTTTTTAACTATAGCAATCAAGAACTCGCTTGTGTAGAAGATCTTTTATCTCCTAGCCGCCGTCACTGCGTCGTGAACTCCGGCTGACTCTTGAAGTAGCTCTCGACCCTCTGCGAGAAGCTCGACACTTTCTCTGAGTAGGCCTTCGCACGCTGAGACTGCGGCGCGCTCAGCACCGCAGGCAGAGGCGCTGGCTCTTCGCTCACGTACCTCGGCGGCGCGGCGCACCCGTTCAGCATCAGCGCGAGCATCGGCAAGCTCACCGCGCAGGCCGGCAAGAGCGTCCAGCGCTTCAACCATCTTCGCATATTGCTTCCTCCCCATATCGGCACGGGCAACGGCCTCGGCTTCCCGAAGCTCCGCCGCGTCCTTTTCGTAGAGCGCGGCGGCATATCGATAGCCGCCTCCGAAAGCCAGAAGCACCGCAAGCAGTGCGCCCGCGATCTTCAGATAGGTCACAGCCCGGCCTCCTTGAGGCCCACTTCCCACGCATCATCCGTGATCGCTTCAGCATCGACGCCGCACTCATGTCGGGCGATCGCCTTCGCGATGTCCAGATAGAGGAGCGGGTCGGCCTCGAAGTTCAACACTTCGTCCGGATCACGGCGGCAGGCCGTCGCAACATGAAGCACATATGAGTCCGTATCGTTCTCATTTTCCGGAGCCCATCGGGTGATGATTTTGCGCACGGTGTCGCATCCTCGCTTCTCTACGTAGGTGCGAAGGGTTTTCAGGAGCGCCCTCACGCCAAAGTGCATTTCCGTGAATGTGCAGAAATTCTGGTCATCCTGCACCGGAGCAAGTCCGAGCCAGGCTTCCCCGTGCCGGAGATTCCCCGGGTTGTTGTTCCGAATTCCTCGAGCGGTCATAGTCCCTCACTTCAGAGCATCACGCCAAATCTTCACGGCCTTCCCGGCGACGCATGCGACGACGGCAACGCCGAAAGCGATGAGGACGACAAGGATGGCCGTCGCCTGCCATGTCAAATCATCAGCAGTCATGAGCTCTCCGATCTTCAAAGCAGTTAAAATGTCTCCCATAGGCCCATTCCGTTTCTGATGCCTATAAAAAAAGCCGCCCGGTTCGCTCCCGAGCGGCTTTTGCTATTTGGTCTTCTTGTCTTTCTCCTCATCATCAAGCCCGATCTGATCGAGCTTGGTGTCCACGGCATTCTCAAGGCGCTTCTCAAGCGACAAGAAAAGCTTCTTGAGGACTGGAGGCAGTGCATCTCCGAAACCCGCCCGCTCGATGTTTTCGACGATCGATCCGAACTCGCCGCAGGCATAGGCGCAGAGCGTCACGCTTTGAAAAAGTGGCATGTCGTGGAGCACGAACCAGAAGCTCACGTCGATCCCGTGCGCAAGAGTGATGATGAAAAAGGCAAGTCCCTTCTTCGCCATCCCAAAGCTAAGGCGCTTTGAGCTGAAAGTCCCGGTCCGGCAGGCGGCCCATATCCCGGTGAGAAGGTCGGCCGCCATGAAGGCCAGATACCAGTAGACCAAGGGGGCAACGCTCGCTAACGTCGCCCCCCAGATCACCCCCAATACCGCACCTATCTTTATCCACGCCGCCTCCGCCCCCACCGGTAGAAGCGAGTGCATGGCGTCACCCGATCATGAAGCGCCCGAACCAGCCTGCGGCAATGCCGAGGACAATGCCCACGGCAGTGACGCCGATCCAGAAAGCGCGCACCTTGCGGCGCGTCTCGGTATCCAGCTGCGCCTTCTGCTCATCGAGATACTTCTTGAGCTTCTCAAGCGCTTCGTCCTTGAGGCCGTCAATGCCGCTAAGCCCAAGCTCTTTCTGCTTTGCGATGAGTTCTTCTTTTGTCATTTCGTACTCCCGAAAAAAAAGGGCCGTCAGCCCGTAAAGGACCGCGGCCCAATGGGCTACACACCGGATGCACCGGATGCACCGGATTCTTTTTCTTCCGCAGGTTCTTCCGTCGCCGCAGTAGCGCCCGAAGCCATTGCCGAAATAACGGCCGCGTCATAAGCGATGCGGGCGTTGATTGCGGCTTCCAGGCTATCCAGGCGCGACTTAATGCTTTTGACATCAGCGGCGATGGCCCACAGAGCGGCGATCACCCTATCGGTGTAGTCGTCCTTCCCGCCGGCCATGTCGCACCTGCCTTACTTCGCGTCGCGCGCGGCGGTGTAAACCGCGGCAAAGTCAACGGTGGTATCGCCGATGTTCGTCTTGAAAGTCGTCAGATCGCCGTTGGCTTTTTCAGCCACTGTCATTGCCGTGGCGGCATCCTGCACGCCCTTGTCGGCCTGAGCCTTGGCGGCCGCAGCATCGTCGACGCCCTTTTGCGCCTTAGTGTCCGTGGCCGCGAGCGCTGCATTGGTTGCGTAGCCCGAGAGATCAACCGCGGCGCCAACCTCGGCAAAAGCTTCCCACGCCACCTGACCAGCGTTATCGCCGCCCGTGGCAACCGTGCCGTGGCGGACGAAAATACGGCCACGACCACCATCAATACCGCGGACGGTCTGTTCGAGCGTGTTGCCGCTCTTGCGAACGGAGACCATCAGGTTCTGATAGTCGCCGCCTACGCCCGCCGGGCGTCCTACCGCTTTGGCGACGAAGAATTCGCCTTCGTCGGTCAGGGTGTCGAGGCTGACTGCAGCCGGATCTGTGCCACCTCCCGAAACTTCGCCGACCTTGGCGACCGTGCCGTTGAGCTTGGCCGCGAGCTGCGCAGCGGAGACCGCATCGATATTTTCGCGGGCCTGCTGCTTCTGAGTGTCGTTGAGCGTCTGTGCGGCGTCAAACTTGACATGGCCGGCCGCGATCTGCTGCAGAGCGGTAATGGCGTCCTTGTTGGTGTTGATCGCGTCGGCGACTTCCTTGATGGTGTCGAGCGCCTCCGGTGCGCCGGAGACAAGAGCGGAAATAGCCGCGTTGATCGCGCTATTGATCTTCGTGGACGACCAGGTGGTTCCCGCCTGCGTCTTTGCGTCGTCGATCTTAACGGCGGCGTCAATGCCGGTCTTCAGTTCGTTGAGAGCGCCAACGAGCGAAGCCCTCTGCGTGGTGGTCAGAGTGCCGAGGTCGCCAATTTTGGCGAGCAGGCCCTTGACGTCAACGCCAGCCGCCGTGAAAGCGGCAGAAAGGTTCTTAATCATCGTGGTCTGTGCTTCGGGCATATCAATCTCCTTGCTTTGCACGTTCATAGATTTCTAAAAAAGAAGGGGCCGCCTCACCGGCAAGCCCCAGGTTCTTTTGCGCCTGCAGCATCTCCTCTGCGGATAATGTCTGCGGCGTATAGAGGACCACGTCTTCCGGCGTATCCCCTTTGTCCCCCTTGCCGCCTTGCGGCCCGGGGATCATCACTGTGGTTACCCTGCAGGTATCGCCGCAGCAATCGTTGTCTCTGTAGGTCATCGAGTCACCTCCGGAATGACGTCGAAGTAGCCCCGCAAAAGCCGGAGGACCCGGCCAGTAGTGGAAACCAGTTCGATGTCGTAGCGCGACCGTCCCGGCGGGTAGCGGCTTGTGACGTCGCTCGGAAAGATCGCGGTTAGCCGGGCCCCCTCGAAAAAGAGCCGGCCGTTTTCAACGGTCAGCTCGTCGATGGGCTCTTTCTGATATGTCGATCTGCGCACCTGCATCCGCGCGGAGTAGCCGGAGAAGTCCATAGCGTTCCCGTAGCCGTCCACGCAGTTGAAGGTCCTTTCGGTATCAACGCCCTGATCAACCTGAATGTCATATGTCTGAGCCACATTTCCCTCATTCAAGGCAATAAAAAAAGCCCGCGCACTGGCGGGCCTGAGCAGACAGATAGCAAGAGGGGCCGAACTCCCGATGAGAACGACCCCCGCGACTTAACGCCTCTTGCCGATCAGCCACGCCGCAATAATGACGGCAATGACGAGCCCATCAATATTGATGTCGCCCGTCACCACAACGATGTCGTGTGGCATAATCTGACACGAAGCAAGAGTGAAGGCATGCATAACCACCCCTTGCATCATTGACTCAGCCCGGTGTTAGCGCACTGGGCTTTGTCGTTTCTACACCCCTAGCGGGGGCCTATCCTCCGGCGATACGCCGGGAATTCCTTGCCTCGGCCGTCGGTAGGTGTGGATAGGCAGGAACAGGCTATGCGCCGCGTCCTTGCTTCATGCTGGCGGCGATTATACCTAGCCCCGCATGCTGGGCGGCAGTTGGGTCCGCTCTAGCTCACTCTCATAGCTCGTCCGGCAATGATTGCCATCGAAGAACAAGACCGCATCGATGAGGTGATCAAAGGCGATGAGCACCTGTTTCCAATACGCCCAACTCATGCCGCCTTCGAGAAGTCCGCCGGGTGGAACGCGATCTCGATCTTTTCGAGCTCTTCCTTGGTCTTCGCCTTCTCGATAGCGTCACGGAGCTTCCACTTTTCCTGATAAGCGGCGCTGCCTGCGCCAATGATTTCGAGCTGCAGGAGTTTCAGCTGATCGAGTGTGAGCTGATGTCCTTCATTGTGGGCATCCATGAAGATGACGCCGGAATCCGAGAGGGTCGCTTGCGCCTCAACGGCGGTCACGAGGCCGTTCACGTCGGATATAGCACGCTGATCCGAATCCGCCTCAAAACCAAGGCTCGAAACGACCGTCGCGCCGTCCTCATACCAAGACATAAAGGCAGCGTCGAGGGCCCGCATCTTCTCGGTGCGCACTTCCTCAACAGTCTTTTCCGGAATCTTTTCGATCGAGCGGGCATTCGTTTCCGGGTCTTGGACAAGGCGATAGGTCGTCGAGTTCTTCGTGAGCTCGTCGAAAACTGTGCGGAGTTTGTGAATTCTTTCCGTCTGTTTGTGATGATCGAGCACGATGCCGACGCACTCCTCGGCCGTCGTCGGGATGGCCTCGGCCACCCAGCCATTTTTGTCGGCAGCGATCTTGTAAAAGTGCTTCCCATCGTCTTCTGGGGCGGCGATGTCATAGCAGTCCGCGCCGAGCATGAGCGCTCCACGCGCATCAGCCATGCAGGCCACCGTGCCATCAAAGTAGCCGTCCTCATCGACGTGGGGGATTTCTTTGATCTCATTGGGCTTCATGTCGAAAAACCTCTCTACAAGAAAAATTGCGGCCTTGCGACCGCGTGAAAAGCGTTACACCGTGACCGATAGCCACAGCCTCACCCTTCGGGTTTACCCCTCGGGGATCAAAAGTTGGTGTCTCCGCATTTCCTACGGAGGCAGGGTTACTGATCTGAGCCTCGGACGATGGCCCGAGGTCTCTCTGATGCAGGCCCGGCAACTGGCCCGCAGAAAGCGGAAGGAGTTCCGGCGTGTACGGCAATAGCTCAACGGTTAAGCCCCCGGCGATGTCGGCTTTAGTCCTGATCAAGTTTTAATGAGGACTAGCGTCAGCAGCGCCGCTGGTTGAACTGTTCTGGTCCCTCCGTATACATATGAACACCTGTTAGCGTCCATGTAAACGTGTCTTCCATCCGATGCGCCGCCGCTATTCGAATGGACCCCGGTTCCCCCGTTCGTAAAGGCCCCAGTGGTCTGCATCGCGCCAGTATTGCCGTGAGAGGTGAAAGACCCCGTGATGTTCGGTAACCCCGCTGAGTAGTAAGTGCCGACCGAAGAAGCCGATGTCGTGCCCTCGAGGAAGCGAACGTCCAAATTCGGCAGACCAAAGGTTGTCGACCCGTCGCCCGCGCCGTAGATCGTACCGATAGCTGCGAAAAGGGCCGCGTAGTCGGTTCGGCTCACATTCGCGCCGTTGCAGATGAGCCAGCCGCTCGGGACCGTGCGCCCGGCGTAGTGGATGAGCGTGCCGGGCGGGACCGCCGGCGGATTGAAGGCCTGGACCATCAGCTTCGTAAGGAAAGGCGTCATCAGAACGTTCTTTGCGGTGCCTTCAGTGACTTGCCCCTCGGTCGCGATAATCGCGGGAAGAAGATGCGAGAAAGCGACGCTCTGCGTCGCGAGGCGTGTGCCGTCGACCGCGCCTTGTGCGATCTTGTCATTGGTTACGCTGCCCGCCGCGAGTTTTGCCGTCGACACCGATAGATCCGCGAGGTTCCCCCCGGCGACGGTTTTCGCGGTCAGCTTTGCTCCGGTGATCGAGGCGTTGGCAATCTTTCCGCCCGGGATGGTGTTATCGGCGAGCCACTTCATAGTCCGAAGCGCCTCGAGGAACTGAGTTGCGGATGGCGGCTCGGCCAGCGTCTGCCCCGCGGCTTCAATAACGGTGTTTCTCAGTTGATCCTGCAGGTAGTACCACGCGGCGCCCGGCTTTGTCGCCGGGGTCCCGGTTTTCGGGTCGCCCGACGTCGGGTACCCTTTAGAAGTGAGCGTAGATGTGTCCGGCGGCGAATCAACCGCGCCGGATTTCCAATAACCTTTAGTAGCCATCAGGCGTCCTCCTCATACATAAAAATGACATACACATGAGCCGGAGCAAGCGCCCGGATCACGCATTCCAGCAAAGCATTTCCCCAGCGAGCAAGAGGCTCATCAGCGCCCCAGGTCACATCGAGGTATTCGGCATTCCCGTTAGACCGGATCGTGATGCCAAGCGTCATGACCGTCGTCCACTGTTTTTCGTAGAGCGGATGCTCCACGTCGTCATTCACGTCATGCTCCGTGAAGGTCGTTACCTTTGCCTGGTAGCCGAGCGTCCCGGCAAGCGACTCGAAAAAAGCCGCAGTCAATCCGAGATTCGACGTGATCTTCGCGAGAAGCTCCTGCCGCATCTGCTCCTGAGACGGATCTGCGATCGCCTCAAGGCAGGCGGACGGAATGCCGTAGTCGTCAAACCACCGAGAAAGCTCCTCTGCTGAAGTACGCGGGTCGGCTTCCTCGATTACCTGATTGATGCGGGCGTCGACGCGCGCGGCCTCTCTGCCCAGGGCATACAACACAGCGTCGAGTGCGCCCCCCGGAGTCCTTTTCCAGATCGGCCCTCTCGGAAGAAGCTCGTCGATCTGGTGCGAATAATCTCTTTCTGTCAGCGCCATATCACACCCACGTGATCGTTCCCGGAACGAAGATTTCGCCTACGCTCGCCGCCACGTCGTCCGTCGGCGACTGAATGCGGTAACTGGTAACTTCGCCTACCCCGGAAATTGCTCTGTCAAGCGAAGTCAGCAGGATCGAGCCGCCCGGGGTCGCTTCTGCAAGAACGACCGATTCAATGGCGGATTCGATCTTCGCCTTGATCGCCTCAGTCTCCGGGAGAATGTCGAGCGTGAGATTCAGCGGCTTCGGGATCGGTGCGACGACGTGGAGCATCGCCGTAACCGGCATGTTCGCTTCGATCTCGTCCGTTACGCGCCTTATCATGGTTTCGTTCGGGATGCCGTTCGACGTCATGCCGTCCGTCATGAAGCGCACCGTGACATGCCCCATACCGAGCTCCTGCGGGTAGCACCAGGCGCGCGTCACGCCGGGAACCTGCCTCGCCCAGGCGACGTAATCCGCCTTCGTGCCGGCTTTCGGCGGGTTCTTTTGTCGCGCAAGAAGTCGTTCCCGCAGGCTCTCGTCCCCCTCTGCGTCCGCGCCTCCGGTGAGCTCGCCAGCTACGGCCGAGCTCATCACGCCGACGACCGGGCTCACGAGCGTCAGCTGCATGCCGGCCTCAGAATTGCCCGAAGCGCCCGCATCAGCCGCCTCAAGCGGAGCCGCGCCGTCTTTGCTTTCGTCCGTAGTGACGTAGACCGCCCCGCGTTCGTTTTGAAGCTGCGTCCCGGCGGGCACGACACCTGTACCGGTAAAGGTGACGGTACCGACGGCCTTGCTTGCCTGCAGCCGATAGATACCGTACTCGGAAGCGCGCCTCTCGAGGTAGTTCCCTTCGGCGGTGCTCGTAAAGCACTGCCGGAGCACAAAGGCGATGTAGCCGTGAAGCCCGTGGGAAACGCCCGAAATGACGCGCGTCATGACGGAGGCGAGCGACCAGCGCATCACCTTTTTTCCTATGCGGCTCTCCGCATCTGCCTGAACTCTCCGGATGATCTCCGCGAGCGTAGGTCTTTCAAAAGACATTTTCACTCCCAAACATTCTGGAATCGCGCCTGAAGCGCCTGTGTGTCATCAGGCCGATAGCAGGTAACCCGCAGCGCGATCTGGTCAGTCCCCGAGCGCTCCGCAGAAACCTCAATGCGGGCAACAACCGCATCATCGATGAGCCATTGCAGAGACTCCTTCGCATAGGCCTCAGCACGGCGCAGCGTTGCCGGCAGGATCTTCTGCCGCTGCAGCAACCAGAGGCGCGAACCGATTCGATCACCGGCCCTCTCCGCGAAAGTGTCTCCCCACCAGCCTTGACGATTCGGCGCCTTCACCCCATCATCCGGGTTAGACTTTCGCCATGAAAAAAGGCTGATCAGCACGGCCGCAGCCAGCTCATCAACCTCGAAGTCGGAGATGTCTGCCGGCTTCCCGTTCAGCATCATGTCCATTTAGGTATCCCCGCGCTCATTTGGTCAACCAAATCACCAATAGCGCTGTCACTACTGGAGCGACAAAAGCCTTTACGATCTCAAGCCAAAAAGCCCTTCGTTCGCGCGACTCTTTCAGAGCGTTTTCTTGAAATTCGCGCTCTACCTGTGCTCGAATCTCTTGCTCCTTCGTACGTTCTTCCATAGCCTGCAACCGCTCACGCAGTTCTCTGGTTTCATCTAAACTGTTCATGTTCACCTACTTGACAGGTGGATACGAAAAACCCCGCAAGGATTCCGGCCCTGCGGGGTTTGCTTTTTGGTCTGTACGAGAAACTCGTACGGTTAGTGCGGCCCGGATGTCTCCGCGCCATCACCCTGTTCTGTGTGCGTGTGCGTCTTCAGGCTGATCGAGCCCGCCTTCACATCGCCAGTCGTCGTCAGATCGCCGGTGACGCTCGCGCCGGAGCCGCCGCTGATCGCCATGCCGCCTTGGCCGGTGATCAGCCCTTGAACGGTCAACGTCCCCGTCAGAGTCGTTGCAGGCGTGTCCAGCTTCACTGATGATGCTTTCAGCGTGGCATCTCCTGCTACTTCTGCACTCAGGTCCCCGCCCACCGTTACGGTCGCATTTTTTGCGACCGTCGCCGTCAGCTCGCCAGGCGTCTCAATCACGATGCCATCGCGCGTCAAATAGATCTTCTGCCCGAGATCGTCGTAGAGAGCGACCTCGCCTGGCTTCAGGTTCTTCAGGCGAAACCGCCTGTCTGCCACGCAAAAGACAATGCCGTGCGAGCGATCGCCGCCGAAAAACAAAGCAAAGGCCTCTGGCTGCTCATCGTCCTTCGGCTCCGAAGTGAAGCCATAGGGCTCGACGTGCTCCAGATCATCCCGCACTTCGTCCGCGAGCAGCCGCACCTGTACCGCGCGCATTTTCTTCGTCCCGTCGGCCGCCGAAACGACGCCGCGGGCCATGATGTCGTCCAATCTTCCGCTCATAACAAAAAAGGCCGCATCTCTGCAGCCTTTCAAAAATCATTGACGTTGCCACCCGCCCATACCGTCGGGCCTGAAGTTCTCGTGCGTGCCGTCCCGGCGCTCGATCGTGATCCAGCCGTTAATGTCCTTCGTGATCGACATCACCTCTTTCGGGTCAGACGGTTCGAGCTTAAAACCTAGATCAGGCTCGCCGCCCGGGACATATTTGCATTCTTTATCCAGCATAGTTCCGGGGTACTTTTCGCAGACCAAATGCCTGCTAGGGACAACCGTCAACGCCTGGGCGCCAAGCGAGGCAACGCTCAGCGCGATGAGAAAGAAAATGCGCATAACTGCCTCCTTTCCCCAGATTATTTCACGTTCGTCCACGTCGACGACGTTTGCTTTGTATCCGTTTTCGCGGCGTCTCGTCTATAGCCATCGGGGGGCATAAGCCCTAACTCGGCGGTCATTCCGGCCGAAGAGAGTTGGAGCTTCGTTTGAACAACCAGCATTTCTAAGCCTCCCGGAAAAAGCGTTTGATCGCGCACTATAACCTTTGTGTTCGGTCGCCACAGAGAGCCATCCGACTGCCTCCAGCCCTGAACCGTGTAGGTGACGGCGCGAAAGCGTGCGGCTTGAAAATTAGCTTCGAACCGGGCTCGAGCGCCGGCAGTCTTCAACGACGCCTGCCCACTATCCTTGAGCACCTTCAGCCGGAATCGCTTCACTTCCGGGTCTACAGCAACGCCCTTGTCTTCCGCAGCGGTACGACCGAAATCTTCATCCGTACCGGCGTGCTGTCCGAGCGCAACGTAGTGCGAAAACCGCGCCGACGCATCGAACCTCGCTGAAGCCTTCAGGATGTTGCCGCCGAGCTCAAGGGCGTCCGTCGCCTGTCCGGCCCCGCCAGGCTCAACCAGCACAAGATTTCCTGCCTCATCGTCGGTCAATACGAGATTGTCCTTCGTAATGAGCCGCTTGATCGATTCGAAAACCGTCTCTCCGGGATTAACCGTATGGGTCTTGACTTCGTTGCTCTCGGCCGAGATCGTGAGCGTTATGCCGTACGGCTTCGCCAGCTCTTCGATGATGCGGCCGGCCGGAAGGTTCTTCCAGGAGGTTTGAGGCTTCGCGGCCGCTGCGGGCGCGGCCTGCGCCTTACCGCTCTTGCCCTTCACCTCGGACCACAGATTGGCGCTCACCGCCGGGGGCGCATAGGCCGCAGACGGCGGACTGCAATCAACGAGGTCAACCGTTCGGCTCTTCCCCTGCACCTGCACGGAAACGGTCTTGCCGTCGTAGCTGATGGGTGTCGAGGTGATGTACCCCGTGCACACCAGATCTTCGCCGATATAGACCTGTACGAGCTCCCCGGTCTGCAACGCCTTGAAATCGGTGTTGCCCGGGAAGTTCTCCGTGACTTCAAGCGCAAACGCCCGGGCGACCTGCTCGATGCTTGAAGTGATGAGCACCGACTTCCAGCCGCCGTAGCGCTTGCCGCCAACTCGAATTTCAACCAGATTCGACGTCATTCGCTTGAAATCCTCAGTTCCTCTACCGGGCAGAACCCTTCATGTTCGATGTGGTTCCGGAGAGCGATCTCTCGATCCCGGTTCGCATCATCGTGATAGTCATAGGCCAGAACAACGGCCGGCATAATGTCCGGCGGAACCGTCGTAAACAATCGGCTTTGAGTGTCAGCACGTTCAGTAATGGCCTCAAAGACCGCAGTCCTCGCCGCCTCAATCGCCTGGTACGTCTCATCGTCGGTCTCCATCAGGAGTTCCTGATCTAGAACGTCCAGAAGCTGATCGCGGACCTCAATGAGATCGTCGTAGCTCTGAATCGGTTCCTGCTCGGCGAAAGGTTCTGCCGCAGCCGTGAGCACTGCCCCCGGCGCCGACGTGTCCTTTGATGTCCCGATCAAAGCGCTGACGCCAACAATCTGCGCGAGCAGGAGCTGTCTGGCGAGGCTTTCAACGGCCGCGCGGTTCGTCATCACCACTTTCTGAGTGTCAGAAAGCGGCCGTCCTTCGCGATCAGCCTGAATCTTTGCCTTGGTCCCGGACGAAAGCTTGTCTTTCGAGACGAGGTTTTTCAGCTGCTCCCCGACCCGGCTCCAAGCCGTGGCCGTCGTAGCCCACTTCGACAGCCCGAGAGCTCCCGCAAGCGTCTGCGCGAATACTTTCGGATCCGTCGAGAGGAGCGAAAGCCCCTTTGATGCCAGATCAGCAACGTCAGTCGCGAAATCGAACACCTTTGCGATTTCCGCACTGTCAATCACCCCGAGCACGTCGAGCAGATCTCCGGAGAGTGCCGCGTCGATGTACTCGGAAACAATCGACAGGTCAATGGAGTCGATGAACTTGCTGATGGCCGATTGCTCGAGCTCGTCAGCGGCCTCAAGCGCCTCCGTCTGGGTATCGATCCCCATAACCGGAAACTCGAGGTCTCCAGCTTCAGTAGCGACAAAAGTCAGGTAAGCAGCCCCAAGCCCGGTGTCGAACTTGAGTTCGCTCACTGAAGTGACCGTAACGGTCATCTCACCCAGCCACGGATGAATGAGCGTCCCGGACCCCGGCTTTTCGATCTCCGCCAGAAGCGCCGTTCCGCGGTCAATGTAATCGTCTCCAACTACGAAGGCCTCAATGGTGACTTGACGGGTAGCGCGGCCAAGATCCTCAACGTACGGGTTGTCCCGCTGAGGATACTCATGCACCACTGTACGGCGGCCGCCCTTAAGACGCCCGCTCGTCACCTCGAAAGGCACGCCGCGAAAGCTTGCCGGCAGAAGCTGTTCACTACGAATAGACATCAGTCAGCTCCTACAAAGCGATCCGATCGGCCTACCTGACCGTAAATATCCAGCCCCGGAGACCCGGAAACGTCGCTTACGGCCGCGGATGCTCCTCCGGAAGCGGTTACGCTGATGTTCATGCGCCCGCTCAGGCGGGCTTCAGGGGTCACCTGGGGATTCCGCATCGGCTGCCCGTCGCCGGATGTTTTGCTTCCTCCGAAAAGGTCGCTTACCCAGTCCGGCAGCAGCGATTTGAAGTCGAATTTCGTAAAGTAATCCGAGATCATCTTCCCGACGCTCTTCAGACTTTTCTTAATTCCCTCGTACCAGTTGAGGCAGGCCTTTGCCCATTTGTCCGGAAGCAAGTTGAATGCCGCCTGAAACAGGTCGTCAAACCCGCTCAGCAGACCGCTGATGTCTCCCTGGAAGAAGGCCTTCGCAATTGACAACAGCGACCCGAAAACTGCCTGGAACTTTGGTACAACCGTGTCCCAAACCGCGCCGATAAAGTCGGCGGCCGCAGATGCTCCTGCCTTCAGCGCCGGCCAAATGCGGTCCCAGTTGGCGATCACTACGCCGGCTATCGCCGCCACGGCTGTCAGCACCAAACCAACAGGCCCGAACGCCCCGGCCATTGCTACGGCAGCAGTTCGCGCTGCAGTCACCAGGGTGCCGAACGTCTGCACCATCGAGATGATCGACGAACCGAGGGAGATCACGCTCATGAGCGTCTTCCCGGCCATGATCGCGCCCATGGCGTAAAGCACCGTATTAAAGCCGCCGACCGCATTGAACGCCCGAATCGCATAATCCGCCACGGTCAATACCGCGGAGGCGATGCCCTCGAAGTCGATCTTCTCGATCGTCTCGGCCAGCCGCTCGGCGACGGAAGCGAACTTCTGCGAAAAAGCCTCACGGTTCGCCGCGGCAAGATCGCGGAAGCGGTCAGACATGCGGATCACCGTGGGGGCGAGCTTCGCGCCTATCGCGTTGCCGACCGACCCGATAACGGCTCGCATGTCATCCATGTGGTCCGTCATTGTCGCGGCAGACGCCACCGCATCGTTCGACATCACGAGCCCCAGGCCTCGCGCCTGAGCAGCCATCTGTTTGAGCCCGTCCGAACCGCTGGTGAGCATTGGGATCAGCTTGCGGCCGCTGTCGCCCATGGTCGCCATTGCCATCTTCGCCCGAAGAGCCGGATCTTCATTGCGCTGAATGGCGTCGGCAAGATCAAGAAAGACTTGCTCGACCGGGCGCATATTCCCGGCCGCGTCCTTCATCTCGATTCCAAGCTTCTGAAAGAGCGTGAAGGCGTCGCTCGAGGTGTCGATGCCGTTGGCGATTTCCGCCATATGCTCACCGAGATCCTTGAGCGCATCCTCGAGATCTTCCGGAGCGGCACCCGCGTGCGTAGCGGCATAGGAGAACTCCTGCAGCTGTTCCGCGGTAATGCCGATGCGCTGACTCATCTTGTCAAGCGCGTCGCCCGTACTTGCGAAGCTCGTCACGGACTGCTGCAGGCTGAAGCCTAAGGAGCCGGCAAGCGCAAGGAAAGGCCCGCCAATCCGGCCCGCTACGTCACCGGCGGTAGCGGCGACGTTTTGCATCGAGCGGTTGAAGAGCGCCACCTGCTTCTGCAGGTTCTTAAACTGCGTGCCGTCAATTACCTTCCGGAAGTTCCCCCACCGCGCAGACACCTGCTTCATGACGGGGGTCATCGTGTCCCGGACCGCAAGAATCGCGGTAAGTCTGAAATCCTGTCCCGCCATTTAGGTCTCCTTCAATCTCTCCTGAATTCGGTTCCACTGCTCCACATAGAGCAGAAGCTCCGACAAAGGAAGCGCGAGCGCCTCATCAGGAGAGATCCTCCAGCCGTAGGCCACGTCAAAAGCCAGATCGACTAGTCCTGAGACGTCGAGCCCGCCTGCTCCCCGAAAAAACTAATCAGCGCCCAGCAAATCGCCATGAAATCCCTGGGGCTGAGCTTCTCGACCTCAGAGGGCGAAATAGCCGCGAGGCGGGAGATGTAGTCCGCGCAAACGCTCGGGCGGGGCGCCGGCGTCAGATCCGCGCCAACCGTGAAGGGGAACCCGAGCCGCTTGATAAGCTTCGTGTCGAGCCTCTCTTCCTTGAGATCGAGCTCCGTGACTTCCTTGCCCGCAATCTCAATCGGCGTTGTCAGTGCGTAGATCATGCAAGTTCTCCTGCGGTGCCCTCAAAGCGCAGCGCCACCGTACCGTCAATGGGCTTATATGGAATGTCGCCCACCATGAATGCCTCCGAAAGCGTGTAAACCATGCCGTTCGCGCACTCTGCGGTAATCGTCATCGCCGTTGACTCCATCAGCTTGCTGACGGGGAAGCTCTCCGGGACGATGAACGTGCCCGCGACGTACGGGACCGTCACCGTCTCCTTGAAGCCGACGACGCCGGTGGTCGAGGCCATGGTCTCGCGCGTCACCGAGTTAAAGGGGAACTCAAGGTCCCCCTGAAGTTCGAGCTGTTCTCCGTCCACCTTGAAGTAGCAGGTGCCGGCTAGTCTCTTTCCCATTTCTTATTCCTCCGCGTACTGAAGACGGAACTGATTGAGGACCGCAAAGATGCGGAGCTGATTGACGAGATCGGGCGGGAAGAGGACATCCAGCCGATTCGGATTGTCTGCATTCCTTTCGACAATCAGGTACTGCTTGAAGAGATCCGCATTCTCGACAATCCCCGAAAGCTCGAGCTGCCGATAGAGCGCCACCAGCTCGCCGCGGATCACCGAAGGCGTCACGATCGCCTGTCCGGCACCGTAGCGGGTCCCGTCGTTCGCGAGCTTGTGGCGTGCGTACTTGGTCGTGATGAGCGACTTCATGCGGCGAAGCACGTATGCGAGCGTGTGCATCGTTTCGCTGTCGAGATACGATGCGTCCGCGTCGCCGAAACTGTTGCGCTGATAGGTCGTCACCGCGCGCTCGATCATGACCGTGCCGGATGTCGTCGTAAGCGTCGCAATGCCGTTTTCAAGAAGCGTCTGCCTGTCGGTCGTGATAAAGCGGCTCTCGGAAGGAGCGGCCATCACGCCGGTGAGCACGCCCGTCTGCGTGGGCCGCGCGGGGTCAGCTGAAATGAACACCGACGTCCGGGCGAGATAGGCCGCGAGCACCTCTTCAATCGGGGTCGGAAGCTCCGGCTCAACCCCCACAATCGTGCAGTGCTGATCGTTTCGGGCGTTGCCGAAAGTCTTCAGCGCATTCACGTCGCCGCGCTTTGCCGTATATACGTGGCCGTAGATCTGCCGGAACGGCGCCCAGCGGCCGGACGTGTCGTTCATCTCCGTCTGGAAGGCGTCAAGCACCGCGGCATCCGAATAGGGAACGCCGATGAAGTCATACTGCGCATCGCCCATCGCCTCTACAGCGGCGGCGATATCGGGGTCGGCAGTACCGCCCGTCATAGCCGCAAGCTCGATGCCAAGCCCCATCGGGGTCTTTTCACCGTTGATGAGCCCGCGAAGGTTGAGCGCAAGCAGGATGCCGTTCCCGAGCGAACCCCTGTTTCTGGCCGTAATCGTGCAGACCGCATCAGCCGCCCCAGCCGTAACCGGAAGGTCCTTCTGGAGCGAAATCGCGTCGGCAAGCGCTTGCGCGACAACACCGGCCTCCGCGCCTTCTGCTACGGAGACCTGCACGCGCGAACCGCCAATGTAGAAGCTCAGGGTACCGGCTTCAGTCGCATTTCCGGAGAAAGTCACCTCTGCCGAGGCGGCTACGGAGTTCGTCACGTCAGCGAGCGGAATGCAAACAAGCTGGCCGAAGCTATCGACCGTGCGATAGGCGGCCACCATACGGGCAAGCATAGAACCGCGACCGAAAAGCTGTTTCGCCATGGCCGCGGTCGAAACCGTCACCGGCTTCCCGGCCTCCGCCGTGCCCGTGGCGAGCATCTGGCCGATCAGGAGGCTCTGAGTGCTCTCCGACGGCGTGAATGCCGCGGAATTGTCTACCTCGGCATAAAAAAGCGGCACTCGAATGCCGCTCGGAATGGTGTTGAAAGAAACACTCATAACTCCACCTTCATAGTTGCTTCAATTTGTCCGTCCGGCTGATTCTTCTTCGTCGAAGGATCGATGCAATCAACCTTGATGTCTGCACCCTCGAGAGGGCCGAGTTGCGCAAGGTCCTCGCCCTGCCACGTCTCTTCCGTGTCGATGTACGTCTCGAAAGAGAATTCGTACTGAAACGCCAGGCGGGCATCGTCCATGTAGATCACCTGCCCGCCCGAGTAGACGATTTCGCCGAACTCATCAGCCGGTTCCTGCCGCCAGCTGAGAAGGCCCCGGAAAATTTCGAGCTTCAGCCCTTCTATCGAGTCGAATGCTTTCTGGCCTCGCTCATCGCAGGCGTTGCTCACCAGAACGATCACGGCAAAGGTGTTCGTCACGGTCTGCTGGTAGGCCACCCGAGACTCGTTTCCGGAAGCTTCTTCGGCAAGCGGGACCACATACGCCGCCGGGAGCGCCGGCGCTTCATCTTCTGTAAGTCCGGCCCACTCAGCGGCCCCGGCAAAGCGGTTTCCAAAGGACGGACATCGCCTCCGAAGCGCCGCAATAATCGGATCTAATCTCATATCAGCCCCGGTTTAATTGCATTAGCCAAGGCGTCCGCCATGGACCTCTTGAAGTCGGGGGCCGCCTGCTTTGCGGCATCCTCGATGAAGTTCCTGCGCGGAGCCGCCACCTTTTCGCCCGGGCGCTTCTTATGCCTGCGGGCCTGTACTTCGGTTTCCGTATTCGGCCCCCGATGCCCATAGACGACAAAAGCCGGGTAATAGACCGGCATCGAGCTCGTCTTCGACGGCGAGACCATCACGGCATATCCGGATCGGGAAAGCCGCACGCGGATCGATCTCTGCATGCGTCCTGTCATCCTGCCCGGGTACTGCCCTGCCTCGGAAACTGCCTTTCGGGCGATCAGCCTGCGAGCGACCTTGCGGACCTCGTTGCCTGCTGCCCGAAGCGGCTGTCTCAGCTCCCTCGGCTCATAGTCAATAGTCCGAAATCCTCGGTCTACCTGAGCGCTTACCAACATCTCCCTTCTCCTCAACGTCCATTACCGTGAATCGACAGGCACCAGCGACATCCGCAACTCTTTGGACTCGATAGCGCACCCCATCAATCTCCAGCTCTGTGACGCCGTAAAGGTCCTGCGGCCGCGTCCTCCCGTCGTAACGGCGGACATAGACGCGGTGCGTGACCGTGGACTCGACCTGCTTCGTTCCGAAATACATCCCGGAACCAACCACCTCGAGCTTTCCCCACACCTCATCCTTGCAGACTGTTTCCGGAGAGAAACCGTTCTGCCGATTCGGAATGTGTTCGCGCACGAGAATCTTCACGCGCCTGGAGAGATCTCCAATTTCTGGAAAGTCCATGCTCACGCCCAAGTTCTGAAGGGATCAAGAAGCGCCGATACGAAAGGGAGCGGAGAAAGCGTCCCCTCTACGGCCGACTGGCGGTGCTCGTAGTAGTAGGCCACGTGCACCAGAATCCACTGCCGGATAGCGGCCGGGACGGCTTCCGGAGAATCGCCGTAGCCATCGGTCCCCTCGCGCGTGACGAGCCCGCGCTGCAGCTCATGCTCGGCCATCTGCGTACAGGCAAGGATGAGCGCGGAGATGAGATCGTCATCAGCCGTGCTCTCAACTCTCAGATGAAGCTTGGCTTCGTCCAAAGTCACCGCAGGAAGAGCCGTCGAAACTTCCACGCTCATCCTCTATCTCCTTACTTTCCGGTAGCGCCGGCCGCGGCCGGCAGCGCAAGATCGCCGCCGACAAGAGCAGACACGCGCTCAATGCCGAAGCCGAGGCGGCGCTCGGCGCGGATCGTCACAAGGTTCTTCTGCACGTTGTCAACGTCCTGTTCGAAGAGCTCGACGGTCATACCCTGACGCGTCCAGAGCGTGGCCGCCTGCGTAAAGTCACCGACCATGAACTTGCCCTGCGGAATCGCCGGGGTCGTCCAGATCGGAAGGCCCCACAGGGTCTTCGGCGCGACCGAAGCCGGGTGCCCGAGGTAGTAGTCGCCGGAGGCGTTCTTCTCCATGAGCATCTGCGACCAGTTCACCGGATTGAGCAGGATGATGTTCGGACGGAAGAACGCCTTTTCAACCTTGGTCTTCGCAAAGAGGATCAGATCAAAGAGTGTTGCGTTCTTCGCCGGAAGGTCGGCCGTCGTCGCGCCGTGGGGCGTGAAGTTTCCGGTGGTAAAGATGCCGGTGAGATTCTGATTCGTCCCGTCGCCGGAAATCAGCTGGTCTTCGACCACCAGATCAACGCCGTAGACAAGGCGCTGATTGATGTAGGCGACGAGGGCAGGGCCGTCCGCCATGAGCTGCTTCGAGACGCGGGCAAGGTGAGCGATCGTCTTGACCGTACCCGTCACCGTCTCAAAAGACGTCGAGCCGAAGGGCTTCTGCGCGGCTTCAGCGACGAAGGCCGCACCATTCGCAAAGCCGTCATCGCGTTCCTTCACGTATTCAAACGAGTTCGTCGAAATCGGAAGCGACGGGAAGAGGCCTTCGATCGTGAGCGGGCGGAAAGCGCCGGGCATGATGCCGGGGCGACGGTACGCCTGGATGATGCCGCCGGTCGGAGTCGTGATCGGGTTGAGCACAGTCGGCTCAGATTTGGCAAAGGTCTCCGAAAGCTCGACGCGAGTTTTCTGCGTGGAGCCTGCGGCAAACGCCTTGAAGCCGTCGGCGGCAATGAACTGATCGCCCGCGGACTTTGCTTCCGTCTTTTCGCCCTGAACCTTCACCCCCTTCTGCTGAAGATCGAGGAGCTGGTTCGCAAACTTCCTCTGCTGTTCGCCGAGCTCGTCCAGGCGCTCCTTGTTCGAAGCGGCGGTTTCAGACATCTTGCCTTCGATCTTGTCGAGGGCGTCCAGTACTTCTTTGAATTCCATCTTTTATTCTCCAATGGATTTTTCAAGCTTCCTGATCCGTTCAAGAAGCTCCGTGGTCGCCTTCTCCTCGTCGGCTTCAGACTCCCTCTGATCCTTGAAGAGCTTTCTGGCTTTTGCGACGAGAGCCGTCGCGGCAGACTTCGAAAAGCCGCCTGCATCCCGCAGGAAACCTTCGAGGTCTCTGATACTTTCGATTTCATCCAGGTCTTCAGACCTGACTTCCGTGATGCGGGCCGCGCCGTCCGCCGGGAAGCTCACGACAGAGATCTCGAAGAGGCGTCCGACGGACTTGATCACCCGGCCACCTTCCTTCTTCTCATCCTGAGCGCCGCCGCGCATGCTGAAGCCGATAGAAAGGCCGTCAACCGTTCCGTGCTTCAGGGCCGCGAGCACCGCGTCCGCCTGCGGGTTCCCAGGGGTAAGTTCGCCCTCAACACGCAGGCCCTTTTCATCCTCTACCGCCGAGGTCCACTTCCCGATAGGAAGTCCCCACTGGTGGCCGTAAAACATCTTCGGCAGACCGTACTTCGCGAGCGAGTCCTTGAACGCACCCGGAAGAATCGTGTCGTGATAGCTGTCGTCACCATTGAAGACCGAGGCGTAGCCGCTGAACTTCCGCAGCTCTCCACCTTCGAACTTCAGGTCGACATCCTTGAGCTCAATGCTCTTGAATTCCTTTCCCATATTTACTGCCTCACGGGTTCACCATTGATCGGCGAAGACGCCGGCTGTACTTGCCCGAGCTTCCGGAGCGGCACCAGGTTGCTCTGCGCCGTGAGCTCATCCCCGCCTTCTACCGGCGGGAGGTTTTCCAGGCGCCTGATTTCGTTTCGCGTCATCGCCCCGTTCTGGCTCATCGTCGAGTAGAAGGCCGCTCTGCTCGCCGGGTCCGTCCGGAGAAGCCCATCCATCTTGAACTCGATCGTGATCGGTTCGTAGTTCTTCAGCCTTCGCTCAAGTACCTGCTCGAGCTGCTTGCAAAGCGGCCCGATCGTGAATTTGTGGAACCCCGAAACGATCTGCTCAATGCCGGAGCCCCATGTCGTCTGCCCCGTTGTTCCGACAAGTACGCCGGGCACCCCGAACCACCGGCAGATCTCTTCTATCGTGAAGCGCCGCGTCTCGAGGAGCTGCGCATCAGCCGGCGAAAGCGACATCTGGGAATACTTGAGCCCGCGGTCCGCGATGATCAGACCGCCCCCGGACGAAGTCATGCTCGTCTGAAAACGCGTCATCAGCGCGGTAACCTGCTCCGCACTCAGCTTTGAGTCCGTCTGCAGCACGCCCGTTGGCTTCGAGCCTTTCCCATACAACGAATTCGCGTTGTCCTGCGCCCGGATCGCCTCGTTCGTCGTTGCTCGCATGAAGTCCAGCTTCGAGAGCCCGAGGAACCCATTGCCGAGGCCTTTCCAGTGAATGACGTTCTCAGGCGCAAGCGCCGTGATGTCGCCATCCTGGTAGTAAACGTAAACCTCGCCGCCTTCGACGACTGAAACTTCCATCTGATCTGGAGACAGCGGGACCAGCGCGATCGGCTCCCCGGCGCTATCGCGCTCAATGAGCGCATAGGCATTCCCGCGAAGCATGCGATTGACAACCATCGCCGAAAGAAACTCCGACGGCGTCATCCACCGATTCGGACTTTCGTGCAGCAACAGCCACAGCCGGCTCATCTTGTCCGGCACCCGCACCCCGCCCTTGTCCCGGTAGACGTAGAGCGGAAGCGTCGAAATCGTCTGCGCGAGAATCTCTACGCACGCAAAGACCGCCGAAATCTGCAGCGCCGCATCGGGCGGCGTTAGCTTCGTCTGGTCAATAATCGGCGCCAGCGGCAGGCCAAGCTGCTGCCCGGACGCGGTGCCGAGCGGCCCTCCCCACCCGGTCACCCAGCTGACAAGTCGCCTTACAAACATTCATCACCACTCAAAGAAAGTTTCCTGACCCGACTCCACAAAACCCTTGAAGTCGTCGTTATCGTCGGCGAGCGCATTTCCCATCGCCATGATGAGCGCAATCACGCCGTCGATCTTTTGCTCGTACCTTTCCTTCCGCGGAAAGATGTTGTCCTTCGCGTCCAGCTTGGCCACGACGTTCCCCATCATCCACGTCAGAATCGGGTTGCCGTCATGCAAAAGCCGGCGGTCCAGTACCAGCGCCTCCACGCTTTTCATCGGGTCGCTCATGTTCTGTACCGTCATGCGGCACTCGACCATGGGCGCGTCATCCTCAGAAAGCGTCGTCGCCATTTGCGTCGCTTGCCATGGGTCATAAACCACGGCTTCGACATTAAATCTGCTGAGGTCTTCCCTCAGATCCTCTTCGACGACGTTCAGATCCGTCATCGCGCCGGGAGTGACATGGAGAAGGCCTTCTTCGGCCCATCCGGAATACTGAGAGTTGACAGCGTTTTCTACCGCTCTCTCCGGAAGGTAGAAGTCACAGAAAACCGCGTACCTGGTAGGGCCGTCAGTTTCGATCGGAAAAACTTTGACCTTAGCGGTCATGTCGTTCTTCGAGCCTAAGTCAAGCCCGATGATGCATCGCTCGCCCTCAAAGTCCTCTAGCCGCAGGCTGTGGTCTTCACACTGCGCCCACGCTCCCATATCCATCCACGCGTTCGACGCCGAACACCAGATATCAAGGTGCTTCGTCTTGAAGTTGTTGATAGCTGATGGCAGCGCCTTCGCTTTTGCGAGAAGCGACAAAATCATTTCCGGACGAACGCTCACGCCCCAATTCGGATTTGCCTTCTCCAACGCCTCAAGCGTAGTCCAGTTGTCTTCCTCGTCCGCCGTGTAGATGATCGCGAACTGCGTCTCGTCTACCGCCTGGCGCTCGAGCACCCGCGTGCTCATCGTTCGGACTTCGTAGCAAATGCCCGATGTATCGAACCCCGCGGTGGTGATGCACCACAGAAGCGAGCTCCGACGCTTGCCGAGAGACGTTTCAACCACGTCATAGACCGCTCTGGTCTTATGCGCATGGAGCTCGTCAACGACCGCCAGATGCGTATTCAAGCCGTCGAGCGTAGAGCCTTCTGCGGACTTCGCCTGAAACGTGCTCCCCGTGCTCGGCACATAAAGCGCATTAGCGAGGACCTCAAGGCCGAATCGTTTCCTCAGCGGCAGATTCGTCTCGGCCATGCGCTTCGCATCGCCGAAGATAATCTTCGCCTGATCGCGCGTCGTCGCAAAGGAATACACCTCGGCGCCGGGCTCGTTATCCGCCACAAGGCAATAGAGCGCTACGCCGCTCGACAGACAGCTTTTGCCGTTCCCGCGCGCGACCTCAATGTAGACGCGCCGAAACCTCCGGCCGCCGTCCTCTCTGCGCCTCCAACCGAATGCCGTCGTCAGGATGAACACCTGCCACGGCTCGAGCTTGATGCGCTGTCCGGCGAGTTCCCCTTTCGTATGGGTCAGGAGTTCAATAAAGCGACACACCCTTGATGCCGCCTCCGGGTCCCATACGAAAGGCCCGTCCTCTTTCCATCGCTTTAAGTCATCGCGCTGCCTCTGGCACGCCAGCTTGACCCACTTGCATGCGAGCTGACTTCCGTCAAGCACGCGCGCGGTGTAGTCCGCCGCGATAGCACAGTAATCGCGAATCTTCTTTGCAGTCATATGCGTCTGCCTCCGTGAGATGATTGAGGCGTCTCTCTTCCACAAGCCAACCCACGGAGGGTAAAAATGAACTCAGAGCCTCAAACTAAATTCATGCACGAGGAAGCTACGAAGATCATTGAGGCGGCGATCGGCGCCGGCCTCATAAATCTCCCGTTCCTTGCGCAGTGCCGCGCCGAAAGCCTCAACAAGCTCATCGACGCTCAGCTCCCGGACCCCGGCGATATCAGCCGAAGCTCCAGACTTGAGCGGACCTTTGAGGCCGAGCGGGAGATTCTCGCTCGCGACCTGACTGCCGCCGCACGACGCGACGCCCTCTACCTGCGGCATTTCTTCGCCGCACTTCAGGGTATTGAGCTCCGAGAGTGACCCGCCGCTAATGCGATCCCGGAGCGTCTCCACTTCTTTGCGCAGATCCCAAATGAAGTAAAGGCACACCAGGATCGCGATGCTTGCCCCGATGTCCCCCGCAAGATGAAGCCATTCCATGCCTACTTCTCCAAGAAGAGCCCAAACATTTCCCGCCACGTCTCCTCACCGGGGACTATCAGGGCGAGAAAAACAAAAATCAGCGTCAGCTGCAGACAGCTCCAGCCTTTCCGGATGAAGAACTTCCGGCGGGGCGGGGACATCAGCGGGTGAAAGCTCGCTGCGAGGATGCAGCCTGTTCCAAGGCCGGCGAACACCCCACTACCGAAACACGCAACACGGTGAATCCCGCCGAGCAGTGCGCTCAGATAAATCAGCAGCTCCGTCATCTTCGATCCTTAAAAGTCTTCGAAGTCATCCTTCTCTTCCTCTTCCGCTTGAGCGGGTCTCACACGCGCGCGCGAGGCAGGCGTAAACCCCAGCTCTCGCTCACACGCCGCAAGGACCCCCTGCACGGCGACCAGACTCTTCACGTTCGGATGCAGCTTGAGCTCCGTAGAGCCGTCAGCCTTCAGTACCGTGATGGTCGTCCCGTCATGATCAACCGCTTTTGCAAGCTTCCGGTAAAGCGCATAGTTCCTCGCCCACCGCTCCAGCACCGTGAAGTCAGTAGCGACGAGCAGGCCTTTCGGCGCGTACTCGACCGCAATCTTCCACGCCGCCCGCGCCTCTTTCGTCAGCCCAACCGGTGGGGTAGGGGCCAGCTCAGGCGTCGTCGTCGCAGCCAGTTTTTCAAGCGACCGACAGGGCTGAAGAGTGCCCTGGGCGGCCTTTACCGAATCCGGTTTTCTGGGTCTTCCGCCGGGCATTGAAATTCCTCGAATTTTGCACGCGTAAAAATCTAGGTAGGGGCGCGGTCTACTAAGGATGAGCTTTTTACTTTTGGCCCGCCCTCCCCCTTTTCGTCCAAAACGGACTCAATGAAGCTCGTAAGAATTACTTCTTGCGCCTTTTTGAGGCTCAAACTCCGCTTAGCAAATAACGCTAAATCGAAGGAGTCGCCAGAAGCATAGTTAGATGTTTGCTCCTCAAGCCCATCTAGAATAGATCGCGCATTGTTGATGGCCGTGTAGGTCTGAGCAAGCTTCAGAGTTTTACTTTTGATGTCCATTTATTTTGCCTATGAAGTACGACGAACCAACATTCGAAAAAAGCTCCTTTACCTGCCCTCATTGCGGCGTAAAGGCGGAGATGTACTGGACCCAGGCTCGGGCTCGTTGGGGTGTAACGATTGGGCCCCCCCATGCTGACTTTTTCCCAAGGGAAACTATTGCAGTAGCTCAATGCCGTGACTGTGACAATCTTTCTGTTTGGATAGATAAGAAAATGGTCTATCCAACGCGCCATGGAATCGAGCCTCATGACGATATGCCAGAAGATGCAAAAGCTCTTTTCCTCGAAGCTCAAGACGTACTTGGCGCCTCACCGAGATCTTCATGCGCCCTTCTTCGACTTTCTCTAGAGCTACTCGTTGAGCGTTTAGGAGGGACAGGAAACAACCTTTACGAACGAATCGAAAGCCTGAAATTGCCGCCAGATCTAGCGGAAGTATTCAAGGCCTGCAGACTCATTGGCAATCAAGCCGCACACCCGGGAGTGATTCAATTTGATTCCTCTCAAGGCGCTGAACTTGCGAATACCCTGTCTGGCTTCATCAACCTAATCGTTGCTTTTCTGATTTCGCCGCAAATTCAGGCCAGCAGGATTCTTTCCGCCTTGAAGAAGTCGTGAGATTTCCAAAACCGCCATCCTCTGCCGCAGTCTTCCGACTGTGGCAGGCGTGGCAGAGGGCCTGAAGGTTCTCTTCATCCCACATAAGATCTTCATTGCCCTTGTGCGGTCTGATGTGGTCAACGTCCGTAGCGGGCACCGCGCGCCCCTGCTTCAGACACTCCGCGCAAAGAGGGTGTTCTGAAAGAAAGCGCTCGCGAAGTCTCCTCCAGCGAGCACCATAGCCTCTGGCCGCCGACGAGCCTTTCTTCCGGAAGCGCCGTTCCCAGCGCTCCTTCTTCTGCAACTGCTCGCGCCTGGTTCCGGCTCCCTTGTGCTTGTCGCAGTACTTCTCGCCGCGCGGCACCGGGTGCCGACAGCCTGGATAGGAGCAGAGAGACAGCAGCGGCATCAAATCCCCTTTGCAATAGATGACAGAACAGTCTTAATCAGCTCGATCGTGATCGGGATGGAAAGGCTGAAAGCTTTTTCCTTGACAGCCGCCCAAACCGTCTTAGACCGCAAAGCGGCCAGCAGGTCATGCCCTTCCATGGTGAGGCGCGGATACTCGATGTCGTAATACCACGGTGGAGGCGCCGGCTTCGTTCGCACCTTCACGCCTTGAACGAGTCCGGCTTCAATCAGCATGAGCAGATGCTCGTAGTACCGGTTCTCTGCCTCATGGGCGGCCACAGCCTCCGGGTCAGTCGTTGGAAGCTGTGAAGCAATGGTGAGGTTGTCGTCAAGCTTCTTCAGCTTTTCTTCTAACCGATCGCGCTCGATGTCCTCAAGGACTTCGCGCACATCGCCCCAATTTCTGACCATACCTTCCTCTCAAAGAGAAAGGGCCTCTCCGGAGAGAAGCCCTTGTGCTCAGGACCAGGAACCAGTGAAGCAAAGTGAAAAGCTGGTTCGGTCCTGGTTTGATTTTAGGCAATCGACAGCTGAAGCCTATGGCCGAGTGACCGAAGAGTGGCCTCAATACGGTCGATCTTCGTTGGATGGTGAACGTCGAGAATCCGCGTCACTTCAGGAAGCTTCAGTTCGGCCTTCTTAGCGAGTTCGGCGCGAGAAACACCATCGCGCGCCATCGCATTTGAAAGCAGAATTTTTGCAACCTGATTTGCGCTCAGACGAACAACATATTCACCGGGGAGCGCAGGCGACGCCTCCGGAATAAGTTCTCCATCTTTAATACGGAACTCGACACAATCCTCGACGGCATAACGGGCCCAATTTTCAAGAGGCTCGCCATCTACGGAATATGACAGAAGTTCGGGCAGATCCCGGCAACGAACAATCTCAGTGCCGTCCTCAAGCTTTTCAAAGCGGCATGGAAAATCGAAATTTGACATTTGTCAGACATACGATCATGCGGCAAGCCCCGCCGGCTAAGGCGGGGTGTGTTTTATTTCTTGGTGGTTTCCTTGAGGCCGAGATCGCGAATGATGTCCTTACGGATTCTTTCGTTCATCTCGGCGCTTGGGTGTCGAGGCATGGTTTGCGTTTTCTGGCTCCCCGGAGCTCTCAGGCGAAGGTGCCTGGTTCCGTGGGTGACCTCAACGCCCATCGACTTAAGCCACCGAAGAAATTCACTTTGCTTCATGATCTCCTCTATTGGTTGAACATGTGAATATTCTACCATGAGGTTAGCATTTTTGCAAATATTATTTATTTCGTGAATGTCAAATCAAGCATCAAAAAAGCCCGGTCTCTTCAGATCAGGCTTTACGTTTCTTCCGGGTGCAAGAAGGCTCGGGTGGTCCCGAGCGTCGACGTGCTAATTGTTGGCAACAGTATAGCCTATTTTGAGCTGTGCCGCTATCGCATTGAGCGAGCGCGCAAGCATGTCCGGATAGTGATGCTCCTTGAGGCCGATACCCCGGCAGACACACCCGCGGGGGCGGCCTGGATGCATGAAGGTATCCCGCAGGAAGACCTTCTCACGGCTCTGGCGCATAGCCACCCAGGCGGCGTTCACCACCGCGGCATCAGCCATATCCGTCCTCGGCTGCGCAGGCTCCTGAGGCACTTCCTGCTGATACCCCACCTCCCTCAAAACTCCGAGGAGCGAGGAGCGCCGCCCCGGGGGCCTGCGCTCTCCATACACCCGGCCCCAGTTGTCGAGGCGGTCAATCAGAAGTTCCTGTTCTGTGAAGTCCATTCTCTCTTTCTCCTTGCTCTTTTCTCTCAGCGTTACGGATTCGGCTGCGAACATCCGTAAAGGCGCTTTTTGCTACTGCCGCAGGCTAATAGCCCGCCTTTTCTCCGATGCGTAACGGATGCTACGGATACTTTCCTATTGTTTTGCTTTTTTGTGTTTTTCTACCCCTATACATGCATGCATGTATCTCCTCTCTCTTTAAAAATCCTCCAATTAGAAGAATTCATCCGTAACATCCGTAACGAAAAGAAGAATCCCCTGTGAGAGTAAGAATTCCCGGCGTTACGGATGGTCGCGCCGATCCGTAACCGATCCGTAACATCCGTAACGCTCAAAACGGCACATCTTCTTCATCTTTGGGCTCGACTTTTTTCAGATAGATGCGCGTGGGCTTCCCGTCGACGCGCGCGACTTTGAGCGAGAAGCCGAGAGTGCCCATGACCGTCGCCAGCCGTCGCCCGTCCGCAGGAGAGACACGCGAAACTGCCTGGCCGATCGCGTGCTCGAGGATTACTGCTGCCGTGAGGGGGTGCCGAGCCTCTGCGGGCAGAAGGCTTTCGCGCTCGAGCCACTGAGAGACCGCCTCTTCCCATGGGTCCGAGTACATGTACTTCTTATTCTCTTCTGCGGAGAGCTGCTCGACGCTCCGGTGGTCAATGCCGTCCTTCTCGAAGATTACTTTCGCCTGCGCCCAGAGCTGAAGGCGGTCGCGCTCCACGGTCTCGATGTCGATCTGACCGACCTCGATCGGCGCAAAACGGCGATTTCCCGTCGGATCCGTCAAGAAGTCGTGCACGTTCGTCGTCATCATCATGAGGCACCGGCGCGGTGCAACGGTCTCACGCTCCTGGTACTTCTGGATGTAGGAGTCCTTCTGGAGCGAGATCCAGTACTTGACTGCGGCGACGTCCTTTTTAGACATGCCGACGAGCTCCGGGATTTCGACGACGACTTTGCCGCGGATTTGTCTGGCAAGGTCGGCATCGCGCGTTTCGAGCGAGATCTCTCCTGCAAGGTCCTCCCTAGGGGCGAGCACTCGGACGAGCGTAGACTTGCGCGCGCCCTGCTTGCCGACGAGGACCGGAACGATGTCCGCCTTGATACCTTGCACCGTGGTCGCGCGGCCGTAAAGCGCCGTCCACATGTAGCGAGCCGTCGCCCACTCGTACGGAGTGGACTTCGCGCCGCAGTACTTTCGGAAGAAGTCCGTGATGCGGTCGACGCCGTCCCACTCGGGGAGCGTCCGCTCGAGATAGTCCCTCATCGAGTCGAAGGCGTTCTGGTCTGCGGCGTAGAGGATCGCATCGGACATGAGTTCGCGGGAGATCTTGCCGAAGTGCCGCTCCTCCATGAGGTACTTGCGCATCTCGACCATGCGTGCGTCTGAGAGCTGCTGCCACGGCTCGGCCTTCGCACTCCGGAAAACCGGCATCGAGGTGAAAGTGTCCTGCCGGATCTCGAAGCCGCAGTACTCGAGCCCCATCTGGAGCCCAACGGCCACGCTTACGAGGTTCGCCTGGATGCTCCCGGTCTTCGGGTCCATGTAGCGCTTCAGGATCTCGCGGAGCTTCGCCCACTCGTCAGCCTCTTCCGGAGTTGCGTCCGGAAGAGGCTTGATGTCGGCAAAGTCCTCGGCCGTCGTGCGCTCATAGCCCTGAGACGCCGCCCACGCGGTGAGGTCAGCGATGGTCCGGCCTTCGCAGTGGGCGTGCATGCAGATGAAGGCGGGTTCGGAGTAGCCGCCTGTGCCCGCGCAGTAGTAGGTGGTCGAGCCGTCGAATGCGGAGCCGCTAGTGTGCGCGGACTCCCACGGACAGCGGATATCAAGTATGCCGGGGGCGCGCTCGCGCACCTCCCAATGCTCCTTGAGCCACATGTAGAGAGAGTCCTTCGCCACTTCCGAAGCGTCCCCGGTCGAGGACCGTCGAGCGCGGACGGATCGCACTTCGCCTGTGCCGTACGCTTTGACGACGGCGTCAGTAAAAGCTTTGAGTACTTCCGGCGTGATGGTCGGGATATCCGACGGACTTCCGGTCCACTCATAGCGGCTTCCCTTCGGGTGGCGCCCGAAGGCGACGAACTGCTGGCCTTTTCCCAGTACTTCCAGGCACTCGCCGTTCTTAAGGAGGTATCGGCTCTTGAGGACCTGCTCGCCCTCAGCCAGACGCATGGCGACCAGCCAGCGGGCGGAGTCTGCGCGCGTTCGCCGGGGCGGTTCCTTGCCGATCAAGTCGCAGAGGATCTTGTAGATTCCCTGGGCGATCTCGGCATCGTCGACATCGCAGTCGACGGCGATCATATGATCCAGCCGGATAGATACGCCTAGATCCTGATCCAGGCGCCACTGAGCGATCTCCTCCGGCGTCGTGACGTGAGAGGTCCAGCCGGGGAAACCGACGGCCTCCCCGTAGCCGTTCTTCCGGCTCGGCACCTTGCCGATCGTCTTGAGGGCGGACGAGGCGGACCTCGGCACCTGCGGGTTCTGGACGACCGGGAGGATGCACGGGGTCAGCCCTGCGGCGATCACGGCATCCCAGTCAGCGGGGCGGGCCCCGCAGGGGTTAACAGCGGGCATCAGGCCTCCAACACGGTTTCTCGTGAACACTCTGGCGATCAAAAGCGCTCCAAGGTATGTCTGGGCGAAGTGCTTCGCGCGAAAAGGCTCCACCGGTAAGCCTTTCTATAGATAGGCACCACCACAGCGGGAGCTTTTTTCGACCTCTAGCGACGTGATTGACCGCCCCCGGCGTCACGCCAAGGGCTGAGGCGGTCTTTTTCTGTGAGCCGAAGAACTCGCATACGGCTTTAAAGGTAGCTCTTTCCATGTGCTGACTATACCATAAGTAGTTTTTAGAAAGAGCTAAATGTAGCTTTGTTAAGCGATACCATAGGTATATATTTCCCTAGAGGTTTTCTATGCCTATCAAAGCTGAAACGCTTCACGACGAAGCCGCTTTACTCAAGGAGCTTTTTGCAAAGCACTCAAAGTTAAGCCAAAAGGATTTCGCCAAGACTTTTGACATCGGTACTCCGGCTCTTTTATGGCAGTACCTAAACGGCCGTAAAGCCTTGGGCCTCAAAGCCGCGATAAAAATCGCTACGGGTCTTGGCGTCGATGTAGGCGCTTTTTCGCCTCGCCTGGCTAGAGAACTAAGGGACCTCGCTAGTCCGAACGTCAGCGCCGCGTCAGGCATGCAAAAGCGGATTCCCATCCTTTCGGACGTACAGGCGGGATCCCCAAATGGAGGTGACGTAGAGGCGCGAGAGACCGCGATTGACCAAGGAAACTATGTGATAGGGGACGCAGACCTATCAGATGAGTGCTTTGCACTTACGATTCAGGGACGCTCTATGGAGCCTGACTTCGTCCAGGGCGATATCATCATCGTGGATCCTTCGATCTCCCCATCGCCTGGGGACTTTGTAGTCGCCTCTCGCGTCGATCCGCTCTGCGGCGGGCTCGAAGTCACCTTTAAAAAATATCGCCCGCGTAGCTACAACTCTCGCGGCCAAATGGTCTTTGAGCTGTCTCCCCTAAATCCCGATTATCCGACGTACGTGTCGGACGCGGACAAACTAACGGTCATTGCTGTGCTAGTAGAACATCGAAGAAAGTTCAAACACAGCTAGCCTAAAGATAAGCCCGCGTCATGCGGGCTTTTTTATATAGAGGCCAAAAAGCTACTTTAGGTATTGACTTTTCATTTACCAAAGGTTATCGTTCGATTCATAAAAACTACCTTTAGTAGTTTATTGAGAGTCGCACCATGCCCGCCTCCTCCGCCTCGCGCCGCCAGCGCTCCTTCTTCTTTTTCCTTCTCTCTGTCCTCACCGGGCCTGAAGCGCCTGCCTGCGGCTCCCGCCGCACGGATCTTGAGGACCGTCTACTTGCCTTAGCGGTTGGCGCCGGCATAGCCGTCGCGATGGTGGCCGCGTTCATCTACCGAAAGCCCCTGATTCTCGGCCTCATTGAAGCGGCCGACCGGATCTCCAAGTAAGCGGGGGCGGCGATGCACCCCTATCGGGACATTTACGAGCCTGCGGTTTTGGCGCGGGCCAAAGCGCTGCTTGACGAAATCCATGAAGCGGCGCTCTACGAATTCGCATACGGCCGGGAGCTTCGCCGGACGCTCCTCCGCCCCACCTTTCAGCGGCTTGCGCTGGAAGTGCTCGCGGATGAAGACCTCATCGAAGAAAAGGGCTGGGACTGGATTGCGGTCTCCGCGTCCCGGGACATGGTCATAGCCGACGACCTTGATCGTTGGTTCCCGAACTGATTTTTTTACCAAGGGGAAAACGTATGTCTTTTGAAGAAGCCATTGCCAAGCATGCCGAAGCGATGGAGAAGCTTGCCGCGGCGCTGACGCTCAAGGCCGAAGCCGACCTGAAGGCGGCGGAGGCGACTGCCGCGCTCACAACGCAGGGGCTCAAACTTGCTCGCCCGGAAGAAGCTAAGGACGCGTACGCCGCGCTGAACGAGTTCATGAAGGTCGCGCGAGAGGCGCTGAAAGACGAAGTGCGCGCAAGGCACCGGGCCGAGGCGCCGCAGGTTGAAGCGATCGCGCACGAAGACCTGCCGGGCACCGGCGCAGAGGTGAGCGATGCCGCGCCCGTCACGATCGAGTCGCTCCGCTCGCTCTGCGTCACGAAGAGCGCCGAAAAAGGCCGCGATTATGTCCTCGGCATCCTCGCGGAGTTCGGCGCTCAGCGTCTCGGCGACATCAAGCCGGAGCAGTACCAGGCGCTCTACGACGCGCTCACTGCGGAGGGCTGACATGGCTCACGCTCTTCTCTCCCCGAGCTCGGCCGCGCGCTGGATGGCCTGCCCCGGATCGGCGTGGCTCTGCTCGCAGATCAAGGGCGACTCTGATGGCGGGAGCTTCGCCTCTGAGGGCTCCTATGCGCACGAAGTCGCGGCGGCGCTCCTGACGGGCAAGCCGCTCCCGGCCCTCCCGGCCGGCCTGATGGCCGATCCGCAGGAGATTGCGACGGACCTCGAGCCCTATCTCAACTACGTGAAGTCGCTTCCCGGACCTCGCCTGATCGAGCAGTGCCTGCCGATCAGCCAATTCACCGGAGAGGAGGGCGCGCACGGCACGGCCGACTGCGTAGCGCTCGCCGACGACGAGCTGATTGTCGTCGACCTCAAGTTCGGGCGAGGCGTCAAGGTCGAAGCCACGCACAACCCGCAGCTCCTGATCTACGCGGGCGCGGCGTTCTCCTGCTTCGACTTTGCCGCCGACATCCGGAAGGTCCGAATGGTCATCGTGCAGCCGAGACTCGGAAACATCTCCGAGTGGACGCTCGATCTGCCCGACTTCAAGGCCGCTCTGGGCGAGGTCCGGGCGGGCGCCGAGCGCGCGCTCGAGGAGATGAAGGCCGGTGACGAGGGCGACGAGGTGAGCTTCAGGCCCGCCCGGAGCACCTGTCAGTTCTGCCGCGCGGCCGCCCGGTGCACGGCTTACGCCGCGATGGTCGCGAAGGCCACCGGCGTGAAAGTCCCGGTCGCGGCCGTCCCGATGATCGACGACATCGGCCTCGCCGGAGTCCTCTCGCACGTCGACGCCGTGAAGCAGTGGTGTCAGCGCGTGGAAGAAGACGCCCTGGCGACGATGCTCGCCGGGCGAAAGATCCCCGGCTGGAAGCTCGTATCCGGACGAGAAGGTCCGAGGAAGTGGACGGACGAGCAGGCCGCGGACACCCTCCTGAAGGGCATGAAGCTTCCGGTCGGTCAGCGCTACGTGAAGAAGCTCATGACGCCGACGCAGGCGCTGAAGCTCTTCAAAACAGGCGGCATCTCGGAGCACCAGTGGCTGAAGCTCGAAGCGCTCACCACGCGTTCCGAGGCGAAGCCCGTCATCGCTCCGATCGACGACAAGCGCCCGGAGTACCTCAAAGTCACTGCAGCAGATTTACCCAACGTTTAAGGACGATTCACCATGTCAAAGAAAATTACGCTCGTCGGACGTCTGTCCTTCCCCTCTCTTTTCCAGCCCCGCGCGATGGAGGGAGCGCAGCCCAAGTACGAAGCGACGGTGCTGATGGAGCCGTCGGCTCCGTGCATCAAGGCCTTCATGCAGGAGGCGCTTGAGGTCCTCATGTCCGGGAAGCTCAGTCTTTCCGAGGAGGATGCGCGCCAGCTCCTCAAGGCCAAGCCTCCGATCAAGGACGGCGATCAGAAGCAGGCGCAGGGCTACGCCGGCAACTACTACATCACCTGCCGCTCCACGCAGCAGCCGGACTTTTACGGTCCGGACAAGAAGCGTCTTGACATCGAAGCCGCGAAGAAGCTGTTCTACGCAGGCTGCAAGGTGGCCGTCATCACGACGCCCTGGGCGTACTCGAAGCAAGGCAACCGCGGTGTAAGCGCGGACCTGCTCGCGGTCATGTTCCTCGGCCATGGCGACGCCTTCAGCGGCCGTCCCATCGTCGACGCTTCCGATCTTCCGGACGCCGATCCTGCTGATCTCGATCCGGGCGACTTCACGGCCGGCGCCCCTGTGCGCGCGACCGAGCCTGATCCGACGGACAACTGGATCTAAGGAGCCGCCATGCCCCGACTCTGGCTCGACACGGAAACCTACTCTGAAACGCCTATCAGCGCCGGCACGCATCAGTACGTCGACGCCGGTAAGGGCGCGGAGATCATGCTCTTCGCGTATGCCTTCGACGAGGAGCCCGTGCGCGTCGTCGACCTGACGCAGGGAGAAGAGCTTCCGGCTCGGGTTCTCGAGGCGTTCTCCGATCCTTCGGTCATCCTGACGGCGCACAACGCCGCCTTCGACCGGACAGTGATCCGGCGCTTCTGGCCCGAAGCCGGAGATCCGGACCGCTGGCAGGACCCGATGATCCTCGCCTACTCGTGCTCGCTCCCCGGGAGTCTCGAGAACCTTTGCGAGGTCCTCGGCCTCCCCGTCGACAAGGCGAAGGACAAGGACGGCAAGCGTCTCGTGCAGCTATTCTGCAAGCCGCTTCCGGAGACCCGCAAACTCACAAGGGCGACCGCCGAGACTCATCCGGAGGACTGGGAGCACTTCGTAGAGTACTGCCGCCTCGACGTGGAGGCGATGCGCGAGGTGTGGAAGCGCCTTCCGAAGTGGAACGACACTCCGGCGCTATGGAGCGAGTGGCACCTTGACCAGAAGATCAACGATCTCGGGATGGCGATCGACGTAGAGCTCGTGCGCGCGGCCGTCACCGCTTCGGACGAGGCGAAGGAGCGCTCGGACCGTGCCGTCGCTAAGCTCACCGGCGGCGAAGTCTCAAGCGTCGGCCAAAGAGATGCGCTCTTGAAGTACGTCCTGAACGCCTACGGCGTGGCTCTTCCGGATTTCCGGACGACGACGCTCGAGCGCCGTCTCGGCGACGAGAGCCTTCCGGACCCTGTCCGGGAGCTGATCGCCGAACGGCTAGAGAACTCAAAGACTTCAGTCCAGAAATACGCGAAGCTCTCCGAGGCCGTGAGCGCTGACGGAAGGCTCCGCGGGTGCCTGCAGTTCATGGGCGCAACGCGCACCGGACGATGGACCGGCCGCATCTTTCAGCCGCAGAACCTGCCCCGCGGGAAGATGAAGCCGGCCGAAGTTGAGGAAGCGATCAAGGCCATCAAGTCGCAGTGCGCTGACCTCGTCTACGAGAACATTCCGCAGGTGCTTTCGAACTGCATTCGCGGCGTGATTGTCGCGCCGAAGGGCCGCAAGCTCGTCGTGGCCGACCTCTCGAACATCGAGGGCCGCGTCTTGGCGTGGCTCGCCGGCGAGGAGTGGAAGCTCGAGGCTTTCCGGGCTTATGACGCCGGGAAGGGCCCCGATCTCTACAAAGCGACCTACGGCCGCACCTTCGGCGTAAAGCCCGAAGACGTGACGAAGCAGCAGCGCCAAATCGGCAAGGTGCTCGAGCTCGCCATGGGCTATCAGGGTGGCGTCTCAGCTTTCTGCACCTTCGCACGCGCTTACCGGGTGGACCTCGACGAGCTCGCGGGGCATACACGTGCGGCGATCGAGTCGCGCTACTGGACGGAAGCGGCCGATTTCACGGACTGGGTGAAGGAGCGGAGAGGCGCAGAAGCGCTCCTCGGGCTCAAGCCTGACACCTTCATCGCCTGCGAGGCCATCAAGCGCGCGTGGCGGGCGGCGCACCCGGCGATCACCAGGTTGTGGGCCGACATCGAAGCGGCCTGCAGGGTCATGGCCGAGCCGGTCCCGCCCGAGGGCCGCGCGCCGCTCAAGGTCGGCCGCATCTGGATCGGCACCCGCGCGAAGGTGTACGGCTGTGCGCTCCTTCCTTCCGGACGATGCGTCATCTATCCGCAGATCGAGAGGCCGCGCCCCGGCGTGCGGGCTACCTTCACTTACCGCGGCATGAATCAGTACACGCGAGGCTGGAGCGAACTCCGGTCATATGCCGGGAAGGTGGTGGAGAACCTTACCCAGGCTACGGCCCGCGACATCCTCGCCCACGGCATGAAGCTCGCCTGGGACCGCGGCTACAAGATCGTCCTCTCCGTGCATGACGAATTGATCACAGAAACGCCGGACAGCTGCGACTTCACCGAAGCGGGCCTTGCCGCCTGCATGACCGATAACCCTGACTGGGCCGAAGGGCTGCCGCTATCCGCGGCCGGCTTTGAGGCCTACCGATACAAGAAGGACTGAGCTATGAATATTCATACTGCACTCACCATCGTTGACGGTCGCCCCGTCGTTTCCAGCCGAACCGTTGCGGAGTACTTCGGGAAAAATCACTTTCATGTACTGCGTGACATCGAAGAGCTACTAAATAAAAAGCCGGAGCTGCGTGAATCCAATTTTGGAGTCACCTTTGAAATCAAGCACATAGGCAATGTAGAGCGCAAAACCCCGGTTTACTACATGGATCGCAAAGGCTTCTGCCTTCTCGCCATGGGCTTCACTGGCCCGAAGGCGCTTGAGTTCAAATGTGCTTTCTATGACGAGTTCACACGCATGGAAGATGAGCTATCGAAGAACCTCGTGAGCCGTCTCACCGGTATGAAGGATTATCTAAAGGCCTATGCCATCTATGAGCAGGGTAAAGCTATCGCAAGCCAAGCCGGGAAGACGCTCTCGCAGTGGAGCCGCGTGAAGCAGCCCACTGAAGCACAGCTCAGGATCATGGAAGACCAGATCCAGCTTTCGATTAAGTTCGACTGCGGGGGAGCCGCCTGATGACCGTTCCGATCGTCACCGAGCCGCGCAAGCAGCGCCCCATCCCGCCGGTAATCGTTATCCCCGGTTTTAGCGACAGCCTGCGCGTTTCGGCCGTCCCTGTTGCTGTAAAGGGAAAGAAGCCGGAGATTCTGCTTCGGCTTCAATGCGCCCGCGATCCGCTGGCGCTCGACATGACCATACCGCTTGAGAGCTTCAGGAAGCTCGAGGGCTTTATCAAGTCCGTTGACGAATGGAGGCAGCTGCCATGAGCAACATCATCGACCATCCGCCTCATTACGAGGCCTGCCGCGTCTCGATCGAACCGATCGACGTCTGCGAAGCCTATGACTTCTGCACCGGGAATGCGATCAAGTACATGTGCCGCGCCGGCAAGAAGGCCGGCTCTTCGGAGGTCACGGACCTCAAGAAGGCCCGCTGGTACCTCGAGCGGGCATTGGCATCGAAGACGCTTCGGATTGCCGACCGTCTGCCGCTCGCCGACACGCCGGAAGGGATGCGAGTCCGCGGCGCAATTCTGCTCCTCTGCTCCCAGGTGCCACTTCTCGCGACGCTCATCAATTTCGGCTTCCAGACGGTCATCGAGCAGATCTCAGCACGCATCGACGACATTGAAGGAGACGCATCATGATTGCAATCACGAAAACTAAGTGCGACCAGATCAGGTGCATCGCCGACCACTTCGGCACCTCGCACGTGCTCCGGAGAGCAGGCGAGGAGTTCTCGGAAGCGACGACGGCCATCATCCACTACACCCGCGCCGCCGTCGACTTCGAAGGCGATCTCCCGACGCGCAAGGTGGAGCTCGCCGGAGAGCTCGCCGATACCCTGATCATGCTCGAGCAGCTCCTTCACGTCGTGCCGGACCTGCAGCGTCTCGTGACCGTCCAGGTCGCTCATAAGGTCAACCGGACGCTCAAGCGCTATGACATCAAAGTTCCGGCCGGCGGCGCCGGACGCGATGCGGCTAAGGAGATTGACTGATGACGCCGGAAGGACGCATGATTCAATACCTCCGCAGGGCCGTGAAGCGCGCCGGAGGGATTTCCAGAAAGGTGACGTTCACAGCCCACAGGGGCGCCCCGGATCAGCTCATCATGCTCCGCGGCCACAGCTTCTTTGCCGAGGTCAAGGCGCCGGGATGCAAGCCCTCGCCTATCCAGCTCATCGAGCATCAGACGCTCCGGACCGACGGCGGCTTTGCTGTATACGTCGTGGACTCCGAGCGCGCCATCGACCGGATGCTGCTCGCCGAAGGAGCGTCGCCGTTCTCCGGGAGGGGCGCGCCGTGAAGTTCACCCCAAGGCCGTATCAGGACATGATCATCCGGCACATCATAGGCACCCCGCGCGCCATGGTGTGGGCCGGAATGGGCATGGGAAAGACCGCCTCCGCGCTCTTCGCCCTCGATCTTCTGAAGCGCCTGGGCGAGGATGCTTTCCCGGCGCTCATTCTGGCTCCGCTCCGAGTCGCGCAGACGACGTGGCCGGACGAGTGCCACAAATGGTCGAATCTCGAGGTCAAGGTTCAGCCGGTGGTCGGAAGCGCAAAGGAAAGGCGCATCGCGCTCAAGATGCCCGCTGACGCATACGCGATGAACTACGAGAATCTCCCCTGGCTTGAAAAGGAGCTCGGGGCTGATTGGCCCTTCAAGACCGTGATTGCCGACGAGTCGACGAAGCTCAAGAGCTTCAGGCTAGGAGGAGGCGGCGGCATGCGGGCGAAGTGTCTCGCTCACGTTGCTTTCACAAAAGTGAAGCGCTTCGTAGGCTTGACCGGTACCCCGGCCCCCAACGGCCTCGAAGACCTCTGGGGCCAGTACTACTTCGTTGATCGAGGTGTGCGCCTTGGCCGCTCCTTCTCGGCATTCCACTCCGCGTACTTCACGGAGCGCAGAGTAGGAGCGGATCCGCACGCCGTCCAGTGGGAGCCGACGCCCAAAGCGCGAGGAGAGATCGAGCGCGCCGTTGCCGACGTGACGGTCAGCCTCGACGCGGGGGACTTCTTCGATATCGAGAAGCCGATCGAAAACACGATCTACGTCGATCTGCCGCCGGCGGCCCGCAAAGTCTATGACGGGCTTCAAAGGCATATGGTCGCGGAACTCTCTTCCGGAAAGGAGCTCACGGTCTTTTCAGCCGCTGCTCTCTCGGTGAAGTGTCTCCAGTGCGCATCCGGCGCGGTCTACACCGATGAGGAAGGCACCTGGGAAGAAGTCCACGATCAAAAGCTCCGTGCGCTTGAAGAGGTCGTCGAGGAAGCTGCCGGCATGCCTGTACTCGTCGCATACCATTTCAAGAGCGATCTTGAACGGCTTCTCAAGCGCTTCCCGCAGGGACGGCACCTCGACAAGGACCCGCAGACCATTCGTGACTGGAACGCCGGGCGGATTCCGATCCTCTTCGCGCATCCGGCCTCCGCCGGGCACGGGCTCAACCTGCAGGACGGCGGAAACATCCTGGTCTTTTTCTCGCAGTGGTGGAACCTCGAACAGTTTCAGCAGATCTGTGAGCGCATAGGCCCTACAAGACAGGCGCAGGCCGGGCATCCACGCCCGGTTTTCATTCACTACATCGTCGCCAGAGACACCGCCGATGAGGCTGTCATTCTCCGGCGACAGAAGAAAAGCACCGTTCAGGCGGCGCTTTTGGAAAGCGTAAAGGGAAAAAGTAATGCCCGTCAGTAAGAAACCGAGAAATCAAGAGATTGGAAAATTCAAGGAACAACCTGAGGAAGCAAAATGAAGATCGACATCTTTGACACGACCGTGCCGGACTACTCTATACTCGACAAGAAGAGCCTCATGGAAAGCCTCGGCTATGAATCCGAAACCAGTCTGCGTAATGCGGTCGACTCTGGATTCATTCCGCCGTCAATGGACTACGGCGGACGCAATGGCGCAGGCCGTTGGACTGTCGGCATGATCCGCAAGTGGTTCACGCTGAAAGGTGAAAAGGCCGTCCTTGACGCCCTCCGTCACCTGAACTACGTGAGCAAGAAGAGCATCTCTCAAAAGAGTCTTCCCCGCCTCGGCGGGGGTGTTTCGGACGCCTTTCCCGCTGAATAATGCTCGCCGTGGGACAGTCTGTGGGACAAAACAACTGACTACCCTAAAATGCCCTGCGACACAGCACACAGAGACTTCCGCTTCTGATTCACGCCTTCAGGCATCCGGACCCGCTGTCGAATGTCCGGACGCGCCTGAAGTCGAGTGAACCCTAAAAAATACCGCCGGTTCCTGCATTGCAGAAATCGGCGGTTTTTTTGGCGGCTCGTCCGGTTACTTTGATTTCGGCAGAGACGCCTGAGCACCCCGGGAAGTGTCGACAATCTTCATTGCGGACGCAATCAGCGTGCTCATGTCGGACATGTTCCCCGGAACAATCAGCGTGTTGTTCGTGCGCGCAAGCTCGCTGAACGCCGCGACATACTTTTCAGCCACCTGAAGGTTGACCGCCGTGAGGCCGCCTTCCTTCTGCGTTGCTGCAGCGATGCGCTCAAGCGCCTCTGCAGTGGCGTTGGCGAGCGCAATCGTTGCGGCTGCCTGACCTTCGGCCTTGTTGATCTCCGCCTGCTTTTCGCCCTCGGACTGAGCAATCGCCGCCTCTCTCGCGCCCGTAGCCAGATTGATCTGCTCGAGCTTGCGGCCTTCCGAAGCCGCGACCACGGCGCGCTTTTCGCGCTCAGCCGTAATCTGCTGCTGCATGGCCTGAAGGATCACTGCGGGCGGCGTCAAATCCTTGATTTCATATCGAAGCACCTTGACGCCCCAGTTGAGCGCAGCTTCATCGATCGAGGACACAACGGACTTATTGATGAGATCGCGCTCTTCAAAAGTCTTGTCGAGCTCCATCTTGCCGATCACGCTTCTGAGCGTCGTCTGCGCGAGCTGCGTAATGGCGATGATGTAGTTGGAGGTGCCGTAGCTTGCCCTCTGGGGATCGGTCACCTGAAAGAAGAGCACGCCGTCGACCGTGAGCTGGGTGTTGTCGCGCGTAATGCAGACCTGACTCGGCGTATCGAGCGGAATTTCCTTCAGGGAATGACGATAGGCAACCCGATCGACGAACGGGATGATGAAATTCAGGCCGGGCGAGAGCACTGCATGGAATTTGCCGAGACGCTCAACCACCCATGCGGTCTGCTGAGGCACGACCTTAATGCCCTGACTTGCGAAGAGAATGGCAAGCAGGACGAGAACAAGCGTGAAGATGAAGAAGCCGCTCACAGGAAAGTCAATCAGCATGATGGCGCAGGAAGTAAAGAAAAATTTGAAAAGGAGAGGTTTCTCGGCTAAGAGCCGCGTCGAAAGTCAGTCAGCCGCCGCGTCGTTCTCCGAGAACGAGCTGCGTGCCGTCAACGCTCTCAATCGTCCAGACGCCGGGCGTAAGGTTCGAAGCTGAACCGGGACGCGCGATCCACGTGGCTCCCCGGTAGGTAACGACTGCAAGACCGTCGGAGCCGACGGAAGCGACGCGCACGAGCCGCCCTTCATCGAGATTCTGCAGCCGCATGGAATCATCCTTTCTGCCGGAGACTTTCTTTTTGTAAATAAGGACGGCCACGCAGCCGAGCGCAACAGCTGCGGCGCAAGCCAGAATCTGTCCGGAAAAATCAAGTCCCGCCCAGGCAGCTATTGCCCCTGCAGCAAGACCCAGGCTCACAGCCAGCAGATATGCCGTTGTGAGGAAGAGCTCTATGGCGAGCACCAGCGCTGCCGCGATGAACCAGGCAATCGTTGGAGAAATTGATATCACTGAGGACTCCTTGATTCCGCTTCGGGGAGAAAAGAAAAAAGTTTTCCCGAGGATCTCATTATGCGATTCAGTCTATCACGTGCCCGGGCAGCACCCGGAGAGAGACTTCTCAGCAGCACCGGCCCAAGTTGCAAGCAAATTTCACAAACTTCGTGGTGATGCGAAGCGCATAAAAAAAACCTCTCCGGACACTGAGCCCGAAGAGGTTTTTTGAGTGCCGAAGCGTTGGGGCAGCTCTTCAGAAAAGCAGCCCCTCAAGCTTCATCAGCAGCGGCCGGAGGCGAGACGGCGCCAGGTATCGACGACCGTGTCGGGATTGAGCGAAATGGACTCAATGCCCTCATCCATCAGCCACTTGGCGAGATCGGCGTGGTCGGACGGTCCCTGACCGCAGATGCCGACGTACTTGCCCTTGGCGCGGCAGGCGCGGATTGCCATCGAGAGCAGCGCCTTCACGGCATCGTTGCGTTCATCAAACGTGGCGGCAACAAGGCCGGAGTCGCGGTCGAGGCCGAGCGCGAGCTGCGTCATGTCGTTCGAACCGATCGAGAAGCCGTCGAAGTATTCGAGGAACTGGTCGGCCAGGAGCGCGTTGCTCGGGATTTCGCACATCATGTTGAGGCGAAGGCCGTTCACGCCGCGCTTGAGGCCGTGGCTTTCCATGATTTCCGTCACGCGGCGGGCTTCATCAACCGTACGCACGAAAGGAATCATGAGCTCGACGTTCGTCAGACCCATCTCATCGCGCACGAACTTCATCGCGCGGCATTCCATCGCGAAGCATTCGGCAAACTGATTGGCGATGTAGCGCGAGGCGCCGCGGAAGCCGAGCATCGGATTTTCTTCCACGGGTTCGTAATTGACGCCGCCGATCAGCTTTCTGTACTCGTTGCTCTTGAAGTCGGAGAGACGAACGATGACCTTCTTCGGATAGAAGGCGGCGGCAATGGTCGCAACGCCTTCGGCAATCTTGCGCTCGTAGAACGCCTTGGCGGAAGGATAGCCCGCGGAGAGGCGCTCGACGGCGTCGCGGAGTTCGCCCGGAACGTTCGGGTACTCGAGCACGACCTTCGGATGGATGCCGATGTTGTTGTTGATGATGAACTCAAGACGGGCAAGGCCCACGCCCTTGTTCGGAATCGACTGGAAGTCGAAGGCGAGCTGCGGGTTGCCGACATTCATCATGATCTTGACGGGGATGTCGGGAAGCGCGCCGCGGGTGACTTCTTCGGTATTGATCTGAAGAAGCCCTTCGTAGATGTTGCCCGTATCGCCTTCAGCGCAGGAGACCGTGACCTTGTCGCCTTCCATGATGCGTTCGGTCGCGTCGCCGCAGCCGACAACCGCCGGAATGCCGAGTTCGCGCGCAATGATGGCGGCGTGGCAGGTGCGGCCGCCGCGGTTCGTGACGATGGCGCTTGCACGCTTCATCACCGGCTCCCAGTTGGGGTCGGTCATGTCGGTGACGAGCACGTCGCCCGGCTGCACGCGATCCATTTCAGCCGCGCTCTGAACGACGCGGACTTCGCCCTGGCCGATCTTCTGACCAATGGCGCGGCCCTGCGCAAGGAGACGCCCCTTGGAGCCGAGCGAATACTTGACCTGGACCTCAACGCTCTTCTGCTGCGACTTCACCGTTTCAGGACGCGCCTGAAGGATGTAGATCTTGCCGTCGGTACCGTCCTTGCCCCACTCAATGTCCATCGGGCGGCCGTAGTGCTTCTCGATGATGCGGGCGAACTTCGCGAGCTCGATCACGTCGTCGTCGGTGATCGCAAACTTGCGGCGGTCTTCAGGCGAAACATCGACCGTACGGACCGTGCGGCCCGTCGAGGCGTCGGTTTCGAATTCCATGCGGCTCAGCTTCGAGCCGAGCGACTTGCGGATGATCGGGAACTTGCCTTCGTCGAGCGTGGGCTTGAAGACGTAGAACTCGTCGGGGTTCACCGCGCCCTGCACGACCGTCTCGCCGAGGCCGTAGGAAGCGGTAATGAAGACCACCTTGTCGAAGCCCGATTCCGTATCGAGCGTGAACATCACGCCGGCAGCGCCCTTGTCGGAGCGGCACATGCGCTGAACGCCCGCGGAAAGCGCGACTTCAGCGTGCGTGAAGCCCTTGTGAACGCGGTACGAAATGGCACGGTCGTTGTAGAGGGAAGCGAAGACTTCCTTCATGTGACGGAGAACAGCATCAATGCCGTTCACATTGAGCACGGTTTCCTGCTGGCCGGCAAAAGAAGCGTCCGGAAGATCTTCCGCAGTGGCCGACGAGCGCACGGCGACGGAAATGTCGCGGCCGTCGCGCAGCCACTCGTAGAATTCGCGGATTTCCTTTTCGAGCTCAGCCGGGAAAGGCGCATTTTCGATCCAGCCGCGGATTTCCGCACCGGCAGCGGCAAGCGCCTTCACATCATCAACATTGAGCGTCTTGAGGCGTTCATGAATACGGTCCTCAAGACCGCCTTCGCGCAGGAAGAGGCGGAAGGCCTCAGCCGTCGTGGCGAAGCCGTCGGGAACGCGGATGCCGGCGCTCGTAAGCTGGCTGAGCAGCTCGCCGAGCGAGGCGTTCTTGCCGCCGACGCGATCAACGTCCGTCATGCGAAGCTGGCTGAAGGGGAAAACGTAGCGACCCTGTACCATTTTTATCCTCTGGATGGTCCCGCCCGTGGGCTTCAGGGCGGGGTCGAGTTTGGAAAAACAGGCGCATTCTAACCGCTTTAAGGGCTTTTCCATACCCGGAATTCCCTATAGACGTGCAGAGAGGCGTCGAAAGGCAGAATTTTTGACGCATTTGTGACAAAAACAACCCACTGCGGAAGCGTCTAAAATTCTCTTTTTTCCATTTCACCAGCGCTGCGGCCCCTTCTACTTTCTTGCGGCCGCGCCTTTTTCATAAAGTGCCAGGAGTTTCCACATGACCGATCAGGAACTCGATCCGCAGAAAGCCGAGAAGACCCGCCAGGTATTCATCGTGAGCGACGGCACGGCCATTACCGCCGAAACGCTTGCGCATTCGATCCTCACGCAGTTCCCTGATCTGCACTACCACCAGACGCGCATTCCCTTCGTCGACACGATGGAAAAAGCCATCGACACCGCGCGCCGCATCAATGCCGTTGAAAAAGAGGACGGTCTGAGGCCCATCATCTTCACGACCTTCGTTGAGCCCGAAATCATGAGAAGCTTCAACGAAATGGTTTCCGGCCACATCATCGACCTCTTCCGCAAGTTCGTGGGACCGCTCGAAACCGAGCTCGGCATGAAGAGCGCCCACAGCATTGGTCAGACCCACCGCATCCGCGACGACGAAAAATATCAGCGCCGAATTGCCGCCATCGACTACACCCTGCAGCACGACGACGGACAGACGAACCGCGGACTCGACGATGCCGACGTGATTCTGGTCGGCGTGTCGCGTTCCGGCAAAACGCCGACCTCGCTCTTCCTCGCCATGCAGTTCGGCATCAAGGTCGCCAACTATCCGCTCATTCCGGAGGATTTCGACCGCGGGTCGCTCCCGGAAGCGCTTCTTCCCCTTAGAAACAAGCTTTTCGGCCTTTCCATTGCGCCTGAAAGACTGTCCGAAATCCGCAACGAACGCCGCCCCGGCAGCCGCTACGCGAGCATCGAAAACTGCCGCATGGAAATCCGTGATGCCGAGGAGCTGATGCACCGCGAAGGCATCCGCTGGCTCAATTCGACCACCAAGTCGATTGAGGAAATTTCTGCAACGATCATGTCCGAGCTCGGTCTGGATCGCCAAAGAAAAGCGTGATGTCCGAAGGATCGGCATTCACCTGAAAGCCGCAAAGCCCGCCTTTCATCAGGCGGGCTTTGTGCTTTTTGAGAACGTCTCCCTTTGAGGAGTCGATGCGGTCAGGGGATCAATGTGAAGACCGCGAGCCCCAGGAAGATCACCGCTGAAATGCGGTTGAGCGCCTCCTGAAACCGCGGACTTCTCAGCCGGTCGGCAAGCGTTCCCGCACCCCAGGCGATGCCCAGGAAGACGATGAGCGTCGCCGCAATGAAGGTAACGCCCTGAATCACCATCTGAATGACGAGCCTCATTCCCGTAACCCCCTCCGGCACGAACTGCGGAAAAAAGGCAAGGAAGAAGATGAGCACCTTCGGGTTCGTGATGTTCATGATGACGCCGCGCCGCCAGAGAGCGAGGGGCGAGAGCGATACCGCTCCGCGCCCTTGAGCGCCGTCCTTTGCGTGCGTCCAGGCCATGAAGGCAAGGTAGAGGAGATAGGCGGCGCCGAGGCACTTGATGGCCCAGAAGAGCGCCGGAGCCGCAGCCACCACCGCCGCAAGTCCGAGTGCGGCAGCAATCGTCTGAAGAATCAGACCCGTGCAGAGTCCGAGCACCACGATGACGCCGGCGCGCACGCCGTGAACGGCCGACTGCGTAAGCACGAAGAGATTGTCAGGACCCGGAGCAATCGCGAGCAGAAAACTCGCGCCCGCAAAGGCAAGCCAGATCGAAAAAGACATCTTCCGGAACCTCCCCAAAAATCGTCAGACGAAAAAGGGCGCCATGGCGACCGGGCTCACGCCGTTGGGCCGCACCTTGAAGCCCGTCATCACAAACCTCAGCCACCGTCCGAGCACCCAGTTGATGACGAGATTTGCGTGCGCGTCGGCGTTGAAGTCTGCCGGCAGCTCGCGCGCCATCACGGCGTCGCGGTAGGTCTGCCTGATCCCCATTTCAAGCTTGTCGACGAGATGCGTCATGCGTTCGATGAGCCTCGGATCCTCCTTCATGAGGACCTGTCCGGTCATGACGCGCGCGAGTCCGCGATTTGCGTCCGCAAAGTCGAGGAGCACCGTCACCATCACCTGAATGCGGCCGGTTGCCTTGAGCGACTGATCCTCACGAATGCGCCCGAAGAGTTCGAGAAGACTCGTTTCGCAGAACTCAATCAGCGCATCGAACATCGCTCCCTTTGAGGGGAAGCTGCGGTAGAGCGCCGCCTCCGAAAGGTCAAGCTTCTTTGCAATCTGAGCCGTGGTGATGCGGTCGCAGTGCGGGTCCTCGAGGAGCTGCGCGAGCGTCTGCAGAATGTCGGCGCGGCGGTTCTTCTTCACGCGTCCGGATCTCGGCACGCGCACCGTCGGACGGTCGGCATTGCCCGGGGTCGAATTGGAAGCAGCATCAAAGATCGTGGTCATTGTTTGTAAGCGGTAACTATCAGAGGAACTGAACTCTAATCCAAGAATTCGTCTGCGGCAAACTCCGGCAGCACTAAAGAGCAGAAAAAACTTTTTAGAATCGCGTTTTCCCGATGGGGAAACTTATTTCTTGCCGCTCACGCCTTCTTCCATGACAGACCAACAGAACAGCCGCCTCTTTCTCCTGATTTTCCTCGCAGCACTCGCTGCGTTCGGCCCGTTCGTCACCGATTTCTACCTGCCTACGTTCCCGGAACAAACCCGGGACTTTGGTGCGGCGCCATCTGCCGTGCAGCTTGGCCTTTCAACAACAATGTGGGGACTCGCCATCGGACAGCTTCTCGTGGGCCCGCTTTCCGACCAGTCGGGAAGAAAGAAGCCGCTCGCCGGGTGTCTTCTCGTTTTTGCCGTCTCAACGGCTTTTGCCGCAGCGGCGCCGACGATTGAAATCTTTCTTGTCATGCGCTTTCTGGAAGGGCTCGGCGCCTCCGGCGCCATTGTGATGTCGCGCTCCGTTGCCGCAGACCGCTATACGGGGCGAGAGCTCGGGAGCTTCATGGGCGTCATGGGATCCATCCAGGGCATTGCGCCCGTAACTGCACCGCTCCTCGGCGCGCTCATTGCGGATTTTGCAGGCTGGCGAGGGATCTTCTGGCTTATGTTCGCGGCCGGCCTCGTGCTCCTTGCTCTCACGGTCTTTGCGCTTAAGGAAACCCTTCCCCGCAGACAAAATCTGAAAACGAAAGACCGTACGCCCGAAAGCGTACGCAAAAGCGCCTCCATCCTCTTTTCCGATCCGATATTCATTGCGATCGTCCTTCAGCAATTCCTTGCTTCCTGCGTCCTTTTCGGCCACATCTCATCCTCGCCATTCATCTTCCGCGAGCATTTCGGCCTCTCCCCCGAGCTCTATGGTCTCGCTTTCGGCGGCATGGCGCTTGCCATCACGGTGGGCGCCGCGGTCTCCGGTCGGCTGGCGAGCCCCCTGAAGGCAATCTTCCTCGGTGCAGCCGGGATACTTTTCTCCAGCCTTCTTCTCGCACTCGGCTTTGCACTTCAAGCCTCCATTTTTCCAACCATCCTCTGCTACGTTCTCGTGCTGGCTTCGCTCGGCCTGACGCTCCCTGCAGCCATGACCGCAGCGCTCACGCTGCATCGCGCCCGGGCGGGCTTTGCCGCTGCAATTCTCGGATCCGTCACTTTTGTCGGCGGAGGCATCATCGCGCCGTTTACTGCGATGGCTGACGCACGGCTCTGCGTCTCCATCATCTTTCTGTCCTCGGGCTTGCTCCTCGTTCTTCTCTCCCTGTGGCTCAGCCGCCGCATGAGGCTCGAGAATGCTCAGGGCAACGCCATTCAATTGGATGAATAACCCGGCGCCGCTTTCGCCGGGCTCCCGGGGCATAGAATTTCAGAATTCCTCTTTGTTCGATAGTCTCCGGTCATGCTTGAAGCATTCCTCAAATCCATCAACTGCGTCATCATCATGGGGCTCCTCGCCGGAGCGGGGTACTGGACAGCCTCGAAGGGCTGGTACGACCAGACGGCGACGCAGCTGATTGCCCGGCTGGTCACCTTCCTCTCGCTTCCCTGCTACCTTTTTGCAAGCGTCTCGGAGCGCCTCACGCACGACGAGCTGATTTCGCTCGCCGGCCCCATGGTGATTCCCTTCATCTCCATGTGGTTCGTCTTCTTTACTAGCCGCCTCGTCGTCCGCATGGGACACGTGACGAACACGCATTCCGGAATCTTCTCCTCGGCCTATACCGCCTCGAACAACATGTTCATCGGACTGCCGGTTTCCATCGCGCTCTTCGGCGAGGAAGCCGTCATCCCGACGCTCCTCTATTTCTTCGCGAACACGACCTTCTTCTGGACAATGGGGAACTATCTTGAGGCCATGGACGGCGTGAAGAGCGAACACCGGGAAGCCCCGAAGGTGCTTTCGCTCGCTACCGTGAAACGCGTCTTTTCGCCGCCACTCTGCGGGTTCCTCCTTGCCATCATCCTGCTCCTTCTGGACCTCAAGTTCCCCGAGCCCGTGATGGCGGCAGCGAAATACATGGGCGGCATCACGACGCCTCTCGCGCTCATCTTCATCGGCCTCATGATCCATACAATCGGGATCCGCAACATCAGGTTCTCCAAGGACCTGATGCTCGTCCTCTTCGGGCGCTTCCTCGTGAGTCCCCTGGTATGCCTCGGCCTCACGATGCTTCTGCCCGTACCGGAACTTTTCGCCAAGGTGTACGTGATTCAGGCAGCGCTTCCCTGCATCACGCAGATCGCCGTGCTTGCGCGCTATCACCACGCCGACGTGGAGTTTGCGACGACGTCCGTTGCCTCAACCACGCTTCTCGCTTCCATTGCCCTTCCCATCTGGATGATGATTCTTACGGCGATTCATTAAAGAAGGCCGCGCTCTTCGTCGAGCCGCTTCTGGAGTTCCCGCCAGGCGTCAAAGCGCTTTGCAACGCGGGCGAAGCGTTCGTCGAGCGCGCTTTTGTGCGCCCGAAGCTCTGCAATGTCCTCCGGATCAGCTTCGATTTCCTCGAGGAATTCCGCTTCGCGCGCTGCCTCGTCGCGCGCCCGGACAAGGCTTTCTAGCGTCTTCTCGAATTCGCTTTCGGTCAGAGATTCGAGCGGAGCGTCGAGCGCTCTCAGCGCCGGCTGCGGGTCCTTTTCGTCCGCTCCTTTCGGCTCCAGGTTCTCGGCCGGCGAAAGAAACGGGAGCTCCGTCTCGGGCCCGCTCCCCGGTGCGGGCCGGCGGAATCGCTCAAGTGCCGCAGCGATTTCGTCGGGAAGCGCCTGGGGCAGCGCGCCGGCGCTTTCTCCCGGACCTTCAGACGCTTTATTTCCCTTCTCTTCAAAAGGCTTCAGATCAAGCGAAAAGGAGAATTCCGCACTCCCGAGACAAAGCGGCCCCTCTGCGGCCGAGAGCCGGAGCTCCCTTCCGGTAGCGCGGTCGCGCAGGATGACATGGCCCTCAGGGATGATGACGTCGTAGGTTGTCATAGAGCGAATGAAGCTTGTAAGACGGACTTAATTGGGAAAGATTAACATTGCCCGAAACAACCCGAAATTTTCCGCCAGCTCTTTTCAAGTCAGGTGAATTCAGAATGTTTACCTTCATTACGATTGTTCTCGCCCTGATCTGGGCGGTTGCGTCCTTCATCCTTCTCTTCAAGGTCTGGGACAATATCGGCCCCGCCGTTCTCTCCATGTCGGGCGGCAGTCACGCAGTACAGCTCCTTGCCATGGCGATCGTCTTTCTCGCCATCTGGGGCATCCCCGGCTGGATCTACATGAAGATTTTTGGATGAGCTCTGCCTCTCTCTCAAAAAGGCCGTCCGACGGGAATTCGATTCTCCGGGCGGCTTTTCTCTTTTTGAGAGGCCGTTAGCTGGAATCCACCAATTTTACCGGGGTGGTTCCTTTGTTCAGCTCTCTGATCCGTGGACTGAGCGAATGGATCAGGGCTGTCAGCGCCGTAACGGTCAGCAGCTCTTGCTCAATTTCTTCCTCTGCCCCGCTTTGGGAACAAAGTCTGAAATGGCCCGGGCTGCCGCTCTAAAAGCGCTTGTATTTCCCGGCGTGCTTCCTGGCTGGCTGAAGAAGCGATCATTACGTGCGCTGCTCTCTCATCCATACGCACTCTCAGTTCCTCATGCCTGCTTCGGATCGCATGACCGCCGGGATTGACGGTTTCTTACTGCATATCCGGCGGTTTCCCGGTCTTCAGTATTGTTTTTTCATTCATTTTGGTTTCCGGCTTCTGCTTAAAAACTTAGAGTCAGGCGCTTCACTTCGCAACGCCAGCCTTCTTCACCTTCTTTCTGGATTTATGAGGATCCTCGAGCGGCTCCACGCCTCTTAAGCGGCAGCACTCCTCATACTCCCGGCGGGAAAGCTCCCAGGCCTGTTCCTTCGTCATCTTCCCGGGCCAGGTTCCTCTTCCCACTCGGAGAAGCAAGGTAAGCGCTGCTGCATGGTCTGATTGGTAGACAGCACCGCAATGTCTGCACTTGAATTTGTCGCCATTTCTGTTCTCCCGGTGAGCCAGTAGGCATTCCGGGCATGTTTGGCTCGAATAGGAACTCGCTACCTTCACAAGCTTCACCTGGCGTTCGGCCGCCTTGAAGGCAAGCCGTTCGCCGATGATGCCCCGGACCCAACCCGACAGCAGGCGCTTCACGCGTTTAGGACATTTTTTATCCTGAAGGAAATTAGCGCTCAGCTCCTCGACGATGTATGCATCAGCCGGTGCCTTCTTGAACATTTCGTTCAGGGCATGATTGATGCAGCATCGGATCTGAGCCTTCATCCGGGCTTTGAGCGCATCAAAACGATCGCTTCCCAGATTGAATCGCAGAATGTTGCGGCGCTTGCGCTTGCTTGTCGTGTTCCGGGCGAGCGACTGCAGTCGATTCCTTGCCGTGAGTTTCCGGTTGAGCGTCTCAGCAAACTTCGAGAGCAGCTCCCCGAGGTTTTCCCCGTAGTGATTCCCTTCATCGTCCGTGAAGACTTCTGTAAGGCCCATGTCGAATCTCTGGACCACCCACGTTTGTCAAGCTCCAAGTACGGTAACGCGCGAGCTCAGGAGCGAAGCTGCGGGCAGTGAGTTAGTCGAGCGCCTTATAGCGGCAGCTGGCGGCATTGCTGGCCTGGTGCCTTCAGGCACTGAGCCTATTCCTGTCAAGCGGTCGTGGAATAGCGAGCACGGCCTTCAGGCCGAGCGGAGCATATGCCTGAACTTCCAGCCGTTTATTACTCTCGCGACTTCGGACGGTCAGTCAGCGGCTTAAAAAGGTCATGAGTTCCTCCATGGTCTTACCGCTTCGAGCCATGGCTTCCGCAATCACTTCGGCCTGCCGCAGCGTCTTTTCCTTGTTGAGTTCGATGAGCTTTACCCCGAGCTTCTCGTAACGTGTTTTGACCTTCAGCAACCGCTGCTGAGTCAGTTTGATCTGCTTCTCAATCGAAGCCAGCGACTTACGCTTCGGCATCTTCATTCTCCTCCTCGCCAATCGGTTCCAGATCCTCGACGTCCTCCATGCTGTCTTTCTTTCCGGCAAGCGCGGCAGAGATGGCGGCGGCCTGCGACATAACCTTGTCCTTCGTCATGCCAAAGGATTTCAGGATGATTTCCTGCGTCCTCGTGATTGCGTGGTCAAGCTGATATCTGCCGTCATTGATTCTCACCAGCTCGATTGTCTCCAGTTCCCGGATCGCCGCAGGAACCGTCATGTAGTTCCTCTTTGTCGGCAGGCGGAGCATCTCATCCTTCAGGAGGTTGTAGAGCCTCTGTCGAATAATGAGAGCAATAAATTCAATAAAAATCTTGGCTCTTACGGCTTCTGCGGAGTGTACCCGCATGCTCTTGCTGCCCAGGAATGATTTGTCTGCGCTGAAGAGCTTCTCTGAGGCGTCGCGGCCTCGGTACTGCAGATAAGCGTCTCTGGCGCTCATTTTCTCGGAGGTAATGATGCAGAAATATCCGCATCTCGAATAAGCATGCTCGATGATGCTCTTCTTCTCTTCGGCAAAAAGGAAGCGGCCTTTTTCGTCGTAGTGACACTGGAAGTAATCTGTATGCGGGGATCCGAACTCCACTTCACGGCCGACCCACTGGTCGAAGTTCTTCTGCATCTGCGTCAGCGCGTTTTCTATATCGCGCCGCTCCGTCGCCATCTTCATGGGGTTAAAGAAGACATGAAAGTAGCGCTCCCGTGAGTCTTCCGGAAAAATCTTCATTTTTTCCGTTGTGCCGCTGATGCAATGCTCGCGCAGGGAGGCGTCGACGCGATTTTCGAAAGTGCCGTGGAGCCTGTCGACCAATTCGGCCACAAGTGCCTTGCAGCCCTTAACCATCATGATGAACTCAAAGTTATTCGCATCCATGTAGTCGATGTTGATCTTGCAGAAATAACCTCGGTCGATGATGAAGCCAATACGCTTGTAGTTGTACGCAATTGCCTTGTCTACAAGGAATTTGAACTGACTGACGTCATTAATGGAGCCAGGGTAGCATTCATAGAACAACGGCACCTGATTGGTTTTGTCGTAGGCGACGGCAAGATTAAAAATCGGGCATCCCTGATCGACTTTGGCCTTGCCGAATTCAACAAAATCAACATCTCCCGCCTGGCAGTTCTTATTAGTTGAATCATAGGAAATGTAGATCCGTGAGCGATGATCGCGCTTTGCGTTCCAGTCGTTCAGAAAGCCTGAAATTTGGTCCGGGCTGACGTTGGCGAGGAAGCTCGAGATGGCGGCGTCGCTCGCAATCCGCATGTCTTTCGAGAAGAGCGGATGTCGATATGCGTAGTCCGGGTAGTACTGCCCTTGATTCCTTTCCTCAATGATCATGTAGGCGGCCAGATCCAGCACCAGCCCAGCTCGATCAAGGAAATGCTTCTGGAGCATTTTGCCGAGGCCGTACGTCTGCACGATGTTTGCTATGACGATGTAGCTGCCGGCCATCAGCGTGCTGCAGCGCCTGGCGCTCTCCCGGACTTCTGGGAGAACGGCATCAGGGAAAAAGACCAGGAAATTTTCATTCGGAACCATGGTCTCGGTTTCACCAACGCATTTTCCGATTAGCACACGCTTGGGCACCGTGTGCTTCTTTTTCGGGTCGTAGCTGCGCTCCAGAACGTAGTGGATGTACGTTCCGCTCTTAGTGCCTTGCCGACTGATTTTTCCTTTGAGCCTGGGTATCGGGACCGTGAAATTCAGGAACATTCGAAGTTAAATTGCGAGAGTAATATATTACTCTCGAGTGTACAAGAAAAGCGCCGGCGACGCAATGAAATTTTTTAAGTTTTTTCGGTAGTAATGATCAAAATCCTGCTGGATCTTGAACGAGAGTCATGCGGTTCTGGAAGTTGAGGATATGCCGCGTAAGCCGCTTTACAGGACCTCCGCCGATACAATGTCGCTATGTGCGAATGCGACAAGCGAAGCGCAGCCCGCATTCGGACTTAGCGACCCTACATCGGCTAATCCGTGTTATGTCATTTTGGTTGTTGCCGGCAGTATTCCAGTCCCAGTAATCACGCATCAACGAGAGAGGCCGCTTCCGTTAATCTCTCAGGCCTGTCGGCATGCTTGCATGCCATGGCCAAAATGAACTCATCAGAAGTCTTGTCCTTGCCAATAAAAAGCCACATGCATCAAGTGCAATTCGACATGAATAGCTGTCGGACAAGCCTTACAGAAAAGGGTTTCTCATTTCACGCGATTAGTTATGGAATTGCCGATGCCTCATGCTGCAGCGGCAGCCTCATTGCTGGGTTGAACGGCCATCGCCGCCAGCACCGAGCGGGGGACGCCCGCTCTGTGGATGTCGAACTTTTTGCCGTAGGTGAGCACCGCCCATGCGATCCGGATGAGTTTCGCCGCCAGCGACACCATGATCTTGCCGTAGGGCTTCCTCACCGCCAGCTGCTTGTCAATCCACTTTGTGAGCTGGCAGTCGGGCAGCTGCCTCTTGCAGTACTGCATGTAGATGCAGGCCGCACCCTGCATCAGCAGGGATCTCAGCAATTTGTCGCCGCGGCGGCTGATTCGCCCCTGGCCCTTGCTGCTCAGGTCGGGAGCAGAGCTCTTCTTTTGTCTGGGCTTATTCACATGCCCCGTAATGTAATTTTTCGGCACGCATCCGATGTAGGCAACAAGCGAGCGTGACGTTTCAAACCGTTTTACATCGCCGACAACCGTAATGAAGCGGGCGGCGATCTGAGTGCCGACGCCCATGACGCTCTTCAGCAGCCTGCCGTTGGCATTGGCGCTGACCAGTGCTTCAAGGTCCTTGTCGAGCTGATGAATTTGATCATCGAGCGTCTTCACGCGGTCAAGCATCGTCGTCAGAGCAGAGACAGCTGCGTCGCCCATCATGTCTGCCTTAGCTTCCACGGCTTCACGCATCTTTTTGAGATTGCGCCTGCCGGCAGGCATGTGGATTCCCCAGGTCTGGGCAAAGCCCTTGAAGCTGACGAGCGTCTTCGTACGTTGTCCGATCAGCTGCTGACGCACGCCCTGCACCGTCATAATGCGGCATTCTTCGAGAGATTTCGCGCGAATAGGCCGAAGATCCGGATCGGCCGTCAGCCGGGCAAGCGCGAGCGCATCGTTGATGTCGGTTTTCTGGCCCGACATATGCGTGTCGATCCACATCTTGACGACTTTGCCGTTGATAACGCGCATCTCATGGCCGCGAGCCTCGAGCTCAAGGGCAAGCTGCGAGTAGCCGCAGCACGGTTCAACTGCAAACAGCGTCGGGGAGAGCTTGTCGGCAAGCTCATAGAGCTCAGCATAAGTCACGCGGTCGATACAAATAATTTCTCCCTCGTTGAGCGTCACCGCTGCCAAGGAAACGTCGTATTTGGCGAGGTCCAGCCCGATCGCGGAATATTCGATGGAAACATCAAGCGTCGTTTGCGTATGCTTCTTTGTCATGGCATGGCCTCCTGCGGTATTAGAGGTAGATACACCTATTGTCGCGCCCATTCGCTCGAACGGGTTCGATGCAGTGGGTGGTCCATGTCATTAAGCCCGGGAGTAGTACTTTTCCTCGGGAACGGCCGGCACATTTTCAAGCGCCTTCTTTTTCAGAGGCTCCATGACATGGAGCTCAAGCTTCCCGTCACTCCTGAAAAGAAGGTGAATGACGCTTCCTACTTTGCCGATGCCCTTCAGCTCAACGCGGATGCGCTTCCCCTTCGTCATGCTCGTCAGGTAGACGCACTCGACGCCGTTTTCGTTCTGCACCTTGTAGCAGGACTGGTCGAACCACACGTTGACGGACCGGCCCGGGCTAGGGAAGCTGCCCAAGGCTCTCCTCACCGTCCGGCGGATCCTCAGGCAGAGTTTCGGCAGATCGCGGATTTCCTCCATCCGGAATCTCTCAAAGTGCGGATTTTTGCCGTCAATGAGCTCAAAGAATTCCGGGCGCAGCCTCGAAAGCATCATGTGGATGTAAAAGCGCTCCACATCATTGAGGTCCTTCGTCCACTCTTTGGCAAAAATAACGGATTTGGCGTTCGCCTGCGCCAGACGCCAGTAGTTCGAGACGACGATCGCTGCCGACTGGAGCGCCATCTTCCAGTGCCTCGCCTGCAGGCCGGAATGCTTCGCCTGCACGTCAACGCCCGCATTCTTGTCCATGCGGTCTTCCTTCACGATGGCGTCTCTGATCCTGCGGTAGCCCGTGCCGCAGCAGTTCCTGCGATGTTCCCGCATCCGAAGGAGCTGAATGAAACGCGCGCGCTCCTTGCCGAACGCACGACGGAGCTTGTCGAGCTCCTCGCGCTCAAAGCTGCCGAGCTTCTCAACATCGATAAGGCGAATGATGGTGCGCACGGAATTCTCACTGTTGTCGACCACAAGCGCTTCAATGCGATCGCTGTCGATGATGTGAGGATCGGGCTCGGATGGACGAAGTGGATCGAGGTGCATGGGGAAATCATGTAGAATGCAAAAGCTTTCCCCGCATATTGCACACAGCATACGTCAGTCTGTGTCGCACCGAAGCACAAAACCCTTAAATTTCAGTTAATTTATTGATATTTAAGGAAATAAATTTTATCCCATCGCTTGCAAATTAAGCGATGAACCTTTGCGTCTTCCTCGCCGCCCGTAGAGACGGGCGCAGAAAACCGTCATAAGCGTCACCACATCCCGGGCGAGCTCTGCTTCAAAGGACACGGGCGTCACGGCTTCAACGACGAGAAATTCCGTATTCACCCGACCGCAGAGAAAGCGAACAAGGGGCACGCCGAATCGCAGAAGGCGGTCTTCGTGGAGAACCAGCAGCTTCTCAATGCGGTTGTCGAGAAGCATCCGCAGGAGTCTTCTCAGACCGGGCTTTCTGCAGTTGAGGCCGGAACCGATGTCGGAAATCACTTCGTCGCAGCCGGCGTCCCGCAGTCGATCAGCCTGCCGCAGCAAGTCTGATTTCTGATCGTGCGACGAAACGCGGGCGTAACCGACAATCTTTCGGTCGGCTGTTTCCGCAGACTGAACTGCAGGCTTCCTGAATCTTCGATGACCGCCGAAGGTTCGACCTTCTGCCTGAATAAAGCCTTTCTCCACCCAGCGTCTGATAGTACTCGGCGAAACGCCGTAATGTCGGGCAATGACTCCAATCGAACAAAGCGTCATTTTTACTCCTCCTATTCTGCGCGTTATGGGAGGTTTGATAACATTTTATTCGACTAGCAAATGCCCCTCAGGCCTTTGCCGGCATCTCTGAACCAAAGAGCTTTCCGGCAAGCGCTTCCCTCACGGCTTCCTGATCCGCATTGAACGCATAGTCGCCGGGCTCGATGTATTGAACTTTTCTCGGGAGCGCCCCGGCAAGGATGCTGATCGCCGGCTCAAGCGTCCATTCTCCCCAGTCGCCGATCACGATGAGGTCCCTCCGGGCGCGCGTAACGGCCACATTGAGAAGATTGGCGGGCATGGATGCCCAGCGGCGCTGCCGCCTTCCCTTTGATCCCGGGATCGATCCGAGGACCAGAATGACGACGTCCGCTTCCTGACCCTGAAAGGTGTGCACCGTACCTGCACGGGCATTGAAATCCCGGAGGCTGAGCTCGCGGATGATTCTCCCGGCTCCTTCGGCCACGGCTCTGAAGGGGGAAAGCACGAAGAGGCTCAGCCCGCGGTTGATGCGGTCGGCATGAAAATCCTTCAGGAGCTTTCTGAGCCACGCCATCTCCTCGCGGATCATCTTGGGATCGCCCCCGGGGCCCCGGGACTTTCTGCCCTTCTTCGACACCTTCACGGGCGGCGCGTAGGACTTTCCGACGATGTCGTACCAGCAGCTCTGCGCCGGCCTGCCGTCGTCAATGCGGGGCGTCATCTGCACCATCTGCCCGGCATAGGAAAGGGCATTGGCGATTTCAAACATGGGGGAGATGCAGCGCCGGTGCGTGCGAAGCGGGAGCCCCGTCCAGACGTCCTCATGAGAGACGCTGTCGCGGATGCTCGTGCCCGCCTCCATCGAGGCATCGGCGAGAGACTGGAGCGAACTCCTCATGGGCGACCAGACGGCATCAACGAGGGGGTGCCGGCCCCGCAGAAATTCCGCGAGGGGTTCAGGCATGGTGACGACCGGCATCAGCTGCCTCAGGTCACCTAAAACCACCGCACGGCGGGCGCGGTTGAGAATGCCGACAGCGGCCTGAGGCGACGCCTGACTCGCTTCGTCGATGAAGACCCAGGCGAGTTCCGAAGCGCCGACCTGTGCGAAAAGTCGGCCTGCACTTGCGAGCGTCGTTGAGATGACGGGAATGAGGAAGGAAATGAATTCGAAAATCTGACGCGCCGATCCCGACTCAAAATGAGGCATCCCCGAGAGCAGATAGACGGCCGCCGCGCGAAGTCCTTTCTTTGCCGCGTCCGCCTGAGCCACAAGCGTTGCCGCATGAAGCTCCATCGCCGCCTCAAAGAGTTCCGAGCGCAGGCGCTCGAACTCCTCGTCCACCCAGAGCGTGAGCTTATGCTGCGAAGGGTCCTCGGCGAGCGGCGTCGAAAAGACCTGCGGCACGACGCGGTGCGTGCGGCAGCGCTCCGCCATGCGTTCCCGGCGGACCCTCACTTTTTCATCGAGCTCGCGAAAGCGCTTCCGGGCGCTCAGCCACTCCTCCTCGGGGAGGCGCCGCATGAGTTTGAGCTGATCAATCACGTCGTCGATCTGCTGCTGAATCGTCGAGTCGAAGGGATTCGACATGCCGACCCCCATGACGGCCTGCACGAACCGGCTGCAGTTGCGCCGGCTCCCGAGCGTCGCGGAGGAAAGTCCCAAGACCTCCTCAGGAGACTTCACGCGCTTCAGAAGCGTTTCGCGCAGCATCTGACGGCGCTTGGCGGCCGGAATCTTCTTCAGCTCTTCCCGCGAAAGGGCTCCGAATCCGGCGGCTTCATCCCCCAAGGAGAGATTGGGGTCATCCACCTCAGAAGCGCCATTATGTTCGCCCGCCCGCAGCCGCTTCTTTTTCTCGCCCCTCGCCAGAGGCTTCATTTCGACGGCAAGCGCCATCATGCCGAGCGCGCAGTCGCGCCAGTAGGAAAAAGCAGGCCTCGTGCCGCCGGTCGACGGATCGGGCTTCGGATCCCTGAGGCCGTAGCTCCGCGGAAGCGAATCCGTAATGTTGCGGATGGCCGCATTGTTGTTGGAGGCCACAACCATGAGCGAATCCGCCGCAATGTCGGCCTGGATGGGCGTGAGCGAATCGAGGCGGTTCGTCGAAAGCTCCCAGACGACGGGATGCTCCCAGTCAAAAACATCTCTTGACGCCGCTTTCTCTGCAATCCTTCTTGCGCGCCGCGTCACGATCTCTGCAATGACGTCTCTCAGAAGCCAGCTTTTGCCTGTGCCCGGAGGGCCGTTCACCGAAACGAGCGGTCCGAAGCCGCCGCCCGCCCGGAGGATGCCCGAGACGGCCGCCTGCTGGGCGAGATAGAGGTGATGCGACGGGTCTGCGGGCCAGCGCCCCGAGGGGAGTCCCTCGGGCTTGAGGAGCTCTGAGAGGGCGGCAGGCGACTTGAGAAGATCCGTATGCCTGACGCCTTTTCCGCTCCCGAGCGTAAGCAGCCTCGCGAGCGGTCCGCTCACGGGCTGGAGCACTTCGAGGTCTTCCGGAGAAATCGGATCGAATGCGCCTTCCGGGGCCTTGTTCCCTTGAATCGCCTCAGCAGCGCTCAACGCAGGGGACGCTTCCTTCGAACCGAGTTCCCGCAGTTTTTTCATATCAGGAGCCTCTATGGATTCGGCTCCGGCATGCATGAGCGCCACGCGGGCGGCACGGATGTCCGAGAGATAGAAGCTTCTGAGCGGACCAGGTTCGGGAGGATTGCGCCGCAAGGGAAGCGAAAGCGTCGTCCTCACGGCTGAAGGAAGTCCCTCAGGCAGTCCTGCGCCGCGCGCAAGCTGGGCGGAGAGCTCTGAAATGAAGCCCTCGGGCACGGGTTCGGCACTTTCCTGGGGGTCTGTAAGGCGAATCATCACGGGCTCGCCCTCAATCCGTTCGGCCTTGACCGCAAGGCCCGGGGCGCCCTCGGGCGTGAGGCCGCAGACGCGGGCGACCTCAGCGCCCATCCAGCGCGCCATGCGCTCGCATCGGAGCAGCGCCCCTTCCACGAGCCTCAGGTTGTCGGATCCCCGGAGGCGCTCCTTTTCGGCGCGAAGGTACCTCAAAGCGCCGCAAAAGCCTGCCGCTTCAAAGCTTTCGTCGATGTATTTGCCCCAGGGGTTGAGCTGAAAGCGGGCGAGATAGGTTTGTCCTCTCAGATCCGCCCCGGCAATGGAGGACGCGCCCATTTCGCCCCAGATCGATTCGCCGCTCCCGGCAAAAGCCGGGTGATCAAAAGGTGCGGAGGCGCTCTCCCTCCCCTCAATCTCGCCGAACTCCCGGAGGAGCTGCCCGTAAACCGTGCGTTTTTCCACAATGCCGAGGTACACGGTGAAAAAAGGAAGATCCGCCTCGAGCATGCTGTGCGGAACCTTGGCCGGGTACTCGTAGGCAGCGCGGAGCCTCATCGACTGCCAGCGCGCGACCGCTTCAGCCTCGTTTCCGGAAAACCGTCCCGGGCGCCATTCGCTCCAGAACGTGCCTTCCGCGTCCTTTCTGCGCAAATCCGCCGGCGTGAGAAGCTCCATCTCTTCCCAGAACCGCAGAATCTCCACCTGAGCAGCCCGGCTTTCCACGAAGGACTACTCCTTTGCCGAAGCGAGGCGCTTCTGGGCTTCGCGCACGCGCTCCTCGCGCTTAACGCGGTCGGACTGAGAGAGTTCGGCGTAATTGGGCACGGCCCGGTCATCCCAAAGCGAGTGATCGGGGTGCCAGCGCAGCTTCACGCGATCAGGGAATTTGTCCGGGTCATCCTGCATCCGCACGTCCATGCCGAGGCCGGCCGCGAAGAGCAGCTCGCCGTTAAGCCAGAGGCGGGGCAGATCGACGCGGGCATAGGCCGGAATGCCGGCCTGGCTGTAGAGGTCCTTGAGGGGCTTCGCGGGCCGGAGCATCCAGAGACGAAGCTTCGTCTGACCGCTGCTCGAGCGGGCTTCGAGCCGCGCCGTGCGGTCCATGAGCCTCGAGCGCGCAATGCCGGGTTCTCCGGGCTTGCAGGGAATGACTTCAATGACGCCGCCCCAGTCGGGGAGTGCAATGTCGCCGGCCTGAGTTCTCACGACCGCACTTTGGTCCGCAGCGAGCCGCTTCGTGACGACATTGCGGACCACCAGATCCGGCCCCCAGCGGCGGATTTCCTTCCCCTGAAGCCGGATGGCAAAGGAGGCGTCGGAATGCGTTTCACGCACCTGCCGAAGCATGTCCTCAAGCCGCGCCTTCGAGATCGGCCTCAGGCCTTCCGCCGAGAGCCATGCGCGCAGGCACCAGGCCTGACGGGCCGGAATGAGTTCCAGAAGGCGGAAGATGGAGAGGCCTTTGGGGCGCTCTTCCGACCGGCAGCGTTCAAGGTCCGATCGGGCAACGCTCTTGAGCACCTCAAGCGCTTCCGCAACGAGCGACACCGAGCGTGCAGCCGTCGTTCGGAATCCCGGACGGATGGACTCCAGAAGCGGAATAACCTCATGCCGCACGCGGTTGCGGGCAAAACGGGGATTTTCGTTGTCCGGATCATTCACGTAGCTGATCCGTCGGTTGCGCACATAGCGCTCAATGTCCTTTCTCGGGAGCGCCGCCCAGGGCCGCAGAAGGAACACCAGACGCCCCTCCTGAACGGCCGGAGCATCCTCAGCCGACGGCGTCGTCAGTTCCCGCACCTCCGGAAAAGCCGCCAGACCGTCGAGCCCTGCGCCGCGCATCCACTGCAGAAGAAACGTTTCAATCCGATCGTCCTCGTGATGCGCCGTTACAACGACGTCGAAGCCTTCCTTCAGAGCATAGCGGGCAAGCGCCTTATAGCGCGCTTCGCGCGCCGCGGCCTCAACGCCTTCGCCTTTTTCAGAGACGCGCACATGAATGCATTCAAATTCGACCGAGCGCTTTTCGCATTCCGCACGGCACAGGTCCGCCCACTGGTCGGCATCAGCTTCAAGGCCGTGATGGACGTAGACTGCCCGCATGCCGGCAATCAGCGCCTGGCGCTTCTCGTGGAGAAGCTTCGAGGCGACATCAAGGAGCGCCATTGAGTCGCGTCCGCCCGAAATGGCGATGATGACGCGAACCGGGTTCAGAGGAACGAGCGCGAATTCGGGACTCGAACGGCCGAGAAGATGATCTGCCGCCTCCTGAAGCGCACTTCTGAGGAGCTCCGAAAGCTTCTGGCGCAGAAGCGTCCCGCTCGAAACGCTTTTGGTCTCTGCCGGCTTCTTCTTTTTTTCCTTCTTTTCGCGCGCCTGCGCTTCCGCCCGTTCTATAAGAGCGAGGTCGGGGAGCTTGGCAGGTCCCGTGCGCGGCGCATTCGGATCACCCTCGGCATCCTGCGGCAAAAGAGGAAACGCTTCTTCGAACTGAAGCGCCTCAACTCTTCCTTCCCCCGCAGACTGATTCTCCTGCGCTTCCTCCTGCGCTCGCGCGCGAACCAGCGCCTGCGCATCGATGCCGCTGCGGCGCTTGCGGGGTTTAGCGGCAGGAGATTTCCGCACGGGCTTCGGTTTTATCTCTGAAGCGAGCTTCTTTGAGGCTGCGGAAGCCTTTTTCTCAGTCATAACGCAAAAAACAGGGGAAAGAGGGAATTTTCAGGCATTCAAACTCTCATTCTAACGACCCGCAACAGGCGTCGAACCGCTTCTGCGGGCTCTCTCGAAGCGGCAGGAGCGGCCGCCTTTTGTTAAAATCACGCCCCGTTCATGAAACGGGCTGCTTTGCCGAGGCTTCCATCCCCGGCATTGAGTCTTTATTTCGTACCTGCTTCAACCTTTCGAGCTCAAACAAATGCCCACGCCCACGTCGTCGCTTCAGGCTTTCGTTGCCACCGCCACCAAGGCCGCGCGCATGGCCGCGCGCGAGATCAACCGCGCCGCCGAAGACCGCGATCTTCTGGAAATCTCCGATAAAGCCGCAAACGACTTCGTCACCTCAGCGGACAAGGCGGCCGAAGCCGTCATCATTCGCGAGCTCACGTCGGCCTATCCGCACCATGCCGTGCTTTCCGAGGAAGCCGGCCGCGTCGGCGACCCGAAGAGCGACTACCTCTGGATCATCGACCCGATCGACGGCACAACGAACTTCATTCACGGGCTGCCGCAGTACTGCGTCTCGATCGCGCTCACCTACCGCGGCGAACCCATCGCCGCCGTCATTTACGACGTTGCTAAGAACGAGCTCTTCACCGCCGCCAGGGGGCAGGGCGCGAAGCTCGACGACCGCCGCATCCGCGTCTCGGAAACCGACGAGATGAGGCGCTCCCTCATCGGCACGGGCTTCCCCTTCCGCCGCGGCTGCGATTTCGACGGCTACCTCGCGGGCTTCCGCCGCGTCGCGGAACGCTCTGCCGGCATCCGCCGCCCGGGATCCGCCGCGCTCGACCTCGCCTGGGTTGCCTGCGGCCGCTACGACGGCTTCTGGGAACTGAAGCTCAACCCGTGGGACATCTGCGCGGGCGGCCTGCTCGTTCTTGAAGCGGGCGGCCTCATCACCGACCTTGAAGGCGGCGAAAACTGGCTCGAGTCCGGCAACGTCTGCGCGGGCAACCCCAAGATCTTCGCGCAGCTCCTCCCGCTCGTGGGCACCATCAAGGCTGAACCCGCGGAAAATGCCGGCAATCCCGAAGCGAAGGCTCCCCGCCGCACGCTCTCGACCAAAAAGAGCGAATAATTTCTTTTGAACCGCCGGGGCCCTTCCCCGGCAATGACCGTCCGCCTCTGCTGCTCCCTCCGGCGCCTTTTGGATAGCGCGGGCACTGAGGCCGGACGGTTTTTTATTAGCGAAAAATCCCCCATGGCAGAAGAAGCTCCCGTTCAGCCCGATTTCAGCAATCCTGAACTCTTCACTCCCTCAATGCGGCAGTTCGTTGAGGTGAAGAACCGTTATCCGAAAACGCTCGTGCTTTTTCGGATGGGAGACTTCTACGAGACCTTCTTTGACGATGCCGTCCGCGCCAACCGCCTGATCGGCATCACGCTCACCAAGCGCGGGAAGCTCACCGACGGAACGCCCATTCCGATGGCGGGGATTCCCTTTGTCTCGCTCGACACCTACATTGCGAAGCTCGTCAAGCTCGGGGAAAGCGTCGTCATCGTCGAACAGATGGGGACGCCGGGCAAAGGCATGATCGAGCGCAAGGTCTCGCGCATCGTCACTCCCGGCACGCTCACCGAAACGACGCTTTTGCCGGAAAAATCCGACTCAACGCTTCTTGCGATCGACTGGCCCAGAAAGAAGTCGGACCCTTACGGCTTCGTGTGGCTGACGCTCTCGAACGGCGACTTCCGTGCTGAAGAGGTCTCTGCCGAAGCGTTCGCGAGCGTTATTTCCCGCATCCACCCCTCGGAAGTACTCGTTGCCGAATCCCGCCGGCAGGCGCTTCGCGAGGCGCACCCTGAACTCGTCGTTTCCTCGCTTCCCAACTGGCACTTCGACGGCAGGCGCGGCCAGGAAATGCTCTGCAGCACCTTCGGGCTCGCCAACCTGGATGCCTGGGGAGTATCCGGCAAAACCACCATTCTTGCCGCCGCCAATGCGCTCCTTGACTACACGGCGGAAACGCAGGTCGACCTCATGCCCTTCATTGAGCCTCTGAAGCTCGTGAAGGAAAGCGAATTCGTCGTGCTCGACCCTTCGACGCGGCGCAATCTCGAAATCGATCAAAGCCTTTCGCCCTTAGGGGACGGACCGACGCTCTTTTCCGTGCTCGACCATTGCGCTACCGCCATGGGGAGCCGGGAACTGCGCCGCTGGCTCAACCAGCCCGTGCGTGACCGCCAGACAGCTCAAATCCGCCAGGAAGCGATCGAGAGCATTCTCTCGACCGGGAGCCTTCTCGAAAACCTCCGCACGGGCCTCAATACGCTCCCTGACGTTGAACGCATTTCGAGCCGCATTGCGCTCGGAACCGTGCGTCCGCGCGAGCTCGCGTCGCTGCGCGATGCGCTTCCCCGCATTCAGTCGCTAGAAAAGTGGCTCTCCGCGCAGCCTCTTCGCTTCTTTGCCGCCCTGGGCGAAAGCCTCAGACTCCCGGCAATGATCGAAGAGCTGCTTGCCAAAGCGCTCCTTCCCGAACCTGCCGTGCTTCTGCGCGACGGCGACGTCATTGCCTCGAGCTACAGCCCCGAACTCGCGGAACTGAGGCACTTCAGAGACGACACAAGCCGCATCCTTCTCGAAATGGAGGAGCGCGAACGGGCGGCCACGAAGCTCCAGACGCTGCGCGTGCAGTACAACAAGGTTTCGGGCTTCTACATTGAGGTCTCAAAGACCGCTGCGGATCGGGTGCCCGTCCGCTACCAGCGAAAGCAGACCCTCAAAAATTCCGAGCGCTTCATTACGCCGGAACTGAAGGAGCTCGAAGACCGCATTCTCTCCGCGCGCGAACGGGCGCAGACGCTCGAGAAGGCGCTTTACGATGAGCTCGTCGCGAAGCTCGGGGAGCGTGCGGCGGAACTCCTTGCCGCTGCCAAAGCCATTGCGGAGCTCGATGCCGTAACGGGACTTGCCGAACACGCCGAGGCGCATCGCTGGGTGCGTCCCGTTCTCACCGATCACCCCGGAATCCGCATTGAAAAGGGACGTCATCCGGTCGTAGAAACCACGCTCGAAAACTTTGTGCCCAACAGCTGCCGACTCGAGGACGGCCGGCGCATGCTCATCATCACCGGCCCCAACATGGGCGGCAAGTCAACCTACATGCGAAGCGTGGCGCTCATCGTTCTTCTTGCCTGGGCCGGAAGCTTCGTGCCTGCCGAGACGGCCGAGATCGGCCCCGTCGACCGCATTCATACCCGCATCGGCGCCTCGGACGACCTCGCCCGCGGCCGCTCAACCTTCATGGTGGAGATGACGGAGGCGGCGGCGATTCTCTCGCAGGCAACCGACAAAAGCCTCGTGCTCATGGATGAAATCGGCCGGGGCACCTCAACCTTCGACGGTCTGTCGCTCGCTGCCGCGATCGCGCAGGAGCTCGTGCAGAAGACGAGAAGCTTCACGCTCTTCGCCACGCACTACTTTGAGCTGACGACCCTTGCGCAGGAGCTGCGCGAAGTGGCGAACGTCCATGTTTCCGCCTCGCAGACCCGTTCCGGCATCGTCTTCATGCATGAAATTTCCGAAGGAGCCGCATCGAAAAGCTACGGCATTGCGGTCGCTCAGCTCGCCGGCATTCCCGCTCATGTCGTGCGCCGCGCCAAAAGCTTTCTCGCCAAGCTCGAGGAGCGCGCCAATACGGTCGACTCGCCCTTGCCGAATCTTTTCGGCGAAAGCCTTCTCATGCCGCCCGAACCGGAAGAAGAGGCCGGGGAGCAGCCTTCTGAAGCCGAGGCTGATCCGGCAATGCTCGCGCTCATCGAACGCATCGGCAGCGCCGACATCGACAGTCTTACGCCCCGCGATGCGCTCCGGCTCCTCTACGAACTTCAGAACGAAGCCCGCGCGATTGAGATGCCGGCGGCAGCTCCGCTCTGAAAACGGGTGCCGACGGATTTTCAGCCGGCCGAAATGCACGCCAAAAAGGCCGGCGGCCGCGTAAAATGCATTGATTGACTCTTGTCGACAAATTCACGCGTGCCTCCCGGGCCGCGCCCATCAATATTTCCCTGAAGGTCACTGCTTTGGAACAGAACTATTTGTCCGACGCGCCCGTTGATGAGGACACGCTTTTTCGCGCCATCCATAAGCACATTCTTCGCCAGGCAAAGGCAGGCGGACGCATTGATACTGAAGCAGAGATTGCTGAACGCTTCAATGTAACGCGCTACAAGGTGAGAAAGGCTCTGGCAGTTCTCTCCCAGATGGGCATTGTCGACCGGGCGCCGAAGCGCGGCATGACGGTGAACGCCATGGGGCCGAAGCACCTGTCCTCGCAGATTCAGGTGCAGATGGACATTGCGAATTTCGATATCCGCGAATTCATTGAGGCGCGCCTCCTGATTGAGGTCAACATCATCCCGCTCTGCGTGCGCCGCATGACGCCCGCTTTGCTCGGCCGTCTTGACGACGCCATCTGCCGCATTGAATTGAATGCCGGCAATACGCATGAAGCCGACCGCTGGGATCGGGAATTTCATCTCATTCTGCTTGAATCCTGCGGCAACCGCGTGCTTCAGGTCTTCTCGGCCGCACTCATTACATACTTTGAAAAAACGACGCCGAGGCTCCCGCAGAATGATCCGGCCTTCTTCATGAACATTGCCCGCCAGGAGCGGGAACTCCTTCGCGCCATTCAGCACGGCGATGAAGAGGAAGCCCGCGCGCTTCTCTCGAAGCACCTGCGCGAGCAGGTCGATCTTCTTTCGGCCTGATTTCCTTCCGGATCCCATGGCGGGAGACGCTCCCCTGGCGCCGCTCACGCTCGAGTGGCAGTTTGTACGCGACGGTTCAAGGGGCAGATTCGGTGCGCCCGGATCTTCTCCGGACCTTCACGAACCCGATTACAGAAATCTTCCTGCAGGTTTTCAAAAGGAAAACGAAGCTTATCTGCTTCCTGCCGACCGCATCCGCCGGGCTGCGGCGCGCGAGTGCCTGCGCTCGCTTCTCATTCATTCCGGAACTTTTACTGAAGCCCGCTGGAACAACTGGCATCTCGGAACATACGGCAAGCCCGCGATTCCCGGGGCCGGCGACTTTTCGCTCACGCACGCCGCCGGCTTTGCCGCGGCGCTCCTTGCTCCCGCTCATGCGGAAGAATCTTCTCCCATTCTTGCGGGACTCGATGCTGAATCCCTTGCCCCCGCATCCGCCCGGAGCGAAAGGGATGAGGCGGAGCGCGAGCTTCACGACCTCATGAGCGTCATGACGACGGAGGAAATGAAGTACATCGAGGCCGCTTCCGGCCTTGAAAATGCGCGAGCCCGCGCCTACGCGCTCTGGACGCGCAAGGAAGCTGTTCTGAAGGCGGGCGGCTGGGGACTGCGCGATGAGATCGCGGATTTGAATGTGCTTGAATCGCCGCTCGTCTTTCTCGGCCGGGAATGGCACTGGAAGACGCTTCTTCTGCAGCCCGGGAGCGAAATGCTTTCCGACGCCATGGAAGCTGCGCGAAAGACGCTTTCCGGGCCGGTGCCGCAGCAGAGCATGGTGTGGCTCACCGCTGCCTCAGACCGCCCCTTCACGCTCTCGCGTCCCGCTTCGCGTTATTCGTAATTGAGCGCTTCGGTGTAGTAGCCCGGATACGGGATCGAGATCGCGCGCTGCACGAGCGAGCGGCGCAGGATGTGGAGTTCGTTGAAGAGCGCATTGACGGTATAGGCGCCGAGATATTCCTTCAGCACCTTCATCTCCGTGAACTCAATCCCGTAGTTGCTGAGATTCATGAGATAAAGCCCGTGGAAGCGCCCTTTGACGGCAGCCTCGATGAAGCTGAAGGCCGCGCGGTCGTAGTGCTTCAGAAGCGACGTAATGATGTGCCCGGGATAGAGCGCATCCTGGTCGGAATCGATGCCGATCGCAAATTTGTCGGCAAGCTCAGCGGCCTCCAGCGCTCCGAGCCCCGCCTCTCCGGCATGCGCAAACGTGATGGCGCAGCCGCTCGCATAGAAGTCGAGCGCAACCTCGCGCGCGGCTGCCTGGTCCGTATAGGAGTCGATGCTGTCGCGGTGTATGACCAGATCTTCACGAATGAAGTGCGCCCCCAGGCGGAAGCCGAGAAATGTTTCGTCGGCCTCGGCATCGTCGCCGCCGCTGATCCAGCCCACGGCAGAGCCTTCCCTCGAGAAGACATCCCGATTGAGCGCCAGCGCCGCAAGCGCACCGCAGATGAAGCCGCTCTCAATGGGCGAAAACATCACCGACATGATGTTGGGATAAATGTTGACGAGGGGCACGCCCATGATCCCGAACTTCACATTGGGATATCTCCGCGCATGAAAGACGAGCGGAACCGTAAATTCGCTCCCGAGGCAGATGACCATGTCGGGGTGACACTCCTCGAGCACGCGCCCCATGTCCTCGTAGATCAGATCGCGCGAGCGCATCTCCCGGCATTCATAGGAAATGCGGTACTGCTTTCTCGCCCGCTCGAGCCCCTCGATGAGAAGCTTCATGAGGGGCGCCTCCTCCGACCATCCCGGAGACATCAAATAACGGACAACCAGGGGCTTGACGCGCTCCTCGAGGGGCGTTACCCGCTTGGTATTCCAGATCATGGCGCTTGCGGGCCGGGACGCTGCGGCAAGACCCAGACCGGCGGCGGTAAATAATCGGCGTCTCTGCATGGCAGCTCCTCCCTCAGACCGAGTCCGGCACGTCGACCACTACGGAACCCATCGGAGGCTCTGAATTCGAAGGGTTCCCGTGATAGAAATAGGCGCTGTTTTCCGTGGGCTCATGGAGTATTCCGATCGTGAGGGGCGTCCGTCCCGCCCAATAGAGATCGGTCGCGCTCTGAATAGAGCTGCGGATGCGCTCAGGACGGAAGGAATCCGCGCGTCCGAGGCTGTCGGCGAGGAGCTTCACAGCCATATACGAGTGACTGGCATCGAGAAGCGCGTAGCGCTGCGCATCGCTTGTGATGGGAACGCCGTAGCGGTCTGCCGCAGCCTTTGCTTTTTCAAGCCAGGCGGCTACCCCCGAATCGGCGCGGTTGAATGCGGAAAAGCTGTAGACGCGGTTGAGCATCTCCGCATCATCCTTCCAGTACGGCTCTTCTCGATAGTCATCCCAGACGACAAGATCGCACTTCATCTTTCGGTCGCAGAACTGCAGAATTCCGATCGATTGACGATCCCCGCGCGCCGGGAAGAGAAGCGTATCCGTGCCGTAGGCTTCCGCCATTGCCAGATAAGCCCAGAGCGACATGGTTCCCCGGGGATAAACGATCTCCCGGTATTCGCGGTCTCCTTCAATGTCAAAGGTGCTTTTAAAGCCGTTCGAAACCGCCTGCTCCTCAACATTGCCTTCTTCAATCAGCGCAGCGATCCGCCGGCCGCCCTTTTGCGCAGTCATCAGTCCGCAGGCCGCGCCGAGCGATCCGGCATCGAGATTCAGTCTGAAAATCCAGGGGCGGATGCTGCCGTCCGGCGCAAAGCAGAGTCCTGGACTTTTGGCCTTCGTGGAGAGATACGGAATCCCTGCACTATCCGCCAATGGAATGCAGAGCCTCGCCTGTTCCGATGTTCCTACCCCAATGATCGCAACGAAGCTTTCGGAAACCTTCAGTACCGAATCAATGGCAAGCTTCGTCATCTCCAGATCGCTTTCGCAATCGAGAACATTCACCGCCATGCGTCGGCCGAGCACGCCGCCCGCGGCATTGATTTCTTCCGCCGCAAAAAGGGCCATGGCCTCATGCCTGCGGCCGGCTGTTGCATCGAGCCCCGTTTCATTCACGAGGAGCGCTACATTGAAAACGCGCTGACGCCTGGCGGCCTCCCGTTCTCCGGGCGACGTCAAAAAGCCGGAGACGCTCCCGATATGCTCGGTCGGCGCATCCGCTAATGCCATGCCGGACGTAGCAGCGGCGGCGGCAAAGGTTTCCAGGAATCGGCGCTTTTTCATGGGGTATGGATCAACTCTTCGTAAAGGGCCGGCGCGCGGCGTTAGCACCCCGGCACCCTCACTATACGGCCTTATGAGGTCTTTGAGAATCAGGAAAAATCAGGCATCTCAAAGATCCTGAGCCAGAGGTGGAAGGAGAGCACAATCATAAGGAAGTCTTCTTCGTAAGTCTGATTGATGCGGAACCCCGGGCGCAGGTAAAGCTTCTTCAGATTTTCAACGGCATCGGCATCAAAATATCCCGCGCGCCGGATGTTTTCCCGGGAGAGGAGCTCCTCTACCCAGTCAAGACGGAGCTTCAGCAGGTCGGGCGTCCCGGCAGCCACAAAACTGAATTTGCGGCGGTTCAGGATCGCCTTCGGCACATACTTTGCACCCATTGCACGAACAGGATACTTTTCGCGCTCGTCATAGATCAGAAGCTCCGGCGGAATGCGTGCGGAGAATTCGAGGACATCCTTGTCGAGGAACGGGTAGCGTCCCGTAATGCCCTGAGACATGAGGACGCGGTCGCCGTGATCGGTGAGCTCATGGTCGGCCACGCGGAGCTTCGCGTCGAGATAGGTGCGCTGATTGAGACGATGCCGGCCGCGGAGCATCGCGAGATTGACCGGGGGCCTTGCCGTCGCGCTGAAGCGCTCGAAGCGCTCCGCAACGTCGGGCGAATAGAGGTCGCGCCGGATTCTTTCGTGCGCGGCGTATTCACGCTCATAAAAGAAGGTCGGATCTCCCCAGAGGCGGCGCCGCATGCGCGCTTCCTCCGCCTGCTCGAGCGGATCCTCGGCCTCTTCTTCCGGGGGCTCGGAATTCAGAAGATAACCCGCATAGCCCGCAAAGAGCTCGTCGGACCCTTCTCCCGAAAGCACGCTCGTGAACCCTTCCGCGCGCACCATTTCCGCGAGCATCAGGGCGCAGCCGTTGTAGGACTCCTTCAGCGGCGCTTCACCCAGACGAACGACGTCGGGAAGCCTCGCATAGACGTCCTTCGTATCCACCACGCGTTCATGATGCACGCTCCCAACCGCTTCCGTCACCGATCTCTGCCAGGGACGCTCATCCATGGCACGGTCGGCAAAGCCGATCGAGAAGGTGTGCATGTCATTTGCGCCCAGCGCTTTTGCAACCGTATTGACGAGCGCGCTGTCGATGCCGCCCGATGAGAGAAAAGCAGGATTGCCTTGAAGCCTGCGGCCGACCGCCCGGGTAAAGAGCCTTTCAAGCTCCTCGATCCAGGGGCGCGGATCATCATTGGCGCCGAAGGGCCTGCGGTCCTTCAGGAGCGGATAGTCGAAATCGTCAAAAACCACGCGCTCGGGACCGGATCCGGCTTGAAAGTTCTTCGGGTTGAATACCAGCATGAAGCCTGCCGGCACGGCTTCAATTCCGGTAAAGAACGTATCGGGCGCCACCGGCCCGGGCCACGTCATCAGCTGATCGACGGCACGCAGGTTCACCCGCGTTCTCTCTCGGACCTCCCGGAGGGCGAGAAGCGCACGGATTTCGGACGCAAACGCAATGCCTCTTTGCGTTGCCGCCCAGTAAAGCGGCTCGGCGCCGAGCACATCGCGGAAAAGGAGGAGCTCTCCCGACGCCTCATCATAAAAGGCCCCGGCAAAGTGCCCGGAAACGCGCCTGAGGACCCTGGCCGCTCCTCTTTTGTCTTCTCTCAGGGGATAAAGCGCTGAAAAGAGTGCTGAAGCCGGGGCCCGGCCGCCGAAAGCCGGACCTTCCGGGCGAGCGTCATCCGCCTGAGAGAAAAACGAACCGGAGAGCACGAGTGCGGCGCTCCCGGGCTCCACGGCAGCATGAGGCGTCTCTGCATCGGAGAGCGACCGGAGAGCGCCAAGGGCTCCGCGTGAAAACACCGCGCTATCCATGGCGTCCTTCACCTTCTGCGGCGATGACGCCTCCTCAATTCCGGCACGATGGGCGAGTCTCACTGCCATCGCGCCGAGATCCGCTCGTTCAGCGCCCGGCTCACGGTAATCGATTCGACCGAAAACAGCACTCATTTTCTGACAATCCTTATTAAAAGAACCTCAATTCTTCCCACTATAGTGAGCCGGAAGAGCGTTCCTTTCGAGGGCGACCTCTTGGGCGAGGAGGCCCATAGATGATCGGCCGAACTCTGGGGCGCCCCGGCTTGCGTTTCGGCTGGGGGTTTACTTCCTGTGCCTTCGTCTGTTCCGGTTTTTTGCGCGGCCGGCCGCGTTTTTTCGGATCCGGCGCTTTGTCTTTGCCGGGCAAGGCGAGCTCCAAAGCCGCCAGCAGCTCTCCATCGCACTTCAGCAGACGATTCCAGTATTCGTCATCAACCTGCGGCAGGCTCTCCCGCGGCGCCTTGCGATTGCGCCAGCACGTTCTGAGCGAGTCCATGACATCCCCGAATGTTGCATTGTCGAGTACTCCTGCCTTCGACATGCGCTTCACAATGCGGGATGTCAGGATGGAGGCAATGAGGTCTACGAATTCGGATCCGCGGACGGAGTAGTCGGACTGGACCCGGGTTACGCCGAAATCAAGGCTGTTCTTGTAAACATCGAAGAACATCTCAAGCTGCCAGCGCTGTTCGTAGCATGCGTAGACCTCAGCGCACGTCATGTCGAGATCCGACTCAAAGACGATTGTTCCATACGAACCGCAATGCTCATCGTAGTTCTTCTTGTCGTATGAATCGCTCCTGCGCTGGCGGTCCATGAAGGAGTTGTCTTCCGCCTGAGCCTTCCACGAATCCCTGAAGGAGTAGAGGAAGCGCCCGTTTCCCATCTTTACCTTTTTGCAGCGGATGCGCTTATCAATGCCGCGCAGACAATCCTCGAAATCGAGCATGGCGTTCTCTGCAATCTTCTTGTCCGAGCGCTTCAGCGGCGTGAGGAAATGAAGCCCTTCATGCTTTCGGAGCAGGCCTTCAATTGCCTTGGGAGGGAATCCCTTGTCCGTGATCAGGACGCCTCGTTCGATTTTGTTTTCCGAAACGAATGAGCTGTAGGCGCGGGCGTCGATCATATTGCCCGGATAGACCTGTGCGCACAAGGGTTCCTGTGCTTCAAGGTCATAGGCGTAGAGGACGGAAATCTCTTTGCAGCCCTTGACGCGAGCCTTTCTTGAGAAGGCAGACAAATCATTGACGATGCTTGTGTTCTGCTTGAGCGTTCCATCAATGATGATGTGGTGATCCCTGCAGACGGCGGCGAGCCGGGCAGTGATGAAGGCATTCATCTTGCCGGCGTCCTGGCCGAGCAGGTTCAGGAACTTGCTGATGGTGTTCTCAGAGAGAGGCAGTCCGGGGTAGAAAACCGAGATGAAGGACTTTTCGTAATGCTGACGGCATCGGGAGATCTTGATGCCCTTGTGCTCAATGCGGAGCAAGGCGAGCGCAAGAATCATGCAGGCGTCCTTGACTTCGTAGACCTTGAAGAGCTCATCGTCGAGCCCTCGAAGTTCGTCGTGAAGCAGTGCCGCGGCCCCGTAAGAGAGATAGTCGGGACCGTCTTCTGCAAGACTCGCCGCGGACTGGCGAGGCACAAACTTGCCGTCAATGATGTGCCCAATGACCGGCCCGTTCACCGGGCGCGGGTTGCAGCCGGGCTTGCATATGGAAGCCCGACGACTGTGAACCGCATAGCGCTTGGCGCCATTGCTGCCGCTGTCGATGACAACGGTATTGCGCGGTCTCGGAACCTTGCGGATGTGCTCTGGAACGGCCATGAAAATATCCTTGATAATATCATATATTATAGTTCTAATCACTATAGAAATCAATGTTCTCGGATTAATTGTCAAGGTCAAAAAGCAGTCCCAGGCCGGATTTCGGACATGAAAAAAGCCCCAGAAATGAGGGAAACTCATCTGAGGCTTGCACGAAATTTCAATTTGTTGATTTTTAAGAATTCTTCATAGTGTGAAGATCTGAGGTTCTTTTACTCAATCAACGATAAAAGGCGCTTTTGGAATTTTGTATTAGGGAAAGCGCCTCTCAGATCGTTCAAAGCCATGATAAGTGCTCCTGCATCAATTTGCCCTTACTTTCGGCAAGCCATTCGACATGACGCTTGAAATCCGTGAGCACCCGGTCAACTGCGTTCACGCGCTCCGGCGAATAATTGAGCCATGCGCGCACGGCGCCCGACCCGTCATGCAGAGCCTCAACGACCAGTGCGTAAGGAATGACGCCTTCGTTTGTTCCCGCTTCCGCAGTGACGCTCTTCGCCCACAACGGCGTGTCGTCCGACTCAAAGCTCGGCTGACTTTCGACATTGAGGGTGAGCTCCGGCGCTCTGGGCCAGTTGGGAATGCGGCGGATGATTTCGCCGAGCGGAACGTAGGTGTGCGACTCAAAGTCAATGAGCGCTTCCTGGAAGCGTGCGAGCGCATCGGAAGCGCTCTCCTCTCCCTTGAACGCGAACGTCACCGGCATCGTCGCCATCGTTGTGCCCATCATGCGGTCGAGCCCTTCAACCGGCGCCGTGCGTCCCGCGACATTCACTTCCCAGACGGGAGAATGCGCCCGATGGTATTCCGCCATCAGGAGCCCGCCCGCAAAGCAGAAAAGAGCCGGCATGGAAGCGCCTGAGTCAAAGGCAATCTCCTGAAGCTTCCCGACAAGTTCGGGTTCGAGCAGAATTCCCTTCACCCGCGATTCATGCGGCGCACCCGGCGCATACTCAAAAGGCAGCACGCCCGGCATGTCTCCCGGGGCGTCGACGCCCCTGAGCGCCTCGCTCCACCAATCCAGGTCCTCAGCGACGTTCCGGTTTTTCTCATACCGGGCAAAATCGCCGTAATCAGGGATCGACTCCGGCGCCGGCACTTTCCCGCACGCAAGCTCTGCAAAGAAAAGATTGCCGCTCCAGCGGTCGATGATGATGTGGTGGAAAACGCACGCGATCTTCCAGCTTCTCTCGCCCACGCGGAAAAGTCCGAAGTGAAGGAGCGAATCCGTCGAAATATTCGCGATGGCTTCCTGCGATCGATGGATGAAGGCATCGACGCGCAGGAGCGCAGCGCTCATGTCTGCGGCCGCAAGCTCCCGAAGGTCTTCCTCAACGAATTCGCAGTCCCGGCGTCTAAGAACCACTGCGGCATCAAAGGGCTTCCCGCTCAATTCTCCATAGCCGCCGAAGGCGGTGCGGAAAATTGAATGCACATGCGTGAGTTCGCGGAAGCTGCGGCGCATCAGATCGGCATCGAGATCGCCCTCAACGCCGTAGCGGAACTGACGGATGTAGTAGACGGGCGGCCGAGTGGGCAAACGCGTGCGATCGACGAGATAGTTGGCTTCCCGCCAGCTGACGGGACGAACTTTTTCTATGTTTTCCGCGCCGTAGAGCTTCTGAAGCTCCTCAACCTGCCCGGGGTCCAGAGCGATGCCGGCAAGCCGGACGCCCGCGACCACTGAAGCGCCTTCAGAGGAGCCTGCGGCCCCCAGCGCATCGATGACTTCCTCGAGCGCACGCTTCCAGGAGGACTTCAGATATCTTCCGGTCCCCTCAGGATCAGCGAGCCCCCTAAGATCAACGGCGAAGCCGCATTCGAGTTCGCCTTTTTCATTGACGAGAAGCGTGATCGAAAGGGGGGCGCCGGCGGGGAAGTCCGGCGACTGATCCGCACTGTCGCCGAGCTGCTCGATGGAAAGCGCGCTCTCAGCGTCTTCGCTTCCGACGCCAAGATCAAAGCGGCCGAGATAGTTGAATTCTGCGGCGCCCCGGCGGCAGAGTCCCGCCCGGAGCGCTTCAGGAACGGCTGCTGCATTTTCTCTATAGGCAGCAAGCACGCCGAAGCCGAGCCCGTTTGCCTCCCCCAGCGAAAGCGACGCAGATGCCGCACGAAGACGCTCTTCGAGCGTGCTGCCGGAAATCGCCGTGGGGACCAAAGACGTGAACCAGCCGACGGCATCGCCCGTATCCGGCATGTCGTCGGAAAGGATTTCCCGGCCGTGATGCTCCACCCAGATGAGGGGCGTCCTGAGAGAAGCGGCATCGGGCCAGGTCTTTCCTGCCCAGCGCGAGAGACCGGACGCGAAGGCGCCGAGAAGAGCAGCTTCCAGATCAGGACCCGCACGGTCGAGGAGCTTCGCCGTATTTTCCGCATCCAGACGGCATTCAAAAACCGTCATGTCGGCATGCGTGCGGCGAGAGGCGGAGTTGGGCAGATCCACGCCCGTTCTCAGAACCTCCGCCCACGACGAGGCTTCCTCGTCAAACTGAGCCGTATGACTCAGGAGAGAAAACCATTGCGACGCAGCGGATTCCGGCTCTTCGTCTGCAACGGAGCAGCCCGTAAACGACGCTTCCAGTTCTTCCATGAGGACGCGCCAGGAGATCCCGTCGGCGGCGAGGTGATTGAGCGCCACCGCAGCAAGGATTCCGTCTTTCTGAGGCGCGAGCGCAGCCGCAGCGAGCCTGCCTTCGCGAAGCGAGAGGCACTCTCTCGCTCGCGCGAGGAGCGTCTGCGAATCCGATCCTTCAGAGAAAACGCGTACCTGAGCGGTTTCGGTGCCTACGGGCATCAAACGCCAGCCTCCCGCCATCGTCGGGTGAAGACCCGTCATGCGATGGCGGGCAAGCACGCGTTCGATGATGCGAGCTGCGGCATCAGACGATTCACTCGTGCGAATCCGCAGCACGGCGCTTTGCGTGAAGCCTTCGAAATCAGCGCCGAATCCCTGGAAACCTGCGTGCCGCGGGACTGAGGACCACGTCCTCAGATGCCGAAGCACCCTCCATCGTCTTAGAGCTGACTGCGACCGTTTTGGCAAGCGCGCGCACCGTCCTTGCACGGAAAATATCCCGAACCGCAGCCTTGAGTCCCTTGCGGGCCATGGCCTGAACCGCCCGGATGGCAATAATCGAATCCGCGCCCGCACTCATCAAATTGTCGTCGAGCGAGAGATTCGGACGCCTGAGCATATTTCGCCAGAGCTCGAGGAGTTCTCCTTCCAGACCTGACGGAGACCCTGAGGAGCCAGACTCCCCTGCCGGTGCTTCTCTTTCGAGGAGCGCCTTCAGCGCCGCACCGTCAACCTTGCCGTTGGGCGTTCTCAGGAACTTTTCGAGCACCACGAAAAGACTCGGCACGGCATAAGAGGGAAGCCGCTCCGTACACCAGTCGCGAAGCGCATCGTCCCTGACGAAGCTCTTCATGCCCGCTTTGGGCACCACCCAGGCGGCAAGCCTCGTGCTTCCGAGCATCGTCACCGGAAGAACGACGGCCTCATCGATAAGAGGACACGCCTGAAGAACGGCAGTCACTTCAGCGGGCTCAATGCGGTTTCCCGCAACCTTGACCTGATCGTCCATGCGGCCGCGATAAAGAATCGTGCCGTCGTCGCGGCGAATGCCGAGGTCGCCTGTGCGGTAGGTCATGCCGTATTGGGAATCGTCAAAGAAGGCCGAATTTCCAACAGGCGTCTTCACGTATCCGGCGGACACGCCGAGGCCCGAGATCCACATTTCGCCCGGTTCGTCAAAGCCCGCGAGCCCGCCCAGAGCATCCGCGATTCTCACGGTTGTATTGGGAAGAGGCGCCCCGATGGGGATATCCGCTCCGGGCGCGCAGTCTTCCGGCGTCAGCCGGCGGCTTGCAGAACAGACGCTCGCTTCCGAGGGTCCGTAGCCGTTGAAGATCGGCACGCCGCTTTCAACCGCATCCTTCAGCGCTTCTGCCGGCGGCACTTCCCCGCCCATCATGAAGGCCTTCAGGCACTCGAGGCCGTCAGGCGCTTCTCGCAGAAGCTCCCGCACGTATGCGGGGGGCAGCACCGCGCGGTCTGCGCCGGATTTCCTCAGCCACGCGGCAAAGACTTCCGGAGACTCAATCACGTCCCGCGGCGCCGTAACGGCCGCGGCGCCGGCGCACCAAGCCATTGCGATCGTGAGGAGCGCCGCATCAAAGGAGGGACTCGCAAACTGCAGAACGCGGCTTTCCGGCTCAACGCCTAATTCGCGGTTGATCGCCTCCGCCGTATTGAGAATGCCCTTGAGCGGGCAGCGCGATCCCTTCGGCGCTCCGGTCGTGCCGGAGGTAAAGAGAATCGCGGCAGTGCGGGACGAATCTTCCGGGCATTCAGGCAGAGCTGAATTTTCAGCCGAAGAGAGTTCAATTTGAGAGAGATTCACTTTAGCCAGCCCGGCCGGAAGCGCAATGGCTTCGCCGGACCTATCCGCGAGGCAGAGCGCGGGCGACGCCGTATCCATGAGCGACTGAATGCGCTTCTCCGGGAGCGACGCGTCAACCGGCACATAGACGGCGTTCAGCAGATCAATGGCGGCGAGCGCCTCAAAGCTTTCGGGAGAACGGTCGGCGAGAAGCGCCACGAAGTCGCCGGACTTCACGCCTTTCGCGCGAAGCGCCGCTGCAATGGCGACCGCCTTAGCCGCAGCCTCAGCGTAACTGACGCTCTGCGGGGCTCCCGCCTGATCGGGATGAATGACGGCCGGCGCATCCGGCGTCTCAATCGCAAAGCGAAGAAGCGATTGACCAATGGACCGGAAGGTCACGGGACGCTCGGGACCGGAAGACAGCATCTCAAGGCGCGCGAGATCCATCTCGCTCATGAGCGGCATATTTCTTGGCGACGATACGGTGCCCTTGAGTTCCGTCGGGCTCATGCGCGCCACGGCTTCCGCCTCCGCGATGATTGCATCAGCAGCGCGCTCCATATGAGCGCGCGAGAACCGGTCGGCCGCAAAGTTGAGATCAAGCGCCGCCGAATCCTTCCTTTCCGTGAAATGGAAGACGAGATCGTAGCGGGCCTCATGCCAGAGAGCTTCAGGCTCGGCATCCTTCATCGGAATGCCGCCCAGCTGAGGCACGGCCACGTTGGAAGACACCGCCGCAACGAGCACGTCAAAGAAGGGGCTTTCACCCGGGGCGTGCGACGCGCCCGCGGCCTCCTCGATCAAATCAATCGGCAGATCCTGACGCTCAAGCGCACGCTTCACGGCGCTGTCCGCCGTCTTCAGCAGCGCTTCAAACCCGGCGTCCGGACCGGCTTCGCAGACGACAGGCGCCACATTGACAAAGCACCCGACGGCATTCTCAAGTCCAGGACGAGAGCGGCCGAGCACCGGAGCCCCCGTGACGACCTTCGTCACTCCGGACTTTCTCATGAGAAGCACATTGACGAGCGAGAGGAAAAGCGAATACATCGATGCGCCAGCCTTTCCAGCTGTACGCTTCAGGCGCTTATAGACCTCTGGCGAGATTTCGCGGCGAACCGTGTCGCCCGCGAATGTGCGGACATCGGCGTCATGGAAGTCTGCGGGGAGCGCCGCGCGCTTGTCAATGCGTCCGATTTCCTTCGCGGCTTCCTTCAAACGAGACGCAAATTCAGGCCTCTCCCGGCGCTGCGCCTCTTCTTCCGCATAAGCGGCAAAACTCAGCGCCGGAGCTGCAGTGAGTCTCGAAAGCGGTTCTTCGCCGCGAAGCAGGCTGCCGTAAATCGTGCCGAGCTCGTCGGCCACAACCGCAAGCGAAGTCACGTCGCAGACGATGTGGTGAATGTTGAAGAGGATGAGCGTGCGGCAGGCGCCTTCGGCCGCACGGATCTTGCCGCCCGCAAGCCGCACGAGCGGACCATGCTCCAGATCGAACGCATGGCGCCGGTTGGCGGCGATCGCGGCCTGCGCTTCTTCTGGCGAGAGGTCCCCGAGATTCTCAAAGACCGCAAGCGGAAGGCGAGACACCTGCTGACGAACTTCACCCTCGGGAGAAGCCGCGAATACGGTTCTCAGCGCATCGTGGCGCTTCTGAACTTCCTGAAACGCCAGAGCGAGCTTCTCGAAATCAATGTCGGCATCAAGCTCATAGGCTTCAGGGAGCGCATAAGCGTCTCCGCCTTCCGCCATCTGCTCGGCCATCCAGATGCCTTTCTGCACCGAGGTAAGCGGAGCGCTCTCCCCTGCCGCTTTCTGAGCGGGCTCCAGAGCCCCTTCATCGGCGTCCGTTTTTGCACCTTCAGCGCTTCCGAATCCGCGGTCGTCCAGGATTTTGGCGAGTTCGCGAACCGTCTTCGCGTGGAAGAATTCGCGAAGCGACAGATTGGCATTGAATTCGCGGTACAGGAGCGAAAGCGCCTTGATGGCATGGAGACTGTCGCCGCCCAGTTGTGCAAAGGGCGTTTCAACGCTGATGCGGTCGCGCTCGAAGAGTTCGCGCCAGAGCGCGCAGATGCGTTCTTCCGTCCGGGTGGCAGGCGGCACGCATGCCGCTTCCTCGCCCAGGAGCTCATCGGGCTTCGGGAGCATGCGCTTATTCACCTTGCCGCTCGTCGTGCGCGGAAGGTCGTCGACCACCAGGATGATCGACGGCACCGACTGGGGTGCGAGCACCTTGGCAAGCTCCTCACGTAGCCGTTCCGGAACGTCTTCTCGAGGTCCCAGGAGCGATTCGCTCGACTCCGTGAGCGTCACGTAGCCCACAAGGAACTTCTGCCCGGAACCGTCGACGTGCGCCACGACAGCCGCATCCTCGACGCCCTGGATTTCGCGCAGGTCGGTTTCCACTTCGCCGAGCTCAATGCGCACGCCGCTGATCTTCACCTGACCGTCGCGCCGGCCGAGGCATTCGACCGTTCCCTCGTCGTCGATGTATTTGCCGAGGTCGCCGGAGCGGTAGATGATGTCGTCAGGATCATCCGTGAGCGGATTCTGCACGAACACCTTCTTTGTGAGTTCGGGCCGGTTGAGGTAGCCCGAGGTGCGGTAGCGGGTGCGGATGTAGATTTCGCCCACTTCGCCCGGCGGGCAAAGCATGGCGCCGTCGAGAATAAGCGCAGCCGTTCCGGGCAGCGGATGCCCCACGGGGAGCATCTGTCCGGGCGCCTGCGGAAGCGGTTCGCCGGCAGGCATGCGCCAGAAGAATTTGGCAAGCGTCGTTTCCGTCGGCCCGTAGAGATTCACCATCTCAATCTGCGCGGGATGGGCCGAAGCGCGCTCGCGGTAGAGATTCACGTCGCGGGCGAAAAGCGGCTCGCCCGCGGAAAGCGTCGTCCGCATGTCGGGGAGCGGCTCGTCGAGCGCCTGGGTAAGAAGGCGCAGCACCGTGGGCACGCAGTGCATGAAGCTCACCCGCTTTTCGCGCAGCCACCGCGCAAGCAGATGCGGCACCTGGCGCTCGTCGGGACTCGGCACGCAGAGCGTGCCGCCCGTCGAGAGCGGAATCAGAATGTCGCGCAGCGACACGTCGAACGTAATGGCAGACAGCCAGGAACTTCTCGGAGGATTCTCATCGAGCCCGAATTCCTTTCGCTCCCAGCCGATGAAGTGCGCGAGCCCGCGCTGATTGCCGAGCACCGCCTTGGGTTCGCCGGTCGAACCGGACGTGAACATCACGTAAGCCGGATCCAGCGGCTTCACCGGTTCGCGCACGAGCTCATCGTCCGAGGCTTCCAGATCCTCAATCCAGACCATCCTGACGCCTGAATTGAGTATCTCCGGAAAGGCTTCGCCCACGGAACGGGTCGAAACAACCGTCCGGCAGCCGGAGACCTCAATAAACCTGAGAAGCCTTTTTTCCGGGAAGCTCGGGTCGAGCGGCATGAAGGCATTCTGCGAGCGGGCAGTGCCCAGAAGACTCACCAGATAGTCGAGCCCCGCCGGAAAGAGAAGACCCACGACCTCGCGCTTTTGCTCCTGAAGCGCCTGTGCGACGCCTGAGGATCGACGCAGCAGCTCTCCATAGGTCAGAGTCCCTTCCGGAGCCTCAGCCGCAGGGACATCCGGACAGGCTCGGCAAACATCTTCTATCCGTTCATAAAAAGCAGGATTCTTTTTTGAATTCGTCATTGCGTCACTCAGGTGCAGATAAAGAAGCCAAAGCTGCGGATATTCAAAATCAAAGCAGTAAACAATAATGGATTCAGCAATTCCCGGCCTTTTCTGCATTTCTAAATACTAAAAAATGCAGAAAACTTAAGGCATAACGGGATTTTTCGAACAGACGCTTTTGCTATGGAGACAGGGAAAATTATAGGCATGGAGATCGTATTACATGGGTCAACATAGCGTTTACAGCTTCAAATAAATGGGCGGCTCAATACAACCGATAGTTTTCAATATGAAACGTAATACGATATGTCAGAATCATCTAAATACTCCCCATTTTTTCTGGAGCTTCATCGTGACCTCGACCGCCTCCAAGCGTGCCTCCATTCGCCAGCACGCCGCTCCATCCTGCCGCCTCTCTCTTCTGTCGCGCAGCCTTCTCGCCTCATTTCTGGGTTTGGCCGTCCTGGGCGCTCTCCAGCCAGCCGCAGCAGCCAACACGTTCTATACGGATCCGGGGGTGATTAATGACAAGAACTTCAGCAAGCTCACGGATCTGATCCTTCAGGACACAATCGATACCAACTTCGACAAGGATCTCAAGACTCAGGGGCTTACCGCCGTCACGGGCGGCTTCATCCGGATGAATGCAAGCAGCGATGGCAAAAAATATACCTACACAGGCGCCGCCGGCTACCGTGATCTAAATGAGGACGGCACAGGCAATAAAGCAAATCTTGCCCAGGATGGCGACGCCATGCGCGTCGGCAGCCAGTCGAAGACCTACATTGGCACGCTTGCCATGCGGCTCGTCGCCGCCAACGCGATGTCGCTCGACGACACCCTGGGAGAACTCAATGAAAAATACAACCTTGGGATTGATCTCTCGATTGCTCCGGAAGCTGCCAACGTCACCGTAAAGCAGATCCTCACGATGTCTTCCGGGATTGCCGACTATCTGCATGTTCCCTATTCAAACAAAGAGGGAACATGGAATTCCTTCAGCGATTATTGGCAGGAAAAAGATAGGCTGACAACCATCACCCCACAGGAACTCATCAACCTTGGACTCACGGGCTACCCGACCAACGGCTCTGAAGGTTATGACGGAAGCTACTCCAATACCAACTGCGCCATCATCGGCCTTATTGCTGAAAAATTCTACGGAGAAAAACTTTCCACCATCCTGACGGAGAACGTTTTTAATGCAGCAGGTCTCGGTGAACAAATCTGGTTCCCGACCACAAAAGATCTTACCGAGACCATCGGTTCAGACAAATACATCAATGGTTACATCAACGGCAGCAACGGTCAGATGTCCGACACCACAGAGACCGATCCGTCAGTCCCTTGGGCTGCCGGCGCAGTGGTAGCGACCGCCGAGGGACAGCTCCTCTGGCTCGACGAACTCATCAACAATTCCCACAATCTCGTTGAAGCCGACCTTTATGCCCAGCGCCTCATCAGTGCCATGTGGCAGGACGGCGCGGGCCGCAACATCGTCAACGTCTCGAGCTTCCGCACCCAGTACGGGTACTACCTCTACACGATGACTTCTCCCGTCACCGGACAGGACATGATCGGGCACGCCGGTTCGATCACGGGCTACACGTCGATGCTCGCCTACTTCCCGCACCTCGATACGGGGCTGGTCATCAATGTCGCGGGCGGCCTCTACAACAATTCCGGCATCACGACGACGGTAGCCGCTCCCTTCTTCTCGCTCGAGCTTGCGCTCACGCGCGAGGCTTATCAGTCGGGCTCCCGCCTGGTTTCGAGCGACGGTAAGACCGTGGAATACAAAGGCGGCTCCGCGCAGTTCTATGCCGGGAAGCCCGACCTGGAAGTGGGCACGCGCGGCGTTGTCCGGCTTGACACCGAGACCGTCGGCGGGGGATCCAATCCTTCCGTCGTCAATATTTACTCAACCAATCGAACCGTCACCTATACGGAACCCGAAACCATTCCGTACGTGGCACAGGTCGTGACGGAAATCGATCCGACGATCACGTTCTATGGCCGCGGTACCGGACTGGCAACAGACAAAACTGACGGGAACTCCTCTGAGCAGATGGACAGCTGGGACCATGCCTTCGATGTGAAAACAGGCGGCACCATCAACCTGCTTGCCAATGCCCGCATTGAAGCCCGCGGCGCCCGCACCACGGCTCTTCATTCTGACGGCGGCACGCTCAATGTCGACGGCGAAGCCGCGGCCTACGGTCAGGACGCCTACGGCGTGAGCGTTGGGTCAGGCAAAGCGAACATCAGCGGTCTCGCCTGGGCGCAGGGCCTGGATGCTGCCGGTCTCTTTGTCGAAGGCGGCTCCGCCACGCTCACAGGCGAAGCGCGCGGCAGCTGGGGCGCAAACGGTCTCCTCATGACGGGCGGCGAGGTCACTGTGGACGGCGGCTTCGTCACTGCCTCGACGATTGCATCCGGTGAAAAATACAAAGTCGATGCCGTGGAAATGTCCGGCGGCACGCTGGTTGTAAAGAATGGCGGCGTGGTTGCCGCAGACTTTTCGCTCTCGACGCCGAACCTTGCTCTCAACATGAAAGGTGCGGATAGCAGTACTTCCTCCTCGGGGAAAGCTACATTTGAGAGCGGATCGCTCCTCTCGGGTCTCGTGTACATGTACGGCGGCTCGCTCACCATGGGTGAAGGTTCCACCTACTCCATCAATCTGCTCGCACTGGAATCAACCGAAACAAAAGCAAGCCGAGATGGATCAACGTATGCATTCACCCTGAGTGGGAATAACGCCACAGTAACTTTTGAAAAGGGCTCTACGCTTCTTCTTGAAGGCGCAAAACTCAACAGCGAATACGATCTCACCAACGGGGCAATCGACTTTAAGCCGGCAACCCTCTCCTTCGGCACCTACCTGCTTGAAGGTGAATACGATTCAGCAAAGGGAACTGTAGTCGTGAGCGGCATGGACGATGCCGCTCTCTGGTCGCTCGACGGCATGTCGGGGAAGAAAGCCTCTGCGCTCGAATCGCTCTTCACGTCCGGGCTCGATCAGAGCAGCTCCAACGGCGGCTACCGCTTCATGAGCCGCCTCTTTGACGAACGCTACGCATCGAAATCTGAGGCCGTCCGCACCTGGCACAAGGCGGCAGCCCCGGGCGCCATGCTGGGCTATGCGGCAGCTGCCCGCCAGGTCGCTGACCAGATGCACAGCCAGGTTGAGGAACGCATCCGCGCGAAGCTCAATAATGCTGAATTCAAGGATCCGGAACTCACGCCGGCTGCGGGCTCCCTCTGGGCCTCGGTCTGGTACAGCCGCAATGATGCCGACGGCTTCGACGCCACAGGCGGCTCCGCTGCCTACGACACGGATGCGCGCGGCGCCGTCTTCGGCGTCGACTTCACGCGCGACGCCTGGACCATCGGCGGCGCGCTTCATGCCGGCGCCTTCGACACCGACGGAACGGACGGCGTGAACCTCAAGAGCGAAGGCACCTTCATGGGAGCGTCCTTCTACAGCGCCTACGCGATGAACGACTGGGCCCTGACGGCGGACCTTGGCGCCGCCCGCTACGACATGGATGTGTCGGGCGGCGTCCTGAATGGACTTGCCTTTGAAAGCGTCTCGGCAGACATTGATGCCTACTCGCTCTCTGCCGGATTCAAGGCGGAAAAGCGCATCGCGGAAGCCGGTCCCGTCGGCCTCTCGGCAGATGCGGGCGTGCGGTTCCTTCACTTCCATCAGAGCGACTATTCCGTCGCAATTTCGGGCGACACGAGCTTCAGGACCTCTACCGACGACGTTCAGCAATGGACCTTCCCGATCGGCTTCACGGCTTCCGGCAAGGTTGTTTCCGGAGAGTGGACGTTCACACCGAGCGCTGCGCTTCACTATGTGTACGCGGCGGGCGACCGTGCTGAGGAGAGCGAAAGCCGCTTTGCATTCGGCGCTGCAGGAACGGCTGACTTCTCCGCTGCCTTCACGGACCGCCACAGCATGACGGCGGGTCTCGGACTTGAAGCCAGAACCGACCGCATGGCCTTTGCCTTCACGGCCGGCGCCGACAGCATTTCCTCGAACCAGAAGGCATGGACCACCGGGATCCGCGCCCAGTTCCTTTTCTAACGAGGCTTGATCATGGACCTCTTCTCCAACTTCAAAACCAAACAGTCGCTGGCTGTGATCGGAGCCTTTCTCTGCGCGGGCGCCGCTCAGGCAGCGGACGTTCAGCTCTACGGCGTTCTCGATACGGGCTTTCTCTATACGCATGACCGGCTCGAGAACCAGGGCGGGCGCTTTCAGGACGAGTACCAGGGCACGGCTTCTGCCGGTTCGCTCGTGATGGAATCGAGCATCAACTACGGCTCCCGCTTCGGTCTCAAGGGTTCCGAAGAGTTCGCTCCCGGCGTTCGCCTCGGATTCGTGCTTGAGAGCGGCATCATGACGGACTCCGGGGAATTCAAAACCGCCAACCGGATCTTCGACCGCGAGGCGCAGCTCTATCTCGAGAGCGACCTCGGGCGTCTTGCCTTCGGCCGCATCGGCCCGGTCTCGGGGAGCATCGGCGCCTACCATCAGCTGACGCTCCGGGGCGACGCCCTTGACGGGGGCTTCTATTGGCTCACGCGAAACGTCTACGACAACATGGTGACCTACGTATCGCCCGACTTTGCGGGCGCCAAGGCCTACCTCCAGTACTCGTTTGAAACCAATTCAAGCGCCGGACTAGAAGGGAATGCCGACGCGGAGCGCTACGCTTCGGCCGCAATCACGCTCGACCGCGGGCCGCTCCAGGCGGTCGTCATGGCCGACACCATCATGCGTTCGAGCACGGCTGACCCGCGTCTCGGCGACGCCTATTCCGTGGGCTTCGGCGCCAATTACAAGATCGGCGACGTTACGCCCTACCTCGGCTTCCAGCTCGGCCGCAACGAAACGGTCTGGAACTGGGTGGGGGCTTCGAGCTTCCTCTCGGCCAACTACCTCGCGAAGCACAACGTGAGCGGGGTCATCGGGCAGTTTGACGGCTGGAGCACCACGGTCGGGGCGCTATTTGAAAACATGCCCGGCACGCCGGGCGCCAACATTCAGGCCGCGGTCTTCTACGGCAAGGCGGACGGCGAAATCTTCAACGCCGGAAAGACAACGGAAAAAGCCGCCTTCGAAGAAGACCTTGAAAAGTACGGCTTCATTGCGATGTACATCTTCCCGCTCAGCAAAAAGGCGCTGGTCTATGCGGGCGGCGCCTATACGGCAGAGCGGATGGAGCGCAGCGGCGCCGACATCGACCACGATACATGGCAGGCGGCAGCCGGCATGGCGATCGCCTTCTGACGAAGGCCGCCGCGAGGCACGTCATTGCTTCAAGCCCGTACGGACGCCATAGGCCCGTGCGGGCTTTTTACGCCCGGTTTTCCTTTCCGCCTATACCAAGGTATAGCCGCACGCTTTCAGAGATCCTTCAGAATTACCTCCATCACGGATGCGGATTTGACCTCTCCGCAAGCGGATCCGGAAGTCGCCCGTTGCGGCGATTTCCATCAACCTTCAAAGGAAAACACAATGTCCGAACTTAATCTCGCCCGCCGCAGCCTCCTCAAGACCGGTGCTGCCATGGCCGCCACTCTGATGGCGAGCGCTGTCGCCAATGCCGGCATTCCTGCTGCCCAGGTGAAGAAGTTTGACGCCGAGTACGACGTCGTCATCATCGGCTCCGGCTTCGCCGGCATGGCCTGCGCCCTCAAGGCTGCCCGCGGCGGCAAGAAGGTTCTCATGATTGAGAAGATGCCGGTCGTCGGCGGCAACTCCGCCATCTGCGGCGGCAACGTCGCCTGCCCGGTCAACCCCGTGCAGAAGGCTCAGGGCATCAAGGACAGCAAGGAACTCTTCATTGAAGACTGTCTGAAGGATGGTCTCGGCCTCAACTACACGAACCTCCTCGGCGTCATTGCCGACCGCTGCAACGACACGATCAAGTTCGTTGAGGAAACCGGCGCTGAATTCGTTCCCAACAAGATGCTCTTCGAAGCCGGCCACTCGGTTCCGCGCTCCTATGAAATCAAGGCGGGCACGGGCTCCGGCTACATCCGTCCGATGTACGAAGCCATCAAGAAGGAAAAGAACGTCACGGTTCTCACCCGCGCCAAGTTCGATGACTTCGTGATGGACGGCGACGCCGTTGTCGGCATCACCTACCGCGAAGGCTATCGCTTCAACCAGAAGCTCCAGTCCGACGACCTCGAAAACAAGACCGGCAAGCAGAAGGTTGTCCGCGCGAAGCTGGGCGTCATGCTCGCCGCCGGCGGCTTCTCCCGCGACATCTGGTTCCGTCAGGTCCAGGATCCGCGCGTTGTCCCGACCACGGACTCCACGAACCAGCCTGGCGCCACGGCCGGCGTTCTCGTGAAGGCCCTCGGCATCGGCGCTGCTCCGGTCCAGCTCTGCTGGCTGCAGTTCCTCCCCTACACCAACCCGCGTGAAAAGGGCTTCGGCGTTTCCGTCAACTTCACGAACCATGCCTGCATGGACTACGGCATCGTCGTCGACCGCAAGACGGGTCTTCGCTTCATGGACGAACACGCCGGCCGCAAGATCAAGTCGGACGCGCTCTTCAAGGTCATCGGCGCTGATGAAAACTACCCGATCGCCATCGCTGACGATGCGATCGTGAAGTCGATCAACCCGAACTTCGTCAAGCTCCCGCTCGAAATGGGCACGGTGAAGAAGTTCAACACCCTCGAAGAGCTCGCCGACTACTTCAAGATCAACAAGAAGCCGTTCCTTGAACAGGTTGCCCGCTACAACGAGTTCATCAAGAAGGGCGAGGATCCGGAATTCCACCGCAACCTCAAGTTCAGCAACGGTCTTGATGTTTCGAAGGCTCCGTTCTACGGCATTGAAGTCGCTCCGAAGATCCACCACACGATGGGCGGCGTCATGATCAACGAAAAGGCTCAGGTCATTTCCGCGACGACGCACCAGCCGATCAAGGGCCTCTTCGCCGGCGGCGAAGTGACGGGCGGCGTGCACGGCGCTTCGCGTCTCGGCACGGTGGCCGTGATCGATGCTCTCACCTTCGGCATGATCGCCGGTGAAGAGTTCGCCAAGATGTAATCGAGCCCCTTCCTTTGAGGTTCTGCCCGGAGAGCTGAGAGTTCTCCGCCTCTCCGGGCAGCAATTCTTCAAAAGTACCGGCTGAATCACCTTGCGAGCCGGGGCCCTTCCCGGGCGCCCGGCTTTCTTATTCCCTGACGAAACCCTCGGTTCGTTAGCGAAACTCATTAAAAATCAACTAATTCGGAATAGCTCCTGCCAAGGATCCGGACTTCATCACCCTCCTTGATTTCCGAATAACCTTCCCATCAGGCCCCAGAATGCTCCGTTCTCTCCTTACTGCCGTTGCTGCCACGGCCATCCTGCTCGGCAGCGCCGCTTCCGCTCAGGCGGGCGAAAAGCTCGCCGAACAGCACATCAAAGCCGGCCTTCAGTGCCAGACCTGCCACGGTCAGGACATGAAGAATCCCGAGATGCCGACGATCGAAACCTGCACGGGCTGCCACAATACCAAGCAGCTCGTTGCGAAGACGAAGAACGTCAAGCCCACCAATCCGCATGTCTCGCCGCACTACGGCGACACGCTCGAATGCACGAACTGCCACCTGATGCATCAGGAAAGCGAAAACTACTGCAACCAGTGCCACGAGTTCGACTTCAAGGTGAAGTAACCGCACGGAACCCAATTCCTTCTTCTCTCCTTTCTTCTATTCCCGCCGGCGCAAAACGCTTCGGCGGGATTTTTTTTTTGCGCGCTGCTCCTCAATCTCTCAGATGCATCTGCGGGAAAGCGCTTCCCGAGACTCCGTCAAACCGGCAAAAGACATCCCGTGACTAAGCAGACTTCAGCGCGAGGCGTATAGTTGCGCTCTTTACCTTCAGACTTTCTCCGCCTGCCTTCAGTCATGGCTCTCCCAACTGCTCCCGTCCGCCGGCCCATCGACCTTCGCGCCTTTCTCATCTGCGTTCTCCTCTCCATGACCTGGGGCATGCAGCAGACTGCCATCAAGGCTGCCGGGACGGACATCAGTCCCATGCTGCAGGTTGGCCTGCGCTCCGCTGCGGCTGCGGTTCTGCTCCTCATCGCCAACCGCTTCTTTCTCCATGAGAAATGGAACTGGAACGTCAGGTTCCGCGACGTCGCGCTCGTGGGCCTCGGCTTTGTGGGTGAATTCTTCTTCGTGGCCGAAGGCCTCCGGTTCACGACCGCATCCCACATGTCCGTGCTTCTCTATACGGCGCCTTTCTTTGCTGCCGTAGGGCTCTCGATTCGACTCCCCGAGGAGCGTCTCTCCTTCATTCAGTGGGCCGGACTTTTCGTGGCCTTTGCGGGCATCGTGACGGCCTTCTTCGTCCCCGCCTTCCTAGCCGGAACATCGACCGGGGGCGAGCTCTGGATACTCGGCGACTTCCTCGGCCTTCTTTCGGGCGTCTCCTGGGGACTCACGACCGTGTTCCTGAGAGCGACGACGATGAACAACGCCGCCCCCACGCAGATGCTTTTTTCCCAGCTCATCTTCGCGGCGGCAACCCTCACGCCCATTGCCTTCCTTACCGGCCAGGCGACCTTCATCGGGACGCCGGTCGCCTGGGCGAGTCTTCTTTTTCAGATCTTCATCGTCTCCTTTGCGTCGTACCTTGTCTGGTGCCAGATGCTCAAGATCTATCTCGCCGCGCGCTTAGGCGTCCTCGTCTTCATGACGCCCTTTTTCGGCGTCCTCTTTTCTGTTCTGCTCCTCGGCGAATCCATCGGTCCGGCCTTCATCGCGGGATCGCTCCTGATGCTCGCAGGCCTTCTCATGGTCCAGGTGAGGCAGCTGCCTCACCAGAGGAAACACTGAGATTTAAAGCCACCAGACGCGGCTCCAGGGCGAAAGGATCTCCTCCACTTCAACCGCATCCCGGGCGACCGCAACAAGCGCACGGCCGTCGCCGTCCCTGAGATCCCGGGCAAGAAGCTCCTTCGCCCAGGGTTCATTCGCGCACTCGTGCCAGAGGATGACCGGACGGCGGAGACCGAGCGCATAGTCAACCTCAATAAGCGTACTGGACCCGGGAGCCGCCGCCATGACGAGCGTTCCGGTGCCAAGCGCTGCCACGATGCGGTTGCGGTGCTTGAGCGACCTCATCCGCTCATTGGGATCAAAGCGCCGGCCTTCAGCCTGCGGCGCCTCGGAAAGCGCAAGCCCTGTCGCGACGATTTCCTCATAGAGCATTGCGTTCTCGGGCGGCCAGGGGAAGGAAAGCGGAGTACCGAGCACTGCCGCCGTGCGCCCGCGGCGGGATTCATTCGTCCATGCGGCGAGCGCCCCTTCGTGCGCGGCGCGGTCGATGCCGGCCGCAAGCCCGGAGACAATGACGGCGCCTCTCGCGGCAAGATCGGACGCCAGGAAGGATGCGGCTTCGCACCGCTCGGAAGAAGCATTTCTTGAGCCCACAATGGAAACAAGAAGCTGTCGATCGAGGAGCGTCAGGTCCCCCAGGGCGCAAAGCACCTTCGGCGGATCTGCGAGAGCGTCAAGCGCCTGCGGATAGTCTTCCGAACCGCGCGTGAGAACGCGGGCGCCTTCGGGAAACGTCAGCGAGAGCTCCTTTCTGAGCTCAGCAACGCTCAGGCCCGAGCCCGCTTCGCGCTCAAGTGCATAGAGCGCCTGAAAATCCTCACGGGAGAGCAACGGCATATTTCGATTCCTCCGAAAAAAGGACTAGCTGCTTCAACAGAAATGCCCACTGCGGATAAGCGGGTTTATACGCATTTCAAAAGAGGAGAAGTAATGCATTCCTTAAATTTTCACCGTTAAGGACAGAGTTTCTCTTTTACATGTATCAAAATCTCTTCAATTTCTGATTCAGCAATACTCTTAAAGAGATAGTAACGTCGTCTTACTTCTCGTCATCCATTTTTTTTCAGGTTAACATTCTGCCGAAGGTTGGATCCTAAGGGATTCATACTCTATTGGGAGCTGTGCTCCATCAAAGCGCAGTCCCGCACCTCAAAAGGAAAGAAAAGATGAAGAAGATTCTGGTTGCCGCTGCCGTCATGGCCTGCTTCGGAACTGCCGGTGCCGCTGAAGACATCAATGTCGACGTTGCGGTTATCGGCGCGGGCGGCGCCGGCCTTTCGGCTGCTGTTCAGGCTAACGAACTCGGCGCCAAGGTTGTCGTCGTTGAAAAGATGGCGATGGTCGGCGGCAACACCGTCCGTGCCGCTGGCGGCCTGAACGCCACGGAAACGGCTCTGCAGAAGGCCAAGGGCACGAAGGACTCCGTCGAAATCATGTATTTCGATACGATGAAGGGCGGCCACTGGCTCAACGACCCGGCGCTCGTCCGCACGCTCGCCGAGAAGTCTGCCTCTTCCGTTGACTGGCTCCTCGCCCACGGCGGCGACCTTCGCGACGTTGGCCTGATGGCCGGCGCCACCTTCCCGCGCACGCACCGCCCGACCGGCGGCGCGCTCGTCGGCCCGGAAGTTGTCCGCACCCTCTACACGGCTGCCAAGGCTGAGAAGATCGACATCCGCACCAACACCCAGGCCACCAAGATCCTCACGGACAAGACCGGCCGCGTGACGGGCATCCAGGTGAAGGATAAGAACGGCACCTACACGATCCACTCCAAGGCGGTCGTGAACGCTGCCGGCGGCTTCGGCGCCAACAACGAACTCGTTTCGAAGTATGTGCCGCGCCTGAAGGGCTTTGCCACGACGAACCATCCGGGCGCCACGGGCGACGGCCTTCTCCTTGCTGAGAAGATTGGCGCCAACCTGATCCAGATGGACCAGATTCAGACGCACCCGACCGTTGTGCCTAAGGTTGGCGAAATGATCACCGAAGCCGTCCGCGGCAACGGCGCCATCCTCGTCAACAAGGAAGGCAAGCGCTTCTTCAACGAACTTCAGACGCGCGATGCGGTTTCCGCCGCCATCCTGAAGCAGAAGGACGGCATCGCCTACCTCTTCTTCGACTCCGACATGCAGAAGTCCCTCAAGGCGACGAACGGCTACATCAAGCAGCCCTATTGCCTGACGGGCGCTACGCTCGACGAGATCGCCGGCAAGATGGGCGTTCCGGCTGCTGACCTCAAGGCCACGATGGACGCCTGGAAGGCCGGCAAGGCTGCCAACAAGGATGCCTTCGGCCGCGCCGACATGCCGCGCGACCTCGACAAGGGCCCCTTCTACGCGATCGCCGTCACCCCGGCTGTCCACCACACGATGGGCGGCATCAAGATTGACCCGCTCACCCAGGTCTACAACGTGAAGGGCCAGGTGATTCCGGGCTTCTTCGCTGCCGGTGAAGTCACGGGCGGCGTCCATGGCGGCAACCGCCTTGGCGGCAACGCTCAGGCCGACATCGTGACCTTCGGCCGCATCGCCGGCCAGCAGGCCTTCATCTTCGCCCGTCAGCTCGACGCTCAGAAGAAGTAATGTCTGCCCTGCGGGCATGGCTTCCTGCTCGATGAAGAGGATGCACGGCCTCTGAAAGCTTCGGGCAGGAAACAAAACCCGCACCGGTCGCTTACGATCGCAAAGCCCGCGAGTTCTTTTGGAACCGCGGGCTTTTCGTTTCTTTTGCATTGCCGGGCGACTGCGCTAGACTCCTCAGACATCCCGCGCGGAGATGACTGGCCGCGCATTAAGAAATTCAAAAAGGAATTCCACCCATGCTCGACATTGTGATCACCGGAGCTGAGCTGGAGCACGATCTGCTCCTCGACCTCACGCATGAAGTGCACCCCGCACGCACGCTCTATCGTCCGTCCGAACCTTCGCTGCGCCTTGAGGATGTGCCAGATGATGCGGATCTCTCGCATCTCGAGCAGGAAGCCGCCCGGCACAACGCCGACTTCTTTGTTCTTCCCGCAGGCCTCAGCATCAAATCCTTCAAGGCATTCTTCTTCGATATGGACAGCACCCTGATCGAAAACGAGTGCATCGACGACATGGCCTTTGCTGCAGGGTGCCTTGATGAAGTGCGCCGGATGACCCGTGAAGCCATGGAAGGGAAATGGCCCTTTGCGGAAAACCTCCAGCGCCGCGTAAAGCTCCTCGCAGGAGCACCGGTGAGCGTCGTGGACCATTCGGTGGAGGCGGCTCGCTTCTCTGTCGGCGCTGAAGTCCTCATGAAGTTCGCCCGCCGCAACGGTCTTGCGCTTTATGTCGTCTCCGGGGGCTTCACGCTCATCACGCGACCCATCGCAAAGAAGCTCGGCATGACGGGGGCCGTCAGCAACGAACTCGTCATTGAAAACGGGCTCCTTACCGGCGAAGTTGCGGGCCCTGCAGGCGGCAAAATTCTTGACGCCAGAGGCAAGCGCCGCGCGGTTGAAGTGCTTTCGCAGCTCCACGGGGCATCATTGAGTGAAGTCCTCTGCTGCGGCGACGGCGCGAACGACGTCGAAATGATTCGCGCGGCGGGTCTCGGCGTTGCCTTCCATGCCAAGCCCGTCGTGCAGCAGCTCGCGCGCTACCGCATCAATCATTCAGGGCTTGACGCCATCATGCTCTTCTTCCGCGAATCCTGGAGGGATGCGCTCCCCTTCGCGTAATTCGTGAGGCAGGACTTCCAGTCGCCAGAAACTATTCGGGCGGGCGATCTCAAATGGGATCTCCCGCCCGATTTCATCAGAGGGTCAGGCTCCTCAGAAGTTTTTCCGCCTTGACCCGCAGTTCCTCCATTTCCTTGGAATAGCGCTTCAGCTTGCGGAAAGCTTCCTCAGCCTCTTCAACGCCCTTTTCGCGATCAGGAAGCGGAATCAGAAGATTTTCGAGCTCTTCCGTACGCACCTGCGGCACGGCTGTATTGCTCGACATGCGCTCATATCGTCCGCATACCGGTTCGCACTGAAGGTAGCGCAGGAGATATGCTGGAGATCGAACGGGACTATCCGCGCGAAGCCTCAGGATGACGAAGAGCTGGCCGGCCACCCAGCGTTCTTTCCTGGGGATGGCGTCGACAAGCGCGATTGACCCGATGCGTCCGCGCTGCGTAAAAATGATGTCGCCCGGCCGGATCGTCTGCTTTTCAATCCGGCGCGCCTGGGTGCCGTCATCCGGATCAATCCGAATGCGCTTTCTGGGACGGCGAAGAATCCCGCACTCATTGATGTCGTTCGGAATGGCTTCGTAAACGACGTCCTTCTCGTCCGCCGAGTCGGAATCCGGCCCCACCGCATGGCAGCGGACCAGTTCAACAAATGTCGAAAGCGGCCGGGAGCCCCGCTCCTCCAGGAGGCGGTCAATCTCTTCGTCTCCCGGCGTCTCCACGCGGCTTGTCGTCGTGAGAACGCAGCGGTCATTGAGCAGCGTGAGGTTCGTCGCACTCACGAGGTCAATGCCCTCTGCTTCCTTTCCCCGCATTGCAAGCGAAACGCTTTCCCGGAAATCATCGGGCCAGGGGCGCCGCGTATAGCGAAGCCTCGGAACAGAGATGAGATTCACGAGAGCGCCCTCGCGCCCGATCTTCTCGCAGAGAAGAAGACCCAGCGTTTCAATGCCGGACTCAACGCCCGTTGCCGACGGGAAGGAGATGACGCGCGTCAGGCGGCCGGACCTCAGGAATTTGGTCTTGAGCTTTTCATCCTCGCCCTGCGCCCGATAGAGCGTGCCGCCCGAAAGAATCGCCACGACGCGCGAGGGATTCGTCAGAAGGGCATCGGCGTAGTTGAGTTCGTCGATCGTATATCTTCCGACCGGCGGATGGCTCCCTTCGATATTGGGCTCAGGGATCGTGACGACGGGCCCGTCGAGCGTTGAGAGATCAATGGCGCCGGGCTTCAGAAGTTCCGTTCCGGCATCAAACCCGTAAGCCTTGAGTACGGTAAAGAGCAGCGCCAGGTGCTCTGAAATCGTCGCAAAGCGAACGGTGCGGCCGGCAAGAAGACTCCGGGCGCCGGAGAGAAAGGCGCGCTCTTCACCCACGATCCAGAAGGGCGCATGCGGATCTTCTTCAAGGAGCCATCCGGCAATCTCATCAACGAGCTCCGGGCGGAGCGAAAACTTTCTGATGTAGGTTCGTCCATTGAGGCGCAGAAAGGCTTCAAGGGTTTTCGCCGGATTCCGCATGAGCTCCTTTGGAAGCTTCCAGGAAATTTCCTGATCGGGAACTGCAATCGACCAGGAAAACTGTCTGAGTTCCGGCAGAGCGCTGCAGGCAAGGCTGCTGAATTCTCCAGTCCCCCGGAAGGTAATTTCCGGGACCTCGCCGCGCTCCGCCCGAACGTAGAGGATTGCCGTCAAAACGAGCTGAACTTCAGGGTCAAGCCTCGTTTGCTTGGAAAAAGTCTGCCAATAGGTGTCTGCTGCACCCGTTTTTTTTGCTTCCATGTACCGCTCTTTCTGACCGGGAGAAACGCTTCCGGCGCTGCGGAGCCCGATTGGCCTCTCCAGACTGCCGGACGAACCTTCACTAGGGGTTAATCCCCCATATGTTAGTGAACAAAATAATACTAAATAGTTTCTGCTTACGATAGTACCGGAAAAAGAGTATCGGGAGATCTCTCAAAGCGCAATCAGCAAAGTCGAAGCCGCATCAGAATGTGGTCGATGCCGCATTCGTCGAAGACGCGGCCTTCCGCCTCGAAGCTGTATTTTTCATAAAACCCGCGGGCATGGACCTGCGCATGAAGCGTCACTTCCCTGAGGCCGCTATTGCGGGCGCAGTCAAGCGCCGCCTCAAGGAGCTTCGCGCCGACGCCGCGTCCCCGGAAAGGCTTGAGGACGGCGAGGCGGCCGATCCGTCCGTCCGGCGTCAATCGCGCCGTGCCGACCGCCATGTGCCGGGAGTCCCTGGCGACAAAATGCGTGCTCACAGGATCGAGCGCGTCGATCTCCTCTTCCTTCGGCACTTTCTGCTCGGCCACGAAAACCATGAGCCGCACAGCCGAAGCCGGGTGCTCGAGCGTTTTCCAGGAGCCTTTTTCGATTGATATTTCCATGGAGAGGTTCTCAGGAATAGAGAAGCAGGCGGGCCCGCATTTCCACTGGAAGAAGCGGCCCGCTCGCAAAATAATGTTGGAGGTCAGAGCGTCTTCAGAAGATGCGCGAGTCTTTCCGCATGCTCCTTCGCCTTTGCCTTAACGGCCGCGAGATCCTCATCCGTGCTTACGCCCGGAATGTAGAGCATTCCGGCGGAGTAGACGGGCTCGGCATTCTTCATCGAGCAGTAGGTCGCCGTCGCAAAAAGCGGCGCGAGGAGATCCTTCACGGTGTAGCCGAGCGCGGCGTCTCGCCGATAGGAATCTTCCGGCGCGCCGAGCGTGAGGGAGAAGACCGCAGTCTTTCCCTTGAGCGCAGTGCCGCTCGTACCATAGGCAAATCCGTGCGTGAGGACCTCATCGAACCATTCCTTGAGAAGCGCCGGAACTGAGAACCAGTAGACGGGAAAGTCGAAGACGACAATATCCGCCTCCCTCAGAAGCTTCTGCTCTTCGGGAACATTGAAGCCTTTTTCGCCTCTTGCTCCGGAGAGTGCATGCACTTTGACGGCAGGGAGAAGCTTCCCCAACTCTTCAAGAATCGCCTGGTTGGCAAAAGAAGCCTTGAAATTGGGATGACCGTTGATGACAAGAACTTTTTTTCATCGGAAAATCCTATGGTTGCGTTCTTATAAAAAAATAATTCCCGACAGTTTGAAGTGCCGGGAATGTCTTCGAGGGGAAACTCTCAGGGGGGCGGAACTTCTGACTGAAAGTTCCGCCCGGCGTAAAGCTTATTGTCTGGAGAAGTCCTTCCCGGCGGCCTGAGCCTTCTTCAGGTCGCCCGCGAGCGCGAAGGTGAGCTTCTCAGGATCGCAGAAGCGGCGAAGGGCCTTGTTGACGTCCTCGACCGTGAGCTTCATCACGGCTTCTTCGGTCTCTTTCGAGAACTGCCAGGTCTTGCCGATCTCGAGGTTGTTGACCCAGTTGGAGGCAATGAGGCCGTCCTGAGCGCGGTTGACGGCACGGGACTGAATGATGCCGCGCTTCGCCTCAGCGAGCTCCTCTTCCGTGATGCCGTCGCGATAGGCGCGGGCGAGCTCATCGCGAAGCGATTTCTCTGCCTGAGCGAGGTTCTGCGGCGCCACGATGGCGCCAACCGACCACTTGGCACGATTGCCGAAGGAGGGAAGCGTGATGCCGGAACCCGCGCCGTAGGAGAGGCCCTCCTTCTGGCGCAGGCGGTTGACGATGCGGTTCGAGAGCCCGTCCGAGCCGCCGATGATCCAGTCGGCCGTGATGAGCGCAGGCATATCGCTGTCGGTGAGGGACGCGGGGAGATCAACGCGGGCAAAGAGCATCGCGTTTTCCTTGTCAGGCGTATCGATTACGAAGCGGGCGGGTTCGACCGGACGATATTCAGCCACAACGCGCTCGAAGGGAACCTCGGCCGACTTCCTCGCCACAATGTCCGCCTCAAGGGCCTTCGCCACCGCTTCCGGATCGAAGTCGCCCACAACGGCGATATAGCCCTTGCCGAGACCGAAGACGCGGTCGTAGTAGCCCTTCACCTCGGCGAGCGTCACCTTTTCAAGGTCCGCCGTCACTTCGGTGGAAAGCTGCGCATGACGCGCATCACCCGCAGGATACGTATTGAAGTGCGCCGTAATGGCATCGCGCCCCTTCGTCGAAGGTTCGTCCGAACGCGCCTTCATGCCGGCAATCGTCTGCTGGCGAAGCGTTTCGAATTCCTTTTCCGGATAAGTCGACTCGGTAAAGAGCTGTCCGACGAGCTTCAAAGCATCGCCCAGGTGCTCGCGGTCCGTCGTGAAGCTGAAGGGCGAGCCTTCCATCTTGAGGTTCGTGAAGGCATCCTCTATCTGCTCGCGCGTCATCGTCTTCGTGCCGCGCGTGATCATGGAGGAAGCGAGCATCGGCACGGCGCTCCTTGCGAGCTCCTTATTGTTGCCGACATTGAAGCGCATCTTCACCACGACGGTTTCGCCGCGGGTCTTCTTCGGCAGGAGCGCAATCTTCACGCCCTTCATGTCGACGATCTTCGTGCGCGCGTCAATGTTGTCCTGCGAAGGATCGAAAGCCTCAACTTCCGCACCCTTTTCCGAGAACTTGTAGCGGCCGATGAGTTCTTCCGCTGTAGGCGCAGGTCCGATATCGGCGCGCTTCGGATCATCGGTCGGAACGAAGAGTCCGACGACGCGGTTGTCGCGCACGAAGTACTTTGCGGCAGCCTTGTTGATGGCATCGGCCGTCACGGCCTTCACCTGCTCGCGGTCGGCAAAGAAGAGCCTCCAGTCGCCGAGCGCAATGTAGTCGGAAATGTCGACGCCGAATTCTTCCGGGTCCGCAAGCGTGCGCTCGAACATCGTTTCCTGATCGGCCTTCTGGCGAGCGAGTTCCTCTGCGGTGACGCCGGCTTCGCTGAAGGCCTTCTCAATCACCTCCACGAGCTTCGTCTTCACGGCCTGAATGTCGCCTTCCTTCTTCACCATGGCGCCGAACATCACAAACCCAGGCTTCTGGGCCGCAATCGGCCAGCCGAAGACCTGAGAAGCCATGCCGGTCTCAACGAGCGCCTTGTAGAGACGCCCGCTCGGCGCGTCGGCAAGAATGTCCGCCGCCATCGCCGTGGGTTCATAGTCGTCGGAAAGCGCCGACGGAATGCGGTAGCCGACGGCAACGAGCTGCGACTCGCCCTTTCTGCGGATGTAGAACTCGCGCTCGCCGTCCGCCTGCGGCTCAACCGTCCATTCCTTCGGCAGCACGCGTTCGGGCTTCGGGATGGGACCGAAGAATTCATTGATCCAGCCGAGAACCGTCTTCACGTCGAACTTGCCCGACACCGTAAGAACAGCGTTGTCCGGCTGATAGTAGAGGTGATAGAAGGCCTGCAGATTGGCGATTTCGACGTTTTCAATGTCGCTTCTCGCGCCGATCGTCGAGCGGCCGTAGCTCTGCCAGTCGAACATCACGCTCTGCATGCGCTTCATCATGACGGAAAGGGGCTTGTTTTCGCCCATTTCGTATTCGTTTCTCACCACCGTCATTTCGGTGTCGAGATCCTTCTGCGCGATGAAGGAGTTGATCATGGCGTCGGCCTGCCAGCCGAGCGCCCATTTCATGTTGTCGTCCGTAGCCGTGAAGCTCACGAAATAGTTCGTGCGGTCGAGCCACGTGGAGCCGTTCATGCGGAAGCCCCGGCGGGTGAATTCCGCCGTCGGATTGGGATAGTTCTTCGAGCCCTTGAACATCAGGTGCTCAAGAAGATGCGCCATGCCGGTTTCGCCGTAGTTTTCCTGCCGCGAGCCCACCAGGTAGGTCATGTTGACCGTGGCCGTGGGCTTGGCGGCATCCGGATAGAGCACCACCCTCAGGCCGTTGGCGAGGCGGTACTCCGTAATGCCTTCAACCGTGACGTATGGCGTCGGGAGTTCGTTCATTTTGTTCTTTTCCTCTTGGGCGAGCGCGCTGGCGCTCCCTGCCGCCGCAGATGCGAAAAGCGCGGCGCACAGAATATTTTTGAAAATCTGCATCTTCGAACCTTATTCAGATAGATGCGCAAACCTTAGCGGAGGAGATAATTCTGCTCCAGCCATTTCGGTTCCGAGATGTTACCAATGCGCTTTGCCGCAAGCGACATCGTGATGCAATTCCGGGTACCCGGCGACGCGCTCAGGCAAAAGCACTTTGGGCTATTCTTAGCGGCCTTGATCTATTAAAGAATCACTCCATGCGCTCAAAGCTCCCGAAGGCGCATGGGCCTCAAGCATGAAATTTCTTTTCGACATCTTTCCCGTCATCCTCTTCTTTGCCGCCTTTAAAGGGGCGGAGCACTTCCCTGCTGAAGCCATCGACCTTGCGGGAAGCCTGATCGGAGACGGCGTTACGGCAACCACCGCCCCGGTTTTTCTCGCCACCGTCACCGCCATCGTGGCGACCTTCCTGCAGATCGGCTGGCTGAAGGTGAAGCGCCGCAAAATCGAACCCATGCTCTGGATCAGCCTCGCCGTCATCGTCGTCTTCGGCGGGCTGACGCTCTGGCTCAAGAATGAAATGTTCATCAAGTGGAAGCCCACGATTCTTTACTGGATCTTCAGCGGCATTCTCCTTTTCGGCAGCTTCACGGGCCGCAACTTCATCCGCACGCTCATGAGGAACGCCATCGACATGCCCGATGCCGCCTGGGGGAAGCTCCAGTGGATGTGGATCGGCTTCTTCATCGTGGTCGGCATCCTCAACCTCATCGTCGCCTACTCCTTCCCGACGGAAATCTGGGTTGACTTCAAGCTCTTCGGCCTGATCGGATTGACATTGATTTTTACAATTGCCGCTGCAGTGTGGATGACAAGACAAGCATCCGAACGGCAGAATTGACCGAACATTTCCCCGGCTACTCCTCTGGCGCGAGCGCCCTTCCGGCGCACCCTGCACAGCAGAGTCCCTTCAAGTACTCAAATTCAAAAGCTATGGATAAGAAAGTCATTGCTCTCGGCGCTGCCGCTCTTCTCATCGCCGGAGCCGCCAACGCGGAACTCAAGGCATTCAAGGTGAACGGCGAGACCGTCACCGTCGCGGAGCAGAAGGCCATTTACGACCGTGCTGTTCAGTCCGGTCAGCCCGCGGGCGAAGGTCTTGAGCGTCAGGTCAAGAACCTTCTCATCCAGCAGACGGTTCTCCTTCAGGAAGCCAATAAGGCGAAGATCGCCAACAAGGCCGACGTGAAGCGCGCCATTGAAAATTCCCGCGATCAGATTCTCATCCAGGGTCTTGCTCAGGACTGGGCCCAGAAGAACCCGGTCTCTGAAGCCGACCTCAAGAAGGCCTACGATCAGGACAAGGCCGCCTACGGCGACACGGAATATCAGGTCCGCCACATTCTCGTGAAGACCGAGGACCAGGCGAAGAACCTGATTTCGCGCCTCAATAAGGGCGCCGACTTCGGCAAGCTCGCTCAGGAATTTTCTGAAGACACCGGCAACAAGGGCCAGGGCGGTCTTCTCGGCTGGGTTGTTCCGCGCTCCTTCGTTCCGGCTTTCGGCGCTTCCTTCACTGCGCTCAAGCCCGGCGAAATCGCCCAGTCCCCGATCCGCACGCAGTTCGGCTTCCATGTCGTGAAGCTTGAAGCGAAGCGCAAGGCCGAGCTCTATCCCTCCTACGAGAGCCAGAAGCCGGTGATCCGCAATGCGCTCGCCAACCAGAAGGTGCAGATGCACTTCCAGGACCTCATCAAGAAGGCCAACGTTCAGTAATCGGACGTTCTTCCTCAGGGATCCTCGCGAAAAACGCCTGAGACGCTTCCGTCTTCAGGCGTTTTTCTATATCCAGAAATTTCCGGGAGCCCGGAAAAAAGAAACGGACGATGTTCATGCACCGTCCGTTTGCCTTTTGAGTGAAGCGCTTTTCGCAGGAAAAAAGCGAAAGCGCTTCAGCGCCCGCTCAGTTATTTGGCGTGCTCTTCGCTCAGCTTCTTGAGGGTCTCAAGGCTATCGAGCACATCCTCGACGGAGAGCTTCTTCGCGCGTTCAAGGTCCGCTGCCGAAAGCTTGTGTCCGAGGATGCGGGCATCGGCTGCGGCATTTCTTTCCGCCTCGAAATTCTTCACGGGCTTCGACGCAGCCTCATAAAGCACGTAGGCGGCAATCGGATTCTTTTCAACGCCGGCGCCGTCCTTCAGGAGGTTGGCCAATGCAACGTAGCCCGCCGGGAAGCCGCCCTTTGAGGAAAGGTAGTACCACTTGGCCGCTTCCTTCTCGTCAATTTCCACACCGTTTCCGGTAGCGAAATAGTCGCCGAGATTCTTGTACGCAATGACAGAACCGTTCTTCGCGGCTTCGCGGTCCCAGATCAGAGCCTGGCGAGGATCCATCTTGACGCCGATGCCGTTTCGATAGGCGTGAGAGAGCGCAATCTGGCACTTTTCGTTCCCAAGGTAGGCGCCCTTTTCCCACCAGATGGTGGCTTCCAGCGGCGCCGCCTTCTGACCGAGTCCGCTGCGGAGCATGTCGCCGATGTAGTACATCGCGTCGCCGTTGTCCTTCGCCGCCTCTTTCTTAAAGGTGCGCATCGCTTCAGCGTACTTTTCGCTCTGGATCTGAGCGACGCCGTCGGCAACGCTTGCCGAAGCCGGCGCGGCGCCGAGGGTCATAAGCCCGGCACCCATCACGGCGCCGAGGGCTGTCCGAAGGAAAAGCGACTTGATCATCAGGGGTCTCCAAAGAAAATTCGCGCATTTGACGGGGCCATGAGCCGTCTAAAACGCTCATGCGCTCCAACCCGTTATAAAAAGGAACTTTAGCCGTCAATCCTTAAGCGAAGCTCAAGCCTTCGGAAGTTCCTTCATCGCGCCGCTCCGGGTGAGTTCGGAGAGCGTCTCCTCAATGAATGAGTCGTCCTCAAACGTAGAGAACCACTCTGCGAGCGGCCCCGCAGGCTTTTTGCCGTCCCCGCGCGCGGGCTGCAGGAGACCGTTTCTCGGATCCACGAGGAGCGCGTATACCGCGTCGCGAAGCGTTTTTTCCTTCGGGTCGCAGAGCAGCGCCCAGGCCGTCAGATGCCGTCGTTCATTTTCGAGAATGGGCGCGCAGTAGTCGTATTCGGAAAGCCGGATGAGAATGCGCTCAATCGCCTGGGGGTAGCTGTCGACAGCCCTTGCAAGGTCCTCTTCGGCGACAATGGGGCGGCCGGCCTCGCGCGCGAGCGTGAGTTCCTTCAGAAGCGCGACCCCCGTCAGGAAGTCGTTCCCGAGCATGTAGGTGTCGGCGAAGCGCCCGGAGGTGAGCTGCGGGATGGCGGCCGTCACCGCCGCGCCCGCGAAAACAAGAATCCAGGCAATGTAGAGCCAGAGAAGAAAAACGGGGAATGCCACGAAGGCCCCGTAGATCGAGGAGAGCGTGCCGGCCGTGATGTAGATCTCAAACCCTTCCTTCACGATCTGTCCCGTGACGGCAACGAAAAGCCCGCCGATCAGCGCATGCGCAAAAGGCACCTTGCAGTTTGGGACGAGCTTGAAGAGCACCGCATAGGCGAATGTCTGAAGGAAGATCTGAAAGAAGGCGAAAACCCAGCCGGGGAGACTCACGTCGGTTGAGCCCGCCGCAATGCGGATCGCCTGAGTCGTGAGCGTGATGGAAAGCGCAATGCCGACGGGACCGAGCGTGAGAAGCGCCCAGTAGATCATCGCGCGCTGCGTCCAGGGGCGCATGCGGCGCACATTGAAGATCCGGTTCACCGTCACGAAGAACTTATCGATCATGAGGAGCGCCGTGAGTGACAAGCCCGCCAGACCGAAAGCGCCGAGCCCTGAAGCATGATCGCTGAAGAGCTTCAGGTACTTCATGATCACTTCGCTGTACTGCAGCGGCAGGAAGCTGTTGAAAATCGCGTCCTCGAGCGCTTTTCGGGTATCCGCGAAGCTCGGGAATGCCGCGAAGATCGCAAGCGAAACCGCGAGGAGCGGCACGAGCGACAGAAGCGTCGTGAGCGTCATTGAGGAGGCGACCTCCTGCAGATGGGCTTCCCGCATGCGCGCCACCGCAAAGCTCATGAGGGAGCGCAGGGTGTCGAAAAGGCGGTGGCTGCGGATGGCTTCAATGAATAACGACTTCTGCATGGGCGCGGATCCTTCGGAGTGATGCCTCAAATTATGAAGGAGCCCGGCCCATTAACAAAAGACCCGGAATGCGCGAGAAAGCGCGTCCCGGGTCCTTTTCGTCAGCTGAAAGCCTTCTGCGCCGCCCGCGGCGGGCTGAAGGCCTCGGACTTACTTCGTGAGCGTGATGATGCGGTTCGCATCGAGCACTTCAAAGGCGTCGCCCTTCTTCACGAGGCCGCGGATGTCGGTGAGGTCTGCGGGGAGCCCCAGCACGGACTCAACCGCTTCCTTTGCCACGTCGATCGTGATGAGAACGTTCCAGTTCTTCGAAACCGCGTAGAGCTTGCCGTCTTCCCAGACCATGCCCGTCACGTAGAGTTCGCCGAGCGAGCGGTCCTTCTTCAGCATCGGCGCAGCAGGCGTGAATTCGCCCGAGAGCACCCAGTCGGACTGGAGCGCCTTCGAAATCACGAAGGTCTTCTTGCTCTTGTTGTCGGGAACCGTGGCCGTGTAGATGTAGCGGCCGTCCGTCGCGCTCGAGTGAACGTAGAACATCTTCGCGCGTTCCGTACCGATGCGGGCGCGCCCGAAGCCGCCGACAGCCTCGACGTGGTCGCGGCCGGCCGTAAAGTTGGCCCAGCCCTTCACGTCGTCGGCCTGCGGGTTCTGACGAATGCGCAGAATCGACTTGTTCGAGCCCATGAGGACGTAGGCGTCGTCGTTGAGGGGCGTCACGCCGACGAGATCCAGAACGTTCGCCGAGAACCAGGGGTCCATGGCGGCATGGAACTTGGTCGAGAGGTTGGCATTGAGGAACCAGAAGTCGTACTTCGAGGCAACCACGTATTCGCCGCGGATGAAGGCGACGGTATTGAGCTTGGCGGTGATGCCGGGAACGGCCTTTTCGCCCGAGACCTTGAGTTCGCCCGTGAGTTCAAGAGGCGCATTCTTCGCGTCGTGCTCGAACTTGATGCCGAGCTTCGCCGCATTGGGCGCGTAGGCGAAGTCCGGATCCTTCACGTCGCGGCGGCCGAGGAAGTTTATGCCGTCCCACATGCCGTGCCAGCTCGCGTCGGACCAGTAGATGTACTTGGGATTCCAGGAGAAGCGCCATGGATCGCCCTGACCCCAGTTGGGCGGAAGACCCGTCGTCCAGGCAGCCTGGAAGGCGTTCGAAGCGATGATGAAGCCCACGATGCCGAAGGCAATCTTCATGAAGCCCGTCATCGGACGCCAGGACTTGCCGCGCAGCTCCGCGATGAGCGCATCAAAGCGCGGTGCGAGGAAGCAGGCGAGGCCGAAGAGCATCACGACGCACCAGAAGACGATCTCAGCCCACATCTGGGTGTGGATGCCGAAGATGTCGAGGCCGAAGCCCTGGCCCACGTCGCGGGCGGCGTGGTTGCCGAGGTGGCGGAAGGACGAGTAGAGGCCCATGGCCGCCATGACGAGCATCGTGGCGAGATACTTGGGCTTGAAGCCGTAGCGCACCATGAAGAGCGCCACGACGCCGATGAAGGCCATCTGTTCGCGCTGCCCCCAGCAGAGCGTGCAGGGCGAATCGCCCATGAGGTAGCCGAGAATCAGGTTGGCGATGCCAACGGGCAGAAGAACGATGAGCAGGCCGCCCCAGCAGACGATGTCGTACCAGGTCTTGGCCTTGGCGATGTCCTTATCCGTAATCGGAGCCGAATAGTCCGTCATTCTGTTTTCTCCGATTAAAGGTTCATGCTGCCGAGGATGGCGGTGGAAACGTGGCCGACGTACATGAAGACGACGGAGAACCACGCGACGATGGTGAGGCACCAGGCAAGCTTTTCATTGGCCGGTCTGAACCAGATCAGCATAACGGCGATGAAAAGCATCAAGAGCTGCAGAAACTCCATTGATAGTTTTCCTTTGATGGTTTTGGATCCGGAAGAGGCCTCTCCCGAAAGGTCCGCGAATTCTGCTGGACGCGCCTCAGGGTTTACAACAACATTTACATTTAGTAACGGTGATTTTACTTAGGGACAATCATCTAAAGGAACAACCCGAGAGTGCACTCAAAAGTTTTACAAGAGTTCTTGCCGGAAGCTTTCAGCGGCAAAAAGGCCGGGACATGCCCGGCCTTTTTCAAAATTGCGCCGGCCCTAGAGCCGGCAGCGCTTCAGTTTTTTTGAAGGCTTATTCCTCGAAGGCGCCCTTGACGACGACCTTGCCCTCCGACATGACCTGGCGGCCCTTCATGAAGACTTCCTCGAGCGAGAGCTCCTTGCCGAAAATAAGGAGATCGGCGTCGGCGCCGACCTCGACGCGGCCCTTGCCCTTCAAGCCCAGCGCACTGGCGATCGTGGTCGTCATGGGCTTCAGGGCCTTCTCGAGCCCGAGCTTGTCGGCGAGAAGACGAATGGCCTCGAGGTCGCAGTTGATCGACCCAACGCCGAAGCCCACCATTTCGCCCGCTTCATTGAAGCGCGGCATCGAGCCCTGGCCGTCGGACGAGAACGTGATCCGCTCGAGGGGCACATCCTTTTCAAGGGCGGCGAAGAGCGCATCGGCAGCCGTTCCCTGATAGCAGCCGCCCCCCGTCGTGATGTCGATGTAGCCGCCCGCACGCGCAAAGGCGCAGGCGCGGTCAAAGACATGCGGATGGCGCGCGACGTGGGTGGGACGCATGTGCTTGGCGGGAATGCCGCGACGGATTGCGTATTCGATCGGATCGAAGATGTCGTCGCCCCAGTCGCCGCAGTGAATGTGGAGGAACCCGGTCTTTCCGGTCAGCATGCCGGCCACGCGGATTTCCGCGAGAAGCTTCAGCACCTCGTCGGGCGTCGGGAAGGACGCGCGGTGGTCGCCGAGCGCTATCTTGACGCCGAGGCACTCCGGAATCGTGAAGATGTCCATCTTCGCGCTTCCCGTAATCGTCGTCGCGGGATAGGCGTAGTTGCTCGTCCACATCCAGCCCGAAGCCCCTTCAACCGTGAGGCCGCGCACCTTTGCGAGGAGATTTTCGATCGAGCGCGACATGCTGTCGGTGCCCGAAACGCCGAGGAAGCTCGTGACGCCGCCCTTCACGAGGGAGGAGAAGTTGAGTTCCGGGCAGCGGCTCGCCCAGCCGCCTTCGCCGCCGCCACCGGTGACGTGAATGTGCTGGTCGATCAGGCCCGGCGTCACGGCACGCCCGGCAGCGTCAATCGTTTCCATGCCGGGAATGTTTGGCTCAAGGCGATCAGCGAGGGCGATGATTTTTCCCCCGGCAACAAGAATGTCGCGATGACCGACATGTTCAGGAGCGTAAAGATCCGCGTTGCGGATGAGAGTAGCAATGCTCATTGTTGGGTCTCCGAAAAGAAAGAGGAGGCTCATCGTGGAGCCTCCGGACTGCGCCCAAAGCTGAAAAAGAATATTTTAGTTGCCGCAGAGGACGCGCTGCGGATCACTCAGGAAGGCGCCTGGCTTCATCGTCCTCTGAAGCGTCTTGCGCTCCCGATCCCGTACGTATAGGCGCTGCGGATCGAAAAGAGAAGGTAGAGCGTCACGAGAATCGTGAAGAACGAAATGCCCGCGAGCCCCTGCGTAAAGTTGAAGGGAATGCCGAGAATGAGCATCTTCAGAAGGTCGTCCGCGGGACCCGCCACCCAGATTGCGATGAGCGCCGTCCAGAAAGTCCCCGGGGTCCGCCCGAGCGTGAGGAGCACGAGCGCGAGAATGATGCTCACGGCATTGATGACCGCCGGAAGCGTGCTTTTTATTGCAGGCCACGCATACTGCGCATCCATGCTGATCACGCGCGCGGCCTCGCCTGCCTGGCGCCCGAGGTCGAAGAGCGAAACCGCAGCCTTCGCCGACAGAATTAAGAGGACCACGAGAAGAAGCCCCCCGATGCCCGCGCGGATGCCATCTCCGGCCACCGCCGGCGGAACCGAGCGGCCGACGAGCCAGAGAAAGAAGGCAATCAGGCAGGGAGCGATGGCGGCGAGCAGAAGCCCCATGCCGGTGAAGTGAATGGTTGTGGTTTCGATCATGATTGAATTCAGGATTTATTAAGTTCCCTCGCGCGTTCGTCCGCGCGCCGCTGCGCTTCCGCCACGGCGCGGAGCACTTCCTCGGCATTGGCCGGGTCCTTCAGAACCGGTGCGGACTGACCGGGAGCGTTCAGTTCGCGAAGTATGCCGCAGGGTTCCTTGCCGTCGTGAACGCCCCGGCAATGCGCCTCGAGCTCCATGAGGTGCCCACGGAGTTCCTGCAGATCGGCAATGCGCTCATCGACCTGCTTGAGGTGCTGATGAATCAGCCGATGAGCAAGATCGGCGCCTTCCGGACAGCCGGAATCGAGCGCGCCGAGAAGCGCCCGGATTTCCGAGAGGCCGATGTCGAGATTGCGGCAGTGGCGGATGAAGTCGAGGCGATTGACGTGAATCGCCCCGTACTGGCGGTAATTATTGGCTTCCCGGACCGGCGGCGGAAGAAGTCCGATTTTTTCGTAGTAGCGAATGGTTTCCGGAGTATTGCCGGTGAGCTGCGAGAGATCTCGAATGCGCATTCCTCGTGCCTTTAGCACCGCCCCTCAGGCGATGCGAGAGAATTGAATGATTGGGCTCGAATCGTCAGGCCGCCCGATCGGGATGGCGGCAGCTTCTGGCCGGAGTGTCTGATTATTTTTGCAGACGGGGAAAACGGCGCTTGACATTGTAACGGCTTCAGGGTGTGAAATGACTCTCATCAGTATTTTTCGATGCGTGCAGTCATCCGCACGCAACACCTGTTACAGAGAAGAAGAAGAATGAAGACTCTGACGCTCAATTTCCCGGACATGTGCTGTCCGGCTGAATTTACGCCCTTTGAAGCGGCGGTCCTGAAAGCCGATGAGCGATTCCGCCTCATCCCCGACTACGGCGCCCGCACCGTGCGCATTCTCTTTCCCGAAAATGCCCGGCTTGATGAATCGGGCGTCCTTCAAACGGCCGAAAAGCTCGGACTCGCCTTCAAGCGCCTTGACGAAGTGGTGACCGAGACCGTCCGCATCCGCATTCCGGAAATGGACTGCCCCGTTGAAGCGGGAGAAATCGAGCGCGAGCTCAAGAAAGCCGGACTCGCGGGCTACGCATTCGACATCATGAATCGCGAGCTCATTCTTCCTGCCGACCATGAAATCGTCCTCAAGTCGATCGAGGCCGTAAAGGCGGCGGGCTATGAACCGGACCTCGGCGCCGATGCCGCGCCCTCCGGAAACGTCCGCCTTTCCGTTCCGGAAATGGACTGCCCGGTTGAGGAAGGCGAAATCGACCGGGAATTCAAGAAGCTCGGGCTTTCAGACTATGCCTTTGACGTCATGAACCGAACGGTGACGGTGAAGGCCGTTGACCTTGAAAAGGCGGAGAGCGCCATCAAGGCTGCCGGGTTTGAATCCTCGCGCCTCGACGACATGAAGGTAAGCGGCCCGAAGACGCTCCTTTCGGTGCCCGAAATGGACTGCCCCGTCGAGGCGGGAGAAATCGAGCGCGAATTCAGAAAGGCCGGCATCTCCGGGTACGAACTCAACATCATGAACCGCACGATTGCGGTTCCGTCTGCCCTCACCGACGCCGCGAGAAAGGCGATTGAGACCGCGGGCTACGAATCGACCGTGATGGTTCAGCGCCGGCGCGAAGCGGACTTCGAGGACAAAACGCCCTGGAAGCGCTACTTCCTCGCGCTCGCGATTGCGATCGGCTGCGAATTCTTTGAAATTGCGGCCGACTGGGATGTCGTTCATCTTTCGGAAACGCTCGTCTCCGGCATCACCTTCGTTCTTGCCGTCATTGCGATTGCGCTGGTCGGCCTCACCACCTTCAGAAAGGGCATTCAGTCCGCGATGAAGGGCACCCTCAACATGAACACGCTGATGGCGGTGGCCGTCACCGGGGGCGTCCTGATCGGCGCCTGGCCTGAAGCGGCGATGGTGCTCGTCCTCTTTGAGATTTCCGAAGCGATCGAGCAGCTTTCGATGGCCAAAGCCCGCCGCTCCATCCGCGACCTGATGAGCGTGGCGCCTGAAAAAGCGCTCGTTCGTCAGGAAAACGGCGAGTACGCGGAAATGCGCGTTGAGGAAGTGGGACCGGGCGCAGAAGTGCGCATCGCCCCGGGCGACCGCGTGCCGCTCGACGGCAAAATCATTGAGGGATCGTCCACCTTCGACCAGTCCATGGTGACGGGCGAATCGATGCCGGCAGAAAAAGGTACGGGCGCTACCGTCTGGGCGGGTACGGTGAACCTCTCCTCGACCATCGTCGTCACCGTGACGGCGCCTGCCTCGCAGAGCCTCACGGCCCGGATCATCGAGTCGGTTGAGAATGCTCAGGCCTCGAAATCCCCTGTACAGCGCTTCGTCGACCGCTTTGCGGCGGTCTATACGCCGCTTGTCTTCGTCTTTGCCCTTGCGGTCGCCATCCTCCCGCCCCTCTTCGTCGGCGACTGGCTCGGCTGGCTCTACAAGGCCCTCTGCCTTCTCGTCATTGCCTGCCCCTGCGCGCTCGTGATCTCGACCCCCGTAACGATCGTCTCGGCGCTCGCGACGGCGACCCGCTGCGGCCTCCTCATCAAGGGCGGACTTTTCCTTGAGGAAGCGAGGAAGCTCAAGAACGTCGGTCTTGACAAGACCGGCACGCTCACGAAGGGCGAACCACAGGTTGAGAAAATCGAACTCTTCTCCGGCACGACCCGCGAAAAGGCGCTTGAGCTTGCCGCAAGCCTCGGCGCCATGAACAAGCACCCGCTTTCGGTCGCCATCGTTCAGGAGGCGAGGAAGGAAGGCGTGAAGCTCCATGAGGTGAAGGAATTCACGGCGCTCCCCGGTGCGGGCGTCAAAGGCCGCGTCGGAAGCGGGATGCTTTCGCTCCTCAACTTTGCCTCGGTTGAAAAGGCCGGCCTCTCGACCGATGAAGTCGAGAAGGCCTTCAAGGAAGCCATGGAAAGCGGCCGCTCGAGCGTCGCGCTCGCCGATACCTTCGGCGTTCTGGCCGTCTTTGAGCTCGCCGATGAAATCAAGGAGGATACCCGGATGGGCTTGAGGCAGCTCGCCGCCGAAGGCGTGACGCCCTGGCTTCTCACGGGCGACAACGAACGCGCAGCGCAAGCGCTTGCGGGCGAGCTCGGTCTTGAGAACGTCTCTTCCGACCTCCTTCCGGAAGCGAAGCTCTCGCGCATCCGCGAACTCCAGAAGACGGGGCTCACGGCCATGGTGGGCGATGGCATCAACGATGCGCCTGCACTGGCTCAGGCCGACATCGGCATTGCCATGGGCGTGCGCGGCACCGACAGCGCGATTGAAGCGGCCGACATCGCCGTGATGGACGACCGGATCTCGTCGGTTGCCACCCTCGTCAGACTCTCGCGGATGACGCATTCGGTGCTCGTTCAGAACATCGCCTTTGCGCTCGGCATCAAGGTGATCTTCACGATTCTTGCGCTCTGCGGCATGGCGACGATGTGGATGGCGGTCTTTGCCGATACGGGCACCTGCCTTATTGTGGTGGCCAACGGCATGCGCATGATGCGCGCAAAGCCGAAGCTCGACCGCATGGCGGCTGCTGTTGAGGCGCAAGCCCGTTAAACACGTCCGCCCGACAAGCCGTTTCCAAATTTCTTCTTTTGACGCCTGCGGAAAGCCATTCCGCAGGCGTTTTTCCATCTCGCTTTTGGGCTATTCTTTTCCTTAGAGTTTTCCGCGGGCACGCGCTTTACGCCTTCGCCCGCCATTTTTCTCTTCCTATCCTCCGATGACCGATCCTCTCAATCTTGAACCGCCTGACGGCGACTACGTCCGCTACATTGAGTCCCTGCAGACGCGGGGCGCCGGCGCACTGAAGCCCCTTGAGCCCGAGGACTTCATTGAGGGAACGGAAGCGCCGAAAAACTCAGAGGCCAGGCTCAAAAAGCTCCTCAGGACCCTTCACATTCCCGGAACCTCCGGCGAAGATGAGAGCCGCAGGAAGGCGCTCGCACGCATGGAGGAGGCAAGCCGCGGCGCCGATCAATCCCCGGCGGCGCTCCCCGCAAAGAAAGCAAAGGTTGATCCTGCGCTCAAGTTTGTTTCCACTTCGTTTGCGATGTTCGGCCTCATCGGCATCATTGCCGGCGCCGATTCCGGAGAAGAAGCCCCCATCATCTTCGGCGTTTTCGCCATTCTCATTTCAGCATTTCTCCAGCTCAACGGCCGCTTCGGCTCCCAGGCGCGCACAAGCGTCCCCAGAAGACCGCGCGGCGACAGACGCTGAAGCCTCCGGCGCTAATCACTTTCGCTTATTTCCTCAATCGAATCCTCAAGAGAAGCGCTTTTTCCCGTGCTGACGATTGGACAGCCCGCCCATGGGCGTGCCAAAGTCTCCATCACCACAGTCGAATAGAGGCGCAGCGCGGATGATGGCCGCTCAATGGGGGCACCCGATTGAGAGCGTTCCGGAGGCCAAGCTGCCGAAACCAGCAGACAGGCATGTCTGCTTGAGGTTGGGCGCCGGCGGAAAACGCCGGCGACTCCTGGAAGATCATCAGATCTTCCGGAGGCGCTATCGGCGGCGATGCTTTGACTTTTTTCGTCATTGAGCTTCTCCTCCTTTTTCAAGCGCTCTTCGTTTTCCGATCGTGAGCGCACTTTGACGGAAGGAGACGTCCGCCAGGGGGAAGCGCATCCCGCGCGAAAGGCAATTCTGAAGAGGCTCCGGAAAAGGCATCGGAGACGCGTCGGCACAACCACGAAAAGATCTCGGAGCTGCACCCGCTGAAAAGCATGAGCGGTGCGGCTCTTTTCGTTTGCGCGCTTTCTCCCCATCTTTCCCTTCATTTCTCCAGAATAAAAATGACTACACCCACACCTGCTCCGGAATCTGCATCCTCTGCTCAGCAGGGCGGCATGAAGCGCGAGGTCGGCCTTTTCGGCGGCATATCCGTGCTTGCCGGCATCATGGTCGGTTCCGGCATCTTCTACATCGGCGGCATCGTGCTCCAGCGTGCCGGCGACAACCTTGGCCTCGCGCTGCTCGTCTGGGCAATCGGCGGCCTCATCACGCTCCTTTCGGGCATCTGCTTTGCCGAACTCGGCGCCATGATGCCGAAAGCCGGCGGCTATTACGTCTACCTGCGCGAAGCCTACGGCGAACGCGTCGCCTTCATGTGCGGCATCACGAACTTCTTCCTTTCGTCCTCGGGCTCAATTTCGGCGCTCGCGCTTGCCTTTGCGGCAGCGATTTCGAGCATGTATCCGCTCGACGACCTGGTGCAGAAGGCGATCGCCCTCGTGTCGATCGTGGTGCTCTCTCTCATCAACATGCGCGGCATCAAGCTGGGCTCCATGGTGCAGAACGTCTTCATGGTTCTGAAGCTTCTGCCGATTCTGCTCATCATCGTCTGCGGCCTCTTCATGGGCAAGGAGTCTCCGGACCTCTTCCATTTCCCGGCGGAAGCCCCGTCCCTCACGTCGATCCTCTCCATGATGGCCTTTGCGGTGCTCGCCACGCTCTGGGCCTATGAAGGGTGGACGAACCTCAACACCGTCGCCGAAGAAATGAAGAACCCGAAGCGGAACCTCCCGCTCGCTCTCATTCTTTCGATCGTGGGCGTTGCAGTTCTCTACGTGGTCTTCAACTACTCCGTCTACCGCGTGCTTCCCTACGACGCCATTCTTGAAATGGTGAAGAACGGGAACTTCTACCTCGGCACGGCGGCTGCCGAAACGCTCTTCGGCGTCACCGGCATGGCAATCGTCGGCACGGCGATGATGCTCGCCATCTTCAATTCGCTCAATGGCTGCATCATGGTCTTCCCGCGCATGTACTACGCGATGGCCCGCGACGGCGCCCTCTTCAAGAGCCTCGCCAAGCTCCATCCGACCTACCGCACGCCGATCAACGCGCAGCTCGCCTCCATGGTGATGGCGATGATCCTCGTCTGCTCGCGCTCGCTCTCCGAACTCACCAGCCTCGTCGCGATCTGCGGCCTCATCTTCCACGGCATGACCTTCCTCTCCGTGATCGTGCTGCGCCGCAAGTACCCGACGATGGAACGTCCCTACAAGGTCTGGCTCTATCCGTTCTCGATCATCCTGGTGCTGATCTTCATGCTCGCGCTCATCATCAACACCATCTGGCAGGATCCGGTGACGGCCGCCCTCGGCCTCATTGTTCCGATCCTCGGCCTCGGCATCTACGAAATTCTTTTCCGCAAGAGCCACGAAGCCGTGACGGGCAAAAAGGACTAAAACCTTTCCTGCAGCTTCAGAGCGCAGAATCCCCGGCGCTCTGAAGCGCTTCGGAAACAGAAACCGTTTTTCTAAAAAAATCCCTTAAGGATTCCAGAAATCATGTCTTCAATGCTTATCCGCAACGCGCATGCTTATGTCGAGCGCGGCCATTTTGAAGAAGCTCTCCTCATTGAGGACGGCATCATCCGCGCCGTCGGCAGCGAAGCCGCTCTGAGGGCCGAGGCCCCCGGCGACGTCAAGGTCTGGGATGCCAAAGGCAGAACCATCGTTCCGGGCTTCATCGATTCGCACCAGCACCTGCTCAACACGGGCGTGATGCTCTCCGACGTGCGTCTGCAGAATGCGAAGAGCATTGCCGACGTGAAGCGCATCACCCGCGAATACATTGAGGAAAGAAAGCCCGCTCCGGGCACCGTTCTTCACGGCATGGGCTGGAACCAGGACTACTTCACGGACGAAGCGCGCATGCTCACGAGGGACGACCTCGACGCCATCACGACGGAATATCCGCTGGTGTTCGAGCGCGCCTGCGGCCACATGCTCACAGCCAACTCCGCCGCGCTCGCGCGCGCCGGGGTCGACGAATCGATTGTGGCGCCCGAAGGCGGCTCGATCGAGCGCGATGCGAACGGCAGACTCAACGGCATCTTCACGGAAAACGCCAGAGCACCGCTTCTCATGCTCTTCAGAAACCGCACGGCCGACGAGGACGTCGCGCTCATCCGCACGGCGATGCGCCATGCAGCCGAATGCGGCGTCACTTCTGTTCATACCTGCGACGTCCGCGGCGGTACCTGGGAAACCGTGATTGAAGCCTACAACCGCGTGATGGCCGATCATCCGCTCGTGCGCGTCTGGCATCAGTCGAGCTTCCAGTCGAGCATGGAGGACTACAAGCGCTTCCTCGCCGCCGGCCACGTCATGGGATCCGGCAACGCGCTTCATCGCTTCGGCCCCCTGAAGCTCTTCGTCGACGGCAGCCTCGGCGCCCGCACGGCCTTCATGCGCAAGCCCTATCACGACGATCCCTCGACGGTCGGCATCCCGACCATGACGCCCGAAGAGATCAGCGAGTTCGTGAATGTGGCCGCTGACCACAACTGCGGCGTCGTGACGCACGCGATCGGCGACGGCGCGATTGAAAGAATCCTCGACGCCTACGATGCGACGCTCTCGGGCTCGAATCCGCTCCGCCACGGCGTCATTCACATCCAGATCACCGACCGCCCGCTCCTCGAGCGCTTCACGAAGAACGGCATTCTCGCCCTCGTGCAGCCGATCTTCCTTCACTACGACACGAAGATCGTCGAGGACCGCGTCGGGAAGGACCTCGCCGCCACCTCCTACGCCTTCGGCACGCTGAAGAAGCTCGGCGTTCACATGTCCTTTGGCACCGACTCCCCGATCGAAGACATGAACCCGATCGACAACCTCTACTGCGCCGTCAACCGCCGCCGCCTCGACGGAACGCCCGAAGGGGGCTTCCATCCTGAGGAATGCGTCGACATTTACGACGCCGTCGACGCCTACACGATTGAAGGCGCCTACGCGAGCTTTGAGGAAAAGGTGAAGGGCCGCCTCCTCCCCGGCTACTACGCCGACCTCGTGGTGCTCTCGGAAAACATCTTTGAGATGGATCCCCTGAAGCTTCGCGAGACAAAGGTCGACGCCACCATGATGAACGGCGAATTCGTTTTTGAACGCCAGGGCGCCTGAAGACGCTTCTGACAGAAAACCCGCATGGGACGCCAATCCTCATGCGGGTTTTCTTTTTTCTCGATCAGCCAATCAAGCGCTGCCGAATCGGATGCCGCCGTCATCGGAAAGCCTCACAATCCGTCTCGTCATCCGGCCGCCTGCGAGGACGCGCTCGTCGATCAGCGCTTCCGCGCGCCTCAAATTCGTGAGCAGCTCGTCTTCCCGGGAGGACCCTTTCTTTCGCGCAGCCCAAACGACTGCGCGGCGGACCGCCTCGGCGGAGGCGCGCATGCCCGGAAGGTAATCGCCCGAAGCAATGGTGCGCGAGAGGAGAAGCATCAGGAGAAGATGGTCGAGGACCAGCGCGCGCCCAACGCGCGGATCTTCGGACGCTTCGGTATTTTCCTGGTCGAACGCCTTGTCGCTCTCTTCAATCGCCTGACGGAGGTCCTCGAGGACCGCTTCGAGCCGCCCCGGCGAGTCTCTCCAGACTTCCGGAGAGATTTCCGGAAGCGCCGCAATGAACCCGGGAAGCTTTTCGTCCTGAGCGCCTTCGCCTTCGCGCGTTCTGCGCGCACCAAGAAGCTCCTCAACCAAAACCGACTCTTCCCGGAAGAGCTTCTGAAGAGAACCCGCGCCCGCATCCGCCTTCGGAAGCAGCGCCTTCAGTTCGCGAGCAAAGACTTCTGCCGAAATGTCCGCAACGGGCGCCGCCTCCCCCATCGGACATCCTTTTTCATCGCGGGCGAGAAGCTTCAAAGCCCCGGCTGCAGCCTGCGTTTTGCCGGAGGTCTCCTCAGGAACCGCAATCATCCAGGTGCGTTCTGCGAGTTCATCGTCAGGCTCGTGCGCAAGCGCGCCGAGACGATCCGCAATGAGACGAAGCGCCTTCCCCTCTGGCTTTATTTCCGCTCCCTCGCACGGGATCATGTCGTCAAACCGATCGCATCGCTGAATGAGCGCAACGGGCGCCTCTCCTCCTTCGGCGCAGAAGGCCAAAAGGGACGGCCGGCCGGGCCCCATGATTTCGGGCTTTCGGGGCGGAGGCGGAACCTCGACTTTCGGCAGTCCCCTATTCTCCCGGCGCGCCGCAATCCGCTCCCGGCGGGGCGAAGCTTCCGACGAAGCGCTCTCCGACCGGCGCTTCTGGGGAAGCGCCTTCCTTGAGAAGACCCTGCGGAGCGCCAGAACGCCGAAAGCCGCGCCGGCAAAGGCAATGAAAAGCCAGGTAATGATTTCAGAGTCAAATTGGTTCATGGTTCCTGACGCTTGGGCGAGCAGACGAGTAGGCAAAGCTGCAGGGATTCTACCGGGCAGTGCGGAATCCGGAAATGACAATCACAACTTCCATCCTTTTGTCTATGGCCGAACGCAGTCTGATCGCTAAATTTATGATCGATACTTTGCTTAAATCAAATAGAATCCGTGGTTCCTCGGGTACCATTCAGTCAGATACCCTACAGAAGCGCTTTCGCCCGGCCTGCCGGTGCCTCCCGCCCCATTGAGATAAAGAACATCGTGACGACAAAAAAGAAAACAGTCATTGAACCTCTGAAGCAGACCGTGAAGCTTGCCAACGGCGTGGAAATGCCCACGATCGGTTTCGGCACGTGGCAGATTCCCATCAACGAGCACTTCCAGAGCACCATTCAGACGGCAATCCAGCTCGGCTACCGTCACTTCGATACGGCGCAGATCTACAACAACGCCGCGCTCATCGGCGACGTCATCCGCGAATCCGGCATTCCTCGTTCGGAATTCTTCCTGACGAGCAAGATCTGGGCATCCCACCGCTCATTCGAGAGCGCAGAGGACGCCTACGCGATGATTCTCGAGCAGCTGCAGGTCGACTACCTTGACCTCCTCCTCATTCACTGGCCGGCCGCCCAGGGCGAACCCATGGTCTGGCAGGCGCAGAACGCGGGCACCTGGCGCGCCTTTGAAAAGATCTACAAGGCCGGAGCCGTCCGCGCCATCGGCGTTTCCAACTTCCTCCCGCACCACCTCGTGCCGCTCCTCGCCCGCGCGAAGGTGAAGCCCATGGTGAATCAGCTTGAGATTCATCCCGGCTACCCGCAGCGCGCCGCGCTCCGCTTCTGCATGGATCACGGCATCCTCGTTCAGGCCTGGAGCCCGCTCGGCCGCGGCACGCTGCTGCGTCACCCGACGCTCGAGAAAATTGCCTCTGCCCACGGCGTCACGCCCGCACAGGTTGCGCTTCGCTGGTGCCTCGAGCTCGGCATTGCCCCGATTCCGAAGGCCACGGACTTCCACCACCAGAAGGAAGACCTCGACATTTTCGGGTTCGAGCTCACCCCTGAAGAGCGCGACGAACTCACGCTCATGCCTCAGACGGCGTTCTCGGGACTTCATCCCGATACCGTGACCTTCTGACCGCGCATCCTGCAAGCGGCCAGACGGAAAAACCGGCGGTTCCTCATCAGGAATTCGCCGGTTTTTTTGATTGTGTTGCCCGCAGCTCGACGCCTGAAATTCGTTTCAGGTTCTCAGGCGCGAGCAGACTTCAGTTTGATCAGAAGGCCGGAACCACGGCGCCCTGATACTTCTCCTCGAGGAACTTCTTGAGTTCAGGCGTGGAAAGCGCGGCCTTGAGCTTCTGGAGCTCGGCGCGGTTCTCGTCGCCCGCACGGATCGCAACGATGTTGGCGTAGGGCGAATCCTTCGATTCAATCGCGATCGCATCCTTCACGGGATTGAGGTTCGCAGAAAGCGCGAAGTTGGAATTGATGACGGCAAGCGCAACGTCATCGAGCGCGCGCGGAAGCTGCGCGGCTTCAACTTCAACGAAATCGAGCTTCTTCGGATTTTCGGTGATGTCGTTCTTCGTGGCGAGGACGCCCGCTTCCGGACGAACCTTGATGAGGCCCGCGGATTCAAGGACCTTGAGTGCACGGCCGCCGTTCGTCGGGTCGTTCGGAATGCCGACCTTGGCGCCTTCCGGCGTATCGGCGATATTCTTCACGGTCTTCGAATAGACGCCCATCGGTTCAATGTGCACGGCGCAGAGCACGGCGAGCGAAAGCTTATGCTCCTTCGCGAACGTGTCAAGGTAGGGCTTATGCTGGAAGAAGTTGGCGTCGAGCTCCTTCTCGGCAAGGGCCAGATTCGGCTGCACGTAGTCGTTGAACTCAATCACCTTCACCTTGACGCCTTCCTTCTCAAGCTGAGGCGCGACAAAGTTGATGATGTCGGCGTGCGGAACCGGAGAGACGCCCACCTTGAGCGTAACCGTCTGAGGCGCCGCATCCGCCTTCGTCTGGGCGGGAGCGCCCTTGTCGCCGCAGCCGGCAAGACCGACAGCGAGGCCGGCGGAAAGAGCGAGGGAAGCAAAAAGCCTGGTGAACTGCATGGGAAATCCTTTTGGTCAGGTATGCCCGTTTCACACCGCCCTGGAGCAGAGGAAACAAGCTTTTTTAAATCTTTGAAAACGTCTTCGGTCCGCATCGGAAAGAGGATTTTCCGATTCATTCCCGGATAAGAGATAAGGAGCTCCGCGAGCTCTGGGGAGACAATCCGGAAGGACTCGAATGTGAGATACACCCCCTCGGGGCTGTGATGAGAGGAAGTTTACCCGGCAGAGAAAAAATGCCGCCGGGTAATACCTCAAAACCGAGGGTAACCTCTAATCGACGCCCGGACTCTCAGTCAAAGAGATCGCGCGCGAGCTTCATCGGGCAGAACTGCGGCCCGCACATGCTGCAGAAATGCGCTTCTCGCGCGCCGCTCCCCGAGAGGGTCTCATCGTGAAATGCCGCCGCTCTTGCCGGATCCACTGAGAGCGCAAACTGATCGTTCCAGCGGAATTCAAAGCGCGCCGAGCTCATGGCGAGGTCCCGCAGATCTGCTCCGGGAATGCCGCGGGCGAGATCCGCCGCATGGGCGGCAATCCGGAAGGCGGCCATGCCTTCGCGCACGTCCGCCGCATCGGGGAGTCCGAGATGCTCCTTCGGAGTCACGTAGCAGAGCATGGCCGTGCCGGCAGCACCGATCAGCGCGCCGCCGATCGCCGCCGTGATGTGGTCGTACCCGGCGCCCATGTCGGTGACGAGGGGCCCGAGCGTATAGAAGGGCGCCCGGCTGCACCACTCGTCCTCGAGCTGCTGATTGAGCTCAACCTTCGGGAGCACGATGTGTCCCGGCCCCTCAATCATCACCTGCACGCCCGCTTCCGCGGCCCGGCGGTTGAGTTCGCCCAGGGTCTTCAGTTCCGCAAACTGCGCTTTGTCGCAGCCGTCATGGACGGACCCGGAGCGAAGCCCGTCGCCTAAGGAGAGCGTCACGTCGTAGCGGCGCGCAATTTCAAGAATTTCGTCGAAATGAAGGTAGAGGAAGTTTTCCTCCCTTTTCGCATGCATCCAGGCAGCAAGAAGGCCGCCCCCGCGGGAGACGATTCCGGTAAGACGATCCTTGGTGAGCGCCACGTGGTCCCTGAGCACCCCCGCATGGATCGTCATGTAGTCAACGCCCTGCTTCGCCTGGGCTTCCATAACGTCGCGGAAATGCTCCCAGGTGAGGTCTTCCGGCTTCCCGGCGCGCTCGAGCGCTTCATAGATCGGCACCGTGCCCACGGGAACCGGAGAGCTCCTCAGGAGCGCCTCCCGGGTTTCCACAATATGCGCGCCGGTCGAGAGATCCATCACCGTGTCCGCGCCGCAGAAGAGCGCTTCGCGGAGCTTCCCGATTTCCTCGTGCCAGTCCTTCGAAATTGAGGACGTGCCGATATTGGCGTTCACCTTCGTGGCGAACGCCCGCCCGATGGCCATGGGTTCGGCTTCAGGGTGGCGGAAGTTGAGGGGAATCACGGCTTCGCGCGCGGCGACGAGCGCCCTCACGTCTTCCGGCGTAAAGCGCTTTGCCTTTGCTGAGCGCTCGTAGAGCGCCTTCGCCTTCGGGTTCCCGATCGCCGCCAATTCTTCAATCAGCGCGTCGCGCCTGAGATTCTCGCGTTCGGCCACAAAGGACATCTCGGGCGTAATGACCCCCGCCTTTGCCGCTTCGTACTGCGTCGGAGACCCGGGAGCCGGCCGCGTGCGCCTGCGGGGCGACCCCGTCCCGTCGCCTTCGCCGAAGGGTCCCGTCACGTCTGCGAGAAAAATTGCGGGCTGCCTGCCGCCTCCGAAGGCTGCGGGCGTGGGCGCAAGATCAATCCGCCGGAAGGGTACCGGCTCACCGTCCTGAGACTTCCCGTAGACGCGGATGCCGGGGAGCCTCCCCGCAAAAAGACGGTCGCAGGGGGATGCTTCCCGCTGCGGAACAACTCTCGGAATCTGCGGCTTCACATTCGTCACAGCGCTTCTCCAAAAAAGAAAACGATTTCAAAGCACTGTGCCGGAGGGAATGCAGCCAAGCCTTTCTTCAGGCGAAGAACTTCTGCATTTCTGAAAGCGCTTCTCGCCGCAGGTATGAACCTGATCCGATGTTGGGAGTGTCTCTCAACCGCTGCTTCTTCTCCGAAAAGGAAGGGAAGCCTGCGGTACCTCCAGCGCACTGCTCGTAAACAATTTTAAGCGTTCGGACTGCCGTCCGTCCGCCGGGTGGTTATTCTCCGGAACCTGATGCCTGCCAGGAAGGAACGCTCCGGAAGGTTTTCGCGGCAGCGGGCGGCTCGACGGAAGCCGAGGGCACGTTGTCGCCTGCCGCCGGGCGATTGCGGTGAGCGAGCTTCGAGAAAAGCTCCTGCACGTAGGCTTCAACCGCATTCACCGTGAGGGCGCGGCCTGCGGGCGCACGACCCGCCGCGTCGACGCGAGGAATGCCGTGCTCGAAGGTCTGAAAGCGAATGACGCTCACGAGCCCGTCCTCAGAGGGGACGTCGTATGTGAGCACAAAAGGACAGGCCATGGGCCCGGTCCCGGATGGGAGGCGCTTTACCTCGACCCCGGCCTTCTTCAGCCCCGACTCAATGGCGTCCGGAAGCTTCGGGCTCTTCACGGCGTCGTTCTCGAGGAGGCAGACCGAGCGGTAGGAAACGGGAGCAAAATCGGCCGTCTCATCGACGCGCCCGGTTGTTCCGGATGCGCAGCCGACAAGTGATGCGGCAAGAATCGCTGCCGGAATTGCCTTCGAAAAAAGCACGGTGAAACCTCTCGGAAATAGAGTCATGGAAACATTGGAAAGCGCAACCCCGGCGAACGGGGTCTTCTGCGCCCGGTGCGAAAGAATAGCGTTTTTCAGCGGGCAAGCCCGGCGGAAATGCGGTCCCAGCCGCGGGACTTTCCGCTCGCGCGTTCAATATCGACGCGCCAGATCGTGATGGCGCGGCCGCCCTCCGCGTAGTAGGCCTCGGCTTTTTCCTTCCCGGCCTCCCGGGCATGGCGCGCGCAGATGAGAAGCGCCGCATGCCGACGCTCATCCTCGTCCATGACGAGGCAGGCCCGTCCCGCCACGACGGCGCTCGCATAGTCGACGGTGAATTCAAGGGGCAGCGTTTTCTGGGACGCAACAAAGCAGAGCGACACCTTCGGATTCTCGAGCATGTTGTCGGCCTTTCTGCTCAGGGCGCGCGTCGAGTGGAAATAAAGGTGCTTCTCGCCCTCGAGCACCGGACTCACCGGAACGCCGTAGGGGTATCCGGCTTCATCCACGGTGGAAAGAACGGCATAGTCGGCATTCTCGATGACGCGGAGCGTATCGGTGAAGGAAAGCTCGCGGTCGCGCCGGCGCATGGGGCGCTCCGTCCTGCCGTCTTCCTCGAGAAAATCTGAAGCGTGTTCTTCCTGCAGCATCTTTTGTCCCAATCTGATGAGAGCGGGTACTCTCAAATTAATTGCATCGTATATTTGAGCGTGTTGCCGGCCTCTGCGGCACACATAGCCCGTTACAATACTCCCTGTTTTTTACGATTCGCACCCAGATTGAAGTTCTTTCTGCCATTTCCCCCCGATGGCGGCTCCAAAAGCACTTCAGCGAGACGAATGAAATGATGGACAGCAAATTCAATAAGCCCCTCATCCGCATCATCGACGACGACAGCGCCGTGCGCTCCTCGTGGTCGTTCCTCCTCTCGGGCGAAAACTACGAGTGCGCGGAATACAGCGACGCCGGCACGTTCCTTGCCTCTGCCGACTTCCGCCGTCCGGGCTGCATTCTCCTTGACGTGCGCATGCCTTCCATGTCGGGTCTTGAGCTCCAGAACAAGCTCAAGGACATCGGCTGCGATCTCCCGATCGTCTTCGTCTCCGGTCACGGCGACATCGACATGGCCGTCAATGCCGTGAAGAACGGCGCCTTCGACTTCATTGAGAAGCCGCCGAAGGAATCGCGCCTCATCGATACGATCGAAGCCGCTGTCGCGCGCAATAAAGCCATGCGGCGCGACCAGGCTGAAGTGGCCGACTTCAAGTCGCGCCTCGAGCAGCTCACCCAGCGCGAGCGCGAAGTGATCCGCATGGTCGCTCAGGGCTACTCCAACAAGGAAGTAGCTGCCGAATTCGGCATTTCTGAAAAAACCGTGCAGGTCCACCGCGGCAGCGCCTACAGGAAGCTTGACCTCCACAACGCTGCAGAAATTGCGCGTCTCCTGCTTCTTTCGGGCGATCCGCTCTGACGCCGATCCATCCGCCTCTCAAAGCGCTGCTCTTCCTTAGCGAACTGCGGCGCTTCGCATTTTCTGCTCCCGAAAAGCGCCTGCGCGCTCAAAGATTCGCGCATACTCTTCTAGTGAGTGAAGAGGCGCTTTTCGCAAGCCCCCAAAGCGGCTCCGTTCTCGCTCGAAACCCCCTCCGGGAACAACAAAAGTCCGCTCCAGAAACCGATTTCCCTTTTTTTGTTTTTAGGAGTCCTCATGAAGACCGACATCGAAATCGCACAGGAACACAAACTCATTCCGATCGATGAGCTTGCGCATTCCGCGGGCCTCACCGACGCCGAATTCGAACCCTACGGCCGCGACAAAGCCAAGGTTGAGCTTGATCCGTCCCGCAAGGAAAAAGGAAAGCTCATTCTGGTGACGGCCACTTCCGGAATGCCTGCGGGCTCGGGCAAGACCACCACCTCGATCGCGCTCGCTCAGGGCCTGAAGCGCATCGGCAGAAGCGCCGCGCTCGCCCTTCGCGAACCCTCGCTCGGCCCCGTCTTCGGCATGAAGGGCGGCGCCGCGGGCGGCGGCTACAGCCAGGTGCTCCCGATGGAGGCGATCAACCTCCACTTTACGGGCGACCTGCACGCCATCACCGCCGCCAACAACCTCCTCGCCGCGCTTCTCGACAATGCGCGCCATCAGGGCCAGGTTGTTCTCAAGGAAATCTTCTGGCGCCGCGTGATGGATGTGAACGAGCGCATGCTGCGCAACATCATCACGGGCCTCGGGGGCCCGGCCAACGGCATCCCGACTGAAGCGGGCTTCGACATCACGGCCGCTTCCGAACTCATGGCCGTTCTTTGCCTTGCCAACGACATGGAAGATCTGCGCGCGCGCATCGACCGCATCGTTCTCGGCCTGCGCCCCGACGGCACGCCCTTTACCTGCGCCGAACTCGGCGCCACGGGCGCACTCCTCGCGCTCCTTCTCGAAGCCTTCAAGCCCAACCTCGTTCAGTCGATTGAGGGGAACATCGCCTTCGTTCACGGCGGCCCCTTCGCCAACATCGCTCACGGCTGCAACTCCGTCGCCGCGACGCGCGCTGCGCTGAAGCTTGCCGACTACGCCGTTACGGAAGCGGGCTTCGGCTCGGACCTCGGCGCCGAAAAGTTCTTCAACATCAAGTGCCGCGCTGCCGGCTTCAAGCCCGCCGCAGTCGTGCTCGTGACCTCCACCCGCGCCCTCAAGTGGCACGGCGGCGTGCCGCTCCCCGAGATCGGCGCTCCCAACCTTGAAGCAGTCGAGCGCGGCCTCGTCAACCTCGACGCCCACATCGCCAACCTGCGCCACTTCGGCCCCAACATCGTCGTGTCGCTCAACCACTTCCACACCGATACGGATGAGGAAGTCGAAGCCATCCGCACGCGCTGCGCCGCGCTCGGCGTCCGCTTTGCGGTCTGCGACGGATTTGCGAAGGGCGGCGAAGGCGCGATGGAGCTCGCACGCGAAGTGGTCGAGGCTGCCGACGATCCGCATCCGCTCGTCCACACCTATGCCGAAGACGCTCCGGTCGTCGACAAGATCGAAGCCATCGTCACGCAGGTCTACGGCGGCGCCGGCGTCAAGCTCTCCGCTGCGGCCATGAAGGATCTGAAGCGCCTCTCCGACCTCGGCTACGACAGGCTCCCGGTCTGCGTCGCGAAGACCCCGTTCTCGCTCACGGCCGATCCGAAGGCGCTCGGCGCTCCGAAGGGCTTCGTCCTCCCGGTCGAACGCCTAATCCTCAATGCGGGTTCGGGCTTTGTCGTTGCCCTGGCCGGATCCATCATGCGCATGCCGGGCCTTCCGAAGCGACCCGCCGCCATGGGAATCGACGTCGTCAACGGCCGCATCACCGGCCTCGCCTGACAACGGCGCTCATGCTTCATCTGAGGAGACCTTCGGGTCTTCTCAGATGAGAATGGCAGAAAGGCTCCGGGACGAGTTCCGGGGCCTTTTCTTTTTTCCGCGCTCAATCACCCACAAGCGGCCGGCCGGGAAAGAGCCGGTCGAGCGTTCTCGCCCAATAGCGGGAACTCCTCACAAACTTGACGTGCGGAGAAATGGGATTCCTCGACGGGTCGAAGCTCGCATTGGCCGTCTTTTCGCCGCCGAGATAAAAGTCGAACGCCACCGGGTACTGCTTCACGAGGGCCGGCACGTAGTACTGCTCGAGCCCCCAGCGGTAGACGAGCGTCTGCCGGCAGGCCGAAGGCGGCGTATGGGCGGGGAGCTCCCGAACGTCAAAGCGCTTCTGCCGCAGAAGCTTCAGAAGGAGCGCATGCATCCCGGGCTCCTTTCCTTCGGGCGGCACCACGCAGAGCTCGTTGTCCGCAGTACTAATCGTGCCGTTCACATTGACGACGCTGCAGCCGTTGAGGAGGAGCACCGCCATCAGAAGGCTGCTGAAACCAGCAGATAGCCTGCGCGCAATCATGGAAAGAGCTCCTCGAAATGTACGAACTGAGTGGCTCAAAAGATAGCAGGAAGCCGGGACACTCGGAAAGCGGATCGTGCGGGGAAATGCAGATAGAGAAACGGCGGCCCGGGAAAGGAGAAAACCGGGCCGCCGCAAAAGGGCTGCGCATTTTCGTCGGCTTAAGGCTGAAAGCCTTTTCCTGACGTCTGCGCTGACTTTGGACTGCAGTCTTCTCCGTTGTCGGAAAAGTCCCGCAGTCGATGTCGCAGGTTCCGCCTGTCGCTGAATTTCTTCAGAAGCGCCTGCCGGGGACCAGCCGATCAATGCGCGCGGAAACCTTATCAACCACAAAAAGGAGAAAAAAGCACACTGAAGTGCAGCCATGAATGGAGTTGCCTCCGGCGTCATGGCACGTCATTTTGTTCGAAATACTGAAACGATTTTCAGCAATCGATCGAACCAACCGAACATATGTGCAGTATACATGAACAATTTTCACTTGGTCGTGTTAACGGGCAGCAAAAATGAGACTGCTAACCCACAGCGATAATGAGACTTTTTCTGCCCCTCTGGGTGACACCAGCAATCGGCAAGAGTTTCACAACAGCGCTGATCTTTTCAAGGAGGCGAAAAGCTACACAGCGGCTTTTCTGGTAACGCGCGAGCTCGCGGATTGGTTTGCGGGCATTGTGCTGGCCGAGCGCTCCACTTCGGCACCTGGCGGCGGTACCGGCATTTAGCCTACGGGCACTGAGGCAAGCTCTGTCAAGCGAACGTGGAATAAACGAGCGCGGCCTTCAGACGCGCGAAGCTTTATGCCGCGAAAGTCGCTTGACAGAAATCCCTGAGATATCATTTAGTTAAGGCGGATGCATCCAAGCGCAGCGCGCGGTGCATTCGCCTTAACGACCCACCATCTCAACGGTGCTTCAACCGTTGAGTTATCTCTTGGGCTTCAACTTTTCCTTGGCTGCTGCAATACGAGCATTGATTGCTTTCGCTTCTTCGATCTTTCGGTTCAGTTCCTCCCGTTTCGCCATCGCTTTCAGAGCCGATCTCCTTTGCATTTCGTGCCAGGGGCTCTTTTGCGTCGTTTCTGAGTCTCCTTTCTTTTGACGCCCCACTTCATCAACGCGGTGATTCAGTGTCTTGGCCGTTTCTTCCGGTGTTGCGACTGACATTTTCAATTTCGTTCTGTCGTGTTCCGTGAATTCGAGCACGTGGTAGCGTTTTCGGATTCTCGGCCCCTCTTTGGTGATCCGCTTGCGATGTTCAACCTCGTCGCACCAGAGGATTTCCACCCGCCCATCGGCATACTCCAGCAGATTGCACTCAGTCTTCATCATTGCTCCCCTCATGGAGCGGCCCACCCCGACAATCTGCAGTGTCTTGCTGCCGTAGGACACCGTCAGGTTCCTGCTGATCATACGTGTATGCCATCTGGCAAAGATCTGCTCAATGCGTTCTTTCGTTTCCTCCAGCAGCGGCGCGTGGCTATCCTTAGAGTCAGCGGGAGCAATTGCGAATTCTTGGTTATAGCTCGCCAGCAATTCCGGCATTCGTGAATTTGCTTCCGCCATATTTCTGATGCCCAGCACACGGAACTCTTTTGGCCATCGTCCCTGCAGCGTGCTGAATGTTCGCTCGACCCGCCCTTTGGCTTCTGGCGAATTAGCCCGTATCCCCGTTACCCCCAACTCCCGACAGACTCTTTGAAATTGTGTTTCCTCGGATTTTCCGCTCTTCGAGGGATTTACTGGGGCAAAGATGGAATGTCTGTCGCTGTACAGAGCCCATGGAATCCCATATTTTTCAATGTACTTATTCAGCAACTGAAGATATCCTTCAGATGTTTCTGTTGGATAGAAGCCGGCGACCATGATGCGGCTTGTTGCGTCATCGACAAAGATGAGAAGCGCGTAGCTGTTATCGTCTCCGGTTCCCTCGAACCATGGATGCGGACTGCCGTCAATTTGAATCAGTTCCCCAACGCTCGATCTGCGGCGGCGCAGCTTATGCGCGGTCGACCTGCGCTCCTTTGGAGTTTCTTCCGGACGAAGTGTTGTCAGGATTCGTCGTACCGTTTCAACGGAGACCTCAATACCCTCAATGAGCAAATACTTATGCAGGAGGGTTGCCTGGAAGCCCTCATATTTGCCTGTTGCAAACTCGATGATCCTCGCTCTGATCTGCGGATCGAGCTTATTGGCCGGAACACGATTCCCTTGACCGGTATGTGAGGGCAGCCGACCTGTCTCTCGCCAGTTCTTGAGATGCCGCATAAACGTGCTGCGAGGCATCTGCATCAATGTCTTGGCATCCTCAACGCTATAGAGATGCCTTTCGTAGCCTTCAAAAATTTCCTGAGGTGTCAGCCGAGGGATTTCGGACTCAACAACAGAAGGGCCCCGAGACTTTCTTGCTTGTTTCGACATAGCAGTCTCCTTGGTAATTAAGCCGAAGGGATTTCGACTTAATATCCAAGGAATACATTATGTTAAGAGGAAATACCATTGTCGATATTCAGCATATTCAGTAGTCTCATGCAGAGGTATCCTGTCTTATTGCTGTGGTATCTCATCTCATTTCGTCATGGCATCGGGTCCCATTCATTTGTATGCAGTTCTGCCGCTGGGGCAAGTAGTCTCAGTGCAGAGGTAAAGCTGACCAAGAGTGGTATGCCGTCTCATTCAGAGCGGTTTGCAGTCTCAATCCCTGTGGTAATCCATCTCTCTTTACGGAGGTATCGGGTCTCAGTGGTAATGGGTCTCGTGGTAGCGGAGGTATCCAGGCCAACAGGATGTTGGTATATCGTCCCGGTCAGATACGGTATATGGTCTCAAATCCTTGGCGTATCACGTCTCAAAGTCGTTGGCTAAACAGTCTCGTTTACGCTGACCGTTAACACAATTTTCACTTGGTCGTTCTATCAGCCTGAATGCAAAATAATAAATGCAACAAATTGTGTATTAAGCATAAATCCATATATATCAATCAATATATGAGTTATCAACCATGGATTTGCAGCTGTATGCAGACAACAAACGACGGCATCTACGGGTTTACCTTCATTGCTTTTTATGAATTGAAAATGCCAATTTCAATTGGATGATGCCCTGCACGTATTCGAACTTAAGTCTTCAGACGTAGGTATTTCCTTGATTTCTTACACTTCCTGAACGCATCCGGGGTGTATTATCGAATCAAGATGAAGCGATGTATCCGATCTCCGAGACCGGAGCTCCTTCCGGTCTCGTTCCAATATTGGCAAGGAGTTATTTATGCTTACGTCCTCTCAGATCGCCCTGATCAAGTCGTCAGCACCCGCCATCAAGGCGCATGGCCTCGAGATTACGACGCTCATGTACAGCCGCATGCTGGCCGAACACCCTGAGCTCTGCAACCTCTTCAATCTTTCTCATCAGGCTGCAGGTACGCAGCAGAAGACGCTTGCTCAGGCGCTCGCCGCATACGCCGCCCATATTGACGCGCTCGAAAATTTGAGCGGCGCCGTCCGGTTCATCGCCGAACGCCATGCCGCGCTCTGCGTGAAGCCCGAACACTATCAGATCGTCGGAAAGTGCCTTCTCGCCGCTGCTGAAAAAGTGCTGGGCGACGCGGCAACACCCGAATTGATCGCCGCCTGGGCGGCCGCCTACCAGCAGCTCGCCGACATCCTCATTGCAGCCGAAGCCGGCATTTATAAGGAAAAGGCGCAGATGGAGGGCGGCTGGAGCGGCTGGCGCACTTTCGACTGCGTCAACCGGGTCGAGGAATGCCCGGGCGTCGTCTCCTTCTACTTCATGCCTGCCGACGGCGGCCAGGTTCCCGACTACAAGGCCGGAGAATACGTGACGCTTCGCGTCTACGTCCCCGGACTCCAGGTTCTTCAGCCGCGCCAGTACACGCTCTCGCAGGCGAAGGGCTCCGGGATGCTGCGCATTACCGTGAAGGCCATTCGCGCGAAGGACGGCGCCCCTGCCGGCGTCGTTTCCAACCAGCTCGTCAATACGCTCAAGGTCGGCAATCAGGTTGAGCTCACCGCTCCGACGGGAACCTTCGTCATTGACGACGTGAAGGACGATCATCCGCTCGTTCTCATCGCCGCCGGCATCGGCATCACGCCGATGGTGGCGATGCTCGAGGAGCTCTCGACCGAAAATCCGCTCCGCTCGGTCCACTTCCTCTATTCGACGCAGAACAAGGCCGCGTATCCCCTCAGAGATACGGTCGATGCCGTCATGAAGGGGCTCCCCAGGGGCGCCAAGGCGGTCTTCTTCACGAAGCCCGGCCCCGACGACCATCTCGGTCAGGATTTCGACGCCTCCGGGCGCATCACGCCCGCCAGCATCCGCAACTTCTGTCAGGATCCGGATGCAGACTTCTATATCTGCGGGCCCGCCTCCTTCATGCAGGACATTACGGCAGCGCTTCGCCAGATCGGCGTGATTGAGCCCCGCATTCACACGGAAAGCTTCGGCGCCTGAATGAATGGATCTTCCGGAGAGGCCGCAGGGTCTTCCTCCGGAAGAAGCTTCACGGGTTCGTGAGGATTGCGGACCCGAATGCCGAAAGGCCGGTCAAGTCCGCTTCTATTGCGGACGCCGGCCTTTTCCATGGAATCCGGGGCCGGTTTCAGCGAACATCAAAGTCGCCCGGTTCAACGCCGAACCGGCGCGCAAAGATGACCGCGATCTCATGCGGAATCGTGCGCACGCCGCATTCAAAGTCGGAAATCCGGGTCTGCGTGGTGCCCGCAATTGCCGCCGCTTCCTTCTGCGTCATCCGGCATTCCGTGCGCAGGCGCTTGAGGAGCTTTCCCGGCAGTTCGCGGGCTGCGTTGTCTTCCGGCGACGTTTTCCGCGAGGGCGGCCGCGCGCCGTTGGCAAGTCCAACGAGCGCTGAAAGCGCCGTCTCCCATGCATCGGCTTCGCTCGTCCCGACCGCAATGCGGAATTCCGTTCTGCCGTCATCGTTGTCGATTCGCTCAAGCCGGATTGTCATCTCATGGACCTCTTGTTTACACTGCGCAGCAATACGTTGTCGCGCTATTTTAGCGGTCTCACGCCACTCTTCTTTTCAGAACCATTTTCATGTCCATCCGAAAAACACTCAACAATAAGCTTCACGACATCAAAAACGGTATCGGCGATCAGATTGAGGAGCTCAAGGCTGAAATCGACCGACGCTTCGGGAACTTAGGCCGCAGATCGGGCGATGAGATTCTGCGCGCGCTCCCCGAACCCAGCGGCATGACGATGCCGCTCATGGAGGCGCTTCAGGAACGCGAGTCCGAAAGGAGCTTCAGCAACGAACCGCTTCCCGACCAGCTCGTGAGCAACCTTCTTTTTGCCGCCGACGGCATCAACCGCAAGGGCGGCAAGAGAACCACGCCGACGGCGCTCAACTGGCGGGAAACGGATATTTATCTTCTGAAGGCAAACGGCATCTGGCGCTGGGTCCCGGAGCGCCGTGCACTCCTTTTCTGCGCGCTTCACGACATCCGCGAGGAGTCCTACATCCTCAACTCTCAGTTCACGCTTCCGCCCCTTGAGCTCGTCTACGTCACGAACTATTCGCGTACGAGGAGCCTCATCACGGACGCCGTAGAAACGATTGCGCCGAAAATCCGCAGCGCGGCCTTCAGCGAGGCAGCCATCCGGGAGCTGCGCATCCGTTCGACCAACATCGATGTGGGCGCAAAGATTCAGTCCGTCTATCTCGCTGCCGCCGCCATGGGCTTAAGCTGCGTCGCCCGCACGGGCTTCTCGGCCGAAAAGCTCGCCGCGAAGCTCCACCTCAAGCCCGACGAAGAGGTGGTGGCCGCCCAGTCGGTAGGCTACCCCGCAAAGTCGATTCTCGACCACATCAAATAATTGGAGTTCGTCCGAATCCCGGCCGATCTGTCGTCTATTCGTCGCCGCAATGCCTTCCCGGATTGCGGCGATTTTCTTTTCTCAGAGGCCGCCTTCCATTACTGGCCGACGCGGCCCGTTGCCCGCCCCTTCTCGTCGTACTGCCTGCCGGTGCGCGGGTCCGTGCGGCCTTCGTAGCGCCCTTTGGCGTCGTAGCGCCTGCCGTCCTCCGTCACTCGCCCGGTGCTGCGCCCTTTTTCGTCGAACATGCGCCCGGAGCTGTCGATGCGTCCCTGGTAGCGCCCCCTGGCGTCGTAAAGACGCCCGTCCTCCGTGCGCCTCCCCTCGTAGCGTCCGCGGGCATCGTACTGCTGCCCGTTCTCATTCACCCGGCCCTGGTAGCGGCCTTTCTCGTCGTAGATTCTCCCGGGCGGGTCCGTCAGCGAAAGCGTTCCGGCCGTCGTCGCGGGAAGGAACGACAGGGAAAGAAAGAGGCCGCCCGCAGCCGCAAGCAGCGATCGTCTCATTGTCTTTTTCTCATTCATGCCTTTTTCTCCTTTTCCTCTGTGGAATCTCTTTAATTCTGCACCTCTCCTCCGATAGTTCATGACGCAGGGACGCTTGATTGGGCGATTCCTCTCAGAAAACCACGGGATTTCCCTCATTTCGGCGTGCTACGATGCGCACCGAAAAATCCTTTCTTTTCTCTCTTTCCTTTTCCCCTTTATGACTGCCCCGCAGCGCGCGCGCTCAGGCTTTCGCGCCTGGCTTCCCGTCATCGGCCTCGCCTTTGCCGCCTTCGTCTTCAATACGTCGGAATTTCTTCCTGTCGGTCTTCTCCCCGATATGGCGAAGAGCCTCAATGAGACGGTTTCCTTCATGGGGCTCGTGATTACGGGCTACGCGTGGGTGGTGTCGATCATGTCGCTTCCGCTCGCGCTCGCGACCGCGAAGTTCGAACGCAGAAAGCTTCTGCTCTTTCTCCTCATCGTCTTCGCCTGCTGCCACTTTGCGGTGATCTTCGTCGACAGCTTTGCGACCCTCTATGCAACGCGCGTGGGCGTTGCCCTCACGCACTCCGTCTTCTGGTCGATCATGACGCCGCTTGCGGCCCGCATGGCGCCTGCGGGCAAACGCGCCGTGGGGCTCGCCGCCGTCATGGGCGGCACCATCGTCGCTACGGTTCTCGGCGTTCCGATCGGCACCAAGCTCGGGCACCTCTTCGGATGGGCCGAATCCTTCTTCATCATTGGTCTCGGCGCTGCGGTCTGCTTTGCGCTTCTCTGGATGGTGCTTCCGGAATGCCCGAGCACCAAGGCGGGCTCCATCAAGAGCCTTCCCGTGATTCTCAAGCGCCCCGCACTCCTGCAGCTCTATGCCCTCACGGCGATCACCGTGCTCGGACAGTTCACGGCCTACTCCTACATCAGCCCGATTCTGCAGCATGAGGGCGGCATGCTCGAGAACGACGTTGTCAACGTGCTCCTCATCTACGGACTCGCGGGCATCATCGGCACCGTCATCAGCTCGAAGACCGTCGACCGCTTCCCCTCGGGGTCGCTCACCGTTCCGCTCGTGCTCCTCGCGCTTTCGCTCTACCTCCTTGTACCGCTCTCTTCCTCCTGGGGGACGCTCCTCCCGCTCATTCTCGTCTGGGGCGCAGCTCAGACGGCCATCTGCATGGCATTCCAAACCGTGGTGCTCAACGTGGCGTCGGATGCGGCCGACGTGGCGACGTCGCTCTATTCCGGGATCTTCAATATCGGCATCGGCGGGGGCGCCTTCGTGGGGAGCCTTGTTTCGCAGCACTTCGGCTTTGCGCCCGTGAGTTTCGTCGGGGGCGGCTTCATCACGGTCTCGGCCGTCTTCTGCCTCGTGCTCCTCGCCAAGACGGGCTCGGCGATTCTGCCGCACGAGGACCTCTCGCGCGAACCCGGCACGGCCGTTCCGGAAGCGACCCGGAAAAAAGCCTGATCCGGACGGGATCCCCGCTTGATTTCCCCAAACACGAAAACGGGCGGAAGCTTCCAAACAAAGCTCCGCCCGTTTTCCTTGCTTCAAAGCACCCATCAGATGCGGATGCGCTCCGGCTCCGCATCGTCAAAGCGCGTCTCAATCACGCGGAAGCCCTGGGATTCGAGGGACGCCCGGCCATGCTTCGTCGTGATGAGGGTTGCGCCCTTGCCGATGAGCTGGCCCTTCTTCATGACGGTATTGCCCGCCACGATCGTTTCCACCACCTCCTGGGTCTCGAGCCTGAAGAGCGTCATGTCGGCCGCGGCTTCACCCGGCGTCAGATGCCCGCGGTCAAAGAGCCTCAGGTGGCGCGCGGGGTTGAGCGACGTCTTCTGCACGAACTCCGAAAGCGTAAGGGCGCCGAATTTGACGAGCGACAGACCGATCGAGATCTGCACGTTTCTCGGGATGCAGCCGCCATCCGTCGAGATCGCGTCGACCACAAAGGTGCCGTCGGGGCGCTTTGCTCCGGCAATCATGAGGCGCGAGAGCGCAGGATTGACGGGGAAGCTCCCGGCCGTCTTCGTCCCTGCCGCCTCCCAGAGGCGAAGCGCTTCGTCGCCCTCCGCGAGGTCGGAAATGATCCCGGTATCGCGCACGACGAAAAGAACGCCCTTTTTGATGGCGCCCCGGATGCCGTCCGCCGTGATTGGGAAGCCGTAGGTTTTAAGGCACGTGCGCGTCACGTGGTCGATCACCTCGCCCTTCTCGTCGCAGGTGAGGATCGTGCCGTTCATCGGACTCACGTAGCCTTCCGACCAGATGTTGGGATTGTCGATAAGGAGCTGAATGGCTTCTGCCGCTTCCGCCTCAACCGGATTGATGCGGCCGCGGCAGTAGGCGTTGATGTGGGCAAGGTGGAGCTTCAGGCCCTTCACGGCCTCAATCACCTCGCGCATGCCTTCAATATTGGAGCCCGCGGTCGTCGACCCCGCGTGCCAGGCAACGTAGACCCCCATTTCGTTCGCAATCTCAACCACGCTGCGGCAGGTCTCGAGCGGAAGCGGCCAGTGGCCGCCCATGAGCTTGACGCCGACCGAACCCGCTTCGACGGTTTTTTCGAGCCACGAGCGGATTTCCCCGCGCGTGGGCGAGAGCGTGCCGAAGAGGGCGTCCGGTGAAAAGCCTTCAATGGAGGCCACGTTGATGCCGGCCCCCGCATAGGGGATGGTTCCGAGAATGTCGGTAAAGGGACCGGCCATATCGAGGCAGGTGGTCACGCCTGCAAGGGCCGCCATGCGCTGACCGTAGGCCGATCCGAAAACGCTCCCGAGGTGCAGATGCGAATCAATGAGGCCCGGCATCAGAACAAGGCCGTCGGCTTCCTCATCCACTTTTCCCCGGCCGGCGAGCGATGTCGCCACGGCTGCGACGCGGCCGTCCTCAATGGCCACGTCCGCAATGCCGTCAAAGCCGTTCTTCGGGTCCACGACGCGAGCGCCGCGAATAATTCGATCCCACATGTCTGGTCTCCTTTTGTTGTCCCGGACGAAGCCTTCGACCTTCTCGCTTTCAGAGGTCTGAAAAATCGATTGTCCGTTCCCGATTGTCCGCTCGTCCGCTTCGCGGGAATCAGGGTCTGATTCCCGCCGCATCCTTTAATGATGCTCCCAAAATGCCGTCCTCAGGAAGGTCTTCAGCGATGGAGGCTGCGGGATTCGCGATCGCCTGCGTGTTCCCGGCGTAGATCCCCGCCCATCCGCGCACTCTCGCCTTCATTTCAGAGACGCCGAGAACTCCCATGGCAAATCCCTTTCTCACGAGTTCCGCCGGTACAAATTCGTCGTACTTCTCAAAGACCGGAATTTCTCCGGGATAGAGAAGCTCGAGCGGATCGTGCAGGTTTTCGGCCGCCTCGTAGATCGCGCGGAAGAATTCCGCCGCGCCCGACTTCATCCTGATGAGCATGAAGTAGGGGCGAGAAACGTCAAAGCTCTTGAGTCCGATCCTTCGGGCCGCATGAAGGCGGATCAAGCGCTCGAGCGCGAGGAAGGGATAGGTTCCGAGCCAGGGCATCAGGCACCAGAGGCCTTCGCCCAGCGGGATGAGCGGCGTATCCATCGCCCGCGCGCGAAAGGCGGCGAGCCTTCCCTCATGAAGGCGCTCCCGCGCGCCCTTCATGAGATAGGGATATTCAGCGTCGGAGCGCAGCACCGCGCACATCTTTTCAAGGATGTACGTGTTGATGTCGCCCGGGCAGAGCCCGAAGAAGGCAGGCACCGTCCCTTCGACCCGCGAGCACCAGACGACGTGGCGCTTCAGATCCACATCCTCGACGCGCCAGACGTGCCCGGCGATGGCGATTTTTTCGCCTGCCGGGGGCGGACGCACGATGGTGCCGAGCTCCTCGGATTCGCATCGAACGGAAAACTCTTCATTTTCCTGAAAGACCGCGTAAAAGCGGAAGCTTGAAAGCTGCCGTTCGCCCTGAAGCCCCACAATGAGGCCGCCCGACTCGGTGCGCTCGATCTGGTCGCTCGCGAGCAGCCCCCTCAGAAGCACCTTGTAGTCATCGGGAGAAATCCTTCGGAAGGCCGAAAGCGTCAAGACGCGCCCGGCAAGTTCTGCGGGCTTCATTTCGCCTTCCGACGCAAGCGTCATCATCGTCTGATGGTAGAGGAGACTGTAAGGAAGGCGGTCGAGCTTCGGCGGCTCCACCCAGCGGTCCTCGCGGTAGCACTCCACAACGGCAATCGCCTGCAGCAGCTTCCAGGGTATGGTTTCCGGGAGCATCGCCCGTGGTTCGGGTTCGTCCTCGCGGATCACGAACCACATTTCGGGCGGCTCTCCGCGGCGGCCCGTGCGTCCGAGGCGCTGAAGGAACCCCGAAACCGTAAAGGGCGCATCAATCTGAAAGGCGCGCTCAAGGCGCCCCACGTCGATTCCGAGCTCGAGCGTCGCCGTCGTGCAGGTGGTGACGCGCTTCTCCTCATCCTTCATGAGCGCTTCGGCGTCCGAGCGGATCGCGGTCGAGAGGTTCCCATGGTGAATGGCGAAGCGGTCGGGCTCGTGCCGCAGCTCGCAGTACTTGTGAAGGGTCGATGTGACGAGCTCGCACTCTTCTCTGGAATTCGAGAAGACGAGGCACTTTCGCCCGCGCGTATGCTCGAAGATGTATCCGATGCCGGGATCTGCTCCGCGGGGCGCGAGGTCGGAGGCGCGCGAGAGCTCTTCCTTTTCCGCCGCGCCGGGATGCGTCACGGCGCGGGCGTCGGAGGATACTTCCGTGACTTGTGCGTCCGGGGCGCGCTTTCCCTCCCCGCTCACCCAGAAATGCTCCATGGAAAGGCGCCAGCGCACCGGAGGCGAATCCACCTTCGGCACGATCGACGGCCGCTTCGAGCCGCTCCGCAGGAATTCCGCCGCGAGCGCCGTGTTCCCGATCGTGGCCGAGAGCCCGATGCGGCGGGGCTCCGTTCCCGCGAGCCGCGCGAGGCGCTCGATGAGGCACATGGTCTGAAGCCCCCGGTCGCTTCGCATGAGGGAGTGAATCTCATCGATCACGATGAAGCGGAGGTCCCCGAACAGCGTCGGAATCATCGCGTGCTTTCTCAGAAGCATTGCTTCGAGCGATTCGGGCGTGATCTGAAGCACCCCCGAGGGGTGTTCGAGAAGCTTCTTTTTCCTCGACTGCGCAACATCCCCGTGCCAGGACCAGACGGGAATGCCGCCTTCGGCGCAGAGGTCCGTCAGGCGCTCGAACTGGTCGTTGATGAGGGCCTTCAAGGGGGCAATGTAGAGCGCTCCCACGGAAGCGGAGGGATTTTCCGAGAGGAGCGTGAGGATCGGGAAAAAGGCGGCCTCGGTCTTCCCGGAAGCGGTCGATGCCGTGAGGAGCACGTGCGCGTCGGTATTGAAGACCGCATCCCCGGCCGCGACCTGGATCCCCCTCAGGCGCTCCCAGCCGTTCCTGTAAATGAAGTCCTGCACGAAGGGCGCATAGCGGCTGAAGATGGACGGCATGACGCTTCCCTCTCCTTCAGATGTCGAATTCCGCGAAGAGCTTGTTCCCCTCTTCGCCCGCATCCGCCTTCCCCGCGGCTATGAAGTCGTCGCGCTTGAAGAGCGTCTCCACCGTGAGGTCCGGATGCTGCATGAAGAGGTTGAGCGCCTCGATGAAGTCGCGGATGATTTCGCGCGGCGTCAGGTGGCTCGACGCCCCCTCGCGGTCGTATTCGATCTCGAGGAACCGCGCGAAATCCTTTTCGCCGAGCTTCGCTTCATAGCCGTAAAGACCGGCATGCATGTGCGCGAGCTTTTCAATGAGGACGAGAAGCTCCTCGGTCGTGAGGGGCTCGAGCCGGATGACGGGCGACATCAGATCCTGGCGGCCTTCCTCGCTGAAGCGCCCGGAGGCGAGGCGCGAGCGAAGCGCCTCGTAGCTGAAGAGCCCGCGGCGCTGATCCTCCACCGCCTGGGGCGTGCCTCCCATCAGAATGCCGAGGTAGCGCGCGCGTCCCTGAAGCGCGTCGTTGTAGATCGTGAGGACTTTTTCGTAGTTGTACTGGCGGGAAATGCTGTTGGGGATCTTGTAGAGGTTGACGAGTTCATCGATGAGAACGAGAAGTCCCGAATATCCCGCGCCCCGCAGAAAGAGCGCAAAGATCTTCACGAAGTCGTACCAGTTGTCGTCCGTGACGATGAGGCTGACGCCGAGGTCGCGCTTCGCATCTGCGCGCGCAGCGTATTCGCCGCGAAGCCACTTCACGATATTGGCGCGCACCTCGTCCTCGCCCTCCGTCATCGCGCGGAAGTAGCGAACGAGAAGTGCCGAGAATTCATACCCGTGCACGACTTCGCCGAGCTTTGCGATCTGCGCGAGGATGCGGCTCTCGCCCTGCGCGAGATAGAGAGGATTCCCCGGAAGAATGTTCTCTTCAGCGAGCCCCGCGCGAATTGCGCTCATCCATCGCTCGAGGATGAGCGTAAGCGCTCCGCCCTCCGGCATTGTCTTAGTCGCGAGATTCTGCATGAGCTCCTTATAGGTCGCGAGCCCCTGGCCCTTCGTCCCCTGAAGGCGGCGTTCGGGCGAGAGGTCCGCGTCAGCCACGACGAACCCGCGGTCCATCGCATAGGCACGTATCGTCTGGAGCAGAAAGCTCTTGCCGCTCCCGTAGCGGCCTGTGATGAAGCGCACCGATGCGCCGCCCTCGCTCACGATCTCGATGTCGGACAAAAGCGCATCGATTTCCTTCTTGCGGCCTACGGCAATGTAGGGGAGTCCGATGCGCGGCACAACGCCGCCCTTGAGGGCATTCAATACCGTGCGTGCAATGCGCTTTGGAATTTTCTGCTCTTGAGCCATATTTTCTTTGTTTAATTAAAACTGATACCAAACAACACCTTTCTGCCGTCGTCAGGAATCCTGAAGCAGTTCCCGCAGATCCTCAGCATAGTCTTCTATGAGGACAAGCTTCCCGCCGACAACCTCGAGGATTGCGTCGCCGAACGCATCGTAGAGCTTTTCGTTGAGGCGGTCCGCGGTCATTTCAGGAGAGAGCCCGCCGGGGAGTTCCGTCGGACGGATGCCGTCAAGAAGGCGCTGAAGCAGCTTTCGGTCCTCGCTCGCAAGCATTTCCGAATTTGCCGGTTTTTTCTCCAAAGCGTCCCCGACTTCTGCGGCTTCAGGTGCGCCTCGATCAGTATCTTCCGCCAATGCGGCAGCCGTTGTCGCAGTGAATGCGTTCTCACTGGTTTTTAGAGCTTCCTCTTTCAATGCCGCCTGAGCGGCGCCTTCCGCACATGGAAGCGCCTCTTCGAAAGGCTCCTCAACAATCAGTTTTTCCTGTGTTTCGAGCGCATCCGCACGAATGCCCGCCAGGCGCCCGAAATCGAGCTGCCGCACGGGGTTGGCGGCCTTTCGCCTTGCCTCGTCCCAGTCGCTCAGCACCTCACGGACGGCACGGGTGAAGTCTCCCGTCGGATCGGAAACCGTGAGTTTTCTTTTATATCCGGAGGCATTGCGAAGCTCCGCATCCACCACCTTCAGAAAGGCGCTGATCTCGGGCAATGTCGCGCGTTCGGGGAAGAGCTCCTCGAGCCGCCAGCTGCCCCTTTCGCAAACCCAGCGCTTGAAGGACGAAATCGTATAGATGCGGTCTTCCGGGCGGCGGGAAAAATCAAAGACTGCAGAAGCAAAAAGTTCCGCGTCCCTTCTGTAGCGCGTGCCGAACCAACGGTCGGTGCCCAATGCCCGGCGGGCCCTGAGCTTCAGAAAGCCTTCAAGGACGAGCCGCTTCATTGCCTTTTCGTGTCCCGTCCAGAAGGAGGATTTTTCGAGCTTATAGGACGAACGCGCGTTGAGGAGCTGAAAGGTTTCTTCAGCGAATTCCGGGTCGGCATCAAACCTCACTCCTCTCTCGAGCTTCTCAACAACTTCGGCTGTCTCACGGTCGGATTTCGGCACATATTCGCGGCGCATGAGATCCTGATCGAGCCCCTCGTAGACCACGAGGTCGTCAAGCCACTGCGGTACATAGCGATCGAGCGTGAAGTCGAGTTTGCGGTACTCCTCCCAGAAGGCGGAGAGTTTTTCCCAGGCGTCCTGAGGCCCCGAAGCGCCCGCGCCGTTCAGAAGCTCATAGACGTAAACAAATGCAAAGGAAACGGGGGATCCCATCTTCCGTTCGCCCGCCTTCCAGCGGGTGCGCCAGGAAAAATAGGAAAGAAGCTGCGGCCCGGACATGCGGGCATAAGTGGGGTAATAGGCCGAAAACCACGACCGGTAGAGATCCGGGAGCTCCCAGTCCGCCATGAATTCCGCCTGAAGCCTGAAGATGCGCTCCTCGCCCTGACCGTTTGCCTCCGCCCTGGCGCCGAGCTCGAGCATTTTCCGAACGCGTTCGGGAAGGCTCCCTTCCTCAGCGCGCTTGGCCTCAAGCCTCTCCTCATGCCTTGGAATGATTTCATCCGTAAAAATGCGATCTTCCATTCTCTCATTTCTCTCTTTTTGAGACGCAAAGAATACCCGCGAATAGAGGCTTGCGCTCCGCGCTTATCCCGGCGCCTTCCGCTAGGATTCTTCCATAACGACTTCGCGGGAGAAGCAGAAAATGGAAATGCTTGATAAAGCCCAGCCGGACCTTAGTCTTGACGAATTAAGGTTTCTCGTAACGCTCTTTGAAACGCAGAGCCTTACGCAGGCGGCAAGCAGCCGCGGGCTCAGCATGGGCGTAGCCTCAAGGCGCCTCTCGGCGCTGCGGGAAGCTTTTCAGGACGAGCTTTTCGTGCGTTCGGGACTGCAGATGCTCCCGACGGCACGCATGCGGGCGATGCTCCCGAAGGTTCTGAATCTTCTCTCGCTCTCTCAATCGTTATTCAGCAGCGACGCCTTCGACCTTGCCAACACCCGCCGCACCGTGAGAATTCTCGGCGTCGACAACGCCGTCATGACCATTCTTCGGGAAGCCATCGGACGCTTCGCGAAGGACGCTCCCAACGCCACGATTGAGATCAGGGCCATCGACTCGCAGATGTTTGAGCTTCTGCGCACGGGCCGGGCCGATATTGCAATCTACCCGCTTAAAACCGTGCCGAAGGACTTCCATGTGGTCGAGCTCTACCATTCCCGCCGCGGCATTCTCGTGAGGAAAGGCCATCCCCTCATTGATCTCTACAACAAGAAAGGGTTCATAAGCGCTGAAGATCTTCATCCCTACCGCAAGGTGGAAATGAATCATGCCGGCGCACCGGACTTCGGGCCGGCGGTCGACCCTCCGCAGGAAGTCGGCATCTCGATGCCCTACTTTCTCGCGGTTCCCTATGCGCTCATGGAGACGGACTTCACCTACATTGCTCCCGTCCTCACGCTCCTCAACTTCCTGCGCGACGATCGCTATGAACTGCGCATGCTCCCGGCGCCTCAGCAGATGAGCGCCTTTACGCCCTCCGTCGTCTGGCACAAAGGCACGCATTCCGACCCCTTCCTGCAATGGGTGCGGGGCGTTATTGTCGGCAGCGCCAGAGCAGAAGCAAGGCGTCTGGGCGTTGTGGAAGAGCCCGAAATCTGAAGCCTCTGCTTGCATATTTTTGAGCGGCGTGCTTTCGCCCGGGATGTATGCTTTCTCTCAGGCAGCCGTTCCTCAGGCCGCTTCATTTTCCTTCGGAGCATTCTTCATGCGCTCACGTTTACTCACGAGCACCGTTCTCGCGCTCACGCTGCTTTCGGGCTGCACCACCTATGTGCAGGTATCGAGTGATCCGGAAGGCGCCATGATTTCAAGTGCAGAAGGCTCAACCACTTATGGCAGAGCCCCCATCAGCATTCCCTTCGACAAGGATGCGCTTGAAGCATCAGGCGGACGCATTCCCGGATTCATCGCCACTTGGCCTTCCGGAGCGCGCGCGCAAACAGAAAATCCCTACACCGTCATGGATTTCCGCTACGGCGCCCAAATTGAACTCAAGCGCCCGGCTGATGTTCCGGGGCTTGATGAAGATCTCAAGTTTGCCCTTGGACGCGCTCAGGAGCGCGCCCGGGCGGCAGAGGCGGAAAGAGACCGCATGCGTCTCTACATGGACAACAGCTGGTTCTGGGGTCCGCGCTTCGTGCCCGGGTTTTATTACTGGCCGTAGCGAGTGCTCAGCGCTTAGGCATGATGGTGATCTGAAGACCCATGGCGTGATAAACCCGCATCAAGGTCGAAAAGGTCGGATTGCCCCGGTCGCTCAGCGAACGATAGAGCTGAGCGCGGTTAAGTCCGGTCGCGGCGGAAATCTCTGCCATCCCTTGATACCGGGCTAATTCCCCCGACTGACGAACAGCCTCATCAACATTGGCTTCGCTAAGCGCATGATTCAGCGCCTGAATCATTTTCAGGCGGACCCGGTCCTCTTCATCCTTTTGCGGCTTCGCCTTTAAGGTTGTAGGTTTCTTTTTGTCTGGAAAATGCATGCCTTCTCCTCTTTTTCAGCCGACTGCTTCCCCTCCTCGCGGGCCTGGCTTCCCGACACTCGAAAGCGTCGGGAAGAAGTCAGCGGGCGAGCTGAGGAGAGACAGTCCCTCCCCTCAAAGGGCTTCTATGGTTCAGAAGAGCCAACGGAAACCTGCATTCAGTTCCCAGCTGTTTCCGATGTCGTCGCCGAACGGACGCTCGGCATCGACGAAGAATGAGTAGTTGTCGCCAGCCCGGTAGGTGAAGCCGAGACCTACGTTGTTAACGGGCAGCAAAAATGAGACTGCTAACCCACAGCGATAATGAGACTTTTTCTGCCCCTCTGGGTGACACTAGCAATCGGCAAGAGTTTCACAACAGCGCTGATCTTTTCAAGGAGGCGAAAAGCTACACAGCGGCTTTTCTGGTAACGCGCGAGCTCGCGGATTGGTTTGCGGGCATTGTGCTGGCCGAGCGCTCCACTTCGGCACCTGGCGGCGGTACCGGCATTTAGCCTACGGGCACTGAGGCAAGCTCTGTCAAGCGAACGTGGAATAAACGAGCGCGGCCTTCAGACGCGCGAAGCTTTATGCCGCGAAAGTCGCTTGACAGAAATCCCTGAGATATCATTTAGTTAAGGCGGATGCATCCAAGCGCAGCGCGCGGTGCATTCGCCTTAACGACCCACCATCTCAACGGTGCTTCAACCGTTGAGTTATCTCTTGGGCTTCAACTTTTCCTTGGCTGCTGCAATACGAGCATTGATTGCTTTCGCTTCTTCGATCTTTCGGTTCAGTTCCTCCCGTTTCGCCATCGCTTTCAGAGCCGATCTCCTTTGCATTTCGTGCCAGGGGCTCTTTTGCGTCGTTTCTGAGTCTCCTTTCTTTTGACGCCCCACTTCATCAACGCGGTGATTCAGTGTCTTGGCCGTTTCTTCCGGTGTTGCGACTGACATTTTCAATTTCGTTCTGTCGTGTTCCGTGAATTCGAGCACGTGGTAGCGTTTTCGGATTCTCGGCCCCTCTTTGGTGATCCGCTTGCGATGTTCAACCTCGTCGCACCAGAGGATTTCCACCCGCCCATCGGCATACTCCAGCAGATTGCACTCAGTCTTCATCATTGCTCCCCTCATGGAGCGGCCCACCCCGACAATCTGCAGTGTCTTGCTGCCGTAGGACACCGTCAGGTTCCTGCTGATCATACGTGTATGCCATCTGGCAAAGATCTGCTCAATGCGTTCTTTCGTTTCCTCCAGCAGCGGCGCGTGGCTATCCTTAGAGTCAGCGGGAGCAATTGCGAATTCTTGGTTATAGCTCGCCAGCAATTCCGGCATTCGTGAATTTGCTTCCGCCATATTTCTGATGCCCAGCACACGGAACTCTTTTGGCCATCGTCCCTGCAGCGTGCTGAATGTTCGCTCGACCCGCCCTTTGGCTTCTGGCGAATTAGCCCGTATCCCCGTTACCCCCAACTCCCGACAGACTCTTTGAAATTGTGTTTCCTCGGATTTTCCGCTCTTCGAGGGATTTACTGGGGCAAAGATGGAATGTCTGTCGCTGTACAGAGCCCATGGAATCCCATATTTTTCAATGTACTTATTCAGCAACTGAAGATATCCTTCAGATGTTTCTGTTGGATAGAAGCCGGCGACCATGATGCGGCTTGTTGCGTCATCGACAAAGATGAGAAGCGCGTAGCTGTTATCGTCTCCGGTTCCCTCGAACCATGGATGCGGACTGCCGTCAATTTGAATCAGTTCCCCAACGCTCGATCTGCGGCGGCGCAGCTTATGCGCGGTCGACCTGCGCTCCTTTGGAGTTTCTTCCGGACGAAGTGTTGTCAGGATTCGTCGTACCGTTTCAACGGAGACCTCAATACCCTCAATGAGCAAATACTTATGCAGGAGGGTTGCCTGGAAGCCCTCATATTTGCCTGTTGCAAACTCGATGATCCTCGCTCTGATCTGCGGATCGAGCTTATTGGCCGGAACACGATTCCCTTGACCGGTATGTGAGGGCAGCCGACCTGTCTCTCGCCAGTTCTTGAGATGCCGCATAAACGTGCTGCGAGGCATCTGCATCAATGTCTTGGCATCCTCAACGCTATAGAGATGCCTTTCGTAGCCTTCAAAAATTTCCTGAGGTGTCAGCCGAGGGATTTCGGACTCAACAACAGAAGGGCCCCGAGACTTTCTTGCTTGTTTCGACATAGCAGTCTCCTTGGTAATTAAGCCGAAGGGATTTCGACTTAATATCCAAGGAATACATTATGTTAAGAGGAAATACCATTGTCGATATTCAGCATATTCAGTAGTCTCATGCAGAGGTATCCTGTCTTATTGCTGTGGTATCTCATCTCATTTCGTCATGGCATCGGGTCCCATTCATTTGTATGCAGTTCTGCCGCTGGGGCAAGTAGTCTCAGTGCAGAGGTAAAGCTGACCAAGAGTGGTATGCCGTCTCATTCAGAGCGGTTTGCAGTCTCAATCCCTGTGGTAATCCATCTCTCTTTACGGAGGTATCGGGTCTCAGTGGTAATGGGTCTCGTGGTAGCGGAGGTATCCAGGCCAACAGGATGTTGGTATATCGTCCCGGTCAGATACGGTATATGGTCTCAAATCCTTGGCGTATCACGTCTCAAAGTCGTTGGCTAAACAGTCTCGTTTACGCTGACCGTTAACAGAAGCCGAGACCTACGTCGTACCAGGTGGCGTCGCCTGTAAACTCATAGCGCAGAGGCGTCAAGTCGTGATGCCCCTGCATGCAGAAGGTTTGTTCTCCCTTGAATTCGTGAAGGATGTCGGCACGCACGTAGAGATTCATCTTTTCTCCGCCCATGCGCTCAAGGTCTCGCCCGAGACGCAGGCCGGCCCGGCCAATCAGGCTGTCGACGCTGCTGTTCTCGATCTTCACATCGTTCGAAGTCTTGTAGTCCGACCTTCCAATGCGGGTGTACTGAAGCTGAGCCTGAGGCTCCGCATACCACTTGTCGGCGCTCGAAAGCTTCCAGCCGGCTTCAATGCTGGCCGCAGCCGCCCACATGCTGAACCCGGTGTCGAACGCATCGCCGTCGCGGTTCACGCCCTTCATGTCGGTGTCGTGCCATGCCAGACGCCCGACCCCGTCAACGTACCAACCGCTGCTGCCGAACCAGGTGGTGTAGAGACTCAGGCGATAACGATCCATTTCGGCCTGCCCGTTAAGCGGTTCGGCGTAGTTCGCATCCGAATGGAGGTAGTCGAACGCAACGCCATGAATTGCAGCCGCACCGTCATGATGCGAACGGCGATCCCAGCCGATCTGCACCATCGTATTCTTGTCCTCAAAACGAGAGCGATCGGCGCGCCCATGATGCAGACGCACCCAGGCGCCGTCCTCTTCGCCTAGCGAATACCGGGCTTCACCCATACGCTTCTGGAGACGCTCCATCTGAGTGGCATAGAGATACGGAATGGAGAAGGCGTTGACGGCGGTGTCTTCATACGTCGGATTGCCGGTGCGCTTCCAGTCCGTAATGAACCAGTTCTGTTCTGCGTCATGCTCCCAGATCACGCCGTCAGGCGTCGTCCCCTGAGAAACGTCGAGCTCTGCGTTCTGAGCTCTCGTCCAGGCGTTTCCTTCATCCGCACGAACCGTGTACTGCGTCGCCCAGACCGAACCTTCCGTTTTTTTAAGAATCGAATCCGTGAATCCCACGTTCTTGCCGGCACGCGCAACATGCACGAAGGTCGTCGGATCCCGGTCGTCAATTCCGAGCGTCGGATCCTCGATGCTGTTCCAAATTTCAAAGCTGTTTACCGTCTTTTCAGGCGAATTGTCGATGACGACAACATCGTGGTTAGCCTTGTCCGTCGCATAAATGCGGAAGATGCCGCCCTTGCCGCTGAGTTCCTGAATTCGAAGCTTCCGGATGCCGCCTTCTTTTCCCTCATCCGGAGTGCTGATTAAAGCGTCATCAATGTCGGCAAACTCCTTCACGTAGATTTTCTTATTGAAGTCGATGCGCATGAAGCGTGAATCCACCACGCCGTCATTGAGGGTCAAGTGGTAAATGCCGTTGTCGACTTCTGCATCGTCAAGCTTCACGCCAGTGCGATCAACGTAGGCAATACCCGTCCCTTTGTCTTTTTGAACAAGATCCGAATCATTGACAATCCCGGAATTATCAGACGCATGGTTGGCGACGTGCTCCGCGCCGTCTTTATCCGTCCACTTCAGGTTGTACTGATCAGACCTATTGACATCCTTGTTGTATTCATTCATATCGTCCCAGGACGTCACGGCGGTATAGTCCCAGCCCTTCCAGCCGCTGTCTTCTACTTGTGTTCCGCTAAGGATCGGGTACCAGGCTGCGCTGTTGCTGAGCGAAAGCCTGACTGCGCCGCCAAGGGTGCCTTCCCGAGCTTGCTCTTTTTTCATCCAGTCCACCCAGCCTAAAAAGGTCTGCTCATCTGGATTTTCAGTTATGAAGGTGCCTACTTCCTTACTTGAAAGACGGTGTCTTTCATAGATATTGCCGAAAAGCGTCGAACTGGCGTTGGAGAGTGTAATTGCTGCAGAAGCGTTGTTGACGTCACCTCTGAAGTTGCCAACATGAGAGTTAATCACCTCATTTGTATCTGAGCTCCAAAGAGACGCTGACTCATTCTTGATGCCGGCCAAAATATCGCCGCGGATATCGAGGGAGCCCTTCTCAGCCACATCCTCTATCACCACATGCGCGCCATGAAAAGCTTGAACAGCATCGCGCATCATCAGGCGATGCTTGTCGGCATCCTCAGCCGTCTGATCCGGCATAGGACTCAGGGGAGCATTGTCGATAATGTCGGAGCTGAAGCTCCAGAGACGCGACATCCCCTCGCTCGCCGTCAGGTTGAACTTGCCCTGCTTCATCACATCCAGAATTCCCGCGCGAGCGCTGACGTTTACAGCTGAAATCGCCGTGGATCCCTCGGAACCGATGAGCACAATATTGCTTTGCCCGCCGCGAATGTTGACGGTACCGCCCTCGTTGACAAAAATGCCGTAGGCAGCGCGATTCTTCGGCGCTGAAGCGACTGTCGAGGACTGACTGTTTACCATCGTCAGGTTGAGGCCTTTCTCAAAGGTTGTCACCCCCATCCTTGAAGCCTTGGAGTTCTCCTGCATTTTCTTTGCCTGATCAAGGCTCAGCGTCGGCAACACCTCGAGCTGAGGTTGATCAGGAAGATCAAAGATTTCTGGAACCCACATTACCCTTGCAGCGCCAAACGTCGTGTAGATGCCGGCAAGAATAAAAAGCTTTGAATTTGGATTATTTTGAAAATCTACCTGATAGCCGACGCGAAGGTTGGCTTTCTCATTAAAAGTGACGACGCGTTTTTTATTTGTTACAAGAAGTCCCGGATTATCCACCCCATCAGCACTCATATATGAGACATTAATATCTGCATGCTTGATGGCGACACTAATTTTGTCATTAAACTCAAATTCATGAAGCCCCTTATACTTTCTGCCAAGAGCTTCCGTCTCAAAAAAATTAAATGCAGTAGAATAATTACTTTCTGGCTCTTCGATACTGTATTCCAGATCCAATGCCCCATTAAATATCAAATGCGCATTTATTTCGCTACCGTAGTTTTGTGTAGCAGATCCATTGGCTTGATAAATTTTTGCCCCCCCCCCCCAACTTTGTCAAAATAGACCGCATTAAATACATCTCTATTAAGTAATCCCTCATTGTTTGTATCTTCTCCGATCAGCCCTTTGTCAACCAAATTCGCGTGATCACTGTCCGGAAATGTAAATTTAGATAAATCAAACTCAGATTTTGTAATTTCTGCAGACCACACAGAAATAGGAAAAGACATTAATGACAACAAAATAGTCGCCAAAGCAGTTTTTCTCACAAAGATATATTTTGACGATAAACATTTATTCGCATCATTCTTCATAATATTATTCCCCAATAATTTCAATCATCGTCAATTTAATTGCATTTAATTAGTGAAGATAAATCTCACACATTCTCATGAATCCATCTATATAGATATCATTCAGCAATTAAGTATTAAAAAATTGTTATTAAAACTTTTATTCATTAAATTCAATACAGATAGACCACTGCCATTTCACATCATTCTCACATACCCCATCTACAGCCGTAGCCAAAAAAAATGAAATGCATTTTCATTCGAGCAAGCAATATCAATTTTCCCCATAATTAACATCACACCACGATTTTCGATACTAAAGAAGTATCTCTAAATAGAGATGATTGATTTGCCGTTTATACGACACAATTGTCGTCTAAACCTGCTCATCCCCTGTAAACCAGCAATCATTGGATAATTAAAAAACTTGCAAACCAGGAAAATCGAAAACTCCACACACCATCAACTGCAGTCAGCGATCATTGACTGCAACCCTTCTTGATTAAATTAATCCTAAGGAACTACTCAAGGCTCGTCTGAACAAAGAGCAGATGCCCGACCTTCTCCCATGTCGAGGTTTCCGGAAAGAAATGAGAACCAGGACTTCCAGACTGGTCTCATTTGCAAGGTCCTGAAGGCAAACCTATCAAAACCGGGATCGGTCCCATTTATTCCCCAACAATCTGCCTTGATTATCAGCTTGATCACTGAGGAATCGCGCGTCTTTCCCATCTCTTCCCATCAGTGCGCCGAGTTCCGGCTACTGCAAAGTCGGCGGCATCCGCGCTGATGCCGATATTCACGCAGTCTTCATTGGGTCAATTGCGAGATGCCGATAATTCAAATGATGCGCTTGAGGCTCTCGCGGCCAGCAAGTGGCGGCCATGGTCGAGATATGCCATGGCCCCATCTAAATTAAAAGTTATTTTTCTGAGCTCCTTCAGTCCTCTTTTAGAGTGCTCAACGCTTAGGCATGATGGTGATCTGAAGACCCATGGCGTGATAAACCCGCATTAAGGTTGAAAAGGCCGGATTTCCCCGATCGCTCAGCGAACGATAGAGCTGGACGCGGTTAAGCCCGGTCCGGGCGGCAATGTCTGCCATCCCGTGATACCGAGCCAAATCCCCCGACTGACGAACAACCTCATCAAAGTTGGCTTCTCGCAGCGCCTGATTCAGCGCCTGAATCATTTTCAGGCGGATCCGATCCTCTTCATTCTTTTGCGGCTTGGCCGCTAAAGTTGCGGGACTCTGTTCAACTGGAAAATGCATGTCTTCTCCTCTTTTTCAGCAGACTGCTTCCCCTGCTCGCGGAATTTGCCTCCCGACGCTCGAAAGCGTCGGGAAGAAGTCAGCGGGCGAGCTGAGGAGAGACAGCTCCTCCCCTCAAAGGGCCTTTATGGGTCAGAAGAGCCAACGGAAACCTGCATTCAGTTCCCAGCTGTTCCCGATGTCGTCGCCGAACGGACGCTCGGCATCGACGAAGAATGAGTAATTGTCGCCAGCCCGGTAGGTGATGCCGAGGCCCACGTCGTACCAGGTATTGTCGCCTGTAAACTCATAGTTGAGTGCCGTCATGTCGTGATGTCCCTGCATGCGGAAGGTCTGTTCTCCCATGAATTCGTGAAGAATGTCGGCACGCAGATAGAAATTCACTTTCTGTTCGCCCATGCGCTCAAGGTCTCGCCCGAGACGCAGGCCGACGCGGCCAATCAGACTGTCGACGCTGCTGTTGTCGATTCTTACTTCATTCGAAGTCTTGTAGTCCGAACTGCCAATGCGCGTGTACTGAAGCTGGGCCTGAGGCTCCGCATACCACTTGTCGGCGCTCGAAAGCTTCCAGCCGGCTTCAATGCTGGCCGCAGCCGCCCACATGCTGAATCCGGTATCGAACGCATCGCCGTCGCGGTTCATGCCCTTCATGTCGGTGTCGTGCCAGGCAAGACGCCCAACCCCGTCAACGTACCAACCGCTGTTGCCGAACCAGGTGGTGTAGAGACTCAGGCGATAACGATCCATTTCGGCCTGCCCGTAAAGCGGGTCGGCATAATCCGCATCCGAATGGAGGTAGTCGAACGCAACGCCATGAATTGCAGCTGCACCATCATGATGCGAACGGCGATCCCAGCCGATCTGCACCATCGTATTCTTGTCCTCAAATCGAGAGCGATCAGCGCGCCCATGATGCAGACGCACCCAGGCACCGTCCTCTTCGCCTAGCGAATACCGGGCTTCGCCCATACGCTTCTGAAGGCGCTCCATCTGAGTGGCATAGAGATACGGAATGGAGAAGGCGCTGACTGCGGTATCCTCATAGGTTGGATTGCCCGTGCGCTTCCAGTCCGTAATGAACCAGTTCTGCTCTGCGTCATGCTCCCAGATCACGCCGTCAGGCGTCGTCCCCTGAGAGACGTCGAGTTCTGCGTTCTGAGCTCTCGTCCAGGCATTTTCTTCATCCGCACGCACACTGTAGAGCGTCGCCCAGACTGAACCTGCCGTTTTCTTAAGAATCGAATCCCCGAAGCCGACGTTTCTGCCCGCACGTGCGATATGTACGAACGTTGTCGGATCCCGGGCGTCAATTCCGAGCGTCTGATCCTCGATGCTGTTCCAGATTTCGAAGCTGTTTGAGGTCGCCTCAGGCGAATTGTCGATGACGACAACATCGTGGTTAGCCTTGTCCGTCGCATAAATGCGGAAGATGCCGCCCTTGCCGCTGAGTTCCTGAATGCGAAGCTTCCGGATGCCGCCTTCTTTTCCCTCATCCGGAGTGCTGATTAAAGCGCCATCAATGTCGGCAAACTCCTTCACGTAGATTTTCTTATTGAAGTCGATGCGCATGAAGCGTGAATCCACCACGCCGTCATTAAGCGTCAGGTGATAAATGCCGTTGTCGACTTCTGCGCCGTTAAGCTCCTCCACATCACTGCGATCAACATAGGCAATACCCGTCTCGTCGGCTGTTTGAACAAGATCCGCATCATTGACAATCCCGGAATCTTCAGACGCAGAGTTGGCGACGTGTTCCGCGCCTTCTTTATCCGTCCACTTCAGGTTGTACTGATCAGACCTGTTGACGACCTCGTTGTACGAATCCAGATCGACCCAGGACGTTACGGCGGTATAGTCCCATCCTTTCCAGCCGCTGTTTTCGGCTTCTTCTTTGGCCTCTGTTCCGCCAAGGATCGGATACCAGGCTGCACCGTTGCTGAGCGTAAGGCTGACCTCGCCGCCAAGAGTGCCTTCCCGGGCTTGCTCTTTTTTCATCCAGTCCACCCAGCCTAAGAAGGTCTGATTATCCTTATTTACATCTGCTTCAGACCGGAAGCTGCCGATTTCATCATCTGAAATTCGGTGTCTTTCATAGATATTGCCGAAAAGCGTCGAATCGGCGTTGGAGAGCTTGATAGTTGCAGAAGCGTTGTTGACGGCACCATTGAAGTAGCCGACATGAGAATTAAACAAATCTCCCTCTACGAAAAGACGCTGTGACTCATTCTTGATGCCGGCCAAAATATCACCTCGGATATCGAGGGAGCCTTTGTCTGCCGCGTCCTCTATCACCACTTGTGCACCGTGGAAGGCTTGAACTGCATCGCGCATCATCAGGCGATGCTTGCCGGCATCTTCAGCCGTCTGACCCGGCATGGGACTCAAAGGAGCGCCGTCGATAATGTCGGAGCTGAAGCTCCAGAGACGAGACATCCCCTCGCTCGCCGTCAGGTTGACCTTGCCCTGCTTCATCACATCAAGAATTCCCGCACGTGCGCTGACGTTGACAGCCGAAATCGCCGTGGATCCTTCGGAACCGATGAGCACAATGTTGCTTTGTCCGCCGCGGATGTTGACGGAACCGCCTTCGTTTACAAAAATGCCGTAGGCAGCTTGATTCTTCGGCGCAGTTTCGACGGAAGCCTGACTGTTTACAACCGTCAGGTTGAGGCCTTTCTCAAAGGTCGTCACTCCCATCTTTGAAGCCTTGGAGTTCTCGAGCCTCTCCCTTGTTTCATCGGCCGTCAGTGTCGACATGTCTTCGGGAAGATTGAAAATCTCTATGAGCGAGCTAATTTCCTTTGCAGCGCCGAACCCCGTATAGATGCCGGCAAGGACAAAAAGCGCATCTTCATTGTCAGAAGCAGTGAAATTAACTTGATAGCCGACGCGAAGATTGGCTTTCTCGTCAAAGGTGACAACGCGTTTTTTATTCGTTACAAGAAGACCCGGATTATCCTTTCCGTCAGCACTCATACTCGCCACATGAATATCTGCATGCCTGATTGCAACGCTGATTTTGTCATTAAATTCAAATTCATGAAGGCCGTGATAATATTTTAAATCAAGAGCTTTCGGCTCGAAGAAATTAAATGCGGTGGAGTAATTCGCGGGCGATTCCTCGACGATGTACTCCAGATCCAATGCACCATTAAATATCAAATGTGCATCTTTTTCGTCGCCGTTATTTCCTGGATAATTATCTGAATCTTTATAAATTTTCGGAACTGCTTTTGGCTCGTTTGGCCAATATACTGCATTATAGACATCCAGAACAGGCGATAAACTTTCTCTTGTATCCTCACCGATCAACCCTTTTTTAACCGTATCGCCATTATTCGGAAAATAAAATTGATCGGAATCAGACAAATCAAACACGTACTCCAGAATTGTTGCAGACCAGACAGCAAAAGGCAAAGACATCAATGAAATCAATACAGTCGCCAAAACTGTTTTCTTTGCAACAACAGGTCTTGCCTGAATATATCTTTTTGAAGCATTCTTCATAATAAAGTCCTCTAATTTTAATTAACACTGCAGAAATCGACCATTGATAAGTAGAGGCAAATAAATATCACAAATCTCATGAATTCATGAAATACAGACGCTATTCAGCCATCATCTGCAAAGAAACAAACCGTCATCAAACCTTTTTGTATACTTAATTCAAAATAGATAGATAGACCTCTGCCCCTTAATACAAATCTTCACACATCCCATCAGAAACAGTTGACACAAAAAAAATAAAATATCTTTGATTAAATCGTCCAATATCAATTTTCTATATATTTAACAATTGCTTATATGAATTTGCAATGATCAGCACCAAAGCAGCACAACTAAACAAATAGTCTTGTTTTTTCCGTTTACGAGGCATCATTGTCGTCTAAATATGCTCACCCCCGTAAAAATCCTAATCATCGGATGGCCAATCAAAAATCCGCATTGCTTTGCGCATCAGATAAACAGAAATCCTCCCTATCGACAGCACAAATGCCTCTCTGCATCCGTCCCAACTGTTCCGGTGATGCGTTTTTTATTTGCCGCCTCTCCCAGCGCCACCCGGGCATCGTGAAGTTCTTGCTTCTCTTCTCCTCCGGTCTTGGAAACGCGCGTCTCCTTCCTCACCCAGGAAACATTCAGGCGCAGTCTCAGGAGACCATCTCATCGCTTCTTCTCCCGCTTCAGCCTGCCCGTGTCATCATTCTCTTTTGTGTTCATGTTGAGGAGCCTCCAGATGAAGACCTCTTTCATTGCTGCCGGCGACAGCTTCATCACGCGTCACATTGCCAGCGCCGGATACGAAGGCTTTGAGGATTTGAGAACGCTCATCGAGCAGCATGACGTGAGATTCGTCAACCTCGAAATGACCTTTCATCGACAGGAAGGCTATCCGGCCGCGGCATCAGGCGGCACATGGGCAATGACAGATCCTTCGATGCTCGACGACATGCGGCGCTTCGGCTTCAATCTCTTCAACACTGCCAACAACCATTCCGGCGACTTCGGGCAGGAGGGCGTCAGCGCCACGATCAGGCACCTCAACGAAAGAGGCATGACGTTTGCCGGTACCGGCAATACGCTTCAGGAAGCCGCAAGCGCGTGCTACCTCGAAACCCGGGAAGCCCGCGTTGCACTCATTGGCGTAACCGCCACGCTCGATCCCGCTGCCGTTGCCGGAGGTCAGAGCGGCACCATGCGCGGCCGCCCGGGCCTCAATCCGCTGCGCTTCCGCACCATTCATCACGTCAATCCGGAACACTTTGAAATGGCGAAGACGCTCGCCGCCGTTTCTCAGATCAACGCAAAGGCGGAATTGAGCATCCGGAACGGCTACCGGCCTCCGTTTCCGGAAGGCACGCTTCCGCTCGGGAGCATGTTCTTCGCGCTGACGGACAAAGAGGAATACAACGAAACGGTCCCGAACGAGAAGGACCTCTCCCGCACGATCGATGAAATCCGCAATGCCAGCGCTCAGGCCGACATCGTTCTTGTTAGCGTCCATGCGCACGAGATGCGAGGCGCCGACTCCTCCGTTGCCGCCGAATTTGTGGAGACCTTCGCCCGTGCGTGCATTGATGCGGGCGCCAGCGTCGTCATCGGGCATGGTCCGCACGAACTGCGCGGCATCGAGGTTTACAAGAACGGCCTGATTTTCTACAGCATCGGGAACTTCATCTTTGAAACCGAAACCGTGGCGCTCCAGCCTTTCGACGCCTTCAGCTCGAAGGGACTGCCCATCGACATGAAGATCGGCGACTACATGGACCACCGCTCAAGGAACGGCACCCGGGGCTACATCGTGCAGGAGAACATCTGGCGCGCGGTCATGCCGAGCTGGACGATCGAAGACGGAAGAATCAGGGACGTTCGTCTATATCCGATCGATCTCGCCCAACACGGAACGAGATCACAGCGCGGCATCCCGAAGCTCTCCCGTTCGAATGCCGCGCTCGAGCATCTCCGGAATCTCTCAGAACGCTACGGTACCGACATTGAAATCCGCGAGGGCGTCGGCTACCTGCAGCTCAATCAGGATGCCGCTCTTTAAAGCCGGATGATCATCAATGCAGCCGGAACTTCTTCGATTCCCGGCTGCGAATCTTCCTCTCTCAGAATGAGAGAGGAAGAAAAGAATGAAGGACGCCGCCCGGCGACCAAGCATTAGCGTCACGAGCCGAGCATCCGAAGCGCGCCGCCTCCGACAAGGCAGTTTTTCCCACGGAAGACGAGCCCATAGGCGTAGTACTTCGCGCAGCCCATATGGTCGAAGATTTCGCCGTATCTTTTCTCTTCGATCTGCGCCAAAGCCGAATTGAGAACGCTCGTCATATTTTCATCGCGCCCGGCGCGCTTGATTTCCAAGACAACGCCCGTCTTTTCCGAACCGGCCCCCGAATCGAAGACGATGTCGGCATAGCCGTCGCCCGCTTCGATATTCGACTTGAAATTCTGAATCTGATCGCCTGCGGAAGCAAGAAGCGCAGAAAGGAACCCGTGATAGTAGTTCTCTGCCGGAGCCCTGGATTGAGCGTCGCGCACTGAAACATACGTTCTGAGAAGCGGTGCAAGAACCTCTGCCATTCCATCCACATCGCCGGAAAAAGCGGATTGCACAAGTCTCGAGCCGTGGCGCGCAAAGGAGCGATTCTCCGCCGAGTACCGGGCAAGAACCCGTTCCTTAAAAGTCTGACGAATTTCCTCATTGGGGATTTTCAAGAGGAAGCGCTTCGGACCCAGGCGTTCCGCAACCGTTAAATAGCCCGTAAAGAGGAGAATCGTCCAGAAGTCTTCCAACTTATGAAACGCCATACCCGCGTAAGTGAGCTGCTCATTAATCTCGACCTCAATGACGCCGCCGTCAACCAGCAATTGCATTCTGTCTGCATCAGCATCAGACAAAAAACCGAGGAACTCATCAATAACGACGTTCCCGCTCGTCGCCGTCCAGTAATTTTCCGGCACTCGGGCAGCCGGATCAGAGGTTTTGGAGGCTTTGCTGCAGAAACTGATGAGATCCCAGGGGGAATAAATATCCTGCCTGCCGAAACGATATCCGTCGTACCAGTGCTTCACTACATCACGAACCGACTCGAGGTCGTAGTACCGGAGCATTTCGTTCACTTCATCCGGCGTGAATCCCATTGCCGCGGAGAGCGCCGGGTCATTCTCCGTGCAGACGGTGTTGGCCGCGAAATTGTTGACGCCCGTGAAGATGCTCTCCTTGCTGACGCGCAGACACCCGGTAAAGACGGCTTTTTTCAAAACCGGACGGCCATTGACGATCGGCCCTGTTTCCGGCTTCAACGGGCCAAGAAAGGCTTTCAAAAGATCGCGCATTTCGGAAAAGTATCCGCGCTCGGCAGCCCTCGCGAGCGGAACATCGTACTCATCGACGAGGAGCACAACCTGCTTTTCGTAATGCTTTGCGAGCATCGCGATCATATTGCCAAGGAAACTCTCAGCTAAATCAAGATTCGACAACTCGCGCATGAACATCTGTGAGGAGTAGCTCCTCAGCATCGCCTTTTCTTCATCGCCGAGACGAGGACTCTCGAGCAAGTACTCATGCCGTTTTGCCTCCGTAACAAGCTTGCGGGTGAAGCTCCGATATGCCCATTGGAAATTCTGTCCCTCAACGCCTTTCAACGAAAGAAAAATGACGGGAAACTGTCCAAGGAACTTTTCACAGAAAACCTTGTCCTCGGCAATCTTCAGCCCTTTAAACCATGCCTGCTGCCTCGCTCTGTCGAAAGTGACTGTGAGGAAGGCATGCAAAGTATCCATGAAAAGCGTCTTGCCGAACCGGCGCGGCCGCGTAATGACATCAACGGCATGCCCCGACTCCATCACCGCCTTGATGTAGGCCGTCTTGTCGACGTAATAGTTCTCGTCCTCGATCAGCGTGACGAAGGACGAATTGCCGACTGCAATCGTCTTTTTCATGATCCGCGTCATGATCTCAAATACGTGATTTTTGAGTCTATCACGAGCCTTTTTGCACCCGACTGTCCCGCGCGTCTGCTATCGCCGCATTCTCCAAAACTTTCGAACGCAGTCCTGAAGCAATTGCATTCATACTCTTTTAGAGGTACTAAATCCAAACTTTGATGCAGCACTCCATGCCGCACGGTTTTCCTTCAAATCAACTAAGCGCCAGCAGCACTCACACCTCGTCTGAACGCTGTCTCAGGGTTATTCCTCCTGCTTTCCTGCTGTCGGATGACGACAGCAAACATACCGTTATACATTGTTTTATTAAAAGAACCTCAGATCTTCACACTATGAAGAATTCTTAAAAATCAACAAATTGAAATTTCGTGCAAGCCTCAGATGAGTTTCCCTCATTTCTGGGGCTTTTTTCATGTCCGAAATCCGGCCTGGGACTGCTTTTTGACCTTGAAAATTAATCCGAGAACATTGATTTCTATAGTGATTAGAACTATAATATATGATATTATCAAGGATATTTTCATGGCCGTTCCAGAGCACATCCGCAAGGTTCCGAGACCGCGCAATACCGTTGTCATCGACAGCGGCAGCAATGGCGCCAAGCGCTATGCGGTTCACAGTCGTCGGGCTTCCATATGCAAGCCCGGCTGCAACCCGCGCCCGGTGAACGGGCCGGTCATTGGGCACATCATTGACGGCAAGTTTGTGCCTCGCCAGTCCGCGGCGAGTCTTGCAGAAGACGGTCCCGACTATCTCTCTTACGGGGCCGCGGCACTGCTTCACGACGAACTTCGAGGGCTCGACGATGAGCTCTTCAAGGTCTACGAAGTCAAGGACGCCTGCATGATTCTTGCGCTCGCCTTGCTCCGCATTGAGCACAAGGGCATCAAGATCTCCCGATGCCGTCAGCATTACGAAAAGTCCTTCATCTCGGTTTTCTACCCCGGACTGCCTCTCTCTGAGAACACCATCAGCAAGTTCCTGAACCTGCTCGGCCAGGACGCCGGCAAGATGAATGCCTTCATCACTGCCCGGCTCGCCGCCGTCTGCAGGGATCACCACATCATCATTGATGGAACGCTCAAGCAGAACACAAGCATCGTCAATGATTTGTCTGCCTTCTCAAGAAAGGCTCGCGTCAAGGGCTGCAAAGAGATTTCCGTCCTCTACGCCTATGACCTTGAAGCACAGGAACCCTTGTGCGCACAGGTCTATCCGGGCAATATGATCGACGCCCGCGCCTACAGCTCATTCGTTTCGGAAAACAAAATCGAACGAGGCGTCCTGATCACGGACAAGGGATTCCCTCCCAAGGCAATTGAAGGCCTGCTCCGAAAGCATGAAGGGCTTCATTTCCTCACGCCGCTGAAGCGCTCGGACAAGAAGATTGCAGAGAACGCCATGCTCGATTTCGAGGATTGTCTGCGCGGCATTGATAAGCGCATCCGCTGCAAAAAGGTAAAGATGGGAAACGGGCGCTTCCTCTACTCCTTCAGGGATTCGTGGAAGGCTCAGGCGGAAGACAACTCCTTCATGGACCGCCAGCGCAGGAGCGATTCATACGACAAGAAGAACTACGATGAGCATTGCGGTTCGTATGGAACAATCGTCTTTGAGTCGGATCTCGACATGACGTGCGCTGAGGTCTACGCATGCTACGAACAGCGCTGGCAGCTTGAGATGTTCTTCGATGTTTACAAGAACAGCCTTGATTTCGGCGTAACCCGGGTCCAGTCCGACTACTCCGTCCGCGGATCCGAATTCGTAGACCTCATTGCCTCCATCCTGACATCCCGCATTGTGAAGCGCATGTCGAAGGCAGGAGTACTCGACAATGCAACATTCGGGGATGTCATGGACTCGCTCAGAACGTGCTGGCGCAATCGCAAGGCGCCGCGGGAGAGCCTGCCGCAGGTTGATGACGAATACTGGAATCGTCTGCTGAAGTGCGATGGAGAGTTGCTGGCGGCTTTGGAGCTCGCCTTGCCCGGCAAAGACAAAGCGCCGGATCCGAAAAAACGCGGCCGGCCGCGCAAAAAACCGGAACAGACGAAGGCACAGGAAGTAAACCCCCAGCCGAAACGCAAGCCGGGGCGCCCCAGAGTTCGGCCGATCATCTATGGGCCTCCTCGCCCAAGAGGTCGCCCTCGAAAGGAACGCTCTTCCGGCTCACTATAGTGGGAAGAATTGAGGTTCTTTTATTTTATATGGAATTTTATGTAAATAAGAATCATTCTCAAAATATTCTTGCGAAAACAACAACTTAGCTTTCAAATTCTGTATGGCGCAATCATCGGGAGATTAAGAAACTAAGCCGAAAGACGTAGAGAAGCGGCTTCAAAAAGACCAGAACAACAAAGAGCCGCACCTGCTTCCGTCTCAACGATTTGCCTCATTTCTCACATGAAGGCAGATCGCAAACGTTTCCCGTCACCCAGGAGTCCAGCCATGGAATTCCCCAAAATCTCCCGCCGAAGCTTCCTTGAAGCGGCTGCCGCGACAGGCGCCGCTGCGACGCTTTCCGGAACGATCACAGAAGGCCTTGTGCCTGCCGCAAAGGCTGCCGTTCCCGATGCCGCTCAGGAAGGCGAAACCAAAATCGTCAAGACCTGCTGCCGCGCCTGCATTCACAACTGCGGCGTTCTCGCACATGTGCGCAATGGCCGCGTCGTGAAGCTCGAAGGCAACCCGGAATACCCGATGTCGAAGGGCTCGCTCTGCGCGAAGGCGCTTGCGGGCGTAAGCGCCCTCTACCACCCGAACCGCAACAAGTACCCGCTCATGCGCGTGGGGAAGCGCGGCGAAAACAAATGGAAGCGCATCTCCTGGAAGGAAGCGGTCGACATCATCGCCAATAAGCTCGAGGAAGTCCGCCGTCAGTACGGCGCCGAATCCGTTCTCGTCACGACGGGCGGCGGCGGCAATCCCGCCTTCCGCGGCATTCCGCGCTTCTGCAATGCCTTCGGCACGCCCAACTGGTACGAGCCCGGATGCGCCCAGTGCTATCTCCCGCGCACGCTCGCCTACGACCTCATGTACGGCGGTCCCTCGACCTCAATCGCTGACGAATCCGCCCGAGAAATCTACAACCCTAACACGGAAATCAAGACGCTCGTCCTCTGGGGTACGGACGCCTCCTACAGCTGCACCGCTGGCGGCGGCCGCGCGCTCGTCGAACTTCGCGCCAAGGGCGTGAAGACGATTTCGATCGACCCGCGCTTTCAGCCCGATGCCGCGAAGTCCGACATCTGGCTCCCGATCCGTCCGGGCACCGACGTCGCGCTCATGCTCTGCTGGACGCGCTACCTGATCGAAAAGAACCTCTACGACCATGAATTCGTTCTCAAGTGGACGAATCTTCCCTATCTCGTCAACGCGGAAACAAAGCGACTCGTCCGCGCCAATGAGCTCGATCCGAAGGGAGACGCAAAGACCTTCGTCGTCTGGGATGCGAAGACGCAGAGCCCGAAGGCGATCCGCTATCCCTGGGACGATGCGCTCGATCCTGTGCTTGACGGCGAATTTGAATTCCAGGGCGTGAAGTACAAGACGGGCTTCCGCTGCCTCCGGGAACGCGCCGAACCCTGGACGCTCGAGAAGGGCGCTGAAGTCTGCTGGCTCGATCCAAAGAAGATTGAGGAAGCGATCCTCATGTATGCCGACGGCCCTGCGGGCATCGCGCTCGGCGTTGCGACCGACCAGACGCCCAACTCCGTCCAGGCCGCGATGGGCTCCGTCATCCTCAACGCCCTTATGGGGAACGTGGAGCGCCCGGGCGCCCTCATGCAGAGAAATCCCTCGAGCAATGTGGTTCCTGCCGGAAGCCTCGCCACGCGCTGCTCCTACCTCCTTCCCGAAGGACAGCTCACGAAGCGCCTCGGCTCCAACGAGCATAAGGGGCTCCTGCAGTGGGATGCGGGACAGCCTTCTGCCATCCTCAACGCGATCCTCACCGAAAAGCCCTATCCCCTCAAGGTGTGGCTCGAACGCTCGGGGAACAAATTCGGCGTCAACGGCAATGCCGCCTCCTGGGTTCCGGCGCTCGAGAAGATGGATCTCGTCGTTCACATGTACATGTACCCGACATCCTTCTCGAAGTTCGCCGACATTCTGCTCCCGGCCCGCGAATGGCTTGAGACCAACATGCTCGTCGAATGCATGAACATGGTCTTCGCCCGCCAGGCCGTGGCGCACGTCTGGGAAACCGAAGACGAAACGCTCTTCTGGTCGAAGCTCGTCAAGCGCTGCGCCGAACTCGGGAACGAAAACTGCAGGCGCGCCTGCGATCCCGCCTTCATGAAGGACGATCTCGCCTACTGGGATTCGATGGAAGAGCTCCTCAACGGCCGCCTCAAGCGCATCAACATGACCTGGAAGGAGCTCCTTGAGCACAACCCGGTCACGTACATGCCGTACGAGAAGTGGAATTCCTACTACGTCTACAAGAAGACGGATCCGAAGACGGGGCTCCCCCAGGGCTTCAGAACGCCCACGAAGAAGCTCGAGCTCTACGGCGACGTCTTCATCGAGCTCGGCCGCACCGGCAAGCCCTATGCGCTCCAGAAGCTTCCGCCCGTCGAGAAGGACTACGACCCGCTTCCCTACTACCTTGAACCCGCTGAAAGCCCCTCGGGCGAGATTGCGAAGAAGTATCCGCTCGTGCTCACGAACGGGCGTCTGCCGATGTACCACCACGGGACGCTGCGCAACATTCCGTACCTGCGCGAAATCTACCCGGTGCCCGAAATCTGGGTGAACCCCGAGACGGCAAAGAACTATGCCGTGACGACGGGCGACTGGGTGTGGGTTGAGTCGCTCCGCGGCCGCATCCGCGGCAAGGTCCGCCTCACGGAAGGCATCCCGCCCCGGATCGTCTACATGGAACGCTTCTGGTTCCCGGAAACGCTCGACACGAAGACGGGCGGCTGGCAGGAAGCGAACGTCAATGTGCTTTCCAAGAACGACGCTCCCTTCAACGACATGGTCGGCACCTATACGCTGCGCGGCTTCCAGGTGCAGATCTCAAAGGCGCCCGGCGCTCCGGAAGGCATCTGGCAGAAGCCCGAGGACTTCAAGCCCTGGCTTCCGCAGCCCACCGATACGACCCCTGACGCGAAGTTCTGACGGAGACAACGATCATGACCCAGAAAACAATGGTTATCGACCTCGACCGCTGCATCGGATGCTTTGCGTGCGAAGTCGCCTGCAAGCAGGAAAACAACGTGGCCCTCGGCGTGCACTACAACAAGGTGCTCTCGATCGGACCCATGGGAAAGTTCCCCGAGATCAAGCAGTACTTTCTCCCCTCCATCTGCCAGGGCTGCAAGGACGCCCCGTGCGTGAAGGTCTGCCCGACGGGCGCGACCTACAAGACCGAGGACGGCCAGATTCTGGTCGACAAGGAAAAGTGCATCGGCTGCAAGATGTGCATGGCGGCATGCCCCTACGGCGCCCGCTCCTACAACCCGGAAACGAACGTGGTCGAAAAGTGCACGCTCTGCCAGCATCTTCAGGCCGTGGGCGAGCAGCCCGCGTGCGTGAAGGTCTGCTGCGCCAAGGCGCGCTTCTTCGGCGATATCGACGATCCGGAAAGCGATGTATCGAAGGTCATTGCCGCCGCAGGGCCCGAAAACGTGCATTCGATGCCGGATTCGGGGAACCACCCGACCGTGCGCTACATCCTGCACAAGAAGACGGGCGACTGGCAGGCCAACCCGCCGAAGATGCTCTAAGCGGGGATTGCCGGCATGACGAACGCGCTCTCGCTCTTCACGCTCCTCTTCTGCGCCACGTTGGGCGCCGGAGCCGCACTTGCGCTCGCCCTCGGCGAGTGCATGGGAGTGAGAGCGCGCGTCGCGGCGGGGACGGCGCTCGCAGCGCTCTTTCTCTTCCTTCTCGGAAGCTCGGCCGCAGTCTTCTCCTTCGGGCGGCCCGAACTCATCTTCGGCGTTCTGAAGAACACCGGCACCGGACTTTTCCGGGAATTCGCGAGCCTGGGCGCTGCCTTCCTTCTGCTTCTCCTCTACCTCATTATGGCCGGCCGGGGAGCGCTTGAACGGTCGACAAAGTCCGGTGCAGCCCTGGCCGGCATCGCCGGGACGCTCGCCGCCGTCTTTGCCGCGCTCTCCCTCTACATGCCCTGGCGCGCCGGGTGGCACACGCTCGCCATGGGACTTCCGGCTTTTGGATGGAGCTTATCTGCGGGCGCTGCGGTTTTTCTTCTCATCGCCGACCTCGAGGCCCGGCGCGAGGATTTTGAGGAGGAAGGGAAAAACAGGCTCCGCGAGGACGCACTTCGGATGACTGTCCTCACACCGCTTCTTCCTGCATTCGGCCTCCTCATTTTTCTCGCGCGGCTCGGATGGGGCGAAGCGCCCTCCGATGCGCCGACGGCCGGGAGGCTTCTCGCGGGCGATCTCGCGCTTCCCTTCTGGATGGGAGCAGTCCTCTCGGGCATTATTTGCCCCGTCGTCATCACGAGACTTATTCGAGCGAAGGCCGCGAAAAGGATGAGGATGGCAGCGCCTGCGCTCCTTCTCATGATTTTCTCTGCCCTCGGCTCCGCAGCCTTGAGCTGGAGCGTCCTCAAGCTCGGCGTCCCTGAGTGGCGCTTCTTCTGACCATCCCTTTCAACCGACTTCACTTCAAAATGAAAGAGCTTCTTCCCTTCTTCCAGAGCCGCTGCGGCCTCTACGTCTTTCTTTCCCGCGTCTTTGAGACGGAAATCGACGGGACCTTCCTCGAGAAGATCCGCTCGATGGACTTCACGGCCGACTATCCGAGCGAAGCGATGAAGGAAGGCGCCGCAAAGCTCGGCGACTGGCTCAGAAACCCGGGCGGCGATCCGCTCACGGACCTCGCCGTCGACTATGCCCGCGTCTTCATCGGCGCAGGCGTCACGGGCGGAAAAGCCGCCTATCCGTACGAGTCCGTCTATACGAGCCCGCAGGGCCTCGTCATGCAGGAAGCCTGGGAGAAGGTCTGCGCAATCTACCGCCGCCACGGTCTCGCGCGAAAGGAGCACTCCGACATTCACGAAGACCACATCGCGCTCGAACTCGACTTCATGGCGCAGCTCTGCCGCGACGCGATGAAGTTCGCCGCCCGCGGGGATTCGGAAGCCGTGATTGCAAGTCTTGAAGCGCAGGCCTCATTCCTCGAGGACCATCTCCTCAACTGGACGAAGGGCTTCGCCCGCGACGTCGAGCGCTATGCCGAAAAGCCCTTCTACCCGGCCGTCGCTCAGTTCATGCAAGGGTTCCTGATCGTGGACGGAGCGCTTCTGAAGGACCTCCTTCAGGAACTCAAAAACGACGGGATGCCGCAGGCAGAAGCCTGACCGGAAACAAGAAGAAGGACCCCGACATGCCGGCCGAAAGCCAGAAAAAATCTCCCCCGAAATTCGATCGCCGCGGACTCCTCGCAGGGTCCGCAGGTGCGGCCGGCCTTCTTCTCCTCGGCGCCTGGGGAAGCACCGAAGGGGAACCCCATCTCGTTCGTCCGCCCGGATCCGTCCCGGCTGAAAACTTTCTCGCACGGTGCCTCAGATGCGACCGGTGCCGCAGCGTCTGCCACACCAACGTAATCAGTTCGGGAAAGCTTTCCGACGGGATCCTGTCGCTGCGCACGCCCGTCATGGATTTCCGGCTCGGCTTCTGCGACTTCTGCGAGAAATGCGCAGAAGTCTGTCCGACGGGCGCCATTGCCGCGTTCGACCCGGAAACAGCAAAAATCGGACTCGCTGAAGTCACCGACTCCTGCATTGCGCTACGAACCGGCGCCTGCACCAAATGCCATGAAGCCTGTCCCTATGAGGCAATCGACCTCGATCCACGGAACCGCCCGATCGTGAATGCCGAGAAGTGCAACGGCTGCGGCAAATGCGAGCTCATCTGTCCCTCGCACGTCTACCAGTCCTGGCGCGGAGAAGCGGAGCGCGGCATCGTCGTGCGTCCGCTTTCAGAAGCGCCGTCGGCTGCAGAGGGAGGCGCCAAATGAAGATTTCATCCAAAGTTCTCCGCTCCCTCACGGCGATCCTTTTTCTGCTCCTCACTGCCGCCGGGCTTCTCTGGCACACCGGCTGGGGAACACTCTCGAGCTTCGGGTGGAAGGACATTGCGCTCATCTGCCCGCTCGGCGCCATTGAGGTCATGCTTGCCGAGAAGACCTTCATTCCGCAGGCCTTCTTCGGCCTTCTTGCTGTTTTCCTCATCTGCACGATCTTCGGGCGCATCTTCTGCGGCTGGGTGTGTCCCGTGCCGCTCCTGAAGCGTCTTTTCGGGCAGCGCGACGAAGTCCGGATTGATGAGCAGAAGACCCGGGGAAAGCCCGGCGCTCCGCATGAAGAAAAAGCTGAGAAAGCAGCCGCCTTTTCTCCTTCCTCCGCCCGGTCGGCTCCGGCGAACGGCGTCAGGGATGCCGAGCAAAACTGCAGCGCCTGCGCCTCAGCCAGGGAAGCTCACGCCGAAACCGGGAACCCTTCTGCGCCTTCAAGCGCCCGGAATGCCGGTCCTCTTGCCGTTCTCGCGGGAGCGCTCGCATCGTCCGCCCTCTTCGGATTTCCCGTTTTCTGCCTCATCTGCCCGGTAGGCCTCACCTTTGCGCTTCTCATCGCGCTTTGGCGGCTCTTCGAGGTGAATGACCTCTCCTGGTCGATCGCGATTTTTGCGGGCTTTCTTTTCCTTGAAATCTTCGTCCTTCGCCGCTGGTGCGGGAGCTTCTGCCCGCTCGGCGCCCTGATGACGCTCCTCTCGCGCTTCAACCGGACCTTTCGGCCGACCGTGAGCCGGGCCTGCCTGAGGCACTCGAAAGGCCTCAGCTGCCGCGTCTGCGCCACGGCATGCCCCGAGGGGATCCGCCTCACGGGGCCCGATGCGGAGCTCGGGCACGAGCACTGCACGAAATGCCGGCGCTGCGCTGAAAGCTGTCCGGAAGGCGCCATCACCTTTCCTCTGATTCCGGGGAAAGTCGAGCTCTCAGGCGCTCAGAAGCCGAAGTCCCTGCGCCGGACGGGCGCGCCGCTTCCAATTGAAAAGCGCCGCACGACCTTCCTTCCCGCCGTCGGCACCCTGACGCTCTCCGAAATGCGCGAACAAAGCGCCCGCTGCATCGAATGCGGCGCGTGCGTCAGAGCCTGCCCGCAGCACCCCGATATTCCGGCCTGGATGGCGCTCCTTCGCGAAGAGCGCGTGCGCGATGCCGCGCTCATGATGCTCAAAGCCGGGAGGCTCCCGGAAATCTGCGGCCGCGTCTGCCCGTCTGAGCGCCTCTGCGAGTCGGTCTGCCCCGTCGCGGGCGGCGCCGTCCCGATTGCCCCGCTCGAACGCGCCGCGGTTGAGCGCGTTCTCGCGCGCGGCTGGGAGCCGAAGCGCCCGGTGAAAACCTTGAAGCATTCCGTCGCCGTCATCGGCGCCGGCCCCGCCGGTCTGGCGGCAGCCGATATCCTCGCCCAGGCCGGCCTCCGGGTCACTGTCTTTGACCGCGAACCCGCCGCAGGCGGACTTCTCACCTTCGGCATTCCGGCCTTCAAGCTCGAAAAGGAGCTTGTTCTGAGGCGCCGCCGGATGCTCTCAAGAATGGGCGTTGAATTCAGATTCGGGACGAAAGTCGGGAGAGACGTTCCCGCCGCGAAGCTTCTCGAGGACGCCGATGCGCTCTTCATCGCTGCGGGGGCGGAGAAGCCCGCTTCTCCGGGGATCCCCGGCGAAGAGGCAAAGGGAGTGGAGCAGGCGAAAACCTACCTTGCAACTTCGGCGTTCCGGATGCTCCCGGAAGAAATTCAGAAGCATGCAAAAGCGCCCCGCGCTTCAGCGGAAGTACGCGGCAAACGCGTCGTCGTCATCGGAAGCGGCGACACTGCCATGGACTGCCTGCGGGCCGCAATCCGAGAGGGTGCCGCCGATGCGCTAGCGATCGCGAGGAAGCACGAAACTCAAATTCGCGCGATACCGTCTGAGGTCCTCGCCGCCCGAAAGGAAGGCGCGCGCTTTCTCTTTGAATCCATCCCGCAGCGCATCTGCACGGATGACTCGGGATCGGTCAAAGCGCTTGAAATTCGTCATGTCCCTTCGGGCGAAATCCGGAGGATCCCTGCGGATCTGATCCTTCTTGCCTGCGGCTTCCGCACGGAACCGCACGCGTGGATGGAGGCGCTCGGCGTCCGCTTCACGGATAAGGGCTCTATTGAAGCAAAGAACACCCGCACGAACGTCCCCGGCATCTATGCCGGAGGCGACGCTGTCCGGGGCGCGGCGCTCGCGGCGGAAGCCGTTGCGGACGGCCGGGACGCTGCAAAAGCGATTCTTTCGGACCTTGGCCTCAGTGAGGAACCTCATCATGAACGATGACGCGAAGCCGCTTCTTGCGGCAAGGCGGTGCCTTCGCACCCGCCACATCTCATCGACCTGCACGGCCTGCGTCGACATGTGCCCAGAAGAGGCGCTCGTCGTCAAAGAGAGACGCCTCCTCTTCGCCGCATCTAAGTGCACCGGATGCGGCGCCTGCACGAGCGTCTGCCCGGAAGACGCCCTGATTGCGCCCGCCTTTACGAGCGAAGCATTGGAAAATGCCGTCCGCCGGGAGGCGCCTCAGGGCAGCATCCTCTTTGCTGCACCCCATGCCGGGGCGGCGGGGAGGAAAATCCTCCTTCCTTCGCTCCTTCATCTCTCACTGGACTGGCTTCTTCTGGCCATTGCCCTGGGCGCGAAGGAAATCAGGCTTCTTTATGCGCAGGGGAGCGTCGACGAAGAAAATCTTTCCGTCATCACGAGCCGAATCGGAATCGTGAGAAAAATCTGCGACGAGCTGCATCTCCCCGTTGAGCTCGAAGCCGTTCGAGGGGCCCCGAAAGTCGACGCCGGCCGGCGCCGCTTCTTCTCGAAGCTTAGCGCGGCGCTTGAGCCTCAAGACACATCTTCTCCTCAGACTCAGGAGATGCGAAGCCGCATTGCCAAGACGCTTCTCGAAGAAGCCTTCGTACGGATCCCGGAAGGCCGCTTGAGACTCATCCATGCGCTCAAACGCCTCCTCGAAAAATCAGGGAAACCCGACAGTCGGGAAGCCGCGAAGCTCTTTTCGGCACCCCGCATCGATGCCGCGAAATGCTCGGGCTGCGCGCTCTGCCCGGCCGTCTGTCCGACGGGAGCGCTTCAATCGCAGGGAGAAGGCGGAACGCTCAGGCTTCTTCTCAACGCTGGCGCCTGCACGGGCTGCCGGCTCTGCGCCGACATCTGCTTCATGAACGCCGTTACCGCTTCACGAAGAAGCGTCGCTCGAAGAAGTCTTATCGACGCCAGCGAAAACGCTTTTCTCCCGAAAGAACGACGCCCGGGCGTTCGACACCTGGGAAGACAAGCTCGCAGGCATGATCAACGCGCCGGTCTATCGGACATGAGTGCGCTTCAGACGAGGCCTGCCGCCCGCGCCTCGGCGAAGCGCCTGTAGGCGTCGCGAAGCCACGTGAAGTTGTCCACCGTGCGCTTCTGCATGTCTTCTCGGGCCGTCGCCGTCATCCAGAGGACAAAGTTCCTCAGCTTTGCGTTCTTGAGCTCCTCTTCCCGCCGGTCGACAAGACACATGTAGCGCGGCGCCCGGGTCCAGCCTTCGAGAAGCGGAACCACCCGGCCATCGCGGATTTCATCCTCGACGTGCAAAAGCGCAAGATCCACCGTAATGCCGTGGTGCTCGAGAAGAAGGCGCTTCAGAGTGAGCTGGTCGTGCGTGACGAAGGTTCTTCGCCAGACGAGGGATTCAGAGGCTTTGCCGCAGAAAAGCTCCCCGGTGACGGTTTCGTCGTTGTAGGCCTTGAGAAGGAGACCCTCGTGCTTCGCGAGGTCTGAAGGCTTCTCCGGGATCCCGGCTCGCCGGAGGTACTCGGGCGTTGCGAGCGGCACCGTCGTGGAATTGTTGTAGTTGCGGATGATGAGGCCCGTCGGATCCGCGGGTCTGCGGTTGAGAACAGCAACGTCGACGTCGCCCCGGCGCACCTCATCGGGCCCGGTTTCCGGCACAACCGCAAAGGCAACTCCCGGGAAAAGGCCGCTGTAGCGAAAGAGCTGCTCGGAAAAGTATTCCTGCGCGAGCTCAATCGGCGCCGCGAAGCGGATGATCTGTTCGCCGGCCGCCTCTTTCTTCGGCTCTAGAATTTCCTGAAAGCCCGCAACAAGGGGCTCGATCGCTGCGCGTAGCTTCTCTGCCTCCGCCGTTGGCTGAATCGGGCGGCGGGTCTTGTCGAAAAGAGACTTTCCCAGTTCCTTCTCCAGGCCCGCAATCAGCCGCGAGGCCTTCGGCAGATCAATGTCCGCCAGCACCGCAGCTTCAGAAATGCTGCGCGTGCGGCAGGCTGCAACGAAAACCTGCCAGGCGAGAAGATTCTGAAGGCATTTCATGAGCGGGACGGGAAAGGCAGAGGAACGGGAAGCGCATTAGACGCTTTCAAGAATTCTACCGTTTCCCGGCTTTTTCACCGCTCATCAGCCGACCAACACGCGTTTCCCTTCAAACGCGAACCCGAAGACCCGGATTTGGGAAGCCTCAATGCCGCGGCCGATGAGCTCCTCGCGATAGCGCTTCTGCTCGTGCGCTTCCCTTACCGCATCCTCGAGCGTCCCGGATGTTCCTGGGCGCTTTGCCTTGAATTCAAGGATGAAGGCCAGGTCCTTCGATTTGTCGAGCGGTTCGAGCATCACGTCGCACCGTCCGAGCCCGCTCTCCCGGTTGCTCGTCACGACATAGCGGCGCCGGAGCGAAACGAGAAGCCCGAGAACGAATCCGTGGTAAAACCGTTCCGGTTCCGAACCCGAGGCGTCAAAGAAGCTGAAGACCGAACAGGTGAGCTGGTTGAGGAAAAAGTTCATGTTCTCTACGTCGCCGGTGAGGAGTGCTTCGATGAAGTCCGGATAGTTCGATTCCTGGGCGCTCGAGAACCACCGTCCGATGAGCGCGTCGAAGGTTTTAAGCACCTCCAGGTTGGTGAGTGCGAGCTCGTAATGGTCGTCGTCCGCCTGACGCACGACTTTGAGATAGCCGCTTGCGAGAAGCAGGGACCACAAAGCCGCCGGACTCGTCTCAATGTCCTGGAAGACTATCTCCTCACAGAGCGAAACCGTTACGGATCCGCCGTTCAAGAGGCTCTCAAAGGCCTGCTTGACGTCCGAATTGCCGGTTTGCACAAGGCGGCCCGCGAGCTCATTGCTGCTCGTATTGGCCCAATACGGAGCCAGACGCTTTTTCTTCAGGTAATTAGTGACCGACCACGGGTTGTAGATGCCCTTGACGGAACCGAAAGCAAACCCGTCATACCAGGTCTTCACGTCGTCCAGATCGTTGAGACCGTATTCCTTCATTGCTTCCGCAACCTCGGCCTCCGTGAAGCCGAATGCCGTCTGGTATTCATCCGACAGCACCGTAATGACATCCGGATTATTGAGGTCTGAGAAAATGGACTCCTTGCTTACCCGGGTAATGCCCGTCAGAAGCGCACGCTCCAGGCTGGGATTGTCCTTGAAGGAAAGGTTCATGAAGGCGCGGATAAACTGCGCCAGTTGATCCCAATAGCCGTTAAGCCATGCCTCCTGCATCGGCGTGTCGTATTCATCGAGCAGAATAATGGGCTTCGCGCCGTAAACCCGATGAAGTGCAGTCGAGAGGAACCGAAGGCTGTATTTAATTAAAAGAACCTCAGATCTTCACACTATGAAGAATTCTTAAAAATCAACAAATTGAAATTTCGTGCAAGCCTCAGATGAGTTTCCCTCATTTCTGGGGCTTTTTTCATGTCCGAAATCCGGCCTGGGACTGCTTTTTGACCTTGAAAATTAATCCGAGAACATTGATTTCTATAGTGATTAGAACTATAATATATGATATTATCAATGATATTTCCATGGCCGTTCCAGAGCACATCCGCAAGGTTCCGAGACCGCGCAATACCGTTGTCATCGACAGCGGCAGCAATGGCGCCAAGCGCTATGCGGTTCACAGTCGTCGGGCTTCCATATGCAAGCCCGGCTGCAACCCGCGCCCGGTGAACGGGCCGGTCATTGGGCACATCATTGACGGCAAGTTTGTGCCTCGCCAGTCCGCAGCGAGTCTTGCAGAAGACGGTCCCGACTATCTCTCTTACGGGGCCGCAGCACTGCTTCACGACGAACTTCGAGGGCTCGACGATGAGCTCTTCAAGGTCTACGACGTCAAGGACGCCTGCATGATTCTTGCGCTCGCCTTGCTCCGCATTGAGCACAAGGGCATCAAGATCTCCCGCTGCCGTCAGCATTACGAAAAGTCCTTCATCTCGGTTTTCTACCCCGGACTGCCTCTCTCTGAGAACACCATCAGCAAGTTCCTGAACCTGCTCGGCCAGGACGCCGGCAAGATGAATGCCTTCATCACCGCACGGCTCGCCGCCGTCTGCAGGGATCACCACATCATCATTGATGGAACGCTCAAGCAGAACACAAGCATCGTCAATGATTTGTCTGCCTTCTCAAGAAAGGCTCGCGTCAAGGGCTGCAAAGAGATTTCCGTCCTCTACGCCTATGACCTTGAAGCACAGGAACCCTTGTGCGCACAGGTCTATCCGGGCAATATGATCGACGCCCGCGCCTACAGCTCATTCGTTTCGGAAAACAAAATCGAACGAGGCGTCCTGATCACGGACAAGGGATTCCCTCCCAAGGCAATTGAAGGCCTGCTCCGAAAGCATGAAGGGCTTCATTTCCTCACGCCGCTGAAGCGCTCGGACAAGAAGATTGCAGAGAACGCCATGCTCGATTTCGAGGATTGTCTGCGCGGCATTGATAAGCGCATCCGCTGCAAAAAGGTAAAGATGGGAAACGGGCGCTTCCTCTACTCCTTCAGGGATTCGTGGAAGGCTCAGGCGGAAGACAACTCCTTCATGGACCGCCAGCGCAGGAGCGATTCATACGACAAGAAGAACTACGATGAGCATTGCGGCTCGTATGGAACAATCGTCTTTGAGTCGGATCTCGACATGACGTGCGCTGAGGTCTACGCATGCTACGAACAGCGCTGGCAGCTTGAGATGTTCTTCGATGTTTACAAGAACAGCCTTGATTTCGGCGTAACCCGGGTCCAGTCCGACTACTCCGTCCGCGGATCCGAATTCGTAGACCTCATTGCCTCCATCCTGACATCCCGCATTGTGAAGCGCATGTCGAAGGCAGGAGTACTCGACAATGCAACATTCGGGGATGTCATGGACTCGCTCAGAACGTGCTGGCGCAATCGCAAGGCGCCGCGGGAGAGCCTGCCGCAGGTTGATGACGAATACTGGAATCGTCTGCTGAAGTGCGATGGAGAGCTGCTGGCGGCTTTGGAGCTCGCCTTGCCCGGCAAAGACAAAGCGCCGGATCCGAAAAAACGCGGCCGGCCGCGCAAAAAACCGGAACAGACGGAGGCACAGGAAGTAAACCCCCAGCCGAAGCGCAAGCCGGGGCGCCCCAGAGTTCGGCCGATCATCTATGGGCCTCCTCGCCCAAGAGGTCGCCCTCGAAAGGAACGCTCTTCCGGCTCACTATAGTGGGAAGAATTGAGGTTCTTTTATTTAATGAGCGCAGGATTTGAAGAGAGTCCGAATGCCGCAAAGTATGCGCGCTCCTCGTCATCAAGCTCCGGAGCCGTAGTCAGAAAGGGAAATTTTCCAAAAAGTTCCCTAAGCGCCAGCACGATCAGATCGCGCGCTTCCTCAAAGGTAGGCGCCTTGACGCCGGAAAAAGAGAGACGGATGACCGGAATCTTTCCGGCGACTCTGCGCATCTTCTCGCTCGACCAGACCTCAATATCCCCGAAAAGCGCTTCCTGATTGCTTTCTGCTACCGTGAAGAAGCGCTCCACCGTATCGATCATGAGCGATTTGCCGAAACGGCGCGGACGCGTGAGCACGGTTACGAGCGCAGCTTTCTCCCACCATTCGCGGATGAAGGCCGTCTTGTCGATATAAAAATAGTTCGACGCGCGCATCCGGCCAAAATCCTCAATGCCCAGGGATACCGTTTTCATCTTGTCTCCTTAGGGAGGCAGTCTAACAAAGGTTCCATAGGCCGCCGCCGCTCTGAGGCGCAGGAGTGCATCCTTCCGGCCGGATACCAACACAGCAGCATCGGCACCTGCCGCACTGCGAATGCCTTAGACTTGAAAATCGTCCCGTAACCTCATGGTTTTACGGGAATCACGAATGGATTCTGCCCTTAACAAAGATGTCTCCAGAGGCTCAAATGAATGCTCTATCGGCAAAAGCACTCCCTCTCGGGACATCAGATTTCGTTGCGCTGAGAAACTCCAACGAGATCTACGTCGATAAGACCGCTCTAATCTTCGAGCTCGCCTCCGTCCGCAGCAAGATTCTCATCGTCCGCCCGCGGCGCTTCGGGAAGTCCCTTCTCGTTTCAACCTTCGAATCGCTTTTCAAAAACGGCCTTCGCGATTTTTCGGGCCTCAAGATTGAAAAGCTCTGGAAGGACAAAACTTATCCGGTCGTCAGACTGGACTTCTCCGACCTGAAGGATCTCCCATCCGCGGAAGAGTTCCAAAAGTCACTTCGCAGCATGATTGCGACCGCCTTTGCGGCTATCGGCTTCCGGTACGACCCGGCAAACACCGTGAGCCTCTTTCTCGACCAGTTCAAGCTCTGGCTCTCCACTCTGGGAACCAACAGCTTTGTTCTCCTGATCGACGAATACGATGCGCCGCTCACCGCGCATCTCGATAATTCCAGCCTTTTTAATGAGATCAGAACGGCTCTGAGCCGGTTTTACGCCGTCATCAAACGATATGAAGGCTGCCTCCGGTTTTTCTTCATGACGGGCATCACGAAGTACAGTCAAACCAGCATCTTCTCCGAACTCAACAACTTCGACGACATTACTTTAAATCCGGCCTACGCAACGCTTCTCGGCTATACCGAAGAGGAAATCAAATCGGGATTTGCTGCGTACCTTCGGAATGCCGCGGAAAAGCTCGGCACCACTGAAAAACACGTGCTTCAAAACCTTCGGGACAACTACGACGGCTTCTCGTTTGAGCCTTCCGCTCAATCCCATGTGTTCTGCCCGTGGTCGGTCCTTAACTTCTTCAAGTATCCGCAGCAGGGCTTTAAGAACTACTGGTACGAAAGCGGCGGGCAGCCCTCGCTCCTTCTCAAATACCTCGAAAAGCATCACCTGGTGCGGCCGGAGTCCTTCGACGTTCCCGTCGCCATGACACTCGACGAACTGGGCGCCGTCCGACAGTACGACAAGCTTTCGGTCGAGGCGCTTCTGTTTCAGGCGGGCTACCTCACGATCAGGGAGCAGCTCAACGTCGCGGAAGTCGAAGTGGGCTACCCCAATAAGGAAGTCGAACTATCCATGGCGCGGCTTTACGCGGACGAAATGCTCCGCGACATCAACCGGCTCGATGCAGGCATCTCCCGGCTCGCGAAGATGCTCGACCGGGAATGCCCGGAAACGGTCATTGCGTACTTCAATCAGGTCTTCAACGCCATTGACTACTCGCGCTATCCGGTCGTCAATGAAGCCTCCTGCAGGAGTCACCTCCAGGTGCTCCTGATGGGCGGCGCCATGGTGCCTGACGTCGAAAAGCATTCCGCACTCGGAAGAAGCGACCTTGAGGTGGAAACGCCTCATCGCCGCTGGGTGTTCGAACTCAAATTCAGCGCTGACGGCGCCAATGCCGAAAAGCTCCTCCGGAGCGCCGTCATGCAGATCCAGGACCGCCGGTACGGCGAAGCGCCTCACGGCAGAGAGCTCATTGCCGTCGCCATGGTCTTCAACGGCAGAGAAAGGCGGTTTGCCCGCTGGGAGGTCGTGCCTGGAGCCGCGGCATAGCCCGTCCCCGGCGGCGCAAAAAAAAGGACGGATCACGGGGGATTTCCCGGGCCATCCGTCCTTTCTCTCATTTGAATGAGATTAGATCCCCGCGATCACTTCGGATTGCGGTTCATGAGGCCTTCCTGAACCATAGCGGGGTTCGGGCGAGCGGCGGCAATCATGCGGAGCGTGTTTTTGTCCGTGTGATGGAATTCCTTTTCGACGCCCGGAATCACGAGCACCGTATCTTCCTCGTAGGAGATGGAGCCGTCCTCATTGAAGGTGAACGTGATGTCCCAGGATTCGGTGCGGAAGTTCTTCTCAAGGAACGGATTCGAAGCAATGCCGTTCATGGTCGAGCCGCGTTCTGCGCGCAGATGGATCTGCTTGTCGCCGGGCTTTGCTTTGCCCACCGCCATCGCGACCTGAGCGCGCGGAATGGCGAGCGTCATGAAAACGGTTTCGGTCTCGGGTTCCCAGAGGAGGTAGCCCACCTGGTCGTGGAAAGCGTTGAGTTCGCCGGGCTTCGTGATCGCCACGTGGTAGCGAAGGCCGTAAAGAAGCTGAGGGCCGCTGTTCTGGGGGTCGAGCAGCTCATAGGTCTGCGTTTCAACGAAGGGTTCGGATTCCGTGCCTTCGGCAACCGGATGCGTATCGACGCCTTCAGCACCGTACCAGGTGCCGGCGAGCGGCGCGAGGGGCCCGAGGTTGGCAAGCGTATCCGGACTCGCAGGAGTCTCGGTATAGATATCTTCGTGATGCATGGTCTTATCCTGAAAATGTATTGCGGCAGCTTCGTTCTCAGTACTTGAGCTGGAATCGATGCTGCAGCTCTCTTGCATTATGAGCTCCGAGCTTGCGCATTGCATTGGCGCGGAAGAATTCAATTGTGCGCTTTGAGACGCCGAGGCGTTCGGCAATCTGCCTGTTGGTGAGGCCTTCGCAGACAAGCCGGGCCACCTGCTCCTCCCGGTCGCTTAAAGGATCTGTTGCAATTTTTGCTTCTGCGTGCGAAGCGCCGAAGACCGGCGCGTCCTTCAAGGCATGCTCGATCGTCGCGAGAAGCTTCTCAGATCCCACGGGCTTCGGAATGAAGCTCACCGCGCCCTTCTGCATCAGGTCGACGGCGAGATCGATCGAACCGTGCGCGGAAAGAAAGATGATTGGAATCTTCTGACCTGCGCGGATGAGCGCTTCCTGAAGTTCCGGACCGCTCATGCCGCCCATTTTGACGTCAAGAAGGAGCACGCCGAAGCGCGACGGATCATCCTTTTCGAGATAGCTTTCCGCGCTCTGATATACGGCGGTTTCGTAGCCTTCGCCTTCGAGCACGAAGGAAATCGCCTCGCAGAGCGCTTCATCGTCGTCGACGATGCGGATGAGCGGTTCTTCAGACTTCGTCATGCGCGGATCTCCTTTTCCTTCTCTTCTTTCGTTGCTTCCTTCTCATTCCCGGCATCCGGGGAGGCCGTCGGCAGGATGATATCCGCAGCAAGCCCCTCCCCTGCGGCTCCCCCGCCGGAGCGGAAGACGAGCTCTCCCTGATGGCGTTCCACGAGGTGCTTCACGATTGAGAGACCGAGCCCGAGGCCTTCAGGCTTCTCGCTTGAAATGGGAGACGCAAGCGCACGGATTTTCTCTTCGGAAAGCTTAGGGCCGTTGTCGGAAACCTCAAAGCGCACTTTATTCCCGACAGAGCTCACTTCGAGGACGACCCGGGGGCTCCCGACGCCTCGAACAGCTTCCACGGCATTTCGGATGAGATTCACGACGGCAAGCTCGAGCTCCAGGATGCTGCCGCGCACTTCAGCTTGCCTCGCCTCCGGGGATATGATCACTTCGGTTTTTGCCTCGAGCTTCGGATACGTCTCACGAATGTGCTGAACGAGATCCGCTACCCGGATCCTCTGAAAAACGGGCTCGCGCTGGTGCGCATAGTCCCGCACGCGGTCGACAATCGCCCCCGCGCGTTCGGCCTGACCGGCAATCCTACCGGCGATTTTGAGAACGCTCTCGTTCGTGGCGCTTCCGGCCTTAGCCCTCCGCTCGAGCCCTTCGGCAAAGAGGCGGATGGCAGAGAGCGGCTGGTGCACCTCGTGCGCGATGAGGCTTGAGAGCTGCCCCACGGCGCCCGCACGCTGGAGCATCGCAATCCTCTGACTCTGCTCGACTTCGCGGACGTGCACTTCCTCGAGCTCGCGCTCTCTTCTTGCCACGAGGACCTTGAGGCGCCAGCCGTGATAGGCAAGCCCCGCAACCGCGAGAAGGAAAATCAGCAGATAAGGCCAGAAGGCCGCCACGAAGCGGCTCATCGTCCAGTCCCTGAGATACGCATAGGGACCGATCCTCAAGTCCTCGAGGAGCTTGTCGACCGCATGGAAGTCCGTCGCGACCGACCATTCGCGGCCGCTCTCCGTCGCGGGCATGGTGAGAAGAGCAACGAGGAGCTTCCTCGAAAGCTCGGGCGTCACGGTAGGCATGACGGAAAGGCTGTGCGCCGGATAGAGCCTTGTGCTCACGACGCAGGCGACCGCATTCGTGTCGACGCCCTTCGGGGGCGCGAGGACGCGAAGCTTTCCCGTCACCTCCGGATGCTTGCGGCTCAGCTCCTCAAAGGCGCAGAGCCTCAGAAACCCCACGTCCGTCGTTCCGGAGGCAACGGACCGGGCTACCGACTCCATCGAGTCGCTGCGATTGAAGAACTGGGTGCGGCCGAAGAATTTGTCCGGATTCTTCCCGAGCGCCGCGACTTCACCCATGGCGATCTGATAGCCCGAAAAGCCCCAGGCCATGTTGGCCGAAAGCCTTGCACCCTCGAGTTCGGCGAGCGTTCTTGCATCTTCCTTGCGGAGAATGATCGCCGTTCCTTCATTGTGGTTGGGGTCCCTCAGGCCCGGCGCCACGCTGGTCGCAAGCGGCCTCGCGCCGAAAGGCGCAAAGCGCCTCGCCGCCCCGGAGCTGCTCACGAAGACGTCGACTTCGCCCGCCTTCACGGCCTTCTCGAGATCAGCAACCGTGTAGTCCGTCACCGTCACGTTCTCAATTCCGAAGGTATCAAAGAGCGTCGTGAGGGTTGCCGCATCAAATTCATCCCGCTGCTCGGGCAATGCAAAGGCGCCGACACCCACGCGGATCTGCTTTTGCGCCGAAGCCTGACGGCCGGTGCCTTCCTCAGCCTGGGCAAGCCCGGGGAGAGACGCAAGGAGAAAGCCTGCGAAAAAGAAAGAAAGAATGGCCTTATGCATGAGAAAAATGCCGAAGGATCAATGTAATGGAGTCTACCGAACGTCTTTCGAGAGATCCTGCAGAAACTTTAAGCTTCACTTCAGAAAAATCCTTTTTCTTGTTCTGAAGCAACCATACTTATCGGTGGGACGCACCTACACTTCCGGCTGACTCCAAAAGGACTAACAGAAGTCCTTTCAGCATTCATATACAACAAAAAAACAGGAGAAGCATGATGTCGAGCACGGATATGACCCGCCGCGGCCTCTTGAAGACTTCCATTTTCGGCGCAGCCGCCGCCGGTGCCGCCGGCATTGCCGGCGCTGCCGAAGCCAAGACCGCAGGCCAGGCGAAGGCCCCGGTCTATGATGCCATCATTGTGGGCGCAGGCCCTGCGGGCCTGATCGCCGCCATTACGGCGCACGATCTCGGCGCCAAGGTAGTGCTTTTTGAAAAGCGCGACCGTCCGGACGGCAACGCCATCTTCGCCCTCGGCTCCATCTGCGGCTGGGGCACGCGGCACCAGAAGGAACAGGGCATCGAGGATACGGCCGACGCCTTCTACGCCATGATGATGGACATCTCCAAGCAGATGGGCGACAAGTCGCTGAACCGCACCTATACGGACAACATTTCCGAAGGCATCGACTGGCTGGAAAAGGATATCGGCGTCAAGTTCGGCAAGATCCGTCCGATGCCCTATCCGCGTCTCGGCCGCACCTGCCGCGTCCTGGGCGACGGCATCACGGGCGGCGCCCGCCTCGTGCAGGACCTCCTCGCTGCCGCGAAGAAGCGCGGCATCGAAATCCGCTACGAGCACAAGGTGATCGAGCTCCTTCACGACGACCACTTCCGCGTGACGGGCGTGAAGACCCTCTCCGACGAAGGTCAGAAGGAATGGCTCGCGAAGGGCGGCGTCTGCCTCACGACGGGCGGCTTCTCCGCCAACCCTGAAATGGTCGACCGCTACATCGGCGGCTGGGCCACCCGCATGGTGCTGCGCGGCTCGAAGTCGACCACCGGCGAAAACGTTTCCCTCACGCTTCCTCTCTATGCGAAATTCGTGAACATGGACCAGTTCCACTGCGGCCCGATCATCGGCGTCACGCACGTGAACCCCGCCGACGTGCTCAATTCCGGCTACGGCGTTCAGGTTAACACCTCCGGCAAGCGCTTCATGGACGAGAACAACACCTATGTGGTGAAGGCCCGCACGACGGCGCTCCAGACGCTCGACAACCAGGCCTGGGTGATCGTCGACAGCGACTGCCCCGTGCTCGAGAAGGTGATCGCCAAGTTCGACCGCCTCAACAGCCCCTACGGCAAGGCCGATACGCTCGAAGCCCTCTGCAAGCAGGTGAACCTCCCCGAGAAGAACGTTCTCAAGGAAGTGAAGGCCTACAACGACGCGCTCGCCGCCGGGAAGCTCGAGGAAATGACGCCTCCCTGCACTTATAAGAAGCCCCATCCCGTTCAGAAGGCTCCCTTCTACGCCGTCCCCTTCCAGGGCGGCATGACGGCCACCTTCGGCGGCCCGCTCATCAACACCAAGGCTGAGATTCAGAGCCTTGACGGCGGCAGCATCCCCGGCCTCTACGCCGCGGGCAATGCCGCGGGCGGCATCTTCTACTTCAACTATGCGGGCGGCGCGCAGCTGGGCGCCGCTACGGTCTTCGGCCGCATTGCAGCCCGCGAAATGGCTGCCCGCGCCAAGAAGGCGAAGATCTGAATCACGGGGAGAAATTCAAAATGACCAAGAATACCTTTATCGCTCTTGCCGCCGCGCTTTGCTTCGGCACCGCTTTTTCCTCGTCGGCGCTCGCTTCCGACTACACGGCTGACTTCCATCTTGCCCACGGCCAGAAGTGCGAGACCTGCCACAAGACCGCACCGACCGAAGGCGCGAAGGTGAAGAAGGACGTCTGCAAGCAGTGCCACAGCTATGAGGCGCTCGCCAAGCAGACCGCCCAGGACGAACCCAATCCGCACTACTCGCACTTAGGCGACGTCAACTGCACGGACTGCCACAAGGGCCACCAGAAGTCCGAACTCATGTGCAACCAGTGCCATCAGTTCTCGCTTCAGGTTCCGCACAGCAAGTAATCGCGGAACGCTTCTTCAGGTTCCCGGGGAAACCCCCGGAGCCTGAAGACGGAAAAGCCCTCGAAAAAGACCTCAGATTCCGCTTCGATGCGGTCTGAGATCTTTTTTTGATTGAGAATCATTCTCAATTTCTTGAGATGGCTCAAGCATACTTATCGGCGCTTTTCTCCTAAAATTTCCCTGTGATTTCAAGGATCTTTTAAAGATCCAACACCACACGCCACCACCAAAAGGAGAAAACATGCCAGATTTCAATCGCCGCTCCGCCATCCGCACCGGCATCTTCGGCGCTGTTGCCGCCACCGCCGCGGGTTCGCTCTCCGCCAAGGAAGCCGCTCCCGAATCGAGCGAATACAAGAAGCTCAAGTTTGATCTCGTCGTCATCGGCGCCGGGTGCGCGGGCATGACCGCAGCGCTCGAGGCCGCCGACCTCGGCGCCAAAGTGGCGCTCCTTGAAAAGATGAACATGCCCTTCGGCAATACGATCTACGCGGGCGGCCACTTCAACGCGACGAACACCTTCGTTCAGAAGGAAAACGGCCTCACCGACACGATCGACGAGTTCTACAAGGACATGATGACGGTCTCCCTGGGCCGCGGCGACCCGGCGCTCACGCGCATCTACTGCGAAAAGAGCGCCGACTGCATCGAATGGCTCTCGAAGCGCTGCGGCATCAAGTGGAAGAAGATGGTGAAGGAAGTGTGGCCCGCCACCGTCCGCGGCCACGTCGTCGACGGTCCGCAGAAGCCGGGCGGCGCGCAGCTCACTTCGCAGATGCTCGCCGAAGTGAAGAAGCACCCGAACATCACCTTCATGACGAATACGAAGGTAGTCGAGCTCAAGAAGTCTGCGACGCTCCGCTGCACGGGCGCCATTGCCGTTTCAAAGACTGAAGGCGCGCTCGACATCGATTCGAAGTGCGGCGTCGTGGTTGCAACCGGGGGCTTCCATGCCAATAAGGAAATGATCTGCAAGTACATGGGCGGCGGCGTTGCCTGGATGCCGCTTCGCGGATCGGCCTTCATGATGGGCGAAAACATCACGCTCACAAAGCCCTTCTTCCCGAATCTCGTCAACATGGACCAGTTCCACGGCGGCCCGATCGGCGTCAATCAGGCCAATCCCTCCACGATGGTGAACTACGGCATCATCGTCAACAAGAGCGCCCAGCGCATCATTGACGAAGAGAAGACCTACGTCGCCGTCGCGAAGGAGCTCCCGCTCCTCACGAAGGACAACTGGGCCTTCATCATCATCGACAGTCAGGTGAAGGACATCGACACGGTCGCGACCCGCATCACCCGCTATGAAAAAGCGAAGGCCCCGATTGCCAGGGGGAATACCATCGCCGAACTTGCGCGCTCGATGGGCGTCAATGAAAAGACGCTTGAGAAGACGATTGCCGACTACAACGCTACCGTGAAGGCCGGCAAAGCCGATCAGCTCACGCCTCCCAACACGCTAGAGAAGCCCCGCCTCATTGAAAAGGGCCCCTTCATGGCCTTTGCCTTCCAGGGCGGCATGACGGCCACCTTCGGCGGCCCGAAGATCGGCAAGAACGGCGAGGTTCTGAACGGCGAAAACCAGCCGGTTCCGGGGCTCTTCGCCTGCGGCAATGCGATCGGCGGTCTCTTCTATTACGACTACATCGTGGGCTCTCAGCTAACGGCGGCCGTGATCTGGGGTCGCCTCTCTGCGAAGGAAGCCGTCAAGGCCCTCAAAGCCTGATTTTCCCATAACCCGTTTGCCCGGAGGCGCTCAAAACGAACGCCTCCATTTCTCTCCTTCAAAAGGCGCAGAAGCTCGAGGCTTCCGCGCCTTCTTTTTGCCTGTGCTCCCGGGAGCACCTGAAGCGAAGCGCCTCGCTCCACTGAAAGTCTTCCCGCGAACATGGGATAGCCCGAATACTCGCGATAGAATCCCTACCTTCCTGAATAGCGGGGCTTGAAGCCCGCGACCTCTTTGCCTTCCATCCCATGTCCGTACCTTTCCGCACGCTTCCGCTCGTACTCGCAGTCAGCGCACTTCTGAGTGCCGGCACTGCGGCGGCGGACGACTCCCTTACCTTCGAAGCCGCCCGCGCACGCTTTCACGAACGCGCCGACATCTTCCGCGCAGACACTGCTGAAGTGAATCGCGCGCGTCATGCTTCGGAGAGCGCCAAATCGCTCTCGGGTCCCAAGGTGGACATTACGGCGATGCAGATTGAAGGGCGGAAGGACCTTGACCTCAATCTCGACATTCCGGCTAGCGTGCAGCAGCTCGGGAGCGCCCTCTCGCAAGGAGCAATTCGAATTCCAAGCACAATGCGCTTTTCGGACGAGCTCGACCTCTCGGGCCCGCGCGCGATGATCTCGGCCACGTGGCCCCTCTATACGGGGGGCGCCATCACGGCGCAGCAGAACCTTCTCGAGCACAAGGTCCGGGAGGCTTCGGCCGCGCAGAGCGCCCGGCTTGAAGAAAAGGATGCCGACCTCGCGATGCGCTACTGGGGCGTGCAGCTCGCGCGCTCGGTGGAGGAACTCCGCCGCGAGCGCCTTAAGGACGAGGAAGAGCAGGTTCACCGCGCCATGCGCTTTGAAAAGAAGGGCCTTATTTCCCGGATCGAGCGCATGTCGGTCGAGGTGTCGCGCGATGCGGCCCGGCGCGAGCTCGTGTCTGCGGGAACGAGCGCCCGCGTGGCGGAAGCCGAGCTCATGAGCGCGCTTCGCGAAAAGGAATTGCCGACGCTTGCAACGCCGCTCTTCATTCTCACGGGCGACCTTGGAACGCTTTCTGAATGGCAGTCGCGCGCAAGGATCAATTCTCCCGTGCTCGCGAGAATCGACGCGCAGGTGAGTCAGGCCGGAGAAGGCGTCAGGGCCGCTGAAAGCGCCTTTCATCCGCAGGTCTTCGCCTTCGGCATGAAGAACCTCGTGAAGCACTACCTCACGCCGGTCGAACCCGACTGGATGGTGGGGCTCGGCATCAAATTCACGCTCTGGGACAACCGCGACCGCTTCTCGTCGCTTGCCGCCTCGCACGCGCAGGAAGATAAGGCGAGAGCCGCGAAGGCGGAAGCCGACAATGCGCTCGCAAGCGCCGTTGAAACCGCGTTCCTGCGCACCACGCAGGCGCGCGAGGAATATCTCCTCACGGCTTCGACCGTAGCGCTCGCGAAAGAAAACCTGCGGCTCAGGGAAGCGAGCTTTGCCGAAGGGCTATCGACCGCGCTCGACGTTCGCGAAGCCCGCACGCAGATGACGGGCGCGCAGATTGCCGAACGCGCCGCCGCCTATAAATTCGTCGTCTCCTGGGCCATGCTCCACGGCGCCGCGGGCGTCATGCCGGACTTTGTCGCAACGCTCTCCCGGCCGGATCTGAAGCGCGTGGAATAACGCATCTTCCGGCTTCAGAAAACCTCCCTCCTTTTTCTCTATTTCTTTTTTTCTACCCTACCCGTCATGCAGAGCGCAGCTTCGGGCCGTCAGGCTCAGAAACCCTCCATTCTTCCCGCAGTCTTCGGCGCCCTGGTTCTTCTCGGCGCCGCCGCCTTCATCGGCTGGGGCATCTGGCAGGCGATGACGCCTGTACCCGTGCCGCTTCAGGGCATGATGGACGCGACCACCGTCTCCGTTTCCGCGAAGGTTCCCGGACGCATTGCCGCGATCAGCGTCCGCGAGGGCGATCGGGTGCAGGCAGGCGACGCGGTGGCGCGTCTCGCGCTCCCCGAAATCAATGCGAAGGTCGCTCAGGCGAAGGCCCTTCAGGCGGCGGCCGATGCAAAGGCGTCGCTTGCCGATGAGGGTCCCCGGACGCAGGAGCTCGATGCGGCCAGAGCCGACCTCGCCCGCGCCCGTGCCGGATTGGCGCTCGCCCAGAGTTCCTGGAAGCGCGTTGATGCGCTTCAGAAGGAAGGCCTCATCAGCGCGCAGCGCCGCGACGAAGTGCTCGCCCAAAGAGAAAGCGCTGAAAAACTCGTCGCTGCGGCCGAAGCCAAGGTGTCTGCACTTGAGGACGGAGCCCGCAGGCAGGAAAAAACGGCTGCCGAAGCGCTCGCCCGTCAGGCGGCTGGCGGCGTTGAGGAAGCCTCGTCCCTCGCGAGCGAAGCCGACATCCGGTCTCCGGCTTCGGGCGAAGTCACGCGCGTCGTGCTCCACGAAGGCGAAATTGCGCCGGCCGGATTCCCGGTCGTTCTCGTTACGAACCTCGAGGACAGCTGGGCAACCTTCAACGTGCGCGAGGACGAGCTCCCCGGGATGGAGGTCGGCAAGGAATTTGCGGCCAGAGTTCCTGCTCTCGGCAAAAACGTTTCCTTCCGCGTCTACTGGATCAACCCGCGGGGCGACTACGCCGTCTGGCGCGCGACGCGCCAGTCTTCGGGCTACGACATCCGCACGTTTGAAGTGCGCGCAAGACCCGTTGAAAAAACGGAGGGACTGCGCCCGGGCATGACGGTCATCATCGACCGCGCCCGTCGCTAACGCGTCGGCAGAAGGCGGAACCCATCCATGCGGGTCTGGTGTCAGCGCGCGCTGCGCATTTCGCTCCTTGAGGTAAGGCAGGTTCTTTCGCATCCGGTCGAATGGATTGCGGGCCTTGCCGTGCCCCTTTTCTGGGCGCTTCTCATGTCGATTGCCTTCGGAACGGGCATTATGACGAAGCTCCCCGTAGGGTTGGTCGACATGGACCGGTCCGCGCTCTCGCGCGAGACCATTCAGGCGCTCGACGCCATTCCCTCCATCCGGCTCGAGCGCAGGGACTCCTCCCTCACGGCCGACGAGGACCTGAGATCGCGCCGCACGTACGGCACGATCACAATCCCCAAAGGGTTCGAGGAAGAGAACCGCCGGGGTCTCGGCGCTCCGGTCGTGCTCGAACTCAATAAAACCTACTACGCGATCGGCACGATTCTCGAGGTCGACATCAAGACGGCGCTCTCAACGCTCCAGATGACGAAGCTTGCCGTGAAGCGGACCGCGGCTGCGGGGGGCACCTTCACGGAGAACAGCGGCCATTTGCGCGCCACGCTCCCCGACGTCTGGTTCCTCGGGAACCCGAGCTTCAATTTCGTCGCCTACCTGCTTCCGACCTTCGTTCCCGGCCTCATGGCGCTCGGCGCGCTTCTCGCCTTCGTTTCGATGCTCGCGCGCGAATGGCGCGAAGGGGGCTTGAGAACGTTCCTCAAGGAATCCGGGGGCTCCGCCACGGCGCTTGTTGTCGGGAAGCTCGCCCCCTGGCTTCTTTTCTGGCTCCTCGCCATTTCCGTCTGGACGGCGGGCTTTGCCGGCTGGGCGGGCTGGGGTGCGGCGGGGCCGCTCTTTCTCTGGTTCACGGCCGGGTGGCTTTTGATCCTCGCGATGGCGGGGCTTGCGCTCCTTGTGGTCGCCATTTCGCCCACCTGGGTGATTGCGCTTTCGGCTTCCATCTGCCTCGTTGCCCCGACCTTTCCCTTTACGGGCTTTTCCTTCCCGCTCGACGCGATGACGCCGGGCGCACGCGCTTTCGGCGAGCTCCTGCCGCTCACCCACTACCTCGAGGCGCAGAGCCAGATCTGGGTGATGAATGCGCCGCTTGACGCCATTGCCCGCACTCAGATGACGCTCGCGCTCTTTCCCATCATCTGCTTTACCGCTGCGCTCCTCATTCTCCCCTTCCGCATCCGTCGATGGAAGAAAGCGGAAGCGCTTGCCGCAGGATTAAGGGTTGCGGAAGCTCAGGTTCCGCAGGAAGAGAATTCGTCCGCCATGGGCTTCTGGAAAACCTTTGCTCTGACCCTCAGGGCGAGCTTTCTCTCACGCGACACCATCGCGATTTTCGGCGTGGCCGCGGCCTTTTACCTCGTTTTCTACGGCTGGCCCTACGGCACGCAGCAGATCGAGAACATTCCGACCGGCATCCTCGACCTCGACCGGTCGGGCGCCTCGCGGCGCCTCGTCAATGCGCTCGACGCCTCTCCCACGACGAGGCTCACTTTTGTCCTTCATTCAGAGAGCGAAGCGCTCGACCTCTTCCGCCGTCAGAAAACGGACGTGCTCGTTACGATTCCTGAGGACTATTCGGAGTCGCTCGCGCGAGGCGAAAACACGACAATTCACATCCTCGGAAGCGGCGCCTATCCGGTGAAGGCGCGCGCCGTTCAGTCGGCCGCTGCCGGCATCATTTCGGACAAAAAGGCGCTCCTTGACAACGCCTCCCTCATGACGCCGGGGACGCCCGTCGCCTCGCTCGAGGGTGCGGCCATTGCGGCTCCGGGTCTTCTCGTCACCTACCGCTTCAACGAAATCTCGGGCTACGGCAACTACACCGTGCCGATGGTGGGGCCCGTCATTCTCCAGGCCGTCATCCTCATGGGCATCGGCATGGCGATGGGCGGGTGGCTCGCGGGCCGTCCGCGCCTTCCCTTCATGCAGGACGTCATGCGGCGCCCCTGGTGCGAGGGGCTCGGGATCTTCCTCGCCTTCTGGTCGATTGCCTTCGGCTGGATGCTCTACATCGAAGGCTTCGGCTTCCGGTTCGGCGACTACGGCGCCTTCGGGAACCCGGAGGCCGTGATTCTCGTGAGCGCGCTTTTTTCGGCTGCAGTGACTGCATTCGGGCTTGCGGTCGTGACGCTCCTCGGCTCCAACGCCTGGGCCGCGCCCGTGACGGTGATTATTTCCGCACCTGCGCTCTTTATTTCGGGCGCCGTCTGGCCGCTCGAGAACCTCCATTGGGCGGCCATTGCCGTCTCTCAGCTGATTCCGACAACGCCCGGGATCTTCGCTTCGGCCGCTGCCGCTCAGGACGGCGCGGAACTCCAGGACATTCTCCCGGCGCTTCTGCACCTTCTCCTCCTCACGGGCTTCTACGGCCTCTGCTATGTGCTGCGGATCGCCTCGATGAAGCGCCCTGAAGCGCTTCAGGGCGCGGCTGAGGATGTGGTCTAAGGAATACCAAATGCTCACTCCCTACATTGACTCTCACTGCCACCTGACGGACAAGGCCTTTGACGAAGACCGCGAGGCCGCGATTCAGCGAATGAAGGATGCCGGCATGGTTGCGGGCATCACGATCGGCTGCGAAGACGGCGACATCAAGCCGCTCCGCGCGATTCTCGACGCGCACCCCGGGTTTCTCTTCGGCGCCTGGGCCGTCCATCCGGAATACCCGGAACTGAGAGAGGCCGACGTCGATGAAATCGCTGAGCGCGCGAACGAACCCGGCATGGTGGCGGTCGGCGAAACGGGACTTGACTTCTACTGGTGCAAGGAGCCCCTTGACTGGCAGCGGGACCGCTTCAGACGCCATATTGCCGCGGCGAGAAAGGCAGGGAAGCCCCTCATCATTCACGCGCGGGACGCCGAAAGCGCGGCTCTTGAGATCCTCAGGGAAGAAAAAGCGGGCGACCTCGGGTTCGTGATGCACTGCTTCTGCGGGTCGCTCGAGACTGCTGAGGGCGTCGTCAATGCCGGCGGGCACGTGAGCTTCACGGGGAATCTCACCTTCAAAAAGAATGAGGCGCTCCGCGAGATCGCGGGGAAAATTCCGCTCGAGCGCCTTCTCATCGAAACGGACTCGCCCTACATGGCGCCCGTTCCCTTCCGGGGAAAACGCTGCGAACCCGTCTATTCGCGGGAAGTGGCGAGGGCGATTGCCGCGGCGAAGGGGCTCGAGTTCGATGAAGTGCTCCTTGCCACCGCGCAAAACACCGTGAGGCTCTTCAGACTGCCGATTGCCGTCTGATTCCGGAGCGTCCGAAAGCGCCGCCACGGCGTCGAGAAAAGGCCGTTAAGCCTTCTTGCACTCTTTTGAGAGATCACCCGACGGGACGCCTCCCGCCGGGTGTTATTCTTCCAGACCATCTGAACATTTCACGGATCATTCCGTCACCATGCGCATCCGACCCCTACTTGCAGGCGCGAGCGTCGCGTTTGCCCTTTTTGCCACTGCCCTCTCCTTCCCGCTTTCCGCCGCACCTCAGGAGGAAAACGCCCTCACGTCCGCCCAGCTCGCCGAGATCCGGCAGGCCGTGCGCGCCGGACAGGCGAGCGTCGTTGAAGATCTTCTCAAGAACGGCGCTTCGCCCAACTTCCGCATGGAAAACGGCGACACGGGCTTTACCTACGCCGTTCGGGCCGATACCCCGCAGGTGGCCGAGGCGCTCCTCAAATCGGGAAAGCTCGCCCTCAACGACGCCAACCGCTTCGGCGAAACGCCCCTCATGATGGCGGTCTTCAAGGGAAACAACGAACTCTTTGACGAGCTTCTCAAGGCGGGCGCGGATCCCAAGGGCGGCGCCAACTGGACGGCGCTTCACTACGCCGCGACCGAAGGCCGCACGGAAATGATTGAAAAGCTCCTCGCGCTCGGCGTTTCTCCGAACGTACAGACGTCGTCGGGCGTGACGCCCCTCATCATGGCGGCGAGGAAGCCCTCGCGCGCCTCCGTCATGGCGCTTCTCAAGGCCGGAGCCTACCGCGACTACTGCACCGACAAGCGCGAGTCGCCTGCCGACTTCGCCCGCCGCGCGGGAGACCAGGAGCTTGCCAAGTACCTCGCCGTTGAAGCCTGCGCCGTTGTCGGGAAGAAGAAATAAGCCATGACTCTTCATGCCGGATCCTGGGCGAGCGTGCCTCCCCGCACTGCGCTCGAGCTCCTCGCTCCCGCACGCGATGCCGACACGGGCATCGCCGCGATCGACCATGGAGCGGACGCCGTTTATATCGGCGGCCCCGCTTTCGGCGCGCGCGCGGCGGCCGGGAACACGCTCGACGACATCGCGCGGCTCGCCGACTATGCGCACCGCTTCGATGCCCGCGTCTTCGTGGCGTTGAATACGCTCTTTAAGGAAGACGAGGTGGAGGCCGCCCGCCGGCTCGCGTTCGAGATTCAGAAGACTCAGGCTGACGTGCTGATCGTGCAGGACATGGGGCTTCTCGCCGGGGACCTTCCCGACATGGAGCTCCATGCGTCGACCCAGTGCGACATCCGGACGCCCGAAAAGGCGGCGTTCCTTGAAGCTGTCGGCTTCTCGCAGCTCGTTCTGGCGCGCGAGCTTTCGCTTGATCAGATCCGGGCGGTGAGGGAGAAGCTCGCGCACGCGCGCATCGAATTCTTTGTGCACGGGGCGCTTTGCGTGAGCTACTCCGGCCAGTGCTGGATGAGCGAAGCGCTCACGGGGCGCTCAGCCAACCGCGGCGAATGCTCTCAGCTCTGCCGCCTCCCCTACGACGTGGAAACGCCGGATGGCCAGGTCCTTGCCCGCAGGCAGCACGTTCTTTCACTCAAGGACAACGACCAGAGCGCGAACCTCGAGGCCCTCATCGACGCCGGCGTCTCCTCCTTCAAGATTGAGGGGCGCTTGAAGGACATGGCGTACGTGAAGAACGTCACGGCCTTCTATCGCGAAAAAATCGACGAGATCATCCGGCGCCGGCCTGAGCTTTCCCGCACGTCCGATGGGATAAGCACCTATTCCTTCGCGCCTTCCCCCGACAAGGTCTTCAACCGCGGGAAGACCGACTACTTCATTCACGGCCGCGAATTCGACGCGCCCTATGAGCTCGCCGAGCTCGAAAGCCCCAAGCATGCCGGCAAACCCGTCGGCCGGGTTGAACGGATTGAAGAGAAGCGCCTCGTCGTGAAGGCTCTTCCCGGCGTCTCCTTGGCGAACGGGGACGGCCTCACGTACCTCGCCGACGACGAGGAAATCCGCGGGATCTCCGTCAATCGTGCGGAACATCTGAAGGAAAAGGATCTCTGGGCGCTTTATCTCCTGCAATCCCCGAAAAAGCTCGAAGGGCTTGAACGTGGACTCGAACTGAAGCGCAACCGCGACCATGTCTTCATGAAGACGATGGAAGGGAAGACGGCCGAACGGCGCATTCCGATCGACCTCATATTCTCTTCGCATGAGGATTCGCTTGACCTGATGGCAACCGACGGCACTCACTGCGCGAGCGCCTCCGTAGCGCTCGACCTCACGGCGCCTTCTGACCCGCAGAAAAACATTGCGTCTCTCAAAGCCAATCTCGCAAAGCTCGGCGACACGCCGTTCTCCCCGAAGGAAATCTTCGTTCCGGATAATCTCGACGTCTTCGTGCCGGCAAGCTTTGCAAACCAACTGAGACGAAGCGCAGTGGAGGAACTTCTCGCCATGCGCGAAGCCTCCCGCATCCATACCGAACGCGCGCCCTGGGACGATGCCGTTCCCTATCCGGAAAAGTTTCTGACCTACAAAGCCAACATCGCCAACTCGGCCGCGAGGCGCTTCTATCTCGCGCACGGGAGCCGCGAAATGCAGCCCGCCTTTGAGATCAAGCCCGTGGAGAAGGCGGACCTCATGACCTGCCGCCACTGCGTGAGAGCAGCCTTAAAGCTTTGTCCCAAGATGCTGAAGGCCTTCCCGGAAATTCTTCAGACGACGGAACGCGCGCTTCTGCGCCCGGAACCCCTTATCCTCATCAATTCTGCGGGCGAGCGCTTTGAGGCGCAGTTCCACTGCAAGGAAAATCCCTGCGAGATGACGATCACGTCGATCGACGATCTCACCCGGAAGCGCAGACTGAAAAAGGAAGCGGTTCCGCCGAAAGCGTCGTCGCGCGATGAGAAGTCGGCTCCCGCCCGGAAGCCGAAGCCGCGGGCTTCGGGCTTCAGGGGCACCGCCGGCACCCCGAAGCGCGCTCGCGAAGGCGCAGAGCGCTCGCAGACGAAGCGCCGCAGGTAGTCGGACTCCCGACGCATCGACTTTCATTTCACATTCCTCCATCTCTCTAGGTCTCCGCCATGCTGCTTGACGACGAAGAAACACTCGAAATCCTGTCGCCGAACCCGGAAATGGCGGCGCTCATCGGTGATCTGAAAAAGACCATGATGCGGTTCCCGGACCCCGGGGCGAGCACCGCGGTACCCGTCCTCTGGGAGGAGCTCCCCTTGGAAGCCTTCGTGCGCGAGGCGGCAAGACTTCCCCTCATGCTGACCGGGTGGTCGAAGGGCGATATCCCGGACTCAAACCTCTCCACGGGCGAGATTCTCCACGACCTTTCGGCAGAACTCGACATCATGAGCGGCGAGGATCTGAATGAAGCGTTTCTGATGGACGTTGAGGGTGAAGGCCTTGCCGCCGACTACCGCCGGGTATTGGAAGCCCGTTCGGTGTCGCTTCTCTGGAAGAACAGAGCCGTCATGGGCTGGAGCGGCTTTGAAGTGGAGACGCAGAACCAGGCGCTCCAGGAAGCTTTGAAGCGAAAGCGCGTTTTTGCCGACGCCTTCAGAGGCGAAATTTCCTGGATGACGCTTCGCTGCTATGACCTTCTCAAAGGAGCCGCCCTCATTGAAAAGGCGATTGCTGGCGAAATGATTTCAGTGGAGGACGCCGGGCACTTTAAGAAAAGAATCGGCGGGGAACTCCTTCTTCGCTATTCCTCCTGGGAGTCGCTCGCGCGGGCGATCCAGATTGCAGCCGTCTGGATCGGGCTCGAGGAAAGCGTGCATGCGGCCGAGGACGCGCTCCACCAGATGACGACCGTGCTTGAGTCGCTGCTATCCGAAGGCGGCGCCTGGCGGCAGTTCCCGTGGCCGCAGCAGAAGGCAGACGAGTCGCTGCCGGAAGTTTATTGAGGTGGGTCTGAAATCTCAAAGGTATGAGTAAAAACCCTGAATACATGTTGCAGGCTTCTCACAAAACAACTTTATCAGCGTTTCCCCTACCCATTTTCTTTTATCGAATCTTCAAATTCAAACCTTGATTCATTAATCATTATTAGGGTTAACCCCCCCCCCCCGTTGATTTGCATTTTTTAGGATCAAGCCTGTGCTCGAACCGCGCGGCTTCCCCTCATGCGAAGCCGACGGACGGGCATGAGCGTTTTCTGCTCCGGGAGGAGCCAAGAAAACCTCACCAAAATCAATTGATTTGGAGTTAACCCAAAAAATGAATAAGACATTCAAAGTGGCTCGCTCGCTGACGCGCGGCACAGTCGTGACAAGCGAAAAGGCTTCTTCCTATCAGGGCAAGGCCGTGAAGACGGTTATCGCTGCGGCGGTGGCTTCCCTCGTCGCTGGCGTCGCTATGGCGGCTCCGACGGATGGCGACATCCAGATTACGGATTCCACTCTGACGGTTCAGGGAACGGATACGCCGAACACGACGGAAACGCTGAAGGGCATTACTGCGTGGGATGCGAATGCTGCAGAGTACAAGCCAGTGACGAAGGGTACTCAACTTGCAGATGACAAGAATTACGATCTGGTCAACGGCAATATCGTTGTTGAGCCCAAGGCCGATGTAGCCGGTTCCTTTACCGTCAATACTCTCACCGGTACCGGCGGCCTGACCATCAAGGCCACGAATCAGACTGCTGAAACAAATTCCGAAGCGGTTAGTTCAACCCTGACGATTAAGGCCGGAGATCTTGCCGCCCAGGATGACGATAAGGCGCAGACCATTACCGTGACGTTCGAAGGCACCAATGCCGTCACGGCCGGAAAGAATCGTGGCGTGTCTACGTTGAAGCTGGCTGACACGGTCGCACTTGGTTTTGTTGATAAGAATGATTCGTCGAAGAATGATTCCGTTGCCCTCGTTGTTAAAGACAATGCCAAAGCGCTGGTTGACGCCACTACGCAACTTGATCTCAACAATGTCGTTCTCCAGAACGCAGGCATTCTGACCTTCAAGTCTCTTGCGATCAATGTCAACTCCACCCTGGATGCGACGACTGACGCCGGCGACCTCATTTTTGACGGCGCGACGACGGTTGCTAAGGATTTCGCGGTCAAGGGCACCAATGTGTATGTCGGCGCTTATGACGACAAGACCAATGAAGCCACGAAGGAGCTTGCTGGCGATGCCACGACTTTCTTCACTGGTAATGTCACGGTGAACGGCGGTCTCGAAGCTGCCAAGCTGACGATTAACAAGGCTGATACTACCGTTGAAGTTAAGCAAAACGGTGTTGCAACGGTTGATACGCTCAACGTGGTCAAGGGCTCGGTTACGACCGAAGCTGGTACTACGGCAGGCGTTCTCAATGTTACGTCCGCGTTGAACGTTGCTAAAGACGGTTCGGTCACCCTCGGCGGCAAGTCCACTATTGCGGCCATGACGGTTGAGAAGGGCGTTGCGGCTGACAAGGTCACTTCGACTGGAACGACGACCATCGAAACCCTCAAGATTGGCACTGCTGCTGATGGCACACAAGCAACTGCCAATATGAAAGTTAACGGAGGTACGTTCTCTGCTACCAACGTGACTGTTGGTACAGGTTATGCAGCTGACGCATTCACTGTTGAGGCTGCTAAATCACTGACCTTGGATAAGGTCGACGTAGCTAAATCCGCGACCTTTACGCTCTCTGCCGCTGACAAGGCTACCCTCGGTTCAGTTAATGCCCAGGGCGCCGTCTCTATCGGTGGCAAGGGAACGAAGGTCAATTCTCTGACTGTTGCTGAGAACAACACTTCCGTTACGATCACCGGGGCAGATGCAAAGGTTACGCTGGATACGGTTTCGATCGGCAAGAGCGCAACTGTTGCAGCTAAGAATGCCTCTGTCACACTCGGAACGCTGACCACGGAAGGGGCCGATACGACGCTTGGCAAATTCACGGTGTCCGGTGGTTCTCTGACAACTGCCTACAGCAATGTTCTGGACGGCGCTTATGACGCAACCACGCTTGCTGCACAGAAGAATCTCACGATCTCTGATAACGCCGATGTTACGCTTACTGGAGCCGCGGACTACACAACTGCTCAGTATGCCAAGGCCAAAACAGTCTTAAATGGTGCTAGCACGCTTCACCTCAAGGGCGGCAAGTTCGTTGGTGCTGATGATGCCAAGGGAGCTCTGAAGGAGGTTAAGTCTGTTGGCAACGATGTTGAAAAGAGTGATGTCGTCCATCAGCTCGAAACGGAAGGCACTACTGTCGCTATTGACAATACGGTAATTTCGGAGGGAGCAGTTGTTGGCTCGATCGAAGTAAAGCAGGCGAAGAACAGCACCAAGAAATTTACGAGTGTTGTCATTGGCGGCGCTGATGGTACGGCTGCCGGAATTACTCTTCGTGGTGATGCCAACGGTGATCTCGTCATCGTTGCCGATGCCTCAAAAGACTCCGGCTATGGCCTTACGCTCAATAAGGTCACGCTCGGTCAGATCGCTGACGACTTCGGCACGTTAAATGAAACGGTGACCGTAGGTAAGGATGGCGTCACGGTTGCCGCCGGCAACTTCACGCTCGGCAACATTGCTGCAGGAGATGCCGCCGCGAAGGTGGAAGTTAAGACTGCCGGCCTGACGATCCTTGGCGACAATACCCTGAGCTTCAAGGATGCAGCAGGGGCGACGTATACCCCGCTCTCCATCGGCTACAAGAAGGGCACGACTGAAACTGAACAGATGTACTCGGGCAACCTCGCAGTCACTGGCGGTTATCTTGCGCTCGGCAATTATGAGGCTCAGGCCAAGGTGAAGCTCGCCGAACTGCAGGCTGATTACGAAGCGGATCTGGCTGATCCGACTGCGGCTGGAAAGGTCGGTCTTCTCTACGTCGGCCAGCAGACAAAGATTGCTGCAACCCCCACTGTTGCAGGAAAGGACGCCGCTCCGTCTTATGCATACATCGATCTGGGTAATGTCGCGTCTGTTGCCGGCTACGATAAGACTCAGGGCATCGTGGCTACGCAGTCTGGCGACATCACTGTCGACACCGTCATTCTCGACAATCTCAGCTCGAAGGTTGTTTCGACCATCAAGGTTGCCAACAAGGATGTTGACGTCATCAATGTCGGCAACGTGACTGGCGGCTTCCAGTTCACTAATGATTATTGGTACACCGGCTCGACCAATGATGTTCCTGCCGGTCAGGTGAGGATTGATATCAAGGAGACGAACGTCTACGACCTCAGCACCTTCGGCTTCAACACCTGGAACGATGTTTCGGATGCCATTTACGGCTACGATGGCTCGTCCAATCTCATCGCCAACACCATCTATCAGAAGATGGGTTCCTGGGAAGAAGCGTTTGCTGAAGACCTCGCTCAGAACCTTGTTGATTCCGGACTTCTTTCTGAAGGCACGACTCTGAAGACCGTTCTTGAAACCGACTACTTCACGGACAACTCCTCTAATCCCAACCACCTTGTTGATCTTCTCGCGGCTGGCGTTGATCAGAAGGCGCTTTGGGCTTACCTGGACGCCAACGAAGATGCCTTCGTGAACTCCCTCGTCAACGCTGAACACGCTGCCACCAACATGGCCGCGCTCGGCGGTGCCTTCTCCGCTTCCCTCGACGCTCAGAATGAAGTTGTCGGCGCCATCAACCGCCGCCTCTCCAAGGCGAACGTCAATGCGGTCCGCGGCGAAGTCGGCGTGACCCCGTGGGTCGACGTCTTCGGCACGACGAACGAAGCCAAGCGCCTCTACGGCTCCAATGCCGGCTATGAAGCCGACATCTACGGCGCTGTTCTCGGCTTTGACTACACCGCTTCCTGCGGCGGCACGCTCGGTGTTGCCTTCAACATCGGCACGGGCGACGGCAACTCCGTCGGCGCGGGCCAGAAGGTTGAAAACGACCAGGACTTCTACGGCGTGTCGCTCTACGCCGCGAAGGAATTCGGCGGCTTCAACACGATGCTCGACTTGGGCTACATGACCGTTGAGAACGATCTCTCGACCTCGTCCTCCTTCTTCGGGAAGACCTCCGAGAAGCTCGATGCCGACCTCTTCACGGTTGGCCTCGGCGCTGAATACGCTCTCGACGCCGGCGTCGCCAAGGTTACGCCGCATGCAGGCATCCGCATGACCCGTCTCTCGATGGACGACTCCAGGTACGGTGCTGACTACGACGACATGACCGTCTATCAGCTCCCGCTCGGCGTCGCGGTCTCCTCGACCTTCGAGACGAACGGCTGGAAGCTCGCTCCGATGGCTGACATCTCCGTTGTCCCGACCTTCGGCGACAAGGATGCGGTTGCCACCTTCACGGGCGGCATCACCGATACGGTTCGTGTCGTCGACACGAACCCGGTCCAGGGCACCCTCGGTGTTGAAGCGCAGAACGGCGCGTTCACGTTCGGTCTCAACTACCGCCTCACGGCGGGCGGCGACGACCGCATGAACAACTCGTTCAACGCCAACGTCCGCTACGCCTTCTAAGGCGCGAAACCGGAAGACTCCCGGGGTCTGAGGTCATCTGACCCCAAGCCCCGGGGTCCCGACTTTCTTCTCTTTCCGGATGCTCTTCGGAGCATCCCGGGAAGAGAAAGCATAGAAGCGTTTGAAGGGCCCGAAACCCGTTTGGGCTCCGGGCCCTTCTTTTCGCCTTTTTCCTTGTCTCCCGCTGGAGAAGCATTCAAATGCCTGCGCAAGTGAAGCGCTCGCCGCGCAAACGCATGCCGAAAATGACGGCGGTCACAAAGACCCTGCCGTCCGAAACGCCCGAGATCTCCTACGAACGGGTTCGTCCCAAGACGTACGCGACGGACGAAAAGCGTGCTCAGGCACTTGAACTCTTCCGACACGGGATCGGCTACACCAAGGCCTCCCGCATCCTCGACATGTCCCCCAATACCCTGAGGGACTGGCACCGCGCCTTCATCAAGGGCGCCTTCAAGGCGGATCTCGCCGACAATCAGTACCGCTACCCCAAGGCGGTTCGAGAACGCGCCGTGAGACTCAGGCTTCAGGGCTACTCCTGGTCGGAAATCAACCGCCTCACGGGCATCTCCGTCTCCACCGTGCGCAAATGGGTGCTCGCTCATACCGAGACGGGCGGCAGGAAGACGCAGATTCTGGTCGAAAGGAGTGAATCAGAGAGCTGAATAAACCGGATCAACCCGGCCTTTCCGATCCGAGGCCTGGGGTTGATTTGAACGCTCCCAATGCCGGGCGCGCGCCCTGCCGGGTCATCTCCAGCGACATTCCTGTCTTCCGCCAATGCCTTACCTGCAACGGATCTTCCGGCCAGAGCGTCTTTGCTGCCGGCAATCTCTACCCCGCCCGCGTCGTTCGGTGCATGGCTCACCGGAGCGGCATCTTCTCCTCTCTTTCCTCGAATAAAACGCTGTGTCGACAGCAGCGGCATGGAGCGTCAGGCACCTCGCTCCCGCATAACGGATCCTCTCGATGAAGCGCCGTCCTCTCCGGCTTGCCTCGGGCAGATCTTTGAAGATAATCCATACCAATCAATCAATAGAGAAGATTCGCATCGCTTTGTCGATGCACTCACGCAACCACGACTGCCATACACATAGTTATTCACTATCGATATACATTTGCTTATAAGTTATTTCAAATAAATGATCGCGCCTTCAATTGTCTTCGTTTATTATGAAGTACGAATTGATTGTTTTTATCAATTCTTAATTTCCCGGAGACAATTCCTATGAAGAACCCCATCCAAACGGCCCGCCATTTTGCCAGCCGCCTCTTTACGGCCTTCGGCGCCCCCGTCGCCGACAACAACAACGTCATGACGGCCGGCCCCCGCGGCCCCATGCTTCTCCAGGATGTCTGGTTCCTAGAGAAGCTCGCGCACTTTGACCGTGAAGTGATCCCCGAGCGCCGCATGCATGCGAAAGGCTCCGGAGCGTTCGGCACCTTCCGCGTAACGAACGACATCACCCGCTACACCAAGGCGAAAATCTTTGAGAAAGTCGGCAAGGAAACGCCGCTCTTCATCCGCTTCTCAACCGTTGCGGGCGAGCGCGGCGCAGCAGATGCCGAGCGCGATATCCGAGGCTTCGCCGTCAAGTTTTATACCGAGGAAGGCAACTGGGACCTGGTCGGAAACAACACGCCGGTCTTCTTTCTGCGTGATCCGCTCAAGTTCCCCGACCTCAACCATGTCGTGAAGCGCGATCCCCGGACGAACCTTCACTCCAACACCTATCAATGGGATTTCTGGACGCAGATTCCTGAAGCGCTCCATCAGATCACAATCGTCATGAGCGACCGCGGCATACCGAAGAGCTACCGCCATATGCACGGCTTCGGGTCCCATACCTTCTCCTTCATCAACGCCGAAAACGAACGCTTCTGGGTGAAGTTCCATCTCAAGTGCCAGCAGGGCATTGAAAACCTGACGGACGAAGAGGCGGCCGCGATCATCGGCAGCGACCGCGAATCGCACCAGCGCGACCTCTATGAAGCCATCGAGCGCGGCGACTTCCCGAAATGGAAGATGTACGTTCAGGTGATGCCTGAAGCCGATGCCGACAAGGTTCCCTACCATCCCTTCGACCTGACGAAGGTCTGGCCGCATGCGGACTATCCGCTCATTGAAGTGGGCGAACTCGAACTCAACCGCAACCCTGAAAACTACTTCCAGGATGTCGAGCAGGCAGCCTTCAACCCGGCAAACATTGTTCCCGGGATCGGCTTCTCACCCGACCGCATGCTGCAGGGCCGACTCTTTGCATACGGCGACGCCCAGCGCTACCGCCTCGGCGTCAACCATTGGCAGATTCCGGTGAACAAAGCCCGCGGCTGCCCCTTCCTCGCGATGTTCCACCGCGACGGCGCGATGCGCATTGAAAATCAGGCGAGCGACATCACCTACGAACCCAACACCTTCGGCGCCTTTGCGGAAACGCCGTCTGCCCGGGAACCCGATTTGGCACTTTCGGGCGCTGCGCAGCACTACGATTTCCGCGAGTACGACAATGACTTCTACACGCAGGCGGGGAATCTCTTCAGGCTTCTCCCTGCCGCAGAGAAGGAACGGCTCTTTGCCAACACGGCCCGCGCAATGGCCGGCGTCCCCGACGCCATCCGCACGCTTCATGCGGCCCATTGCTGGCTTGCCGACAAGGCTTACGGCGAAGGGATTGCGAAGGCTCTGAAGCTTGAACTTTCCGCCGTAGAAAAGCGTGCTGAAGAAGAGCTTCAGCGCTTCGCAAGATAAACGGAAAAGAAACGCATTCTTCAGAGATGCAAATCGGCCGCTGCGGAAATCTCCATCCGCAGCGGCCTCAATTTTTTTTTGAGACAAATTCCTCCGGAAAATGATCCGCAGGAGAAATTCCCGTCAGGGCTTTGCCTTCGTCTCCGCCTTCCTCTGAGCACGCGACTCAAGCATCCTCAGCGTCTGCTCGGCCTGCATGTAGTCGGGGCTGTCGGGCGGCATCTTCTGAATCATATTTCTCACGAGCGATGCCGCGCCCGACCAGTCTTCGATCGCTACCGCCCCCATGAGCGCAAGCTGTTCGGCCCTCGGGTCGCCGGCCTTCATCACCAGCGCTTCATTCAATGCCTTATAGGCATCTGCATAAAGCTCCGTTTCCTTAGCCGTCAGAACGGCAGCGCCGTATTCAAGCATCACGTCAGGGTCGCGCGCGATCTTCTCGGACGAATCGCGCGCTGCCTTATAGGCCCGCGACGCGGTTCTGAAGTCGCCTTCGTCGATTTTCCGATGCGCAAGAAGCACCCAGGCGCGCCCGTCCTTCGGAGCTTTTTCAAGATAGGTCTCGATCGACTCTGCCGAAGCCGTGCCCTGAAGCACCTTCTGCGCCTGCGCGAGCTCGAGCATTTCAGGAGACCCCAGGAACCAGTAGCTTCCGACGGAAACAAAGGTGACGAGCGCAATCACGATGGCGGCGAGCTCTCCGCGCGTTGCCTTGAGCGGCGCGCGCTCGAGCTTCTTTTCCTCGTCGTTCAAAGCAGGCTTCTGCTCTTCCAGAATGCGGCGCCGGAGGTCGGCGAGCATCGCGTCGTAGTGCGCCTGATCGAGCCTCCCGTCCGCATAGTCGCTGTCGAGCTGCGCCTTCTCGGCTCGGAGCGCCTCGCTCACAAAGGATTCCGCACGCGCATTGCGGACGTCTTCCGTTTCCGCCTCTTTAGCGCGGAAGATGGTCGGAAGGAGCGCCGCAAGGGCGATGATGAGCATCACCGCGCAGACGGCGTAGAGGATCCAGGGATTAGACATGGTGGCGTGCAGAAAAAATGAAGGGATTAAGGATAACCCTTAACTGTAGCGAAAGGGACGGCACCCGGAGATGTCGTCCCTTTCAATTTTTTGCTTCAGAAATTTCCAGAAGCTTATTTCAGGCGATTACTTCTTGGCCTGAGCCTTGGCGGCAACAGCCTTTCTCAGGAGAGCGGCGGCGTCGCTCGCGGCCTTGGCGCTCTTCGCGAGACTGCGCGTGGCGAGTTCAGGATTGTGGAAGTAGGCGCCGTTCGCAGCCGTCCAGTATTCCCAGTTGACGTGAGCGGAAGCGTGGAGCTTTCTGGCTTCGTCGAGGGTCTTCTGGTCAACGCCGGCGGCGATCGCGAGATCAAAGGCGTCGAACATGTCGTTCATGCGGGATTCGGCCTCGCGGACCTTGCCTTCGAAGTGACCCTTCATCGCGTCGATCGCGAGATTCATCTGCTTCTCGGTCTTGTCCTTATGGCAGGTAAGGCACGTTTCCTTCATGTAGTGACGCGGCGAGGTAGCCCAGTGGAGGGTGTACATCTTGCCCGTCTTCTCGTCCTTCACCTTCGGCATATGGCAGGTCTGGCAGGTAGCGCCCACCTTGTCATGCACGGAACCGAAGAAGGTTTCCGCATCCGGGTGCTGCATCTTGATGAGGGAAGCGCCCGTCACGTTGTGCTTGAAGTCGCGGAACGGAACCTTGTCGTAGTACTCCTCGATCTGGTCGGCATTGACGAACGGGAAGAGGTTGGTCCAGCGGTTGTCGAAGCCCACCTTTTCGCCCGTCTTGCCGTTGAAGCCCGGGTTGCAGACGTATTCAACGTGGCACTGAGCGCACATGAGGTTCGCATCCGGACGTTCGAGGTAGCCCACCTTGCGGGTGAAGCCGCGCATGCCGAAGTCCTTCACGTCGACCTTGGTCGGATGAGCCGCAACGGACTTCCAGACGTTCGGAACGTCCTTGTTGTCGCGCGTGACGGCGTCAATGAGCGCGTCGCGGATGATGCGCGGCTGCGCCGTATGCGGATCGTGGCAGAAGTTGCAGTTGAGCGCGTGGTTGACCTTGCGGACCACGTCGACGGGGTTCGAGCCGCGATTGAAGGTGGCGCCTTCAACCTTGTCGCCCATGTAGGCCCAGTCGAGCATCAGGTCGGCCGACTTGCAGCTCCAGCAAACGCCGTTGCCGGCGGCAGCGGTGCCGGGCTTATGCGCCTTCTGGGTGTTGTTGTCCGGATAGTTGTCCTTCAGGACATCCCAGACCTTGTAGGACTTCCCGCCCTCAAGCGTCGTGTAGAGCCAGCCGTCCTTCGGCTCAAAGCGGCCGCCGAAGGCGCGGTCAACGATGAACTGGTCGATCGCCATCCAGGTGTGGGCGCGCGGAAGGTCATGCTCCTTCGTGAAGCCGTGAGCGCCGAGCGCACGGTCGAAGAACGGGTCAGGCGCGGGGCCGCCGGCAGCCTTCTTCGACTGACGGGCGGGACGGCCTTCGTCCTTGTAGAGCGACGTGTACTGGGGCTGATGGCAGGCGCCGCAGTTGGCCGGATCCATGTTGACGGTCGGGCGGGCCGAGGGCTTCTTCAGATGTTCGTCAAGCCCCGTATGGCACGACGTGCAGGCGACGTCCTTGTGGGCGGCGCCGGCGTGGGCTTTGGTGATGTTCGAGTGGCAGACCGTGCAGTTGGCGAGATCTGCAGCGTTCGCGGCGGTGGAATACGCTCCAAGGGAGAGCATGGCGGCGGCGAGCGCGGTAAACATATGCTGAGACTTCATGGGGGTCTCCTTTCCTTGCGGATGGATTTTTTCTCCCGGATTTACAAATCCGTGGAGAAAGTTGCTTTCTTTGTCTTATGCAAGGAATTGTATTTTTCCTTAAAGGTTTCTTAAAGCTCTCTGACGGGAGAGGCGAAGGCTCTGTTGAGAGCCATTCTCAACACTTTGAAATCCTAGGAAGACAGTTGTTTTAAAGCGTTCAAAAGGCAGTTGATACCCCTTATGAGATAAATTCGAACCACCCCACCCGTACAAACCCTCCCTCCCGAATGCTGGTAAGGAAGCGCAAATCCCGTGAAAACAAAAAGCCCGCAGAGCTTCGAACGCCTTCTTCCGCGAAGAAAGCGATCCGCGCTGCGGGCGGGCAATTCATGAGGCATCAGGAACGCCGTCAGTCCTCACCTTTTCTCGGCCAGGCGAGAATCCCCTTCTGCGAGGGAAGAATGGCCGGATCGAATTCCGGCTCGGCGATGCCTTCCGCCTTCTGACGGAAGTAGTCCTTCTGGGCAATGAAGGCGTAGCGCCCGAGGAGCAGAATGGCGCCGAGGTTGAGCATGGCCATCAGCGCCATGAAGAGGTCGGCCAAGCTCCAGACAAGGTCGAGGCTCGCCACGGCGCCGAAGAAGACCATGCAGACGACGAGCGCGCGATAGATCCAGACCGCCCCCTTGAAGCGGCTGATGAAGTCCATGTTCACTTCGCCGTAGAAATAGTTGCCGATGATGGAGCTGAAGGCGAAGAAGAGGATCATCACGGTCATGAAGATGTTGGTCCAGCCGCCCAGCTGTCCCGTGAGCGCATGCTGCGCGAGTTCAATGCCCGTAAGGCCCGACCCCTGCCAGTCGGGCGAGAGGAGCACAATCATTGCCGAGGCCGTGCAGACCATCAGCGTGTCGACGAAGACGCCGAGCGCCTGCACCAGTCCCTGCTTCACCGGGTGAGAGGCGTCGGCGGTGGCGGCCGCATTCGGCACCGAACCCATGCCGGCTTCGTTCGAAAAGAGACCGCGCTTCACGCCCGTCATGACGGCAAGACCAAAGCCCGCGCCCATGGCGGAATCGAAGCTGAAGGCGCTCGAAACGATGAGCTTCAGCACATCGGGAACCAGCGTGATGTTCATCACGGTCACGATGAGCGCCACCAGAAGATAGGCGCCGGCCATCACCGGAACGAGCATGCCGACCACCTTCGCGATGCGGGTAAGGCCGCCGAAGATCACGAGACCGGTAAGGACCGCGATGACAAGCCCCGTGTACCAGGGATCGGCGCTCAGCGACGTCTTGAGCGAGAGCGCGATGGTATTGGACTGGACGCTGTTGAAGATGAGGCCGTAGGTAACGGCGAGAAGCACGGCAAAGAGCCAGGCAAAGAAGGGAGACCCCAGCACATTGCCGATGTAGTAGGCGGGTCCGCCCACGTAGCCCCCGCCCTTTCTCGGCGCCTTATAGATCTGAGCGAGCGTTGATTCGACGAACCCCGTGGCAGCGCCCAGGATTGCGATCACCCACATCCAGAAGACGGCGCCCGGGCCGCCCACGACGACCGCAATCGCAATGCCGGCAATGTTGCCGACGCCGACGCGCGAGGCTGTGGAAACGCAGAACGCCTGAAACGTGGAGATATGACCTTCGCGGGCCTTGCGCGCGGAACCGTCGCCGAGGAGCCGGAACATTTCGCCCACATGGCGGATCTGCACGAAGCCGGTCCTCGCCGAGAACCAAAGACCGCATCCGACGAGAAGGATGATGAGAACGTAGGACCAGAGAACGTCGTTGATCGAACCGACAATGCTGCTGAGAAAATCCAATTGCGAATTCCTCCCTGAAGCTGAAAGCGTAGTTGAGAGCGGGAAAATTGAAGGCAAACGCTTAGGCTACCATTTTTAGCGCTTCCTTTTTCATTTCAAAAGCTGTAAACAACAAAAAGCCGCGCCGGAATCGTTTTTCCGGGACGCGGCTTTTTTGTTTTTGCGTTCTGGAGTCGGCTGAGACGGGTATCAGAAGCCCGTGCCGATCTGGAACTGGAAGCGCTGCGTATCGTCGCCTTCCTGGTCGTTCAGCGGGAAGGCAATCGAGAACTTCAGGGGGCCGAGGGGCGAAATCCAGGCAACGCCGAAGCCCGTCGAATAGCGCAGGTCGCCGAAGTCGATCTTCTGGCGCTTGTAGTGCCCGTACGCATCGCCTTCGTAGCCCCAGGCATAGCCCGTATCGAGGAAGCCGAAGACGCGCAGCGTTCTGTCGCCGCCAGGGAGCGGCGCGAGGATTTCGATATTGCCCGTCAGCATGCGGTCGCCGCCGAGGTTGTCGCCGTCGTTGTCGACCGAATAGTCCTTCGGACCCAGCGTGCCCGACTCGAAGCCGCGCACCGAGCCGATGCCGCCCACGTAGAAGTTCTTGAAGAACGGGAACTGTTCGGTGCTGCCGTAGACGTCGCCCCAGCCCACTTCGCCGTTGAAGGCAAGGGTCCAGGTGCGCGAAAGCGGAATGAAGTGCTGGTACTGGTAGGTGGCCTTGTAGTACTGAATGTCGAAGCCCGGGAGGCCGAATTCGCCCGAGAAGCGCTGATAGACGCCGCGCGTCGGCGCAAGCGAATTGTCGCGGCTGTCGCGCGACCAGCCGGCGGTGAGCGCCACGCTGATCGGGTTGTCGCCGAACTGGTCGACATAGTTCTGGTAGCGCCTCGGCGAATTGCTGTTGGTGTCCACGGTCGTGGATTCAACGCGGGTGCCGAGGAAAATGCGGTCGAGTTCCGTGAACGGAATGCCCCAGCTCACGCCCGCGCCGTACGTTTCGTACTTCACGTCGGCAACGTCGAGTTCCTCGAGGTCGACGCGGCGGTCGTAGATTTCGTACGACCGGCTCACGCCCTCGGGCGTCACGTAGGGTTCAACCACGGAGAGCGCGTAGGTGCGCTGCGACTTCGACGTATTCACGTCGACCGACACCGAATTGCCGGTACCGAAGACGTTGTTCTGCGCAAAGCCCGCCGAAAGAATGATGCCTTCCGAAGTGGAGTAGCCGGCGCCCAAGGAAATCGAGCCCGTCGGACGTTCTTTGACGTTCACTTCAAGGTCGACCTGATCGCGGGTGCCCGGAACGGGCTTGGGCTCGGCCGTAACGGTCTCAAAGTAGCCGAGACGGTCGATGCGGTCGCGCGAAAGCTTCACCTTGTCGCTGTCGAACCAGGCGGCTTCGTACTGACGCACTTCGCGTCGGATCACTTCGTCGCGCGTGCGGTTGTTGCCCGTGATGTTGACGCGGCGGACGTAGGCGCGGCGGCCCGGGTCGATCGTGTAGACGATGTCGACGGTGCGCTTTTCCGGATCCGAGATCGGATTGGGATTGGCGCTCGCAAATGCGTAGCCGAGCGTTGAGAGCTTGTCCGTGATCGCGGTCGAAACATCCTTCACGGCCTGAGCGTTGTAGATGTCGCCTTCCTTGAGCGTCACGAGCGCGTTCAGCTGATCATCGAGCCCGAGCATGTCGCCCTGGAGCTTCGCCGACCGGATCGTGTACTTTTCGCCTTCGGTCAGGTTGATCGTGATGTAGACGTCGGACTTATTGGGAGCAATCGAAACCTGAACCGTGTCGATCCGGAAGTCGAGGTAGCCCTGATTCATGTAGAAGGAGCGGATCGTCTCAAGGTCGGCCGCAAGCTTCTCGCGCGAATAGAGGTCGCGCTTCGTGTACCAGGAGAACCAGTTGGGGGTTCCGAGCTGCATGAGATCGAGCAGATCGTCGGTCTCAAAGAGCGAATTTCCGGTGAAGCGGATCGAGGCGATCGACGAAGCGGAACCCTCGTCCACGTTGATGGTGATGCGCACGCGGTTGCGCTCGAGCGGCGTCACCGTCGTCGTCACGTTGGCGCCGTAATAGCCGCGGGCGAGGTACTGTCTTCTCAGTTCCTGGTCGGCGCGCTCAAGAATCGCGTGGTCGAAAATGCGGCCCTCGGCCATGCCGACATCGCGCAGGCTCTTTTCAACGGCTTCCTTGTCGAACGCCTTGATGCCGTGCGTCTCAATCGTTGCTACGGCCGGGCGCTCCATCACGCGGACCACGATGACGTCGCCGTCCTGCGAGAGCGTCACGTCGCGGAAGAGCCCCGACTGGTAGAGAGAATGAATGGCGCGAACGCCCTTTTCAGCCGTGTAGTCCTCGCCGGCGCGGAAAGGCAGGTGGGAGAAGACCGTGCCGGGTTCTGTTCTCGTCAGGCCTTCGACACGGATATCCGAAATGACGAAGGCCGAAGCCGATCCGGCGAAAAGAAAGGCGGCAGTAATGCCGGCCGCCAGGCGGTTGAGTTGATGGAGCTGCAAAACGAACTCTCTCTTCATTCGAAACGGTATGAGGGCCGGGCGTTCGGCCTGAAGGCTCGCGCTGCCTGAAAAAGTCCGCAGCGGGAACCCGATAAAAATCGGCTCTAAGGTTACCACAAGGCACTAACGGGCCGAAGCATCCCGGGCTATGCGAAATGGACTGTCTGAAGCGAAAAGCCGTCACCCTCCAAGCCGTCCGACATCGTTCACCGTGACATAGACGGCAAGAAGGATCAGAAGCGCCATGCTGACGGCGCCGAGCTTTTCCCGTACGCCCCTTGGGATATCCCGCCCCATCAGGGCTTCTATGCCGAGGATGACGAGCTGCCCACCGTCGAGCGCCGGAATCGGAATCAGATTCATAAAGCCGATCGCGATCGAAATGAGGGCAAGAAATTCAAGGAAGGCCGAAAGGCCGGCCGTGAGCGCGCTCCCCGCCATCCCGGCAATGCCGACGGGGCCCGAGAGATTCTCGGTGCTTAATTCCCCCTTCGCCATATCGCCCACGGCTTCTGCCTGGAAGCGCGTGAGGCCGATCACTTTGTCGACCGCAATCGTGAGGGATTCAATCGGGCCGCGGCGCACCGTCACGCGCTCGACCCCCTGCGCAAATCGCAGATCGGCCTTCCCCGAAAGCGCGCCCGTCTTTTCGTCCTTTTCTGCACGCGGCGTCATCGTGAGCTGTCGGACCGGTGCTTCCTCGGAGACGAGGCTCTGCACCTCAAGCTCAAGCGGCTTTCCGGCATGCGTGCGGATCATCGATGCAAAGGTTTGAAAATCCGAAGGTTCGCCGTTGATCCGGAGAATCATGTCTCCCGCTTTCAAGCCCGCCTGAGCAGCGGGTCCGCCGGAAACGGCATCCACGACCAGAACGCCTTTGCCCGCAAGCAGGAACCCAAGCTTCGGAAGAATGAGGCCCTTCGTCCGGGTGGCGTCTTCGAGCGTCACCCCCGTGAGGTCGAAGTGCCGCACGAAGGGTTCGCCGTTTCGCTCGAATTCGATCCGAACGTCCGGGCGCCCCGTCTGCTCAAGAAGCGTCGCGTTGAAGTCCGTCACGCCCGCAATCGGCCGTCCGGCCACAGCGGTAACGCGATCCATGCGGTGAATCCCCTGCGCTTCCGCCTGAGAACCCGGCGCCGCAGTCACATAGGGCGCAAGATCAGAGACGCCGATGGCGCCCGAAGCGGTGAAGAGCGCCACCGCAAGCACGAAATTCATGAGGGGACCGGCCGCGATCACGATGGCTCGGCGCCAGCGGGGGCCCTTTTCAAAAAGAATCCCCTTGACGGGCGTGCCGTCCTCTCGCTTTTCCTCTTCCTCAAAGGCAACGTAGCCGCCGATCGGAAGAAGCGAAAGCGCGAATTCCGTATCCCAGGCGTTCTTTCTCCAGACAACCTTACCCATGCCGATGGAAAAGCGCCTAACGGCAAACCCGAGCCACTTGGCGGCGAGATAGTGGCCGCCCTCGTGAATGAGCACAACAACGCCGATCGTAAGAAGAAAACCCACGACGGCCAAAAGCACCGATAACGATCCCATGCTTCAAATTCCCTTAGCGGCGCTTTGCCATGAATTCCGCCGTACGGCGGCGGGCCTCGGCGTCGACCGCGAGAATTTCTTCTGCCGAAGCCGGAGCCGGCGCCTCGAATCCTCGCGTCATCGAGGTCACTACGTCGAAAATGCCTGTGAAGGAAAGCTTCCGCTCGAGGAAGGCGGCAACGGCCGCTTCGTTTGCGGCATTCATCACGATCGATGCGACGCCGCCCCTTCTCAGCGACTCTCGCGCGAGCGCGAGGAGCGGGAAGGTTTCCGTGTCGGGCGCTTCAAAGGTGAGTTTCCCGAGCTTCGCGAGACTGAGCCTCTCCGTCCCGCTTGCGATTCTTTCGGGCCAGCTCATGGCGACCGCGATCGGGGTCTTCATGTCGGGGGTTCCGAGCTCAGCCATCACCGCGCCGTCGGCAAATTCCACCATCGAATGGATGATCGATTCGGGGTGCACGAGAACGTCGATCCTGTATTCAGGGAAGCCGAAGAGCCAGGAGGCTTCAATAATCTCGAGACCCTTATTCATGAGGGTGGCGCTGTCGACGCTGATCTTTCGGCCCATGCTCCAGCGCGGGTGCTTCACGGCCATTTCGGGCGTAATTCCCGAGAGATCGCGCCGCCCGCGGAAGGGGCCGCCCGAGGCGGTGAGAATGATCCGCGCCGCCTTCTTCATCTTCTCGTCGGCGGCCGCGAGGCACTGAAAGACCGCGCTGTGTTCGCTGTCCACGGGAAGAAGCTCGGCGCCATGCTCTGCGATCGTCTTCATGAGGAGCGCGCCGCCGCAGACGACGCTCTCCTTATTGGCGAGCATGAGGCGCTTTCCGGCCCTCGCGGCAGCAAAAGTGGGCGCAACGCCCGCCGCCCCCACGATCGCCTGCAGCACCGCATCGGCTTCCGGGTCCTCGGCGAGCGAGCGGACCGCTGCCGCGCCTGCATGCGCTTCGATGTCCTTCAATCCGGCATCGGCGAGCGCCTGCCGGAGGTCCTCGTACTTCGATTCATCCGCAATGGCGACGTGCTTCGGATGAACATTCCGGGCAATCTCAACGAGTTCCGCGACGCGGCTCCCGCCTGCGATGGAATGAATCCGATAGCGGTCGGGGTGAAGAGCCGCCACGGCAAGCGCCGAGCGTCCGATGCTGCCCGTTGCGCCGAGGAGTGCGATGTTCTGCATGTCTTTAATCCGTTATTAGTCTTTTATTCTTTTCTTTCGATCAGGCTCTTCTTCTCTCAAGCCGGATCACTGCAATTTCAGAGGGCACGCCCACGCGGATCGGGAAGCCGTTCCAGAGGCCCGAACCCGGATGCACGTAAAGAAGCGTTCCTTCGGGACTCCGGTAGAACCCCCGCACATAGGTGCCGTTCATGATGGCTACCGCCCGATCCATTCCGATGATCTGGCCGCCATGCGTGTGGCCCGAAAGCTGGAGCGCAAATTCCTCGTTGGCGCGGTAGCGCGGGAACATCTTAGGCTGATGCGCCATCAGTATGCGGGGAACGGCTTTAGGATCCGGGGCACCCGCGAAGGTCTTCCTGACATCCGGAAGCTCGCGGCCGAAACGAGCGGCCATCGGATCGCAGACGCCGCCGAGGCAGAGTCTGGCCGGTTTGCCGTCGTTTCCCTCGACCTCAAGCACGGCGTGCTCGTTTCGCAAAACCCGGATGCCGAGTTGGGCGAACTTCTTCTCCCATCGCGGATAGTCGCCGTAGTGCTCGTGATTGCCGTCGCACCCCCAGACGCCGTATTCCGCCTTCAATTTGGCAAAGGGCGCAATGTCCTTTTCACGCCGCTCAACCGCCCCGTCGACGAAGTCGCCCGTCATGAGAATAAGCCGGGGATGAAGCGAATTGACGCGCTCGACGAGCGCTTCCGCATGAGGCTCCGTCAGAAGCGCAGAGCAGTGGGTGTCTGAGAGCTGAACGAATTCAAAGCCCTCGAGCTCCGGGGGAAGGTCCTGGATTTTCGCCGTGTGGTAGCGCACCTCGGGAACTTCAATGCCCTTCTTGATGCCGAAAGCGGCAAAGCCGACGCTCAATGCCCCCAGACCGATCGCCGTGCGGCGGTCCTGCTGCACCGCCCGATGAATTTTCTCGCCCGAACGGCCCGCAAGAACGGAAAAGAAAATCACGACTTCTCTCAAAAGCGTGAAGACCGTGAGAAAGAGCAGCACTGCTTCGCCGAAATTTCCCGCAATCAGCACTGCTCTCGGGAGTTCAGGCGAAAGCAGCCCCCCGAAGAAGAGCGTCGTGACGGTGGAAAAAAGAGAAACTGCAATGACGACGAGCGCGAGCGCCCATTTTGCGCCTTTTGCCATTCTGAGCGGGAGCACAAAGCGCCAGAGCACCCAGAGGGCCATGATCAGATGAAAGACGGCAAAACGCATGTTCTAGGAAAGCGTGACAAAGAGAGTTCTGGTCGGGAGAGAGGGATTCTCCGACAATCAGGGATTACACCCAAAGATTAACGGGAAAGCTGGAATTTGAAGCAAAAAGAGAAGATCCCGGGAACGGTCTTTTGTATCGGTTTCTTTCGGGGCTGCAGGCTGGCCTATACCGCTTCCTCTTCCTGACGGTCTACCAACGCTTCGCCCATCGTAATGCGGGAGAGTTCGCTCTCGAGCTTTCCGGCACTGGCTTCCGGAACCAGCAGTTCATAAGAGGCATCAAACCGATAGTCTGATGAAACGATGACGACGCCGAGCTGGCGCGCGAGGTTCTGAAAGCTCCCGTCGAAGGCCGGATCCATCGAAACCACATAGCGCACGAGCACCTCGCGCTCGCGCGTGGGTACGGTCTCAAGCCCGAGCTTCGCAGTCCCCTGGTAGGCGCGGACAAGACCTCCCGTGCCAAGGAGAATGCCGCCGAAATAACGGGTGACCACCACCACCACTTCGCCGATGCCGCTGTGAAGCACGGCCGTCAGCATCGGCCGGCCGGCCGTACCCTTCGGTTCGCCGTCGTCGCTCGCGCCCACCTGCGCGGTATCCCCCGGGGCGCCCGCATTGAATGCCCAGCAGTTGTGCGTCGCCTGAGCGTGCTCGGCGCGGATTTGTTCGATGAAGGCGTGCGCGGCTTCGGGCGAAGCCGCACGCGCGACGCTCACGATGAAGCGCGAGCGCCGGATGGTGTCCTCGGTTCGATGAAAGCTCCCCGGAGGAAGATCAGGAACGGGATAAAGCTCTGTCATGCGTGCAGTCAGAAGAGCAGAACGGCCAGCATCATCCAGGTAGCGGCCGGGATCACCGGCATGGAGCTGTCCATGCGGTCGAAGAACCCGCCGTGCCCGGGGAGAAGGTTCGAGGAATCCTTGATGCCGGCAAGGCGCTTCAGCATCGACTCAAAGAGGTCGCCCGCGATCGAAAGCGCAATCAGGATGGCAAGGATCACAACGCCCCAGCCGAAGCCCGCACGCTCGAAGATGAAGTTGGTGAAGACCACCTTCTGGTCGCAGAACCAATAGCAGAGAAGGAAGAAGACGATGACGATCACGTAGGCGCCGATCACGCCTTCCCAGGTCTTCTTCGGAGAAATTGCCGGGCAGAGCTTGTGCTTGCCCCAGGCGCGGCCGCAGAAGTAGGCGCAGATGTCCGCGCCCCAGATGATGAGCATCACCGAGAGAACAAGCACCCAGGTGCCCTGTTCATTGAGCCAGAGGAAGGACAAGTAGGCCGCCGGCACGAAGACTACGGCCGAGAGAAGGCACTGGAAGACATTCACCTTGAAGCCGTTCTCGCGATGGAAGAGCTCGAGGAAGAAGATCACGAACCAGGCAATCATGACGACGCCGTCGACGATGAAGAGGAACCAGTCCATCTTCGGGAGCGCCCCCGCCCAGTAGAGCGAAAACTGCGTGATCATTTCAATGGCGGAAATGAGTGCGGCCGGAACAGGCCCGAGATTGCCGATTCTCAGCCACTCGTAAAGCGCGAGGCCGAAGGCGATCGCCATCACTCCGGCAAACCAGAGGGGTCCTGCCCAGATGGCGAGAAGCAGGATGAGAAAGAGCACGGACGCAGTGGCAATGCGAAGCGACAGCATCTTGGAGGACCTATAGTAAGAAAAATCAGCCGAAAGAACGCTTCCTTCCGGGGATGGGGTCTTATCGTTTCCCGCGATTTTACTGAATCCGGAAGAACCTCTCCCTTAAGCCCGGGTCATATTGAGACGAAAAGAGCTTCCAGGCCGCTTAGGGCGCCGGAAGCCCGGAGATACAAACTCAGCTCTTCTTTCCCGGACTCCGCCCGTAAAGGAGTCCGGGAATGAAAGATTGGGATTGCGGTTAGAAGTTCCAGTTGAAACCCGTCATGAGCTCGGAAGCATCTCCCTTATAGTTGCCATTCTCCTTGGCAAGGGACTTGGCGTTGCCATGCCCCATCGAATGAGTGGCAGCCACATAGAACCAGACCGTCTTCGCAAGCTTGTATTCATAAGCAGCTGCAAAAACCGTACGCTGGAAGTCAAGATCGCTCTCACCGGCATATTCGCCGTCAAAATACTGAGCCCCAAGAATCACCTTGTGCTGCCCCGTCACATAGTCGGTACCAAGCAGCAGGCTGTAACCCGAGACGCCTTCTTCAGAGAGTGCCGGAGCGTTCTCTTCGGCATCTTCGACAGACTTGAACCAGCTGCCGCCAAGATTAGCCATGGAAATGCCGCCGCCCGTACGGAAATTTTCCTGCCACTGAGCAGCCGCCCAGATTCGGGCCTCAGGCGTGACGCGCACCCAGCCGCCGATGCCGTAGAGCTGAGCATCCTTGATATCCTGGCGGACGGATTTGGCTTTAGCCGAATCTTTATCAGCACCGATCTTCACGCTGGCCACATGACTCTGCGTGATGTTGGCCAATGCCGTCGAAACGAAGAAGTTTTGACCCTGATAGCTGAGCGCTGCAGCCAAAGTGTGATTGCGGTCGGTGTAGGCTTCCGTGTCGTCCGACGCATCGCCGAGGGAATAAGTAACGCCGCCCTTCCAGCCGGAGAAATTCGGCGACATCCAGGTGATGCCGTTGTTGACGCGGCTTGAATTGGCAAAGGTTGAACCGATGGATGCCTGGCTGTAGGACGTTCCGAACGGGTCCCACTTGGCCATACCGATCGCATAAGGCGCCATCGTCGAATGCACCGTGCCCATTCTGCCGAAGCCTACTTCACCCCAGGTCTTGGATTCCAGAGCCAGAATCGAACGACGGTTGAAAAGCTGGCCGGCCGTATCAAGATTGCCGTCATCAAGCGTGAACCCGTTCTCAAGATAAGCCTTTGCCTTGAGGCCGTTGCCGATGTCTTCCGTAACGTTGAAGCCGATACGGTTGTGCGCGCGGTTGCCGGATTCCAGCTTGAGCGTATCGTCGCCATGCTTGACCGATGTATAGCGCAGACCCGCATCAACGCGGCCGTAAATCTGAACATCCGCTGCCGCAGCAGTACCGGCAGCAACCAGAGATGCCAGGGCAAGCGCGAGATATGTCTTTTTCATTTTTGTTGTCTCCTTCGTGGGAAATTGATGTTTGGAAGAGGACAACTCCTCCAAACACACAGGTCAAATCAAAGTTTGTTTTGTTGAGTAAGTTCGCTGAAACGCCGGATAGATGCCAGCGCTCCCTTCATGCAGCCGCGCCAGAAGCCGGGATCTTCTGCGTTTTGCTTGAAGTGAGTCCCGATAATCTCATCCACGGTCATGCGCCCCGTATCGCGCAGCATGGCCTTGTAGAACGGCATGAAATCATCTCCCCGACGATCAAGCTCGGTGAGGAGTCCCTGCGATAAGAGATATCCCACCGTATACGGGTAGTTGTAGATGAGCTGATCGGTCTTGTAGTAGTGGAGCTTGTAGGCCCAGAGGTAATCGTCCGCTTCATCTGTCGTATCGCCGTACCATTCGCGCCAGGCCTCGCGCATGAGCTCGATGCAGCGATCTGCCGAAACAAGACCGGAACGACGCTCCTCAAGGAACTTCAGTTCAAACTCCATCCTCACCATCGTATTCATGAGGAAATTGGCGGCGCTGCGCAGCTCCTGCCAGAGCATTCCGAAGGCTTCGCGATCGTCTGCCCGGGCGAGCAGGTATCTGCGGATCAGCGCTTCATTGAAGGTACTTGCCGTTTCCGTAAGCGTCATCGGAAATTCAGTAAGTATTGCAGGCATGTCGCGCATCACCCAGTAGTGATAAGCATGTCCGAGCTCATGTCCCTGCTGAAGCACCGTTGTGAGCGTCCCCATGTAGGAAGTGAAGACTCTCGGCATGCGGAACTCATTCATGCGCGAATAAAAAGCTCCGCCGATCTTGTTGTCGGAGACCACAGCGTCGATCCAATGCTTTTCGAGCATCATGTCGATGAAGTCGGCCATCGCCGGATCAACGGTTCCAAGCGCCTTCTTCACAATTCCAATACCGTCGCGATAGGGAATGAGCTGCGGGACCTGACTGTCTTTTTCGGGCGCAGGCGCCATGAGGTCGAATACCGCCAGCTTCTCGCTGCCGAAAAACGGAGCACGGAGCAGGACGCTCTCGCGCACAAGATCAATCTCAGAAAGAATGGCCTGGCGCATTGCTTTGAGCGCACCTTCGCTCATGCGGTTCTGGGCAAGAGAAACCGCGAGCGGCGTTGTCCCTGCGCGTTCGAAAGCCGTCAGGCGGAAGCCGTGAAGTTCGTTGAGGAGCCCCGCATAAAGGCCCTTGCGTTCTCCATAGCTCTTCACAAGACCGGCATGAACGGAATCTCTCAGCACGCGGTCAGGCGCCCCCTTGATGACGGCAACCAATTTGGCCGCACGAATGCGTTCCTCTGTCCCATCGGAGCGTCTGGCGGTAAAGTCGACGCCTTTCTGAAATTCCTTGAAAAGGTCGCCCATCGGCGTAAAGCAGCGAACTTCGAAGTGCTCCAGCCACTCTCGATCCGAAAGCGAGAGTTTCGACTTCCAGTCATGCATCCGCTCCCGAAGCACAAAACTCCAGTCTGAGAGCGGCCTTTCGTTCCAAAGGGGACTATCCGCAGCAAGCGAAGCAATCGCAGCAAAGAGCTTTCCGGCTGCAGCATCAAGCTGAGCAGAAACTTCCGTCAGCCTTCCCTTTGCTGCAGAAACACGGCCGTCTTCCACATTCTTGGCGCCAAGACACTTCACAAAGCTCGTGAGCGAGGAGATACGCTCCCATGCATTTGAATAAATGCCGAGACGTTCCTGAATATCCTCTTCGGGACATTCGCCAAGCTGAGCGAGCCTTTCAGCTGCTGCTGCAGCCTCCCGGAGGCTTTCCTCATAACGGACGGAGCCAATGTCGCCATAGGCATCCTCCATTGTCCACTCCGGACCCTTAAGGATTGCATTGATGTCGGTTTTAGTCATTTTTTGCTCACCCGCCGTATCAGACCGCAAGCCAGAAAACAAAGATGTGATGGAAGATGAGGCCGGCAATACAAGGCACGGAAGCACGCTTCACGAGTTCAATCGGGCTCATGTTCAGCATGGCGGCAATTGCGACCACAACACCGGCAACCGGAGAAAGCGGACGGGCAATCGTCGACGCCTGATGCATCGGCAGAACGAGCGTGACGGGATTAACCCCCATATCTCGGGCGATCTTCGGCACCATCTCCACAAGCGGATAGAAGGACGCGCCGTTGGAACCCGCAATAATCGTGACGAGCGTCGTAATCACAACAAAGAGAACCGACATGCCGATCGCGCCTGCACCGACAGAGGATGCAAGGCCAACAATCGCATCCAACATGCCAAGAGCCTTGAAGCCTTCCGCGAATACGCCAGCAGCAATGACGAGCGCCACCACACCGGAAAGCGCTTTGCCCATTGCCTGAAGGCAGGCCTTCAGACCATCACCGATTTTCTTCGAGTCGAACTTCCAGCGCAGCGTTTCGCAGATCATGCCGATCACGATCGAAAGAATCATGAGAGCGGAAATATCAAGCTTGATCCAGTCAATGCAGTAGCGTGAGAACACGACGACGAGAATCATCGGCAGGAAGGGAAGAATGGCGTAGAACTTGGGCGCTGCGGTCGAGGGACGCTTCACGTCCTCGGCAAAGGTCAGCGTTTCCCCGAGATGTTCTGAAGGCTTCCAGCCTTCGCGGGCGTCGAGCCACTTCTGCCAGAACACATGTGCAATGCCCATGACGAGCACTGTCGGCAGACCTGCCGGAATCTTGTACATGAAGACATAGTCAAGAACGGAAAGTTCGCATGCCTTCGATGCTGCTGCCGTTGAACCGCCAAGAAGCACGAGGGAAGCAGCGCCCGAAGTAACGAACACGGCTCCGATGGCTTTCTTATTCATGCCGAGCGCAGCAAGCGCCGGTCCCATGAGTGCGAGGCACAGGACGCCAAGCCCGACAGCGGAAGTAATCACCATCGACACTGCCTTGCCCAGCAGGAAGGCGATGAAGACCAGCGCATAGGGAGATTTGATGAACGAAAGCGGCTTAATCGCAATATTGACGAATGCATCATTCGCACCGATGTGCGTCATGTAGGACGCAAAACCCACCATTGTCATAATGAGCAAACCGAGACCGGCAAGGCGCGTCGAAAACATGTAGCGGATGAATTCGATCACATTCAGATAATCATTGCCGGTCGGAAGTGCCTTTTTCGGCATGAATGTGCCCGTGTCGAAGATGATGGACAGAACGAGCATGGCTGCACCGCTCGCAAAAAGGACTAGAGGAGCGTATTTGCCCTTGATAATTGCCCATCCGACGACTACGAGCATTGCGCAGCCAATGAGGATGCCTGTCATGATGTTTGGTCCCTGTGGTTAGTATTTCTTATTTGCCCGGAGCCCCCTCCAGGCGCCTCCTGAAGGTATTCTCTTCAGACATCGACAACAAACTTCGGGTTTATCGGGAAGCTCAGTGCATTTTTTGCGGTTATTCCTTACCCCTAAAAGGATATAACCGTGTGATTACATCTATTGCTCACTCCCGTCACTGCCTCGAATCCAGTCGTTATGCGGGTTAATACGATGATCATCAAGAACAAACCCTTATTCGCTTCCGAAATTTCCCCCATTAGTGAGAAGAACTTCCCTGCAATTCATGCAGCCCTCACTTCCGAGAAGCTTCCCCAATGGCCGCATGCTTCCACATCATCCGTTCGTTCAGAAAATTTTCAGGCGCTCCTTTCAAGCCTTTGCATGGTAAAAAATGCCATAGCGGCGACTGTCCCGAAGGATCCGGCTGAGCTGACGCCCGATGCGGCCAACGAAACCCTTCGACTCTACGGTCGTGCCTACGATCTCGGGACATCCCTCCTCACGCTTTGTCGTGCCCATACCGGACTTTCACCCACCGCCACAGACACGGGCGCCGCCAGAGCGGAAGTTCTCGGGATTCTGGTTGAGATCAGAAACCATGCAGAACCAGCGTTTCAAGTGATCCGGAATCTGGTGGGTAATGAACCTGTTTTTGCGCGCACTCCGGAACTGAAAATCTGGAAGCGCATCTTTGACTCAGAGCCTTCCTTGGCGGATGGACTGCCTTCTGCTCTGAGCAGCTACACGGCAGAACTTGAGGCCACCCTGCTCAGTCCGCTTTCAAACCTCTTCACTCATCTCATGAGTCCTATGGCGCTGGAAGTTCGGACTCAGTCCGGAGAGATCCGCACGCAAGGCTTCGGTTCAAGCATTGCCGTCATGAAAACCTCTGATGATCCAGAACTGAGGCGCACCACATTCAATGCAATGAATGCATGGCTTGCATCCCATGGATCCGCAATCGCCGATCTGCTGAATGCCATTACGGGCTTCCGCATAACCGTTCTGAAGGCAGCAGATGCGGATCTGCTTGAGCGCGCAACACGTTCGGAACGCGTGAGTCTGCAAAGTTATCGCGCCATGTTTGATGCTATTGAAATGCGTCTTGGACGTCTGCGTCAAACAGTAGACATTCGGCAAAGTCGAATCGGCAAAGGCCCCATGCGGGTTGCCAATATCCTTGCTCCCGCCCCGGAAAGCTTCTATGCCGAAGGGCGGCCTTATGCCCGCACGCTCACCGATTTGATCAACGCCTTTGCCGCTATCGATAAAGGATTTACGCCCTTTCTGGAATCACTGCACAGCCGCAAGCAGATCGACTGCCGGCCTCTCGCACAGAATTCAGGCGGCACCTGGTGCGATGACCTTCCGGCTCTCGACGAGGTCCGCATTCTCTCCAACTATCGTCCGACCCTTGCGGGCGCATTTGCTCTTTCACATTTGCTCGGTGTGGCGCGTCATCGCTCACTCATGCATAAAGCCCCTTCTGCGAGCCGCTTCTTTCCGCTCTCCGTCACAGAAATAGCCGGCAGCTTTTATGAAGCCATCTTCACGCATCATCTTCTGACACAAGCAACTTCCCCCATCGAAAAAGTTTCCGTTCGCTGGCAGGCCCTCACTCGCATCGGCAACTTGCTTCTCACGCTCCCCGCACGACATCGACTTCTGCTTTCCATTCTTCGGGAGCGCAGTGAAAATGTTTTGCCTGTCAGCAGACTCAATCAACTTTCTGATGATGCCTGGCGACACTACTATGGAAACACAACTGTTGAAACCGACCGCTACCTTTGGGCCTACAAACAGCACTTTTATCGGATGAAGCCGATCTTCTACGATTGGCAGTACACATTCGGCTTTCTTATTGCTGCAAAGCTGGCCCGAGAATTTCTCACTTACGGGAAGAGTGCCTGCGATCTCAATATCGAAGAAATGTGGCTCGAAAGCGGAAGCATGTCCACAGAAGACTGGGTTTTGCGTCACACCGGAGACAACATTCGCAGCGTTGATTTCTGGCTCTCAGCCATTGATGCCGTTCTTGAGCCTTTTCTCAGTACGCAGCAAGCTGCTGGTTAGCTTCATCCGATCTGCCGCAGCTGCTCGCTCGTCATCCCGAAGCGCCGCTCGCGACCGATGTACCAGTTGAGCGCATCGTCAAGCGCGGCCGCATCAAAGTCGGGCCAGAGCGTATCGGTGAAGTAGAGCTCGGCATAGGCTGCCTGCCAGAGAAGGAAATTCGAGATGCGTCTTTCCCCTCCGGTGCGGATCAAAAGATCCACCTCGCCGTCGTCATGCGCAGAAAGCCGCTTTTCAATGCCTTCGAGCGTGAGGTCGCCCGCAGCGGTTGCGGCCTGAGCCGCCTGGAGCGCATCCCAGCGGCCGCCGTAATTGGCGGCAATGTTGAGATGCATGCGGTTCCCCGGCGCTGTGGCTTTCTCCGCGTGGTCGATGGCGCGCTGAAGGTCTTCCGAGAAAGCATTCCGGTCGCCGATGATGCGGATGCTGACGCCCGCCTTCAGCAAGGGCTCTTCCCAGCGGGCAAGGGCGGTCGCGAAGATTTTCATGAGGGCTGCCACTTCCGCCGCAGGACGGCGCCAGTTTTCGCTCGAAAAGGCAAAGACGGTAAGCGCCCGGATGCCGAGGCGCACCGACGCCTCCACCACGCGCTCAAGCGCAAGCACGCCCTGTCGATGGCCTTCCGCGCGCGGCAGAAACCGCGATCTCGCCCAGCGGCCGTTGCCGTCCATGATGATCGCAATGTGTCCGGGCAGGTGTGGAAGGTCGGCCATGATGGGTGCACTGAAATAATTAAAGCGGCAGAAAGTCTAGCAAAGGCGCCTCGCCTCTCTTGTGACGGATTGCAAGCAAGTCGATGCGTTTTCCAATCACGGGGAATCCCTTATTCTTGCCTCCTGTTGCCGCATATCCCACTAAACTAAGCCCCTTAGTTTTCAAGCTTTTCCAGACACTTCATCCAGCATGTCCATTCCTGAAATCCAGTCTGAAGTCATTGCCTACGCGCTCAGCACTTACACGCTTCCTTCTGCTTCAGACGTCAAGTCATATGCTTCAAATCGGAATCTTCCCGTCAAGGAGTTCAACGACGCCATCAACGAGTTTGTCGGGAAAGGATGGATCAGAGAGCCCAAGGAAGGCTACTGGGGTTCGTACGACATACTCTTTGTGACGCCCAGCGGGATCAACATGATGACGCGGCTCGTGTCGCGCAGAATATTCGACGCCGTATTCAATAAGCTTGAAAAGGTTCATCTCGATAGGGATGTCAGAGTGCACGTCACCGTCATGAAGGCCGCGGTTGACTACATCCAGAACGGACGCCTCCCGGCGCCCCTCAGCCAAACGTTCAGTGAAGATGAGATCAAGACATGGGCTTCCATGGAAGCCGCCTTCATGGTTCACCTCCTCGACTATGACCACTGGAAGCCATTCGTCGAAGCGCTTCCTGCAAAGTTCATCGCCCGCGCGGCACTGCGCAGTGCGCAGGATACCGCAGATGCTCGCGGCTTCGACGTTACCAGCGACGAGTTCAGAGACTATCTGATGCGGCACCTCTCTAAGGAAGCTGCCGCTGAATACCGCGACTGGCGCCATTACTACGCTGATTTTCTCTGCAACGGGAAGCCGCACGAGCTGCTTAAGAAAATGAACTGCGAGTCCCCGTGGTACATGATCGTGAGCGCGGCAGCCTCCATCATGGACAACGAAGCGCCCTCAAATGCCGTCTCCTGCATGAAAACCGCTCTCTCGCGCCTCCACCAGATCCACTTTGAAACCTGGTTTGAAGCCTGGCTCTATGCCATTGCGCTCTACCGGGATCGCGCAACCCCCGCATCCGTTCGGAAGCTCGAGCGAATGTTGGAGGTCAAAAGAGTCGCCGACAATATATATCTGAAGCCCGCCATTCTGATTGCCCTTCTCGGCTGCGGCAGAGATGCGAAGAAGGCTGCCGTGAGCTTCCGGGAAGATTTCATGGAAGTCCTTCGCGGGCAGTCTATTGAACGCCTCAAATATCAAATTGTCGTCCCATTTGCAATCACAGCGCTCAATTTCGGACTTCTTGAAAAAATCGACTTTATCGGCGACGGAGCCAGAAACTGGATGAGCTATCTGCCGATGCTCGATTTCGAATTCCAGCGCCTCAACGGCAAGCGCGAGGAAGCCGAAAGCATTGCCCGCAAGTACGGGATCAAACAGATGCTTCCCCATTACGACATCCGTCCGGAATGGGACCTGGTGCTCGATCGCCTGATCGCGCGCCCGGGGATCTCCAATGGCCACGGTCAGGCCTACAGTGAAGGCCAGTTCCCGACAGAGCGCATGGCATACGCCATCAACACCGACACGCCCGGTTGGGAGATTTCCATCCGGTCTCAGAAGTTCAAGGCGACGTCCCGAACCTGGCTCAAAGGCGCAGTCATCAAGCTTTCCACCTTCCTTGATCGTGCACCGAAGCTTTCCGATGAAGCTCAACGCGTCGCCACCGCCATTCATTTTGAACGTCCGAATTCGTATTGGTCGACGAGAGGCGATTACGTCTTCAACATCCCTGAAGCGATGATGGAGCTTGTCGGCTCGCAGAATGTCATTGACGCGAAGACGCTCGAACCGATCGATGTGGAAAAGAGGCCGCTCGAAATTTCGGTTCTGCGCAATGGCGATGTCTACAGCTTTACCAACAATCTCAGTCCTGAATTTGATCCTGAAAAGGACAGCACCAGCTTCACGAGAGCGAGCAGCAGCCTCATCATCGTCACCCGGCCGACGAACAATGAACTCGAGCTTTTGAAAGCGGTGCGCGGCATCAACTTCCCGCTCGCGGCTCGTGAAAAGCTCACGCACTACCTCGAAAAGCTTTCAGCCCGAACCCCCGTCATGTCCGATCTCCTCAAGGACTCCAAGCACCTTGAGAAGCAGTCGGGCGACGCACGAATCACCTTCCGCCTCGAACCCTTCGGGACGGGAACGCACCATGTCACCGCGCTCGTGCACCCGGTAGCGGAAAATCCCCTCACCTGCTCGCCCGGTGAAGGACTCGCTTTCATTGCCACCCGGATCGGCAACAAAACCGTTCAGGTCGCGCGCGATCTGAAGAAGGAACGCGAAAACTATGATGCGCTCCTCTCCGCACTCTCCAGACTCGAGGAAATGAGAGACGGCGAATTCTCCTGGGAACTTCCGGTTGCCGAAACGCTCGAAATGCTTGAAGTCCTCCGCACGCACACGGACACGGCGCTTCTCGAATGGCCCGAAGGCGTCAAATTCCGCGTCTCCCGCCCGCAGATCTTCCCCTCGAGCCTGAAGCTCTCGCTGCGCAGTCTCGGGAGTTGGTTCGAGCTCGAGGGCAAGGTTCAGATCGACGAAAAGACGGTGCTCACCGTCCAGGAACTTCTCGAGCGCCTGAGGGAATCCGAAGGCCGGTTCATTCGCCTGGGCGACGACGAATACGTCGCCCTCACGGAAAGCCTCAAAAAGGAGCTCGAACATATTGAAGGACTCGTCACTTCCCGGAAGAATGGCGAACTCCGGATCTCCGCCTTCAATGCTGACTCCATTGAAAGGCTCGGGGAGGAAGGGATTGAAATCGATTCCGATGAAGCCTTCCGGTCGCTCTGCAGCCGGATCCGCGAAGCGAAGCACTTCACGCCTGAAGTGCCCGCGGGGCTCCGTGCCGAGCTTCGCCCCTATCAGCAGGAAGGGTTCGAGTGGCTCTCGCGCCTCCTCAGCTGGGGCGCGGGCGCGCTTCTCGCCGACGACATGGGTCTCGGCAAAACCATTCAGGCGATTGCACTCCTCCTCTCCCGCGCGAAAGCGGGTCCCCAGCTCGTCGTGATGCCTGCGGCCGTTCTCTTCAACTGGAGCGACGAACTCCAGCGCTTTGCGCCGGGCCTCAAAATCAAAATGCTTCAGCAGGCCGACGATCGCAGGAAGCTCGTCGACGAGGCCCGGGCCGGCGATGTGATCCTCACGACCTACGGCATTCTTTCTGCGGAGATTGAAGCCCTGAGCAGCCGGAAATGGACGACGGTGGTGCTCGACGAAGCGCACAACATCAAGAACCGGGATACGAAGACGTCGAAGGCCGCCATGCAGCTCAAATCCTCTGCCCGCGTTCTTCTTACCGGAACGCCCCTTCAGAACAACCTCGGCGAAATCTGGAATCTCTTTGAGTTCGCGAACCCCGGCCTCCTCGGAAGCAGCCAGAGCTTTGCCGAGCGCTTCATCATTCCGATCGAGCGCAACAAGGACCGCAACTGCCAGAGGCTCCTGAAGCGCCTGATTTCGCCCTTCATCCTGCGCCGCACGAAGGCCGAGGTGCTCGACGAACTTCCCGAAAAGACCGAGGTCACGCTCCGAGTGGAACTCTCCGAAGCCGAGCGCACGCTCTACGAGAGCCTGCGAGAAACGGCGTCGCAGCGACTCGAAACCGGCGAAATCAATCCGATTGAAGCCCTCGCCGAACTCATGAAGCTTCGTCAGGCGGCGTGCGCGGCCGAACTTGTGAATCCGAAGCTCAAGCTCGAGTCCTCGAAGATCAACGCGTTCCTGAAGCTCGCCGATACGCTCATCGAAGGCGGCCACCGCGCGCTCGTCTTCAGTCAGTTCACATCCTACCTTGCGATCCTCAGGAAAGAGCTCGACAAGAAGAAAATCAAGTACCTATATCTTGACGGCGCGACGCCCGCAGGCCAACGCCAGAAGCTTGTCGACGCTTTCCAGAAGGGCGAGATGCCGCTCTTCCTCATCAGCCTCAAGGCGGGCGGAACGGGCCTCAACCTCACGGCTGCCGACTATGTCGCGATTCTCGACCCCTGGTGGAATCCGGCAATCGAGAACCAGGCCTCGGACCGCGCCTACCGCATCGGTCAGGAGCATCCGGTGACGATCTACCGCCTGATCGCTGAGAACACGATCGAGGAGAAGATCATTCGTCTGCACGAAACGAAGAAGTCCCTCGCGGATGCGCTTCTCGAAGGCTCCGACATGTCGAACCGCCTCTCGAGAGACGAGATCCTCAAGCTCCTTGCAGAAGATTGAGACGGAAAGCCTCAGCTTCCCGCTTTATTCATCCGGAATGCGGCAGGTCTTCCTGCCGCCTCAGGAAAGATAGGAGATGCGCTCCCGTTCTCGGAGCGCATCACTCAAGCAAAAAGCCCGCACTGCCGAGAAAAAGCAGGCTGCGGGCTTTCATTCAGAAGGGAATTCAGCAGGTCTTTAGACCGTCATGATTTCCTTTTCCTTCTCCGTGATCACCTTGTCGATTTCGGCGACATAGCGGTCCGTGAGCTTCTGAATATCCGTTTCCAGACGACGCTGATCGTCCTCGGAGATTTCCTTATCCTTCTCGAGACGTTCGATCTGGCCGTTGGCGTCGCGGCGAAGGTTGCGCACGGCAACCTTGGCGTCTTCGCCGAAGCCCTTCACGATCTTCGAGAGTTCGCGGCGGCGCTCTTCGGTAAGCGGAGGCAGCGGAACGCGAATAACGTCGCCCGACGTGGCCGGATTGAGGCCGAGGTCGGAATCGCGAATCGCCTTCTCAACCACCTTCACCATGTTCTTTTCCCAGGGCTGGACGGTAAGCGTGTGCGCATCACCGACGCCGACCTGCGCGACCTGGTTGATCGGAGTCGGGCAGCCGTAGTAGTCGACCTTGATCTTGTCGAGCAGGCCCGTGCTCGCGCGACCCGTGCGGATGCGCGTGAAGTCTTCGCGAAGCTTCTCGACGGTAACGCCCATCTTGTGCTCGGTCTGCTGAATAACTTCCTGAGCGGTCATAAAAAATCTCCTTGGAGCATTTCCGCCTGAAGCGCCGAACCTTATAAGCCAAAGGCTCAAGGCACATCCGATGCGGAAACTTTGAAATCACGGAATTCGGTACGAACATGGGCCGGAAAGCGAACCCTCCGGCCCATGCGCAATTTGTTATTTTATCAAAGGTCGAGCTTAGCTATGAACGAGCGTGCCTTCCTTTTCGCCGAGGACGACGCGGCGCAGCGCCCCCTTCTTGTTGATGTTGAAGACCTTGATCGGGAGCCCCTGCTCGCGGCAGAGCGCAAAGGCGGTGGCGTCCATCACCTTGAGATTCGTGCGGAGCGCATGGTCGAAGGTGATTTCGTCATACATCGTGGCGGTCGGATCCTTCTTGGGGTCGGCCGTGTAGATGCCGTCGACCTTCGTCGCCTTGAGGACGATGTCGGCCCCAACTTCCGCGCCGCGCAGCGCCGCCGTCGTGTCGGTCGTCATGAAGGGATTGCCGGTGCCCGCCGCAAAGATCACGACGCGGCCGAGGCGAAGATGACGCAGGGCCTTCCCGCGGATGTAGGGTTCAGCGACCTGTTCGATATGGAGCGCCGACTGCACGCGCGCCTCGATGCCGTTGTTGCGGCAGCAGTCCTGAAGCGCCATGGCGTTCATCACCGTGGCGAGCATGCCCATGTAGTCGCCCGTAGCGCGGTCCATGCCGGTTGCGCCGAGCGCAACGCCGCGGAAGATGTTGCCGCCGCCCACAACGATGCCGATCTGGACGCCCAGATCCAGCACGGAGCGGATTTCTTCAATCATGTGCTGAAGCACCTGGCGGTTGATGCCGAAAGCATCGTCGCCCATGAGGGCTTCGCCCGAAAGCTTCAGAAGAATGCGTTTGTACACGGGCTTACCCTGCGCTGCGTTGTCCATCGATCAACTCCTCAATGCATGACTGTTGGGAAGATTGCCGGCATCAGGCTTCAGGGACCGTGCCCGTCTGCCAAGTTCTGGCTCGGGGCGAAATTATACGCGGCTGAGCAATAGTGCTTAGAACTTTTTGCTTTCCCGACCCAGCTCTGCGGCGAAAGCGCATAAAGAAAGGACGCCCCTTCGTGCAAGGAAGGCAGCGTCCCTTTCGATTGAGGAGAATTCCCCGGGAGCTTAAGTCGGAAGCGCTTCATTTTCCAGAGATGCCCGTGCATGCACCGCCGGAATCAGAGCGTCGCTTAAATCTCCTGAGAGGAAAGTCTCCTTCAAGCCTCAAAGAAGCGATTACGCCTGCTTGGCGGCAGCGGCCTGAGCGGCCACTTCAGCAGCAAAGTCGTTGCTCTTCTTTTCAAGGCCTTCGCCCACAACGTAGAGAACGTAGGTGGCGACTTCAGCCTTGGCGGCCTTCAGAAGATCATTGATCGTCTTCTTGTCGTCCTTGACGAACGGCTGGTTGACGAGCGTGACTTCCTTCAGGAACTTCTTCACGGAGCCTTCGGCGATGCGCTCAAGCATCTGCTCGGGCTTGCCGGCTTCGCGGGCCTTTTCGATCGCGATGCGGCGTTCGGAATCGATGAGAGCGGGGTCGATGCCCGTCTCGTCGATGGCCTTCGGCTTCGAAGCGGCGATGTGCATGGCGATGTCGTGAGCGAGCTCATGATCGCCGCCGACGAGGTCGACGATGACGCCGATGCGGCTGCCGTGGACGTAGTGCGAAAGCTCGCCCTTCGCCTCGATGCGCTGGAAGCGGCGGAAGGTCATGTTTTCGCCGATCTTGCCGACGAGACCCGTGCGGACGCCGTCAACGGTGGTGCCGTCGAGCGGGAGAGCGAGGAGCTCTTCGACCGTGGCGGGGTTCTTCTCAGCGACGAGCTTGACGCTGTCGTGAGCCATCTTGAGGAACTCGGGGTTCTTCGCGACGAAGTCGGTTTCGGAGTTGACTTCGAGGATCGCGCCGAGCTTGCGGTCATGCGAAACGTAAACGACGACGACGCCTTCAGCAGCGATGCGGGCAGCGGCCTTGCTCGCCTTGTTGCCGAGCTTGACGCGCAGGATCTCCTCAGCCTTGGCCATATCGCCTTCGGCTTCGGTGAGCGCCTTCTTGCACTCCATCATCGGGGCGTCGGTCTTGAGACGCAGCTCCTTAACCTGGGCGGCGGAAATAGCAGCCATGTTCACTAACTCCAATCAGAGGAACAAAAAATCGGTATGGATTCTAAAAGAAAATGGGGCCCGAAATGAGCCCCATTTCCTTTGTGAGCCGGTCAGATGCCGACGGGATACGCGCCTCTTGCAGGAAGAGGCCCTCCCGTCGCATCCGGCGGGGCCTGGCTATTAAAAGCCGTTAATTAGGCAGCGGGGGTCGCTTCCGGGGCTTCCTCAGCGGCAGCCACTTCGATGAACTCTTCCTCAGCCGGGGCTTCCTCGGCGGAGACAGCGCTGTCGGCGCGGCCGGCGATCACGGCGTCGGCGATGCCGGCGGCGTAGATCTGAACAGCCTTCGAGGAGTCATCGTTGCCCGGAATGACATAGTCGATGCCTTCGGGCGAGCAGTTCGTATCCACAACGCCGATGACGGGGATGCCGAGCTTGTTGGCTTCCTGAACGGCGATCTTGTGGTAGCCCACGTCGACGATAAAGAGGGCGTCGGGAAGACCCGTGAGGTCCTTGATGCCGCCGATCGACTTGTTGAGCTTCTCAACGGAACGCTGGAAGTCGAGGGCTTCCTTCTTCGTCAGCTTGGCGGCGGTGCCGTCCTCGAGCTGCTCTTCCATTTCCTTGAGGCGCTTGATGGTGCCGCGAACCGTCTTGAAGTTCGTGAGCGTGCCGCCGAGCCAGCGCTGGTCGACCCAGCCGCAGCCGGCGCGCTGAGCTTCCTGAGCGATGATTTCGCGACCGCCGCGCTTCGTGTCGACGAAGAGGATGCGGCCGCCCTGGCTCGCGAGCTGACGGGCGAACTTGCAGGCTTCATCAAACATCACAACCGTCTTTTCAAGGTTGATGATGTGAATCTTGTTGCGGGAGCCGAAAATGTACTGAGCCATCTTCGGGTTCCAGAAACGGGTCTGATGACCGAAGTGGCAACCCGCTTCGAGCATTTCACGCATGCTGACCATTTGATTTCTCCAAGGTTTTGTCAGTCTGACACGGCCTGCAGGAACCAATTCTTCTTCTCGGAATCAAAGGCACCTCGGGCGCAGACCGCGCGCAATGTACATACCCGGGCCGACCATGGACACCGGGCGGAATAGATCCGGCCTCAGGAGAAAAAATCCCGAGGCCGGAACAAGGCGCGCATTTTACGTGCGCGCAGATTTGATTTCAACCGAAAAGCGAATCTTTTTTGGATCCCGCTTCTCCGGCGGACCGCTTCCCTTACTTCAGGGGCCTCGCGGAGCGCACGTCAAGCTTCGTGCGGTTCCAGTCGCGGTCGATTTCGGCGCGGATTTCCATCGGAGCTCCCTTCCGAACCATCGACCAGTCGCGGTCGTGATCGAGCTCAGCAGTGATGGCGTTGCCGGCCTCATCCTCAAACTCATACTTGTCGCCCCTCAGGTGCTGCGTGAACTTGCCGCGAAGAAGGACGACCTGATCGTCGGCGCCGTTTTTAAGCACCCACTGAACGGTGACGAGCTTGTTGTTGCCGAACCCCTGCGGGGCGCGGGCCTCGGCAGAAGCCGGAGCATCGAAGCCCGAGGGGCCGGCAGCCTGCACGGCAGGCGCAGCGGCAAAGGCAAGTGCGGCAATCGAAGCCAGAGCGGCAAGACGAAGATTGGTGCGGCGGGTCATGATTTTCTCTCCCGGCTCCCCATTCAAAAGGGAGCCTTCTTATTTGAAACTGCCGGATCTTTTCGAGCGGAATTGATTTTCCGCTTCTCCAAGTCTTCCGGCCGGGAGGCGCTCTCGCCTCCCCTTGATGTTTACAACTCTAGGCCGCCCACATTAGCGAATCGTTAGTCCTTCGTTAGCGAAACCTTAGAAATATATCGTTGCAGCAGTTTTCTTCCGGACGTGTTTACCGACGACTGACGGGCCTTAATGCGCTTCACCTCATTAGAATGTGGGCACCTTCCGCGAGGAGAAGGCTTCCTTTTCCCTTGCGCATCCGCTCCGGAGAAGCCTCAGGGAGATGGCGCGCCTCTGCTCGCTCCCTCACCGGCGCTTTCGTCCGGAGCCTGATTTCCTTCTTCCAGTTTTCCATTACACAGAGACATCATGGCGATTTCCATCAAAACGCCCGAGGACATTGCGGGACTCCGCATTGCCGGCCGTCTTGCGGCCGAGCTCCTCGACTATCTCACGCCCTTCGTGAAGCCCGGCGTCTCCACCGGCGAACTTGACCGCCTCGCTTACGACTACACGGTGAACGTGCAGAAGTGCATTCCAGCCTGCCTCGGCTACACGCCTCCGGGAATGACGCCCTATCCGGCGACGACCTGCATTTCGATCAATCACGTCGTCTGCCACGGCATTCCGAGCGACAAGAAAATCCTGAAGCAGGGCGACATCGTCAACATCGATGTGACGAGCATCAAGAACGGCTACCACGGCGACACCTCGAGAATGTTCATCGTCGGCAAGCCCACCATCGCCGGCAAGCGCATGGTCGACCTTGCCTTCAATACGATGTGGGCGGGCATCGACGCCGTGCGCCCTGGCGGGTGCTTCAACGACATCGGCATTGCCTGCCAGCGCTATGCGGATCAGAACGGCATCTCCGTCGTGCGCGACTACGGCGGCCACGGCATCGGCAAGGGCTTCCATGAAGAGCCCCACGTCAATCACTTCCCGGTCCACCATCAGACGCCCGTCTTCGAGCCCGGCATGGTCTTCACGGTCGAACCCATGGTGAATGCGGGGCGCTACGGCGTCACCATGCTCGGCGACGGGTGGACGGTCGTCACGAAGGACCATTCGCTTTCCGCGCAGTGGGAGCACATGGTGCTCGTCACCGAAACGGGCTACGACGTTCTCACGGTGAGCAAGGGCACTCAGGCGCCTCCCGCCTTCGTGAAGGGATGGAAGCTCCCTGAGAATCTCTAAGAATTCTCTTTTCATCCCTTAGTCTCCGGAAAAGGCGGTCCGTCCGCCGGCATCAATCGCCGGCTCGCGAGGATCGCCTTTTTCTTATTCCTGCTTTTTCTTTCTGCGGAGTCCCGGTCGCCATGGAAATCAGTCCGGAAAAGTTGAGCGCCGTCGTCGAGCGCTTTAAGGAAGACCGCGCGCGCATTGCCGACGCCTGGCACGAATCGCACGACACGACGGCATGCCTCACGGCGCACAGCCGGGCGCTCGACCGCGCCGTTCTCGCGCTCGGAAGTCTGGCGGAGCTTCCCTCCGACGGTCTCGCGCTCGCAGCCGTCGGGGGGTACGGGCGCAGAGAGCTTTTTCCTCACTCCGACATCGACCTCCTCGTTCTTCTTTCAGACGACCGGGGAGAAGATGAGGAGACGAAAACAAAAATCTCGGCCTTCCTCGCCGCCCTCTGGGAGCTCGGCCTCACCGTGGGCGCAGCCGTCAGAACGGAAAAGGAATTCACGGCGGAAGCGGCCGAAGACGTTTCGATCGCCACCACCTATCTTGAGAGCCGCTTTCTCTGGGGCGAACGAACGCTTTACGACGCATCCCGCGACGACTTCTTTGCGAGCCTCGACGCACGCGCCTTCTTTCGCGACAAGATGCTCGAACTCCGCCGCAGGCACCAGAAGTACGAGGACACGCCCTACGCGCTCGAACCCAACCTCAAGGAGTCGCCCGGAGGCCTGAGAGACCTTCAGGTCTTTCTCTGGTGCGCCCGTGCGGCGGGCTTGGCAGACAGCCTTCAGGGCATGAAGGACGCGGACCTCATCACCGAGCGCGAGATGCATACGATCGAGGAGTGCTTCCGCTTTCTCGCGAAGCTCAGAATCGAGCTCCATCTTCTCACGAACCGCGACGAAAACCGGCTTCTCTTCGACGTTCAGGAAGCGCTCGCCGCCCGGCTCGGCTACAAGGCGACGGGGCTCATGCGGGCCTCTGAAGCCCTCATGAAGCGCTACTACTGGAATGCCAAGTCGGTCGTCCAGATGTCGATCATCCAGCTCCAGACCATTTCGGACCGCCTTGTCGGCGGGTCGGCGCTCGCCACGCCCGTGCGTCTTTCCGCCGACTTTCTCGCGCTCGGCGATGAAATGGATATTGCCGGGGACGACGTCTACGAAAAGAACCCGAAGGCGATTCTGCGCACCTTCCTCGTCTTTGCGCTCCACCCAGAGCTCACCCGCTTTTCAACGAGGCTCCTGCGCGCCCTCTGGCACGCGACGCCGAAAATCGGCGTTGCCTACCGCGAGGATCCGGAAAACCAGAAAACCTTCCTCGACATCATCAAGCTTGAAAAAGGCGCCGACGATGCGCTCGCCATGATGAATGCCTGGGGGATTCTTTCCCGCATGCTGCCGGCCTTCCGGCATGTCGTCGGGCAGATGCAGCACGATCTCTACCACATCTTCACGGTCGACCAGCACACGATCCTTGTCGTCAAGAACCTCTGCCGCTTCCGCCGCTCCGAACACGCCCACGAGTATCCCCTCTGCACGCAGCTCATGACGGCGCTTCCCGACTCGTGGAGGCTCATCATTGCCGGGCTCTTTCACGATATCGGCAAAGGCCTCGGGGGCGGCCACGAGGTGATCGGCGCCGAGAAGGCGGAGATCTTCTGCAGCCGCTTCGGACTTTTCCATGAAGACACGGAGTTCATCACCTTCCTCGTGCGCGAGCACCTCGTCATGAGCCGCGTGGCGCAGAAGGAGGACATTTCAGACCCGGAAGTGGTTGAGCGCTTCATCCGCCTCGTGGGAACCAAGGAGCGGCTCGATGCGCTCTACCTTCTCACCGTCGCCGACATCCGTGCGACCTCGCCCAAGGTATGGACGCCCTGGAAGGCGGCGCTCCTTGAAAACCTCTACCATGCCGCGCTCGAACGCCTTGTCGGCTCGGGCGGCGAAGCCACGCTCGCCGACGTTGCCGAAAGGCGGCGCAGGGAAGCGATTGAACTTCTCCACGGGCGCGTCTCCGACGAAGCCCGCAGCCGCCTCTGGCGGGAGCTCGACCTCGTCTACTTCATGCGCCATACGAGCGAAGAAATTGCCTGGCACACCGAGATGCTCGCGCTCCACGTGATGGACTCAACGCCCATCGTCCGCGTGAAGCGGAATGCCTCAACGGAAAGCCTCACGATTCTCCTTTACCTTCGCGACCGGAAGGACCTCTTCCTCCGGTCCGTCGCCTGGTTCGGGAAGAATTCGCTTTCCGTCGTGGACGCCCGGGTGCACACCACGCGCCACGGCTGGGCGCTCGACACGTTTCTTGTCGCTGATGCCTTCGGGCGGTTTGATTCGCCCGAGAAGCTCGCACAGATGGAAAAGAGCCTCGCAGATGCTCTGATTTCCGAAAAGCCCCTGCCCCCCGCGCCGAAGGCCCGGCTCTCGCGCCGCTCAAGACACTTCCCCACGCGCCCGAGCGTCAACATCCACCCGGACGAATCGCACCGAGCCTTCATTCTGAATCTCGTCGGTACGGACAGAATCGGGCTTCTCTACGCAATCTCGCAGGTTCTCGCCAAATACAGCGTCAATCTGCAGACCGCGAAGATTGCGACCCTGGGCGAACGCGCCGAAGACGTCTTCCTCATCGACGGGGCGGCGCTCCATGAGGACAGCCTGCTGCTGGCCTTTGAGGCGGAGTTGATCGAAGCGCTCCTGCCGCAGAAGGCTTAAAAAACCGCCTTCATCCCGCACCAAAAATTCAAAGGCCGGATTTCCCGCTGAGGAACTCCGGCCTTTTTGCATTTCCACGGGGAAGCGTCGGAAGCGACGCTTCTCCGGAAAAGCTCGTTCGTTTTAGAAAACGATCTTCGAAATGCACCAGCCGATGATCGTGCCGCTCACCACGAAGACGAGCCCCGGGCGCAGATACGAATGGTTGATAACGAAGCTCCCGAGCTTGGTCGTCCCCGTACGGTCGAAGGCCGTGCAGCCGATCTGAGCGCCGCCCGGAATCATGAAGTCGCCGAAGCAGCAGGCCCAGGTGCCGATGAGGAATTCGGGCGGCAGCCCGAACTTGAGGCCGAGCGGCATCATGATCGTGGTCGAGACCGTGGGCGAGAAGATGACGCTCGAGGCGCAGAAGGCCGCGAGGCAGAAGACGAAGGGCGCATCCTTCGCGAAGCTCGAGAAGACGTCGGCGAGAAGCTTCGTGTGAAGGTCGAAGAATGTACCCGTGCACCAGGCAATGCCGAAAACGCCGACGACGCCGATGAGGCCGGAACGGAAGACCGACCCGGACGCGAATTTTTCGGGCGGCACGCGGCAGAGGAGAATGATGAAGAAGGCCGTGGCGAGCATCACCATCTGAATGAGCGACGGGATCGGGAGCTGAGAAACCTTTCCAGCGGCTTCCCAGGCCGGACGAAGGCCCGGGATCGAGCCCATGCAGATCGAGACGAGGATGCCGATGAGGAAGATCCCCACTGCACGACGGGCAAAGGGCTTCTCTTCATACTTCTGCTCGGCATTGACGCCTGCGAGCCACTGGTAGTCGCCGTTTGCAAGGCGGCGCTTGAATTCAGGATCGTCCTCAAGCTCGCAGCCGCGCCAGAAAACGGAAAGCGCCGTTACGAGAACGGTGAGGATGAAGGTCGGAACCGTGCAGGCAAGGATCTGCCAGAAGGCAATGCCCTGCATCGCCATAATGCCCACCATCGCCGCCATGGCGGCCGACATGGGAGAGGCCATCACGCCGATGCCGGCGCAGATGACGGAAGCGGAAACCGCGCGCTCGGGACGGACCTTCGCCGACGCAGCGACTTCAGCCACCACCGGGTAGACGGCGAAGGCGACATAGGCCGTGCCGACCAGCATCACGAAGAAGGAGCAGACCAGCGGGCCCACGAAGGTAATCGCACGCGGCCACTTGCGAAGAAGCTTCTCCGCCCAGCGCACGAGAAGATCGAGGCCGCCCGAGCCCTGAAGCACGGACGTGCAGGCAATCACCGCCGTGATGATGAGGAGGACCGAGACCGGGGGCGAGCCCGGCTGAATGCCCATGCCGAGAACCAGAATGCAGACGCCGAGACCGCCCGCTGCGCCGAGGCCCACGCCGCCCAGTCTGCCGCCGATCGCGACGCAGACGAGCACGACCGCAAGCTGCAGCCAGAAAGAAAGATCCATTTCCATGGTGGTAAGAGGGAATTTCTGAATGAGAGAAGCGCTGTCCGAAATGAAAATTTCGAACAGCGCACGGGAAACGGTCAGATTTTAGAGGTGCCGCCGCCTTTTTTGAAATGGCGGGAATTACCCGATAAGGCAGTAGATTCCATAGCCGGCCGCAACACCCGAAATGATGTGGACAAAGCCCGGTATCAGGTAGGAGTGGTTTAGCACCCAGCTGCCGAGATGCGTGGTGCCCGTACGGTCAAAGGAGCAGCAGCCGATCTGCGCGCCCCCCGGGATCAGGAAGTCGCCGCAGCTTGCCGGATAAAGGGCAACGAGGAGGAGCGGCGGGATGCCGATGGCGGCGCCGAGAGGCATCAGGGCGACGACCGTAGCGGACGGACTCAGGATGACGGCGGAGAAGAGAAAGAGCACGACGCCGAAGAGAAGCGGAGTCGACTCGGCCATCACCTTGAAAAGTTCCACAAAGCCGTCGTGATAGGCATCAAAGAAGGTGCCCGTAAGCCAGGAAACGCCGAAGACGCCGACAACGCCGATGAGGCCCGCGCGGAAGACCGAGCCGTCGGCAAACTTGTGCGACGGAATACGGCAGGCGACGATGATGAAGAGGCCGCAGGCAAGCATCACCATCTGAATGAGCTGAGGAATCGGCAGCGTGCTCGTCTTTCCGGCAACCGTCCAGACGGGGAGGAGTTCCTTGAAGAAGCCGAGAATAAGAACAGTGGCGACGCCGAGGCCGAAGATGCCGACCGAGAGGCGGACCTTCTTCATCTTCGCCGGATCTTCCTTCTCATTCTTCTTTTCCGTCATGACGAGATCCTGGAAGTCTCCGCTTTGAACGCGGCGGCGGAATTCCGGGTCGTTTTCAAGTTCCGTGCCCTTCCAGTAGACCGCGAGGCACGTGCAGCAGGTCGCGATCAGGAAGGCCGGGACCGTGATCATGAGAATCTCGATCAGCGAGACGTTGTAGGGCGAAAGCGCTGCAACGAGCGCGGCGGTAGCCGCGCTCATGGGCGAAGCCACAACCGCAATGCCCGCCGAGATGACGGAAGCGGCAATCGGGCGTTCGGGACGAACGCGCGCCTGCGTTGCGACTTCTGCGACGACCGGATAGACCGCAAAGGCAACGTAGGCCGTGCCGACAAAAATCACGAAGAGCGAGCAGACGAAAGGCGCCACGAACGTAATCGCCTTAGGCCACTTTCTCAGCATTCTTTCGGCAATTCTCACCATCCAGTCGAGACCGCCCGCGCCCTGCAGAATCGAGGTGCAGGCAATCACGGCCACGATAATGAGAATGGTCGACACCGGGGGCGAACTCGGCTTGAGACCGAAAAGCAGAACGAGAATGCAGACGCCGAGACCGCCCGCAGCACCAAGGCCCACGCCGCCGTATCTGCCGCCGAGACCGATGCAGAAGGCAACGGTAAGGAGCTGCAGCCAGAAATTGAGATCCATTTCCATGGGAATTCTCCTCTGGGAATGAGAGAAATCGAGGGTGAATCGACCTCTCCCGCAGACTCCGGAAGAAGTCTGCGGGATGGGTCAGGAGAGAAAAGTCGATAAAGGGGAAGCCGCCGGGATTCAGCGCTTCAGTTCCTCGTCCTCGCGGGCGAGAACGGCTTCGGCGCGGCCGAGCTGCTCGGCGACGCGCTCGGGCGCCGTGCCGCCGAAGGAGCGGCGTGCGCGCACGCACGTTTCGAGATTGATTTCCTCACGGATATCCTCTTCGATGCGGTCGGAGAAGCTTCTGTACTCCTCCATAGTGAAGTCGTCGAGGCGCTTGCCGTGCTTGATGCCGTAGTTGACCATGGCGCCCACGATGTGGTGCGCTTCGCGGAAGGGGATGCCCTTCTTCGCGAGATAGTCGGCAAGGTCCGTGGCGTTGGCGTAGCCGAGGTCGGCCGAAGCGCGCATCTTCGGAGCGTTGACGCGCATCTTGGCGATCATCGGCGTCATGATGGCGAGGCTGTCGAGAAGCGTGTCTATGGAGTCGAAGACCTGTTCCTTATCCTCCGAAAGGTCCGTGTTGTAGGCGAGCGGGATGCCCTTCATGATGGTGAGCATCGCCATCAGGTTGCCGTACATGCGGCCCGTCTTGCCGCGGATCTTTTCGGCGATGTCCGGGTTCTTCTTCTGCGGCATGATCGAGGAGCCGGTGCAGAAGTCGTCGGAGAGCTCAACGAACTTGAATTCCTGAGTCGAGAAGGTGACGAGCTCTTCGGCAAGGCGCGAGAGATGCATGTAGCACATCGCGGCAGCCGCATTGAATTCGACCATATGGTCGCGGTCGGAAACGCTGTCGATCGAATTCTCGGTCGGGCCGTCGAACCCGAGCCTTTGAGCCGTGTATTCGCGATCGATCGGGAAGTCCGTGCCGGCGAGCGCTGCCGCGCCCAGGGGGCAGCGGCCCATGCGGCGGTAGAGGTCGCCGAAGCGCGTGAAGTCGCGCTCCATCATCCAGAAGAAGGCCATCATCCAGTGCGAGAAGAGGATGGGCTGACCGGTCTGCATGTGCGTGTAGCCCGGCATGATCACCGACATGTTGGCCCGGGCAATCGTGATGAATTCCGCCTGGAGCGCGCGGATTCCCTTCTGCACCTCGCGAATCGCATGGCGCAGATACATCTTCGTAGAAGTCGTCGTCTGGTCGTTGCGGCTTCTGCCGGTATGGAGGCGCCCGCCCGCCGGTCCGACGATCTCGGTCATGCGCTTTTCGATCGCCATATGGATGTCCTCGTCCTTGACGGAGAAGACGAATTTCCCGGCGCGGATTTCTTCGGCGACCTTATCGAGTCCGGCGCAGATGGCTTCGGCATCTTCCCGGCTGATGATGCCCTGACGGGCAAGCATCGTCGCATGCGCCTGCGAATCCTGAATGTCGAACGGGCAAACGCGCTGTTCGAACGGAATCGTGGCGTTGAAGTTTTCAACGAGCTCATTGGCGGGAAGGTCGAAACGGCCGCTGCGGCTCTTGCTGTCCTGGTTGCTCATGCTGGTTCTCCTTTAAAAGCAACAAAATAATCTTGATGAACGCCATTATCTTCCATATTGTCGACAATATAAAAGATAATGGCGCCAACATGTTGATTATGGTCAGCATAAGGGGAAGCTCTTTACAGACCGTCAAAATGCCTTCCGACGTACCATTCCCTTCACAAGAACACGCTTTCCTTGAAGGACCTCAGCCATGACGGACATCACAGAAACCAAAAGCGCGAAGCTCGCGCGCTTCATTGTCGGCACGACCTATGCCGACCTGCCCCGCCCCATCGCCGAAAAAGCCGTAAGGCACATCCTCGACAGCATCGGAGCGGGCATTGCGGGGGCGATTGCGCCCGAGCCCCAGCTCCTGCTCAAAACCCTTCGGGGCGCGGGCGAAGGCGAAGGAAGGGCCTCCCTCTGGGGTGCCGGCGAAACGGTTTCACCGCTCAATGCCGCGCTCATCAACGGCACGGCTTCGCACGCCTTTGAGCTCGACGACACGGGCGGGTGCGACCATTCAGGCGCCGTCGTCGTCCCGGCCGCTGTTGCCGCCGTTGAGCTTTCCGGCCGCAAGGTGACGGGAGAGGAATTCATTGCCGCCGTCGTTCTCGGCTACGATGTTGCCCGCCGGGCGCTTGAAGCCTGCGGCGCCTATGAAGCGCATAACGGCGCGGGCTTTCATTCAACGGGCACCTGCGGCCCCTTCGGCGCCGCCGCGGCTGCCGCCAAAATTCTGGAGCTCGACGAACGTCAGACCGAAATGGCGCTCGGGCTCGCAAGCTCCTTTGCATCCGGACTCTGGTCCTGCGTACACGACGGCGCGCAGAATAAGCGCCTTCACGCCGGACACGCCGCCTGGGGCGGCCTCATGAGCGCCGTGCTCGCCAGGGAGGGCTTCACCGGTCCCTCCATGGTCTTTGAGGAAGTCTGGGGCGGCTTCAATAAGAGCTTTGCGCCCGCCTCTTCCGACCCCGATGCGTGGTTGAGGGACCTGGGGACAAACTGGAAGCTCGCGCGCGTCTCGATCAAGCCCCATGCCTCCTGCCGGTCAACCCACTCCTCGATCGACGCCGTCGACAACCTGATGGCGAGCCACGGCTTCAAGGCGGATGAAATCAAGGAAATCCTCGTCATCATCAATCCCTTCGTGCACGGCATGTGCGGCAAGTTCGCCATCCACCCGATGAACGCGGCGCAGCTATCGATCCCCTACAGCGTCGCTGCGGACCTCGTTTTCGGTTCGGCAAGCCTCGCGTCCTTTGCAAGAAGCCGCCGCGAGGATCCGAGAGTTGCCGAGATGATGAAGCGGATCCGCTTTGAAATTGATCCCTCGCAGAAGGACGATGACGAACCGATCGTGCGGGTGACGCTCGCGGACGGCCGCAGCTGGGAAGAGCGCGTCCCGATGCCCCTGGGCGCTCCAACCAATCCGGTGACCGACGAAGCGCTTCTCAGGAAATTCCGTTCCGTTACGGAAATGGTGCTTTTTGAAGCGGATTCTGCAGAACTCGCCCGCCGCCTGATGGCGCTCGAAGGCGTGAAGGACTTCCGCACGGAAATCGTGAGCCTTCTCGCCGCGGCTCCGAAGACCCGCGACCGCTTCGAGGCGTAATCGCTTTTTTCCCAGAGAAAGGCGGATTGGCCCGGAAGACGGGTCACTCCGCCTTGATGCCGTAGGCCGCGGCAGCCGCGACCTCCGCATCAATCAGTTCGACCAGAGCCGCCCGCGAAGCTTCATCGTCGCCCGCGCGGAGGGCCGCCAGAAGATCGCGGTCGAGCGAAATAATCTCCGATACGAAGCTCCCCGGCAGGTTGTCGCCGGCTTCGGCAAGCTTCTGCGCGCACTCGGAGAGGAGCGCCGCAGCAAACACCTGAAGCACGCGGTTGCCGCAGCCTTCAAGAAAGAGCGAATGAAAGGACTTGTGAATCGAGAGCGCCGCCACGGGGGACAAATTCACGCGCTCGAGCTGGCTGAACGTGTCGGCAAGACGCCCGAGCTGCATCGGAGTCATGCGTTTAACGGTAAGCGAAAGCACCGCGCTCTCCATCAGATCCCTCGCCTCACTGAATTCCATGGCGTTGAATCCGACCGATTGAATCTGCGAACCGATGCTTTTGGAGAGATCCTCGGGTTCGGGCGACACAAGCGTGAGGCCGCGCTTCTGGGCACGATGAACAACCCCCATTCTCGAAAGAATGTCGAGCACCCGGCGCACGCGGTAGCGCGATACATTGAACCGTTCCGCGAGCTTCATTTCCGTGTCCATCTTCTGACCTTCCCTGGCCTGAAGCATGAGATGACTGTGAATGTCGCGGAAGAGGCTCTCCTCGTCCATGAAAAATTCCCTGATGAATAGAGCGGGCAGCGCCCAAAAGTTTCAATTCTAGCGAAAGAGATTATGTCGCTTAATGACGTGAGAGTTGCCAATCAAACCGATCAACTTGTCGACAATTGCCGGCAACTAACCTTCTTTTCGTAGAGAACCTCGGTTAGCTCATAAAACCCTCTATTCTTTGCCCGCCAGACCTTTACGCGCGCGGGACAAAACGCCCACAATCACGCCCGGTAATTTTCTACTTTCCTTCCGTGCGTCCGCATCCGCACACTCATTTTCTGGAGTTTTAAGAACATGTCTCTGAAGACCAAAGCCGTCTTTGCAGCCGCTTTCTTCTCTGCCGCCCTCGCCGCCGGCATCGCCAGCGCCGCGACCTACACGGTCGGCACGGGTGCGACCTACCGACCCTTCGAATACGAAACGCCCAATAAGGAGCTCGTCGGCTTCGACGTGGACCTCATGAAGGAAATCGCCAAGGCGGGCGGCTTCGAAGTTGAATTCATCAACACGCCCTGGGACGGCATCTTCGCCGGCCTCAACAACGGCGACCGCGACATCGTCATGTCGGGCATCACGATCACGGAAAAGCGCAAGGAAGCCGTCGACTTCTCGCACCCCTACTTCCTCGCCCACCAGCTCATTCTCACGAATTCGAACCTGAAGATTACGAGCCTGAAGGACCTGAAGGGCAAGCTCATCGCCGTGGTCAACGCTTCTGCGGGCGACATTGCCGCCTCGCAGGAATTCGGCAAGGCCTCGACCAACATCCGCCGCTTCGACAACACGCCCCTCGCGCTTGAAGAGCTCGCCAACGGCGGCGTCGACGCGATGATCGGCGACGTGGGCGTTCTGCAGTGGTACGTGAAGCAGAACCCCGAGAAGAAGTTCAACCAGTGCCGCGATCCGGGCTTTGCCGAACAGTACTTCGGCATCGGCGTGAGAAAGGGCAACACGAAGGTTCTGAACGACGTGAACAACGGCCTCGAAAAGGCCATTTCCTCGGGCGCCTACAACAAGGTCTATCAGAAGTGGTTCGGCACGGATGCTCCGAAGCTTCCCCGCTGATCGCCTGAACCCGATTGCGAAGGGAAGCGTTCCTGAAGCCGCCCGGTTTTGAGAAGCGGCCCGCAGCGCTCCCTCCTCTCCAGTCATTTTTCCAAGCCACGTCGGCGTCCTGAAAAAATGGGCGCCGGCGCGTTTCTATAAACGGACCCTCAATGTTTGGTTTTCATTCCGACGTCATCGTTGAATACTGGCCGCTCTTCGTGCACGGCGCCTGGATGACCGTTCAGATCACCGTGATCTGCGTCTTCCTCGGCATGATTCTCGGCACGCTCCTCGGCATGGGGCGCCTCGCCTCCGCGCGCTACGAACCCGCAAAGTCGTTTCTCCATTTCGGCGTGCGCTGGCCGATCGCGGTCTACGTGAGCTTCTTTCGCGGCACGCCGCTCTTCGTGCAGATCTTTCTCATGCACTTTGCGGTGCTCCCGATCTTCATTCATCCGATCGACGGCCTCCTCATCGACGGCGCGCTCGCGCGCGAAATCCGCGCCAACTACGGCGCCATGCTCGCGGGCATCTGCGCGATCACTTTGAATTCCGGCGCCTACATGTGCGAAATCTTCCGCGCCGGCATCCAGTCGCTCGACAAGGGTCAGATGGAGTCCGCCCGGTCGCTCGGCATGACCTACTTCCAGGCCATGCGCAAGATCATCCTGCCGCAGGCCTTCCGCCGGATGCTTCCCGCGCTCGGCAACAACGCGATCGCCATTCTGAAGGATTCGTCCCTGGTGTCCGCGATCGGTCTCGCTGAACTTGCCTACGCCGCCCGCACGGTGGCCGGCGCCTCCGCCCGCTACTGGGAACCCTACATCACGATTTCCTGCGTCTACTGGGTGATGACGCTGCTTCTCGCCTGGGGCATCCGCCGCCTTGAAGCAAGGCTCGGGCGCGGCGACAACGGTCTTGGGAGCACGTCATGAGTGAAGAAAGCAAAAACGCCATCGTTGAAATTCAGAACCTGAAGAAGGCCTTCGGGGATCATGTGGTCCTGGACGGCATCAACCTTTCCGTCCGCCCGGGCGAAAAGGTCGTGGTCCTCGGCCCCTCGGGGTCGGGCAAGTCGACGATGCTCCGCTGCATCAACGAGCTCGAGGTTCCGACCTCGGGGAAGATTTTCGTGAACGGCGTCGAAGTGACGAATCCGAAGACGAACCTCAACAAGGTGCGCGAGCATCTCGGCATGGTCTTCCAGCGCTTCAACCTCTGGCCCCACAAGACGGTCGTTGAAAACGTTATGCTCGCGCAGCAGATCGTTCTCAAGGTTGCGGAGGAGCCCGCCCGCAGGAAGGCGCTTGAGCTCCTGAAGAGCGTCGGGCTTCTCGAAAAGGCGAACGACTATCCGGCGAGCCTCTCGGGCGGCCAGCAGCAGCGCGTCGCTATTGCCCGCGCGCTCGCGATGGAACCGAAGGTGATGCTCTTTGACGAACCCACCTCGGCGCTCGACCCCGAACTCGTGGGCGAAGTGCTCTCCGTCATGAAGCGCCTCGCTGACTCCGGCATGACGATGATCGTCGTCACGCACGAAATCGGATTCGCGCGTGAAGTCGCCGACCGCGTGGTCTTCATGGACGGCGGCCACATCATCGAGGAAGGCTCGCCCGAGGAGATCCTCGTTGCGCCTAAGGAAGAGCGCACGAAATCCTTCCTTGCACGCGTGCTTTGACGATGCCTATCTAACAAATCCAAATCTTCTATCAGCCCGCGGGAATGCTGCTTTCATTCCGCGGGCTTTTCTTTTCGCCTGCGTCCCGGCAATGCGCGACAACATTTCGACGCCGCCGGACACAATTTCACTTCAGTCGGAAACGGCTGCTTTCGGTAGTCTTCGCAAGGCCTTTTCCCCACCCAAACTCATCCGAAGGACTGATGACTTGCGGCGCGCCTTCGCTTAGAGTAAGGATTGGCAAAAAGAGAGGGCTTCTCCCTAGGGAAGTCCCCCATGAACCCGACCGACAGAGGATTCCTTCGCCCGCCATGACCACCGGCCGCATTCATTCTTACGAGACATTCGGATCCGTCGACGGACCCGGCGTACGGTTCGTCGTCTTCGTGCAGGGCTGCCGCATGCGCTGCGTCTACTGCCACAATCCGGATACCTGGCGCATTCAGACGGGGGAAATCGTCACGCCCGACGAAGTCCTCGAGCGGGCGCTCCGCTACCGTCCCTACTGGGGCGAAAAGGGCGGCATCACCGTGAGCGGCGGGGAGCCGCTCCTGCAGATTGAATTCGTGACGGAGCTTTTTGAAAAAGCAAAGCGTGCGGGCGTATCGACCACGATCGACACGAGCGGACTTCCCTTTACGCGCGAATCCGAAAATCTTGCGAGGTTCGAGCGCCTGATGGCCGTCACCGACCTCGTGCTCCTCGACATCAAGCACATCCGCCCCGACGCTCACAAGAAGCTCACGGGCTTCACAAACGAAACGATTCTCGACTTCGCGCGCTATCTCTCGGATAAGGAGAAGCCCGTCTGGATCCGGCACGTCCTCGTGCCCGAATGGACGGATGAGGATGAGGCCCTGGAAGCGCTCTCCGGCTTCATCAAGACGCTCAAGAACGTCCGTCGCGTCGAGGTTCTCCCCTTTCACAGCTTTGCAGAACCCAAGTGGGAGGCGCTCGGCATTCCCTGCCGCACGAAGGGCCTCCCGCCGCCTTCAAGGGAACGCATCCTCAATGCCGAGCGCATTCTCGGATGCGGGTCCGCGGAGATTTAGCAGTACCGATTTCCCCAGCTTTCCTTAATTTTTCATTTTCAAATCATAGGAGTTCCACCATGACTGAAGCCTGGCGCACCTTTACGGGAACGCACTGGAAGCGCGACATAAACGTCCGCGACTTCATTCAGAACAACTACACCCCGTATTCGGGCGGTAGCGACTTCCTCGCCGGCCCCACTGAAGCGACGCAAAAGCTCTGGGGACGCCTCTCCGAACTCCAGAAGGAAGAACGCGCCAAGGGCGGCGTCCTCGACATGGAGACCGAAATCGTCTCCTCGATTACTGCCTATCCTGCCGCCTACATTGATCCGGCTTTGAAGGATCTCGAGAAGGTGGTGGGCATCCAGACCGACAAGCCCCTGAAGCGCGCCTTCATGCCCTACGGCGGCATCCGCATGGCCCAGGAAGCCTGCCGCACCTACGGGTACGAACCCAATGCGAAGTTCGATCAGATCTTCAACGAATACCGCAAGACGCACAACCAGGGCGTCTACGACGCCTACACGCCCGAAATGCGTGCGGCGCGCAAGAATAAGATCATCACGGGTCTTCCCGACACCTACGGGCGCGGCCGCATCGTGGGCGACTACCGCCGCGTTGCGCTCTACGGCATCGATCATCTGATCGCTGAAAAGAAGCGCGATCTCAAAAACTGCGGCTGCGGAATGATGAGCGACGAAGTCATCCGCCAGCGCGAGGAGATCAGCGAACAGATCCGCGCCCTCATGGCGATGAAGGAGCTCGCAAAGAGCTACGGCTTTGATATTTCGAAGCCTGCAGTGAATGCCCGCGAAGCCGTGCAGTGGCTTTACTTCGGCTACCTCGCCGCCATCCGCACGCAGAACGGCGCCGCGATGTCGGTGGGCCGCATTTCGACCTTCCTCGACATCTACCTCGAGCGCGACCTGAAGGAAGGAACGCTCACGGAAAGCGAAGCCCAGGAACTCATCGACCATCTCGTCATGAAGTTCCGCATGGTGAAGTTCGCCCGCATTCCGGAATACAACCAGCTCTTCTCGGGCGACCCGGTCTGGGCGACGCTTGAGATGGCCGGCATCGGCATGGACGGCCGCCCGATGGTGACGAAGACGGACTTCCGCTTCCTCCATACGCTCGAAAACATGGATCCGGCGCCCGAACCCAACCTGACGGTCCTCTACACGAAGGCGCTTCCTGAGGCCTTCCGCCGCTATGCCGCGAAGATCTCGTGCCTCACTTCGAGCGTCCAGTATGAAAACGACGACGTCATGCGTCCGGTCTGGGGCGACGACTACTCGATCTGCTGTTGCGTCTCGGCGACCGAAACCGGCAAGGAAATGCAGTTCTTCGGCGCCCGCGCGAACCTCGCCAAGTGCATGCTCTACGCCATCAACGGCGGCGTTGATGAGAAGTCGGGCGCTCAGGTGGGTCCGGCCTATCGTCCGATCACGTCGGAATTCCTCGATTACGACGAAGTCATGGCGCGCTTCGACCCCATGATGGAGTGGCTTGCCGGCATTTACGTGAATACGCTCAACCTCATTCACTACATGCACGACAAGTACTTCTATGAAGCCGCCGAGCTCGCGCTCATCGATACCGACGTCCGCCGCACGTTCGCGACGGGCATTGCCGGCTTCTCGCACGTCGTCGACTCCCTCTGCGCCATCAAGTACGCGAAGGTGAAGCCCATCCGCAACGACAAGGGCGTGGCGGTCGACTTCGAGGTCGAGGGCGACTTCCCGCACTACGGCAACGACGACGAGCGCGCGGACGAATTGGCCGTGTGGCTTCTCAGAACCTTCATTGAAAAGGTCCGCCACTACCCGACCTACCGTCATTCCGAACCCACGACCTCGATTCTCACGATCACGTCGAACGTGGTCTACGGGAAGGCGACGGGGTCGCTTCCCGACGGCAGAAAGGCGGGCGAACCGCTCTCGCCCGGCGCGAACCCGAGCTACGGCGCGGAAAAGAACGGCCTTCTCGCGTCCCTCAACTCCGTCGCGAAGCTTCCCTACGAGTACGCGCTCGACGGCATCTCCAACACCCAGACGATCAGTCCCGACGCGCTCGGCCATTCGCTCGACGAACGCGCCGAAAACTTGGTCTCCGTGATGGACGGCTACTTCGCCCAGGGCGCGCACCATCTGAACGTCAATGTCTTCGGCACCGACAAGCTGATCGACGCGATGGAGCATCCCGAGAAGCCCGAATACGCGAACTTCACGATCCGCGTCTCGGGCTACGCGGTGAAGTTCATCGACCTCACTCGCGAGCAGCAGCTCGACGTCATTGCGCGCACCTGCCACCGGAAGATGTAATCAACGTCTTCCATTGATCGGATTACGCAATTTTTTGATGTAATCGGAGCGGGCCGGAATCCTTCCGGCCCGTTATTCTTTTCTTCGCTATGAAAAGAATGTCCTCTCCCCGCTTTCTGCTCTCCCGGCGCCGGCTTCTTGGCGGCGCCGCAGTCCTCGCAGCTCTCCCGCTCACGGTCTCGCTCGCTTCGTGCGCGACATCGCCCAAGGCTGAGATTGCGGGCGTCCAGCCCCTCGGCCAAACGTCCTTTGCGGCCTATGCCACAGAAACGCGCGCCTGGGTGAACGCCCGGCGGAAATTCGTGTCCGACGACACGGCGGCGGAGCTTCGGTGGAACACGCCCTCGGAGACGCTTCCCGCATCAGGCGCCGTCGGCACCCGCGGCATTCTTCTCATTCACGGACTCGGCGACTCGCCCTGGAGCTTCGTCGATCAGGCTCGCACTTACGCGAATGCCGGATGGCTCGTGCGGACAGTGCTCCTTCCGGGCTGCGGCACGCGGCCCGAAGACATGCTCGAGCCCACGGCGGACGACTGGCGCCGGGTGGTGCGGGAGCAGGCGGAGATCCTGGACCGCGACCTGAAAACGCTCCATCAGGGAGAGAAAACCGAGGTCTGGCTCGGCGGCTTCTCAACGGGCTGCAATCTCGCGATTGAATTCGCTTCCCGCCATGAATGGATCTCCGGGCTCGTCCTCTTTTCGCCCGCCGTGGAAGTGCGCACGCATCTCGCCTTCATGGCGCCGATTCTCGCGCCCTTCATCAACTGGCTGAGAGAGCCCGAGGATTCGATGATGGGAGGCCAGACGCCATTTCGCTACACAATCGTTCCCGTGCAGGCGCTTGCGGCCTTCGTCGACACGATGCGGAGCGCCGAGGAAGCGCTCCTGAGGAAGCCCTTTGAGCGCCCCGCCGTCATCATGATGAGCGAGCACGATTCGGTCGTGAATACTCAGGCGCTTCTTGAAACGTTCCCGAAGCGCTTCACGAACCCGCGCACGCGCTTTCTCTGGTACGGGGATCAATCGACCGCGTCGGAGCTCTCCGGCAATGACCCGCGGGTCGTCGTGAGGACCGACTATCTTCCGGACGAAAACATCACGAGCTTCTCGCACATGGGGCTTCTCTATTCGCCCGGAAATCCTCAGTACGGGAAAGAAGGCTTGAACCGCCTCTGCCGGTTGGGAGAAGACCGTACCTCCACCACCACCTGCCGCGGGATCCCCGAAAAGGACATCCATTACGGCGCCTGGGGCGACAAGAAGCGTACCGGAGTGACTGCTCGCCTGACGTTCAACCCCTGGTTTACGGAACAGGAGAAAGAGATCCTCTCCGTGATGAATGGATGAGTCAGAGGTCGGCTCTGGTGAGAACTTCTTTTTCGACCGTATGCTTTTCGATCACCGCCCAGTCGGGCTCGAACCCCGTGCCCGGGCGTTCCGATGCGGTGATATGGGCCTCACGGTCGATGAAGGTCGAGGGCGTCACCAGGTCGTCCGCGTAGTAGCGGTCCGACGACGGAATGTCGTTCGGGTAGACGTAGTTGGGAAGGGTCGCGACGGCAATGTTGTGCCCGCGCGCAACGCCCGCATCCACCATTCCGCCGCACCAGCAGCCGACGTTGTGACGGGCGGCAAATTCCTGAATGCGGCGCGCTTCCGTGAGGCCGCCCACGCGCGCCACCTTGATGTTGATGACCTTGCAGCTTCCGAGCTCGATAGCACGCCTCGCGTCGTCGACCGAGTCGACGCTTTCGTCGAGGCACACCGGCGTGCGGATCGCCGCCTGCAGATGCCGATGGTCGACGATGTCGTCGCTTGCGAGCGGCTGCTCGATCATGAGGAGGTCGAGCTCGTCCATCGCACGGAAGGTGTCGATGTCGTCGAGCGTATAAGCTGAATTGGCATCCGCCATCAGCATGATGTCGCCGAATTCACGGCGTGCCGCGCGCAGGTATTCGAGGTCGAAGCCGGGCGCAATTTTGCATTTGACACGCCGATAGCCCTGGCCCAGATACTTTTCAATGGTCTTCAAGAGCTCCGCCGGCGACTTTTCAATGCCGAGCGACACGCCGGACTCGATCACATTCTTAGTGCCGCCGAGCGCGCGCCACTCCGGAATGCCTTTTTCACGGCTCCAGAGATCCCAGAGCGCGCAGTCAACTGCAGACCTCGCCATGCGGTTTCTGCGAATCCACGCCGTCTGATCGAAAAACGCTTCGGGCGACGCAATCTCCTCGCTCCGGAGGAGCTCAGAGAGGAGAAATTCCCGGATCACATAGCGTGCGCCCACCGTCGTCTCTTCGTTGTACCAGGGACGCATGAAGGCCGAGCATTCGCCAAGCCCCAAACGCCTTTTGGCGTCGTAGAGCTCAACCAGGAGAAAGTCCTTGACGACGGTCGTGCCGAAGCTCGTGCGGAAGCCCGTCTTGAAGGGCAATTTCATCTGACGGATGACGGCCTTTTCGATGCGCATGTAAAGAATGTCCTTAGGGTGCTGCGAAGGGATGAAGGTGAGGCGAGAAGCTTTCGATTACCACGAAGGAACAATCGAGCCCTTGTAGGTCTTCTCGATGAAGGCCTTGATTTCGGGCGAGCGGAAGGCTTCGACCGCCTTCAGGTAGGCCGGATCCTTTTCAGTGCCCTTCCTCGCCGCAATGATGTTGACGTAGGGACTCGTCTCGGTCGATTCAACGAAGATCGAATCCTTCTGGCTGTTGAGGCCGGCGCTGATCGCGTAGCCCGCATTGATGATCGCGACGTCCGTGTCGTCGAGCGACCGCGGCAGAAGCGCGGCCTCGAGCTCCACGAGCTTGATGCCCTTCGGGTTCGCAATGATGTCGCTGGGCGTCAGCTTCGTCGTCGAAACGCCTTCCTTCAATTTGATCCACCCGAGGCGCGAGAGCTCATAGAGCGCGCGGCCTTCGTTCGTCGGATCGTTCGGAACCGTCACGGTGGCGCCGTCAGGCACCTCATTGACGCTCTTCCAGCGCTTCGAGTAGCCCGCGATCGGCGCGAGATAGGTCTTCGCAATCGCGATCAGGTCGGTGTTGTTCTTGGCGTTGAAGTTGACGAGATAGGGCTCGTGCTGGAAGGCATTGAGGTCGATGTCGCCCTGCGCGAGCGCGGTGTCGACCGCAATGTAGTCGCCGAAGGTCTTCACGTGAATGGTAAGGCCCCTCTTCGCGGCAACGATCGCCACCTGTTCGGCGATCTCTTCGGAAGAACCCGCCGTGACGCCGAGCGTGATTTCCTTCTTTTCCGGAGCTGCGCCGCCGGCGGCGTCGCCGGCCTTATCCCCGCACCCGGCGAGAAGCGCAGAAGCGAAGAGGATGGATAACGTTGAACCAATGAGTGTGCGCCGCTGCATGGGAATCTCCTTGAGAGAGAGAATGGGAGTTCGTGATTGATCCCTGGATTATGGATTGAGCCGGCGGTTCTTACTGCGGGTAAGCACCGCAGGTATTACAACCGAGATCAGATTTCCTCTTGATTTTTCTCTTTCATACAGCGTCTCAACTCAGCTTTCCGGAATCTTTGCTGCGCCATTTTTCGACGCAGACCCCTCTACCATTAAACCTGTGAGAGAAAGAAAGGAGGCTTCCATGAGAAAGCAGAGTCCCGTCAGCAAGGCGCTTGAGCGCATTGTTTTTCACCCCGAAAACCTCAGCATTTCCGTTTTCGGCGTCACGGACGGCATCGCACGGCTCTCGAAGGCGGGCGCCGCGGAGAAGGATATTCTCGTCTTTATCGAAAGCGCTTTGCCGGAGAAGCTGATGTCAGAGAAAAGCAAAGCGGTTCGCGCGGCTGCGGCTGCCGCGGCAGAAGCCTTCCGGGAGAAGATCGGCCTTGAGTCCGTTGACTTTGATAAGGCGGGAAAACTTTCCCGAGCCGCCCGGGCGGCGCTTTTTCTCCTTCGGTACGAGTCGCTTCTGGACGACCTCGACGCCACGCGCAGGAACGGCATGGCTGAGGCCTGGAAAGAGCGTTGTCGCGCAAAGGTCCTGAAGCTCCGCGAGGACGCGCTGATGCTTCCCTTCGATCTTCCGCTCGATTTCTCCGGGCTTCGGCCTCAGGGCGAACGTCTTCCCCAGGTCTGGAAAATCGCCGTCACCGGCGGCAAGAACGAAGATCTCGAACTCGCGCTCGGAATCGCCGAACTCTACGGCGCCCTGGTGCTCAGGGGCGACTGCGATATGAATCCCGGCGGGAAGCCTCTCTTCAAGGCGTCTTCCACCACGGTGCTCATCCGCAGCGACGTCCTTTCTCCGGAGGCGCTTGAAACCCTGATGCTTACGATCGGCATCATCGCCCGGGGGCTTCTCGCCGTTTCCCCCGTCAACGGGATCTCTCCCATCACAGCGGCTGAGCTCAGGCTCTTCCCATGGAAAACGCGGCTTCTTCCAAAAGAAGAATATGAAGGCGATGACGAGGACGACGAGGAGGACAAAGATGAAGAAGATCCGGATGCGCCGTTTTCAGGAAGTCCCTCGGAAACGCTCAATCACGACCCGTTCACGAATCCCATTCGAATTAAGCTCATCGCTCCGGAAAAGTTCGAAACGAAGCCCAGCCTTTTGATGCGCTTCACCAATGTCGGCTACGCTACGCTGCAACTCCGTTTAGCGCTTTCCCTCAACGAAAAATCGGACTTCTGGCCGAGCGTCAACCGCTTCCTCAAAGAATGAGCCGCGCCGCGAAGAGAGTCTTCGCAACGCGGCCCGGACTCCTCGATGAAGCCTCCCGTAGGAGGCTTCTCTCATCGACGATTACTTCGCGGCTTCAGCAGCCGCCTTGCCGGCGATGCGGCCGAAGACGATGATGTCCGTGTAGGCATTGCCGCCCAGGCGGTTCGTGCCGTGCGTGACGCCCGTCACTTCGCCCGCGGCCCAGAGGCCCGGAATCACCTTGCCGTCAGCCGTGAGGGCCTCGGCCTTCTCGTTGATCCGAACGCCGCCCATGGTGTGGTGCACCGAGGGGACGGCCTTGATCACGTAGTACTTGCCCTGGCTCATGTCGACGAGACCTGCACGATGGTGGAAGTCCTTGTCGTTGCCCTTCCCGGCCATGGAGGTGACGCGGTCAACCGTGCCCTTGAGCGATTCGTACGGAATCTTCGTGAAGTCGGCGATGCACTTCAAGTCGTCGCAGGTCTTCATGATGCCCTGCTTCGTGAAGGCATCGTATTCCGTCGGATGTTCCTTGACGGTGTTTGAAACTGCACCGATCTTGTCGTTCCAGAGCACCCAGCAGTAGTTGCCCGTCTGCGCGAGGATGGCTTCGGAGAGCACGTCGCGGCGGCCGAGCTCCTCGACGAAGCGCTTGCCTTCCTGGTTGAGCATGATGGCGCCGTCAAAGCGCGCATCCGCGATCAGCTCGATCACGCCCGAAATCGGGTCGCAGATCGGGTAGGTCTGGATGTACTGCATGTTGACGAGTTCGGCGCCGGCCCGCTGAGCCATGTAGAGGGCTTCACCCGTAGTGCCCGGGGCATCGGTCGTCTTGAAGCGCGAGTCGATCTTCGGGTTGTAGTGCTCGACCATCTTCGGGTTCGCGCCGAAGCCGCCCGTCGCGAGAACTACGCCGCCCTTCGCATTGAAGGTGTATTCGGCGCCGTCCATCGTGGCCTTGACGCCCACAACGCGGCCGTCCTTATCCTTGATGAGCTCCTCGGCCTTCATGTTGGTGATGACCGGGATGCCGAGTTCATCGGCCTTCGCCTGGAACTTCGAAATGAATTCCGTGCCGGTATGGCCCACCGGGATCAGAGCGCGCTTGCGGCTGTGGCCGCCGAAGAAGAAGAGGTTGTCGGGCTCGAAGCGCACGCCGAGGTAGTCGCGGCACCAGAGCGCAGCGTCAAGGGCATTGCCCGTCATGACGTTGATCACCTTCATGTCGCCCTTCTTGTCGCCGCCGAGGTACGTGTCCTTTGCGTGGAGTTCAGGCGAATCGTCCGTGATGCCGAGAACGGGCTGAACCCAGTTCTTTGCAGCATTCATTTCGGCGCCCGAAATGAGGGAGTTGCCGCCGACGGCAGGCATCTTTTCAAGAAGCACAACGGAAGCGCCCGCGTTCTTCGCTTCAATGGCGGCCGAGAACCCCGCGCCGCCCGCGCCGATCACAACAACATCATAGGTCGCGTTCTTCGGGAGGTCCTTCGCAACCTTCTTCAGCGCCTTCTGATCGGCCTTGCCGAGCGTCACGCCCGCCTTTTTAGCCGCATCCGCCACAGCGGCGAGGAGCCCCTTCGATGTGAAGGTGGCGCCCGAGATCACATCAACATCAACGGAATTCGTTGCCTGAACATGATCCTTCAGATCCGTGTAGACCTTCTTCGCGAGAACCGGGTTTTCCTGTTCCTTAACAACCTTGATGTTCTGGATCTTGCCGTTGTCGAAAGTCACGGCAACCGTCACGTCGCCGTGCTTGCCCACACCGGTCCCTTCGGTCGTCACCGGAGCCGCAGAGGCTGCAGCGGCAAAGATCGAGCAGACGATGCCGGCGATCAGCTGAATTTTCATATCTCTCTCCTTATTGAATGAGTCGACTTCCAGAGTCTGACCCGAAAAGCCATATCTGATTCCGTACGTCCGGGAGAGGTCTGCCGCCTTTTCCCGGAGGTCAGATATGGCGTGATGACTTCCTTATAGTCCTTCATCACGGGAATCGGGAAAATACGACATATTTCTTGAGAGAGATCAATAAATTGGAGATCATTGATACGTGAAAACCCGAGTTTTTTAGAAAGACTTTCGCACGCAATGCGTTCGAGCAGAAGGACGCAGGCCTTTGCGACTAATCCTCAGCGAAGAATGCAAACAGGTTCTCCCTTACCTACATATCTTCCATGCCGTAGGCCTCGCAGCGCACGTCATATTTCCGGTATTCAGGATTCTGCGAGAGGAACGCAAACGACTTTTGCTTCAGAAGATCCAGGTCGATATTCGATTTGCGGCGCTTGACCTCTCCAAAAAGAACCTCTTTGTCAAAGGGGTTGATCGCCACGATGTCGATTTCATTCTCTCCTTTGAGAGACGCATCCCACCAGGGACCAACTTCGGTGAAATTGCCGCTTTCCCAAAGCTTTGTCCGGAACCAGCGCTCAAGCACGTGGCGTCCGGTGTAGTCAGGAAGCTCGTCGAGAATTTTCCTCTCCAGACGGGCAGTGCTTCCCTGCTGAATCAGGCCGAGATTCGGATAAATGAATCGGAACCAGAAATGCAGGTAGTCGTCAGCCATCACAAAGCGGAAGTTCCTGGAGTTCTTCTGCCGTCCGACCGGATTCTCCCGCTTGATGAGATGGAAATAGTCCTCGAGCTTAAAGAGTTGTCCGCTGATATCAGACGGGAAAGCCGAGACCAGCTCCTGACGCTTGGTTTTTCCTGCCGCAATGCGCTCCAGAATGCAGAAATACACACTGTAGTCCCGGCGAAATTCCGTTCTGAGCAGCCTATCGCCCTCAGTCGTAAAGAACGAATCCGGTTCTATTGCATACGAAATCATCTCCTCAATTGTAAATTTCCGGGCTTCCATCAAAAGTTCAAGGTACTTGGGGACGCCGCCCGCCAGCGTATAGAGCGTGAGGAGCTCTTCCGGACGCCAGTCGGCGTGGTAGTCCGTCAAAATTCCTTTAATGACATCTGTCGGAAAAGGCTGAAGAATGAGCTTTGCGCTCGCGCGTCCGAAAAGCGGCGCATTTGTTCCTTCCGTGATCTCTCTCATCGCGCTCGCCACCGAGCCCGTGAGAACCAGGAGCATCCTGGAGCGCTTTCTCCATTTGTCCCACAGGCGCTGCAGGTCGCTCATAAAGGAAGGCGCAACTGAAGCGCAATTCTGAAATTCATCGATCACAAGCACCAGGGGCGTGCTCGCGGAGCGCTGCAGCAGAAATTCCATCAGTTCTGCGAATGTTGCGAAGTTGACCGGCAGCCCATCCATGCCGAGGAACCCTGCGTTGTCTCGCCAGAACGCTTCAAGATTGGCGGCCTCGGTCTTTTCGCTGCTGATGAAGAAGAAAAGATACTTCAAGGCCGATTCTGAGAACGCGCGATTGCAAAGCGTTGTCTTCCCGATGCGTCGACGGCCGGTCAGGACCAGCATTCGACTGCAGTCGCCGGCAGCCTGCTCCGACATTTTCGACAAGACATCAAGCTCGCGCTTGCGCTCATAGAAAGGAAAAGGCATGGGTTCGATGAGTTCCCCCAAAAAAATTATGGCTGTAAGCTTATGCTTGTAAGCTTACAGCCATAATTAAATTTTATCCATAAAGAACAATCATCTAATTTAATCCGCCCTTCATGGTCAGTTGCGGATCTTCCAGCCTTTCGTAAGCAGAATCACTGCCAGCGCCATTGTCGCGAGCGCCGTGACGCCGACAATCACAAGGCTCCCCCAGGGATTGATGTCGCCGGTGCCGAAAAAGCCCGACCGGAAGCCGTCGACGAGGTAGAAGAAGGGATTGAGCTTGCTCGCCGCCTGCCACACGGGCGGAAGCGACTCAACGGAATAGAAGACGCCAGAGAGGAAGGTGAGCGGCATCACCACGAAATTCATCACCGCCCCCATCTGGTCGTACTTTTCCGCCCAGAGCGCGGTGATGAGACCGAGCGAGGCCATGATCATGGAGCCGAAGAACGCAAAGGAGAGAATGAGGAGCGGCTCCTTCACGGGAGGTGCCGCCCAGAGCGCGCAGAAGAGATAGAGCCCCGCGCCCGCTAGCATCGAACGCACGAAGCTCGCGCAGATGTAGGCGGCGGCAACAGCCGGTCCCGGAATGGAAGGGAGCAGGATGAAGACGAGGTTCCCGGAAATCTTCGACTGAATGAAGGAGCTCGCCGTATTGGAAAAGGCGTTCTGAAGCACCGTCATCATGATGAGGCCCGGGATGATGAAGGCCGTATAGGAGACGCCCTCATAAACCGGAAGGTGCTTCGAGAGCGCCTCGCCGAAGACAACGAGGTAGAGCCCGCCCGTAAGCACGGGCGCAAGAATGGTGTGAAGCCACACCTTCATGAAGCGGACGACTTCCTTGAGGAAAAGCGTGCGAAACGGTATCCACATTTGATCAGGCTCCCGTGAGCGCAAGGAACACATCCTCGAGGTCGGGCTGTCCGACCGTGAGGTTTTCAATTCGAACGCCGGCGGCGCGAAGCGCCTCGAGCTTCGCGAGCGCATCATCGGCGTCGGCAAGCCTCAGCGCAATGTCTGCGCCGTGCCGCCGCATGAGGTCGCCTTCGAGCGACTTTGGAAATTCGCCCTCAAGAATCCTGCAGCGGAGCACCCGGCCGTCAAAGCGCGAAAGGAGCGCTTCCGTGCGGTCGAGCGCCACGACCTCTCCCTTCTTCATGATGGCGATCCGCCCGCAGAGCGACTGCGCTTCCGCGAGATAGTGCGTGGTGAGGATGATCGTCCGGCCCTCGTTATGAAGGCGCCCGATGAAGTCCCAGAGGTGCTCGCGAAGTTCAACGTCGACGCCCGCCGTCGGCTCGTCGAGCACGATGACGGGGGGCTTATGAACAAGCGCCTGCGCAACGAGAACGCGCCGCTTCATGCCGCCCGAAAGCGCCCGCATGGAGGCGTCCGCCTTGTCCGCAAGACCGAGGTTGGAAAGGATCTCATCGATCCAGTCGTCGTTCTTTCGAATCCCCCAGTATCCCGACTGAAAGCGCAGTGTCTCGCGCACGGTGAGGAAGGGATCAAACGTGATTTCCTGCGGCACGATCCCGAGCGAAAGAGAAGCTGCACGGCGGTTCTCGCGCACGTCCATGCCTTTCACGAAGATCCTCCCGCCCGTTGGCGTCGCGAGCCCCGCAAGGCACGTGATCAGCGTGGTCTTTCCGGCGCCGTTGGGACCAAGAAGACCGAAGAATTCGCCTTCCTCGACATCAAAGCTCACGCCCCGGAGCGCATGCGTTCCGGAAGCGTAGCGTTTTTCGACGGCATCAAACCGCACGGCAGGGACGCTCACTTTTGGGTTCCTTTCGTTGGAATAGGTGTGGACACTGAATCCGGAAAATCAGATGCTTTAGAAATTCACGCCGAAGACGCTGCGGAAGATTTCCGCGCCCTTCGCGAGATCCAGGCGATCGGGGTGGGTTTCGCTTTCGCGGCGCTTTTCCGCGCGCTCGGGACTCACGACGCCGCCCATCATCTTCGTCATCTTTTCAAACTGTGCGGGATCGATGCGGCCGCGGCAGATGAAGGTCTGCGCGAGCGTATTGTTCTTTCCGGCGGCAGCGAGGCCTTCGGCCGTGCGCTTCATCCAGGCCTGCGAGTCCGGGTCGTTCACGTCGCTTCCCATCGTGGCGAAGCACCCGATGGTCTTGCCTTCAAAGCGTGAAGCAATGGCGCGCATGTCGACGGGCGCCTCCTCGAGGTCGCGCCAATAGCCGAGAAGAACGGGATTAAAAGGCGAGAGATCCTCCGGCAATTCAGAAGGCTTCACGAGAAGCGCTCCAGGGAGCGCATCCGCAATCGCGTGGCCGAGGATCATGGTGTTGCCCGTACGGGAACTGATGACGATAAGGGGTCTGGTCTTTTGCATTTTCGGGTCTTCCCCGGACTTTCTGATCGTCCGGAGCATTACATGGAAGCAAGGGGGAAAAGTAAATACTGAGAGAGGTACCCGTCAGCCGCGCTCGGAAGCCGTTGCGTCAGAGGTGCGCTCTGCATGGACCTTAGCAACCTCAAGGAGCCGCTCGGCAATGGCATCTGAAATCACGTGTTCGAGTTCGCAGGCAATTTTCTCCGACATGGCCTCATCGAGCTCGAGCACCGTGCGGCTGAAGTGCTTCACGGCCGAATAACGCCGAACGATGGCTTCGGCAATGGCGCGGCCCTTGTCCGTGAGGCGAATCGGACTGTAGGGTTCGTAAGTGATGAAGCCTTCCGCTCTCAGCTCGCGAAAGGTAAGCGCAACGGTCGAGCGCGTCACGCCGAGCTGCTCGTTAATACGGCAGGCCCTGGCATGACCGTTTTCCTGTTCCTCAAGGTAGATGTACTTGAGATAGTTCTGGCGCTTGGGCGTGGTGGAGATGCCCTTTTCGGAAGTCTTGACCGGACCGCCGCGCACTTTTTGATTTTGAATCTCAGCCGGCATGCGTTCTCTTCTCCGGGTTTTTCCTCTCTTTTGAATTCTGCCCGAAGACAGAGCCTGTCACTCGTCATTTCAATGAGTGACGACTGAAACAATGTTTGACATTTCTAACATTATACCGATATACTCGCGCCGTTGAGAAGCATTCTCATTTTTATTTCGATTGCGCTTCTCAGAAGTGTTTACTTTTCGCTTTGAGATGCCTCCACCGCAAGGCTTTCCAGGAGCGAGACCTACCCCGCGAGCGGTCAGTCATGATGAATCATCCTTCCGGTGCATCCGCCAAAGCCCCCTCCACCTTCGAGGCTGGAGCGCGAGAAATGAACGAGGCGGTGAAATCCCGTGCACCCGAAGCCTTCTTCGCGAACGCCGAAGATCCCCTTCACAATGCCTTTAAGGCCAAAGCCGCCATCCATTCAGGACCGGGCGGAATGCCCCTTCTCGGCGAGGACGCGAGAAAGCGCCTTCTTGAACTTTCGGAGACGCCCCGCACGGCGAAGTCTCTTGCCTACATCCATGTTCCTTTCTGCGAAACGCGGTGCCTTTACTGCATGTTCTATCAGAACCCCTACAAGGAAGAAGCGGTTCACGAATATGCGAAGAAGCTCGTTCGCGAAATCGAAATGTGGTCGGACAAGGCATCGCAGAAGGCCTACCCCGTCCATGCCGTCTATTTCGGCGGCGGCACCCCGACCGCTTTTGCTCCCGATGACCTTCGTCTCGTTCTCGGCGCCCTGAAGAAGTACCTGCCGCTCGCGAACGACTGCGAAATTACGCTCGAAGGCCGCATCCACAACTTCTCCGACGCCAAGATGGAGGCGGCGCTTGAAGGCGGCGTCAACCGCTTCTCATTGGGCGTTCAGACCTTCAACAGCAAGGTCCGCCAGTCCGTGCAGCGCGTCGACGACCGCGAAACGATTCTGAAGCGCCTCGACAAGCTCTGCTCTTACGACGACTCCGCCGTGGTGCTCGACCTGATCTACGGCTTCCCCGGCCAGACGATGGAGATCTGGGAGGACGACCTGAAAACGGCGGCAAGCCTTCCGCTCGACGGCATCGACTGCTATCAGCTCAACGTCTTTGAAAAGTCGCCGCTTGCGCGCTACATCGCGAACGGGAAGCTCCCTGCCGCCGCCGGTCAGGCGCAGAAAGCCGACATGTTCGCGCGCTCTGTTGAATACCTCACGGACCAGAACTGGCGCCGGCTCTCCAACAACCACTGGGCCAACAGCACCCGCGAACGCAACATCTACAACGCACTGGGAAAGAGCGCCTGCGACTGCCTCGCCTTCGGGTGCGGCGCGGGCGGACGCCTCTTCGGCAACGCCTTCATGATGGAAAGGAAGCTCGCCGACTACTACGCGATCCTCGAAAAGGGCGAAAAGCCCGCGGCCTTCCTCATGGCGCCGAAGCCCAACTGGCACCTCCTGCGCACGATTTCCGCAGACATGGAATCGGGCTCCATCAGCCTCGCCAAAATCAGCCGCGCCTTCGGCAACGTCGATCTCGAAGGCATGGCCGCACCACTCCTCAAGCAGTGGGCTGAAGCGGGCCTCCTCGTCAAGAAGGGCGAGTGGTACTACCAGACCGTTGCCGGCCAGTACTGGCACGTCACGCTCGCGCAGCTCCTCATGAACTGGCTCGAACCCATGCTCCCGGGAGCAGAGCCCGTCGGCATGCCGATGGACATGGGCTCGCCCGACGCGATGAAGCAAATGGGCAAGGGCCCGGTCACGCTCGAGTCGCTCGCCGCCATGATCTCCCGCATTCCCTCAAGCATTCGCGACATGGCCCGCATGATGCCGCGACCGATGCTCATCTCGGCCCTTAAGGACATGCCGCAGGAAAAGCTCGATCACATGGGAACAGGCGTCAAGCGCGAGGATGTTCTTTGCATTCTTGAGGACCTCAAGCCTGAGGAAGTCGATGCGCTTCTCAAGGATCCTATGGGCTTTGCAAAGTCAAAGGCTCAGGCCAAACATCCCGGAGCCCCCGCGCATCTGGCCTGAGGAATCCGGTACCAAACACCCCAAAAAGAAAAACCAAGAAAACTTCTACCACCCGATATCAATCATGAAAGCACAGAAACTTTGCATGCTCGCGAGCGCTCTTTCCGCGGCAATTCTTTCCATGGGTACAGCACAGGCTGCTGATGTCACGACGGAAGACGTCAAGGTGACGGCTAGCCGCGTTGAGAAGGAACTCATGGACGTCAATATGTCCGTTTCGGTTGTCACCGCTGAAGAGATTGCTCGCTCTGAAGCCCGCACGATCGGCGAGCTGCTGAAAGACATCCCCGGCGTTCGCATCAATAATGACGGCGGCCAGGGCATCAAACGCGTCGGCATCCGCGGTGAAAATGCCTTCCACACGCTCGTCATGATTGATGGTCAGAAAATCGCTGAACATAAATCCATGTCCGGCTCGCCGATGCTCATCGACCCGTCCATGGTTGAGCGCATTGAAGTCATCAAGGGACCTGCTTCGGTTCTCTACGGTTCCGACGCCATCGGCGGCGCGATCAACATCATTACCAAGAAGGGGGGTGAAAAAGCCTTCCAGGCGGATGTCTCTCTTGGCGGAGACACCTCTTCAAATGGCTCCCAGGCTTCGGCTTCGCTCTCAGGGCAGGCGAATGGCTGGCACTATCGCCTGGGCGCTGCCTATGAAAAGGGCAACGAGCTCAGCACGCCCGTCGGCGATCTCGATGGAACCGGCTTTGAATCCAAGTCGGCCAATCTTTTCGTTGCTTACGACATCAATGAAAACAATCAGGTCGGCTTCACCGTTGACCATTTTGACCACGAATTCGATTCCATCGACGTAACGAATCCTGGCTTCTACGTACATGTTCCAGAATGGAAGCGTACGAAGTTTGGCATGTTCTCGGAATCGAAGAACATCAACGATTACCTGGTCCGCGTTCGCCTGGATGCCTTCTATCAGAAGAGCAAGAAGGAGATGACGAACTTTGTGCCTGTTCCCAATGTGATCAATACTATGCCGATGGCGGACAATACGATTGACCAGTACGGGTTTTCAGCTCAAACCGACTGGCAGCTCGGCGACAACCATTACCTGATTACCGGCTACGAATTCGAATACGACAAGCTTGACGCCACGTCCACCACGATCACTACGATGATGGCGTTACAACCTTCATATACCTACGACAAACATACCCCTTACAACGGGAATTCTCAGACGCACGCTCTTTTTGCGGCAATGGAATCAACGTATGGCGATTTCATCTTCAATTACGGCGCACGTTACACGTATGTCAAATCGGAGATGGATGCTAACAGTACATATAAGACCTACCATTCCGACGTAAACAATCCGATGATCGGCCAGCATCAAGGCGGCGTTCCAGAACTTGATAGCCATAACGATGCTGAAAAACGACACGACGATAAGGTTGTATTCAATTTCGGCGTACTTTATAACGGCGTTGAAAACACAACATTCCGTGCATCCTGGGCGCAGGGCTTCCGTTCTCCGATTCTTCAGGAGCTCTACATTCCGACGAATATGGGCAGTTCAGGCACAACTTATAACAATCCTGATCTCAAGCCAGAAACGTCCGACAACTTCGAACTTGGTTTCCGCCATGTCAATGGCGGCATTGTCCTTGACGGCGCAGCCTTCCTCAGTCTCTTTGACGATTACATCACTACCGTTAAGAAAGGAAGTGTCAGTCAGTATCAGAACGTTGCGAAAGCGAAGTCTTTTGGTATTGAGCTTGCTGCGAGCTGGAACATCCAGCAGTCCGGCATCGAACCCTATGCCAATCTGACCTGGGTTCGCCGCCAGTATGAAGATGAAGTCGGTTTCAAGACCTACAAGACCGGTACGCCGGAATTCTGGGCGCGCTACGGCGTTCGCTGGAACCGCGACTTCGGCGGCTATCTCCTGCGCACGGATTGGTATGCGCACAGCCAGACGGCCTGCGAATACGAGGAAAACAGCCACAAACAGGACTACCGCCTGGGCGGCGCCACGACTTTCAATCTGACTGCCGGCGTGTCCTTCGGCGCTCAGAAGCAGTACTCGGCTGATTTTGGCTTCTACAACGTCTTCGACAAGAAGTACCAGGATTCGACCTCCATCTACGAGCCCGGCCGCTACGTTGCTGCGAAGTTGAACGCCCGCTTCTAACCAGACACTCATGTCCTGTTGAGTGTTGATCCCAGTCCCTGCGGTTTTCCCGACCGCAGGGACTGTGGTCGCCTCTCCCCTTTCGAAACCTCTGTGGGTGCCTCACGATGAATCCCCCCATCAAACGCTACTGGGAAGCGCGCGAGCTCGTCCTCATCGGCGTTTTTGCCGCTGCGGCAAAGCTCTCAAGCCTCCTCATCGCCCTGGCGGGCGGCGGCATGAATCCCATCGGACTCGTCGCGAAGAATCTGGTCTACACGACCCTCATGATTGTTCTCCTCACAAAGGTTCCGAAATGGGGGACGCTCCTTCTCTTCACGATCATTTCCATGATCGTGAGCGTCTGTCTTCTGGGCGGCAGCCTCACGCTTCTCCCGGCGGCGCTCGCCGCTGCGCTCATCGGCGAGGCCGCGGTCTGGCTCACCGGCGGTGCTGGCAAGCGCTGGGCCCCCTGGGTGGCGGTCGGCATGTACGACCTCATGAGCAAAGGATTGTCGCTAGGCGTTTCCTACCTCTTCATGCGTGAGAGTCCTGCACTCATCACGATCATCATCCCGATCGTCGCCTGCGGCTACCTCGGATCCCTCTTCGGCCTCTGGTTCGGCTGGAAAACTGTTGGAGAACTCAAGCATGCGGGCTTTGTTCGCTAAAGGCGCCGACTCGAGCGTGCTCAAATTCCTCGACGCAAGGACGAAGCTTGCCGTCACGCTCGTCGTGGCCATTCTTACCGTTGCCTGCTCGGGCGTCATTTCTCAGATCGTCATCTTCGCGTCAACCCTCGTCTATGCGCTCTACCTCAAGCGCCCGGGGCTCCTCGCCGTTCTCTACGGCCTCATGGCTGTGATGATGGCGATTGCCGCGCTTTTCGGTCTTCTGCTTGAAGAGTGGCTTCCGGCCATGGGCGGCATCACGCTGCGCGCACTCTTTGTTCCCTTCATGCGCGGCCTTTCGATGATGAATGTCGTCATGGTGCTTGCGATGACGACCCGCGTTGAGGATCTCCTTGCAACGCTCGAGCGCATTCGCCTTCCCTTCTGCATCTTCCTCCCGACCGCGGTGATGCTCCGCTTCATCCCGACCTTCACGAACGACATTCGTCAGGTCTGGGAGACGCTTCGCATCCGCGGCTGGCCCGTGGGCCCCGTGATGATGACCTGCCGTCCGCTTCTCTGCGCGCGCCTCATCCTCGCCCCCATTCTTTTCCGTGCGCTCAAGTCGTCCGAAACCCTCGGCGTGGCCTCGGAGCTGAAGGGCCTCGGCACGACGAAGCGCACGATGCGCACCGACGGCCGCACGATGAAGACGATCGATGCGCGTGTGCTTTCGTTCCTTTTCGTCTTTACCGTCCTCACGGTCCTTGCGGAAATCTTCCTCCGCCACATCTGGGCCGCCAAGATCACCATGATGCATTAATCGGGAGACGATTTCGATGCCGATGATTGAATTCAAAAACGTCTCCTACGTCTACGCGAACACTTCTGAAGAGGCCGTGAGAAACATCTCGCTCACGGTTCACGCGGGCGAACTCAAGGTCGTGACGGGCGCCTCCGGCTGCGGCAAAACGACGCTCATGCGGCTCGCGAACGGCCTCTGCCCGCAGATCTACGGCGGCAAAGTAATCGGTTCCGTGAACGTTGCCGGGTGCGATGTTTCTGCAACGCCCGTCGCCGAACTCGCCGAACATGTGGGCACGCTCTTTCAGGATCCTGAAGAGCAGTTCTTCGCCTTGAACGTCGGCGACGAAATCGCCTTTGCCCTGAGAAGCCGCGGCGTGGCTCCCGAAACGATTGAAGAGCGCGTGCTTGCCGCCGCCGACAGGCTCGGCATCACGGACCTCCTCAAGCAGGACATTCACGAGCTTTCCGAAGGCCAGAAGCAGAAGGTGGGGCTCGCGAGCATTCTTGCGCTCGGCCCCCGCGTTCTCATTTTCGACGAGCCGAGCGCCAATCTTGACCCGGAAGCGACGGAGTCGCTTGCTGTCACGATGGGCGAACTCAAAAAGGAAGGCGCGGCCATTCTCGTCGTCGACCACCGTCTCTACTGGCTTAAGGACGTTGCAGACGAAGTGATCGTCATGTCGAAGGGCAGGATTGAAGCGTCAGGGTCCTGGGAAATGCTCAGAAACGACGCTCTGCGCGCCCGCTGGGGACTTCGCCGGGCGGATGTCCCGGATCCCCGCGAAACGCTTTCGCCCATTGACGTTGCCTTTGGGAAAACGGTTCCTGAAGCGGAGGAGTCGCAGAGCGTCTTCTCCGCAAACCGCATGTCCTTTGCCTATACGCCCGAAAAGCCCGTCTTTACGGACGCGTCCTTTGCAGTACCGGCAGGCGTCACGGCCCTGATCGGGAGCAACGGCACGGGCAAAACCACGCTCGCCCGCATTCTCACGGGGCTCAACAAGGCCGAAGGGTCGTTTGCCGTCTGCGGCAGCGCCGTAGGCGAAGGCGGCCTCATGCCGCATTCGGGGCTGGTGCTCCAGAACGCCGACCATCAGCTTCAGATGCGCACCGTGCGCGAGGAAGTGATCTGCGCGATGGAAGCGGGCATTGCTGCGCTCAACGCCAGAAAGGGCTTCTGGCAGCGCTTTGCGCGCGTCAAGCTCTCCGAAAGCCAGATCCGGCGCGCCGATGAGATTCTGAAGAGCCTCAACCTCACGCATCTTGCGGGCCGACACCCGCAGAGCCTCTCGGGCGGCGAAAAGCAGCGCGTCGTCATCGCCTGCGCGCTGGTGAAGAACCCCGCCATTCTGATTCTTGACGAACCCACCTCAGGGCTTGACGGCGCCAACATGGCCTGCATCGCAAAGCTCCTCAAGGATGAAGCCGCCCGCGGTCGCGCGGTCTTTCTCATTACGCACGACCTCGAACTCCTCGGCATCTGCGACCGGGCGCTGAGGATGAGAGATCTGCAGCCCCAGAACCCGATTGCCGACGCGCATGCCTGATAAGGCACGCGCCATTTCCAACCCCTTTCATACCCATGGATTGAAACCCAAATGACGATTGAACGCATCACCCCCACGGAAGCCGAAGCCGCAACCATCAACGAACTCATGAACGCGAAGTTCCCGGTGACGGTCTCTTCCATTGCCAGCAAGCTCGGCATGACCGAACTCGAAGCCGCCCGGCGTCTTCCCGCCGACCGCGTCTCCTTTGTGTCGGGCGACATGACCGAGCGCTTCGACGAAGTCTGGGCAGCGCTTGCTGCCTGGGACAAAGTCACGCTCTTCATCACCCACGAAGGCCACGTCTTTGAAATCGCGGCAAAGCTCTCAACCGGCAAGCGCGCCATGGGCTACTACAACATCCTCGCGAAGGATGCGGTTGTGGGCGGCCACATTGCCTACGAAAAAATCAAGGCTGCCGCCTTCGTCACGATGCCCTTCATGGGTCGCGAATCGCTCTCCGTCCTCTTCTTTGACGCCGAAGGCCGCGTGAGCTTCTCCGTCTACGCAGGCCGCGAAAACCACCAGATCATCGAATCGGTGAAGACCGCGTTCTTCGCCGACCGCGAAAAGTTCTGCGCCTGATTCCTTCCGGAGACGAAAAGAAATGACAAAGCCCCTTCTGATTGTGAGTTCCAAAACCGGCAATACGCGGGTCATCGCCCATGCCGTGGCGGACAGCCTCCCGGACGCGCTTCTCACCACGGCTGAGAAGCTCCCTGAGGACCTCTCCGGCTTTAATCCCGTCGGCCTCTTCTTCTGGTGCGACCGCGGCATGGCCCCGGAAGACACGAAGGCTGTCGCTCCGAAGCTTGCCGGCAAGAAAATCGCCTGCTTTGCGACGATGGGCGGCGACCCGAAGGCTGAACGCGCTCAGGAATGGATGAAGAAGACCTCGGAAGCGCTCGTCGCTTCCGCGCCCGACGCTGAGCTCGCCGGCACCTTCCTCTGCCAGGGCAGGATTGACCCGGAACTCTTCGCGCACATGTCGGCCATGATGGGCGGCGAAGTCTCCCCCGAACGCGAAGCCCGAAGGAAGGCCGCGGAACACCATCCCGACCGCCTCGACACGATCGACGCCGTCAAGGCCTGGCAGCAATTCTTCAACTGATTATCTCCTCGATGCCCCTCCTTCTCCCGGAGGGGCAAAGCAGAAGAAGGGGAAACATAAAAATGGAACTCTCAGCAGACAGACTCGCCTACATCTATTCCATGATCGGTCCGGCCGGCGTAGCGCTTGTCTTTGTAGCCCTCTTTGCCGTCTACCTTGCCGTCTGGCAGCTGATTTACATGACGGCCGTCTGGCGCAATTTCCGCCGCGACTTTCTTGATCTTGAACGCGGCAACGAACGGTGCCTGAGATTCGTGGATCCGAACAAGGCCAATCCGCTCATCCGCATCATCTACGAAATCGTCACCACGCACGGCGAACACTCCGACGACATCCGCGCCGAAGTGGGCTACCTCTTTCACCGCAACTTCAAGCGCGTCACGAACGGTCTCTGCTGGCTGAAGCTCATCTCCGTCGTTTCCCCGCTTCTCGGCCTGCTCGGCACCGTCTGGGGCATGGTCGACGTCTTTCAGAGCATGAGCGACGTCACGCACGCCAACGCCCAGATCCTCGCTTCCGGCATCTGGTCCGCGCTCATCACCACCATCATGGGTCTCTCGGTCGCGATCCCGACCCTCATGTGCTACTACTACCTGATGCTCAAATTCAGGGGCTTTCATATTGAAGCGATCGAGCACAGCTACCGCGCGCTCGAAGTGATGAGAAAGATCCGGGCGAAGCGCGCCAAAGGCGCCGACGAAAATTCCGGTCTCTAAGAGGAGCGCGCCATGAATTCGAGCTTCTTCGACGGCTTTGACGAGGAGCCCCAGATCGATCTCACCCCTCTGATCGACTGTCTCTTCATGCTCATCATCTTCTTCGTCCTCACGATGAGCTTCTCTCGTCCGGTACTGGAAATCATTCTCCCGGAAGCGAAGAATGCAGAGACGAGCCACGAGCGGAATGAAATTCTTCTCTCCGTCAAGGCGGACGGCACCTATGCGGTCAATACCGACCCGGTGACCCTTGACGAACTCTCCCTTCGGCTTGATGCGGATCCGGACAAGCTCCTCAACATCTACATGGATGAAAAGGCGCCTTTTGCCGCTTTCGTGAAGGTGCTCGACCTTGCCAAGGTAAAGCGCGCCGGGCGCTTCGTCATCAGCACGCGCGATCCGGGTTCGACGCCTGCTGAGCCAGCTGAAGAGGGCGGCAATGGCGAGCGGTGAGTCCCATTTTGCCACCCGGGCGGCACGCATTTCCGTCATTGCTGCGGCAGTGGCGGCCGTGCTCGCTGCAGGCCTCGATGTGGTCGAAAAGGTGATTGCGGTGCCGAGTCTCCCCGAGGGGATTCTGCGCGAGCGCGTCACCGTGACGGAATTCCGCCGCATTGAGGACCCTCAGGAGAAGCCGAAGGTTGAGGAACCGCTGATCGAGCATACGGCCGACGAGAGCACCTTCGAGGTGGAATCGAAGCCCGAACCGCCCCCTAAACCCGAGCCGGAACCTGAGCCTGAACCGGAACCCGAACCTGTCGTTGAGCCTCCGCCTCCCCCGCCGGAACCGGAGCCTGAACCCGAACCGGAGCCGGAACCAGAGCCCGAACCGCCGCCGCCTCCAGAACCGGAACCTCCGCCGCCTCCACCTCCTCCGAAGCCCAAGCCCGTACCGAAGCCTGCGCCCAAGCCTGCTCCCAAACCGGTGAAGCCGGCTCCGAAGCCTGTGATTGAAGCGCCTCAGCCTGCTGATGAGGCGCCCTCCGAAGCCTCAACGGGCACCAATGGTCTTGCTGCGTCGGGCGGTGCCGGCGGCGTATCGAACGCGGGCGGAAATGCTGCGCTCGGCGACGAGTCCACAGCGCTTGCCCTCATCGTGCGCGAAATTGAAGCGCATAAGCGCTATCCGAGACGCGCCCGGCAGACAGGCATTGAAGGCCGTGTCGTTCTTACCGTCGATATTGACGAAAACGGCGTGGTCCGCTCGGTTGCCGTGGGTGAAAAGCACAATTCGGTGCTTCTCAACCGTGCGGCGCTCCAGGCGGCCGACGGACTCGTCGGCATGAAGCTTCCGCTCGCGAAAGCCATGACGGTATCCGTTCCGGTGGTCTTCACGCTGAAATAGCTTCTCTTTCTTTCCGCAAACGGCGCGAAACTCCTTCTTTCTGTTTCGCGCCGTTTCTGTTATTTACGGTTTCGCCCTGCGTGAATCTTCTTGCAAGTCATCTTTTATCCCTTATTTCGAACACGTAGATACCTGAACATCCTTTTTCTGACATGCTCTCTTGCGAGACCATTGACTTTAGGTGATAATTACCCGCAGTAAGAAACGGGCCAGCCATCGGCGATATGTAACAGGGAACTAGATTCCCGGCCGATGCAGCGCCCTTTTTTTGTGCCTATGAATTACGCGATTCTGATTGATGCTGGTTTTCTGAAGCATAAGTTGGGTTCAGCCGCCCAGCCTATGGGATTAAATGAAGTTCGAGCTTTGGTGACGTCACTACAATCGCACCCACTGCTTGCAGAGCATCATTTACATCGAATTTATTATTACGATGCTCTTCCCTTTCAGGGCAAAGAAACTGTTCCTTTACAAGGAGGGGTCCGCGATTTCTCGATCTCTCCCACCGCTAAACGACAAGAGCAGTTGTTATCACAAATCCGACAGGAACCTTTTTTCGCGGTCCGCGCAGGCGAGTTGTCCTTTGAAGGTTGGGGAATTCCTCTCAAACTCCTTAATACAAAGCAATCGGAGTTAACTATCAAAGCTGATGACCTTCGGCCTCGGATTTCGCAAAAGGGTGTGGACATGCGAATCGGTATGGACATGGCAGCATTAACATTGAAACATATCGCCCAGATATTGGTTCTTGTTACTGGTGACAGCGACTTTGTACCAGCAATGAAATTCGCAAGAAGAGAAGGTGCAACAGTTTTTGTCGTTCCTCTTGGTCACCGCATCAAGGATGTGGTTAGAGAGCATGCAGATTACGTTTTCGACTTATTACCAAAAGACGTCTTAGTGCAGCATTGACTTTCTCTCTGTCTCAGGCGGGCATTAAAGTCCGCGTTGCCCATTCATAGTTTTCTTTTGGTCGTCGACGCGCTCTGCCATGAATCCTGGATTGCGGCCTTTCATGGTTTGGATCCGGTTTTTTTAGTCATAGTGAGCTGCAGCTGTGTCTGCCCGACTCTCATAGCGGCTGCATGTCTTTCCGAAGAACAGCGAGATAGTCTTCAAACGCAAATACCCGTCCTCGCGACCTCCCGGATATTTCCTTCAGGATGCCGGCCTCGCAGAAGATCCTTACGTATTTGGACGTGGTCGGAAAACTCCAGCCCAGATCATTCGCCGTGCGCTTGATCTCAATGATCGGCGCCCCTTCGAGGTAACTCAGAAACCGCTCCAGCTTGGCACGAGCTGCGGTCCCGCGAACGCCCGAAAGGATCCTTTCTCGACAAGCCGCAGCGAGTGTGGAGAGCTTTTCAATGCTCTCAATCGCATTCTGAGCAGCCTCGCCGGCTGCCCGAAGGAAAAACTTCACCCATTCCTCGTAAGTTCCGTTCTCACGAACAGAAGTCAGGTGTTCGTAGTATTGAGTACGCTGAATTTTAAGGAAATACGAGATGTAAACGTAAGGGGCATCAATGACCTTCTGATCGATAAGAAAGAGCAGGATCAAGAGGCGCCCGATGCGACCGTTGCCATCTAAAAATGGATGAATCGTCTCGAACTGATAATGAATGAGCGCAGCACGTATCAGCGGGTCTAAAGCATCCGGTGCATGCAGATACAACTCCAGGGCATTGAGCGCCTGCGTCATGTCGTCCGGGTTGGGAGGCACATAGGAAGCCTCTCGAAGCGAGCAGCCGGTCGGTCCGATCCAATTCTGGGAATGTCGAAAATCTCCGGGAGATTTGTCCTGTCCTCTCGAATGCTTGAGGAGTACCTTGTGCGTCTCCCGAAGAAGCCGAAGACTTAAGGGAAGCCCATGAACGTCCTGGAGCTGCTTCACGGCAAATAAAACTGCCTGCTCATTGTCCACCGCATCCAGAATGTCGCGATTGCACGCATGGACAAGCGTTGGGTCGAGGATGTCGTCAAGCGTGGCTTGCGTACCTTCGATCTGGGACGAGAAGAGCGCCTCCTTGCGCACATGCATGGCAAGGAACCTCTCCATATTGGGAATGTGCCTCGCAGCTCCTTTGAGATAGGCCAGTTTTGTCTTCGCTTCGAGGAGCAGTCCGATCAGCTCGTCATCGAGTTGGATGGCGGGATTCGGTGGGAGTGACGCCGGAACGAAAGAACCATAAGCCTGGGATCCGGCCTGGTTCTGGCGAATGAAGCCGGATCTCGGGTTGTTGCTGATCACAGGGATTCAATCTCGATAATTTAAAGAAGCTTAATGATAATTAAAGAATTTTTATGTTTCTTTAATTATTCTGTCATTACTTGCATCGTTATTAAATTTTAGAATGAAACTTTAAATATTAAGAATCATCGATGAAGATAAGCCTGAAGATGTCCCCGATCCAGTCGACCGACGGACTTGTCGGCATCAAGCTTCCGCTCGCGAAAGCCAGGACAGTATCCGTTCCGGCGGTCTTTACGCTCCAATAGAGCCTCCAGCCTCCCATAAGCAAAAGCGCTCTCCGAAACTCAATCCGGAGAGCACTTTTTGCTGCTTCAGAAATCCTTGCGATCAGGCGTCAATCAAAGCGGTACATGATGCCGGCACCGACCGTCCAGTTGACGGCGCTGCTCTCGGTCATGGGGCTGTCCTTCACCTCGTCGGAAAGACGCATGGCCCCGACCGTGCCGAACGCCACCCAGTGGTTGTCGATCGCGTAGGAGGTCTTCACGCCTGCGGTGTAGGCAAGGCCGCTGTCGGGATGATATTCATCGAGGCCGCTCCTGGCCGCTTCGTTCTTCGAAATTCCGAAGTAGTAGTCGTTGAACTTGTCGTTGGCCCAGAGAACGCCGATGGAAGGCGTGACGACGAGCTTCGAGAAGCGGAAGTCGTACGAATAATCCGCGCCCACCAGAACGCCGTCCGATTCGCCGAGAACATCTGCCTTTATGCCGGCAGAGATCTTGCCGAAGTTCCCCGCCCACTGGTAGGAAAGCATGCCCGCGAGACTCGTCTTGCGGTCGTCGAGCTTCCTCACGGCGGCGTTGTCGGAGCGGTCCGTTTTGAAGTACATCGGCATCCAGCTCACGCCAAGCCTCAGGCTATGGCCGCCCTGCTTAAAGAGATAAGCGCCGCCCTCAATGCCGTTCACATAGAAGTGATCGCCTTCGTACTGAACCACCGGAAGCGGGTACCACTGCGGATCCGCATCCTTATAAACGGGGAAATTGACGAAAGTCGCGGCGCCGAGCGAAAAGCTCCCCGCAGCGGCTGCACCCGCGGCTGCGGCGAGCATCAGCGCAACTGTCCCTGAAACAAAGGTCTTCTTCATTCTTTTCTGGTCTCACAAAGCGCCATAGAGCGCATTGAAAATATTGATTTTTTAATCATGCGTCTTTAAGCAAGACGGACCGAAATCATATCGACCGCGCATCGGTTTGAACGCTTGTTCACTCTATGAGATGCAAGCAAATGTTTCCCCCTGCTCCTTGCCCGGTAAGCTGGATGAACGCACTTGCACGATGCCGCTAAGCAAGAGAAGAAATAGATATGCAGACTTCGAACGCAAAAAAACGGGCATTGCGGCGAGAGGAAACTCTGTTGCCGCAATGCCCGCAGCTCTGAAGAAAAGTGCTTCGGAAAAACTGCTTTCGGCGAGGGCTGAATTTCGTCAGCTCGCTGCCGCGAGCGAAGCCTCGGCCGAGCGCCAGTCGCTTTCCGCCATGAGAGGAACCGTCGGGAACTGCCGGACGGAAGAAATATAGGGAAGCTCCACGAGCTCGGAAGTCATGTTCTCGACATAATTTCTGACTGCGCCCGCAAGGCGGAACTGATGGAAGGCGCCCGCTTCCGTGAGGCGTATCCAGTCGCCCTTGCCGCTGATGAGACCGGCAGCACGCCAGTTGTCAAGGAGCGGCTCGAGGATGCCGCCCAGCATGACGCCGCCCGCACGTTCCGTACGCGTGATGGAGAAGCGCCCTGCGGCAATCCCCTGTGCAAGGAGCGCTGCGGCGCGCCAATAAGGTCTGGGAAGCGTCACTTCCCGCACAGCCCTTCGGCCTGAATAGACGGCGCCGAGCCACTTGTCGAGTTCGGGTTCGATCAGGTATTCGCGCCCGAAGAGACGGCCTCTTGCGCCCGACCCGAAGACGAGCCGGTCTGCGTCGCCCATGGCAAGCGACCGGTAGAGGCTCCGTTCGCGCTCCGAGCGTCCCCAGCCGAGCGCCGAGCGCGCCTCCCATCCTTCGCCGGGCAGGAGCTCGAAGGCGAGTGCATGCTCGGATGCAAGGAGCTCATCCGAAGCCGCGCGGAAGGTTTTCTCGGCTTCGGCCGGGAATTCGGGCTCGCCCGCCGCACGAAGCGTAAGGCCGTCGAGATCCATTGAGGAAGCGGTTTTCAGATCGCTTTCCCAGACTTCCAGCGACTGCCCCGGCAAACCGTAATTAAGTTCAACCGCAACGCTCGCTTCGTCGTAGGAGAGAAGGCGCTCGAGCGTCTTCACGACCGCATGGGCATCCTCCACTCGTCCCGCAGCGCGCCGCACGGCCGTGTTGAAGGACCTCACGGGAAGAAGGAAGCGCGTGACGCCGCCCGCAAGCGCGGCCTCCATCTTTTCCTCGGTAAAGTGATGCACGCGGGCATCAAATTCGATTTCGCAGTCGTTCGCAAGCGGAAGAATTCGTCTCGCGTTGGAAAGAATGCGCAGAATGTCCACGGGCTCAAGCGCCGTGGGATTGCCGCCCCCGATGCGAAGCGCCTGAATGGGCGTACCCGACTGCGCATGCTCGCCGCTCCAGAGACGCATTTCGCGCACGACGGCATCCGCGTATCGGCTGCTCTCAAGCTCACGGTAGTCGTTCTGCCAGCAGCCGCATCCTTCGCAGCGCGTTTCGCAGAAAGGCACATGGATTTCCGCAACAGCTTTGCCTCTGCGCGTCCGGTCAAGAAGATTCTCAATCTCTTCGTCGGCGGCCGCTCCTGTCAGCACCTGACGCTCAGGGACTTCCGAAGACGCGCCGTCAGCGGCATCCGCGAATGCCAATCTGCGGGGATCGGACGAAGGCGATGCGCGCCAGTCAAAGGACGCGGTTTCGGACGTAGGACGGGCGAGCGGATGAGAGACGACTTCAGACATGGCAGGAGTGGGAAAAATCTTAATCGCAAATGAGAATAATTCTCTTTTGCGTAAGATTAGCACTCCCAGTCCGTCAGCGCACCTCTTTTTGCCTGACGCGCCCAATGCGCGCGACCGGGAATTCCCGGATTACTGCGAGGCCTTCCCGTCCTCGCTCTTATGGTTTCGCGCCGAGGTCCAAAGCTTTGAACGGTCAAAATCCGCCACATCGTCGACAGCCTTTCCGCCAAGCGCCTTGACTTCACCCGAGAGCCTGCGTATTTCCGCGCTCTGAGCTTCGACCACTCGAACGAGCTCAAGGATGGAAACCGCGTACGGATCCCGGTCGCCGGCACTCACGCCATACGCGTGGAATTCCGATTCCCTGGGCTTCTCTTCCGCCGTCTTCTCTTCGCACCCGGGCTTCTTTGCAGTCTTGGGGCACGTGGCGCGACCCGGCACGCCAACTACAACAGCACCCGCCGGAACGGGCTTCACGACGACGGCGTTCGAACCGATCTGAGCGCCGGCACCAACGGTGAAGGAGCCGAGCACCTTCGCGCCCGCGCCCACCACGACGCCTTCTTCGAGCGTCGGATGGCGCTTCGCGCCTTTGGTGAGGGACGTTCCGCCGAGCGTCACCCCGTGATAGATCGTGCAGTCGTCGCCCACTTCCGCCGTCTCGCCGATCACGACGCCCATGCCGTGGTCGATGAAGACCCGGCGGCCGATCTTTGCGCCCGGATGAATTTCAATGCCGGTGAGGAAGCGCCCGACGTGGGAGACCCAGCGGGAGAAGCTCTCCCACCCCTGAAGCCAGCACCAGTGCGCCGCGCGGTGGATGACCACCGCATGAAACCCCGGATAGGAAAAGAAGATTTCGAGCGTGCTGTGCGCTGCCGGATCCTTTTCCCGGATGGTTTCAATAAGTTCCCTGGCGTCACTGATAATCGACATTGAATTGACCTTCGTTGAAAGAAAATAGTTCGCTTCTTTTTAGGCGTTTTGGGTCAGTCGGAGGATTCGGACGCGCGGGCGGACTGAGCCTTCGTTTTGCTTCCGATCCGCTCCTTCTTCGGCTGGATGATGGCGGCGCAGATCCCGCGAAGAAGCGCAAGTTCGTTCTTCGAGAGCCCCGAACGGCTGAAGATCCGCCGAGTCATGTCCATCAGGTGCCTGGGATTGGCGGGATCATGGTAGCCGCAGGCTTCCATCGCCTTTTCCCAGTGCCCGTAGAACCCTTCGATCGACTCGCTCGACGCGGGCTCATCGTTTTCAAAGCGACCCTGCCAGTCGTAGAGCTCGCCTTCCTTTCCTTCGGCTGCGAGAAGCGCCATCTGCATTTCGTAGGCGGCAATCTGCACGGCCTGGGAAAGATTGAGGCTCGGGCTCTGGGGATCGGCCGGAATGGCCGCGCATCCCTGACAGAGCATGATTTCCTCGTTCGTCATGCCGCTTCGCTCGGTACCAAAAACAAAGGCAAGGTCGCCTTCCATCTGTTCGAGCCAGGCGGTCGCCTTCCCGGCAGCTTCCCGCATGGGCGAGAGCTTCGGACCGTATTCGCGGTCGTAGCCCGTGAGCGCCCAGGCAAAGGTAACGCCTTCGAGGGCGTCGGCAAGCGTCTCATGCATGCGCGAAGCTTCGAGCACATCGATGGAGCTCGTCGCATACGCAACGGCTTCCGGGTGCGTGCGGTAGCCGGGCTCGCGGGGCGCCACAACCCTCAGGTCGCGAAACCCCATTGTCTTGATGGCTCGGGCGGCCGAGCCGATATTGCCCGGATGAGCGGGTTCACAGAGGACGAATCGAACGCGTCGGGTAAGCTCGGGCGTCTGCTGCATTTCGAAGGGTGAAAGAGAAGAAATCAAAAGAGACCCGGGGCAGCAAAGCATCCAATGCCTCTCTGCCCAAATCTCAAAAAGAAGCTGAAGCGCTCATTTTAGGATGCCTTCAGCGAAATAGGTGAAAACCCTTGGAGGTTTAATCAAGTCAACCCTGAGGCGTCTTCATGAGGAGCGCCACGGCATAGGACGCCATGCCCTCCTCGCGCCCCACGGCATCCATTTTTTCATTGGTTTTTGCCTTGACGCTCACGCGCTCCATATCGATCCCGAGGGTTCTTGCAACGCTCTCGCGGATCGCCTTCATGTGGGGGCCGATCTTCGGGCGTTCGGCCACGATGGTGGAATCGATATTGACGAGGGTCCAGCCTTCTGCGCGCACGAGCTCCATCACTGCCGCGAGGAGCTTCGCGCTGTCCGCACCCTTCCACCTGGGGTCCGAGGGCGGAAAGTGCGTTCCTATGTCGCCTAGCGCCGAAGCGCCCAGCACCGCATCCGTAATGGCATGAAGGAGCACGTCGGCATCAGAATGGCCGTCAAGGCCCTTTTCAAAGGGAATCGTGATGCCGCCCAGAACCAGGGGACGCCCCTCGACCAGACGGTGCGAATCGTATCCCTGACCCACGCGGATATTGGGAATCGTCATGTTTTTCTCTCCAAGAATAAGGCCGGCGACGATTTCATCCCCGGGCTGCGTGACCTTGATGTTGGCTGAGCGGCAGGAAACGGCCTTGACGGGAAGGCCGAGCCGCTCAACGGCGCTCGCTTCATCGGTAACGCCTTCCGTGCTTCTTTGCAGCGCATTCATCAGCGTTCTCGCGCGAAAGAGCTGCGGCGTCGCCGCGCGCCAGAGATTTTCCCTCGGGACGGTCTCGAGAATTCTGCGCCGCGAGTCGGTGCGCTTCACGGTATCGGCCATCGGAACGGCGAGAATGCCGCCTTCGACGCTTGAGTCGCCTAAAACCTCATCCAGGAGGTGATTCACTTCCGAAGGCCTCACGCAGGGACGCGCTGCATCATGCACGAGCACCCAGGCGTCGCCCGGGAGGTTCGCAGCCATAAGCCCCCCCAATACCGTGTCGGCACGCTCGCGACCGCCCGCCCGAAGGACCTTCACGCGGGGACCGAACGCTTTTGCCGTTTCGTCGATCCAGGCGTCCTCCTGACTTACCACCACGTAAATGGCGTCAATGCGCGAAACGCGCTCGAGCGCGCGGACGGTCTGCAGAAGCATGGGTTCGCCCGCAATATCCATGTACTGCTTCGGGATCCCCGCTCCCATACGGCGTCCGACGCCTGCCGCGGGAATCAGCGCCGCAATGCGGGCTTTCTTGTCGTCTGGCATTCCTTCTGTCCCTGATTGAAGAGTCCGGATTAGAGGCTCCAAGTCTAACGGGCAAACGGAGACGTGAATTTTCACGCTTCGTTTACACCTTGCCTCCGTCGAAAGTATTAAGCTCTTCTTCCCTTTTTTGGACCCCAACAAAAAAACAAACACGCACCATGGAAAAAACCGTCGAACGCCTGATGTACGCCACACGCTGGCTCCTTGCCCCCATCTACATCGGACTTTCTTTTGCGCTTCTGGCTCTCGCGATCAAATTTTTCCAGGAAGTCGTTCATGTGCTCCCGCATGTGCTTGAACTCTCCGAGAACGACCTGATCCTCGCCATTCTTTCCTTCATCGACATGGGCCTCGTGGGCGGCCTTCTCGTGATGGTGATGTTCTCGGGCTATGAGAACTACGTCTCCTCGATCGACATCGAGAAGGATGCGGAACGCCTCTCCTGGCTCGGAAAACTCGATACGGGTTCCCTCAAGAACAAGGTGGCTGCGGCGATCGTCGCCATTTCGTCGATTCACCTCCTCAGAATCTTCATGGGCATTCAGGAGATCGCGAACGACAAGCTCGTCTGGTACGTAATCATCCACCTGACATTCGTTCTTTCCGCGCTCGTGATGGCCTTCATCGACCGCTTCTCGCGGCACTGATCGGGCTGCAAGTTCAGTCCCTGAGGCAAACGGCCTGCGCTTTTACATAAAGCGTCAGGCCGTTTTTCTTGCGCCTGTCGCAATTCCACATCAGATTCCCAAAATTATTTCGGATTAGCTCATGCGCGCCGAGCTCTCCGGCAATCAATTAACGCCAAACAGAATAACAAAATCAATATTTTCATTACTAAACAAATAGTTAATCTTAAAAATGGGAAATCCATCGGGATCATCCTTATGCATGAGGCCAACCATCTGTATACGGGTATACACCTAATTTTTGATTTTCCATAGAGCTTTTCCGACGCGCAAAATTCGTTGCCAAACATATATCGCGGGCGCGAGAGCGTCCGCTGAACGCATTTCCTCAATTCAAACTGATCGCAGGAGATACTCGTGATCCGCACGAACCTCAAGATTGCGGCAACGGCTCTCGCCGTGGCTTCCGCTTTCGCCTCGACGGCCTATGCCGCCGGCTTCCAGCTTACTGAACAGTCCGCTCTCGCCCTCGGCCGCGCCTACGCCGGCGTCGGCGTCGACGGCACCGACGTTTCGGGCATGTACTACAACCCGGCCACGATGACCCTTCATCCGGGCACGCAGGTTCAGCTGGGCGCTGTGGGCGTTGGTCTCAATCTTGAGTATGTCGGCAATGACGGCTCCAAGGAAAACGGCCGCGCGAGCGAAGAAGTTCTTCCGCACGGCTACATCTCGCACCAGATCAACGACACGACGTGGGTTGGTCTGGCCCTGACGATTCCGTACGGTCTTGCTACTGAATATGACTCTAATTGGAATCATCAGGAACTTGGTACGGATGCCAAGATCACCGTCATCAACTTCAACCCGAATTTCGCCTGGAAGGCTACCGATACGCTTTCCTTTGGCGCAGGTCTTGCGCTGCAGTATGTGGATGCGAAGTTTGGCGTCGGCGTCAATATGGGACAGTACGGCACTCTCCATAATGAATACACGGCAGATGGATTTACCTGGGGATTCAATCTCGGCATGATGTGGGCACCCGTCGAGAACGTTCGATTTGGTGTGTCGTATCGTTCTGAAACGAAGCACAAAACAAACGGAACGCTCAAAACACGCGGTGCGGGTGCTATGGGCAGCTTGAGCGGTGACTATGACGCTTCTGTTACGGTTTCTGGTCCGGCTTGGGCAATGTTCAATGCAGCATGGGATGTCAACGACTACCTCAGCCTTTACGCTACCTTCCGTTGGGCAGATTGGTCTAGCTTCAAGAGTCTCAAAACCGATGCTCCGGAACTCAGTTCCAAAGTCGGTGGGACACTTCAAGCACTTGGACAAAGTGGAGCTATCTCCGCAAATGAAATTCGCTTTTTGTCCACTGTTTTCAACAATCTTGCCAACATCGAGAATAATTGGGTCGATACCTACCTTTATTCTGTAGGTTACGACCTTCGCGTGAATTCCTTCTGGACGTTGCGCGGTGGTGTTGCCTATGAAACTTCTGCCATCGGCGACCCAAAGACCCGTACGGCACTTATTCCTGATGCTGACCGCTGGTGGTTCGCGATTGGTTCTTCCTTCCACTGGACGAAGGATTTCCAGACGGATATCGGCTTTGCACATCTGCACGGCGTACATGAACGTTCGCTCTATAACCACGATCCTCGCAGCAACGGCGAACAGATCGGCAAGTTCCGTCACCTTGACGCCTACCTCCTCGGCGTTCAGATGCAGTACCGCTTCTAAGCCGGTCCTCGGATGAGATTGATGCTCGTCTGATTTCAAACCCGCATGAGATCATTTCTTGTGCGGGTTTAAATTAATGTTACGTAATCTATAATCAGCTTATAGATATAACAGATTACTCGTTCGGCGCGCATTAAAAGTGCACCAGTGATCGAGATCAAACGCGTAGTCCGAGGAGAGGCCTGCTTGACGCTGTCAACGACCTCAAAGCAGGTTGGCAAAAGAACTACGCCGAGAGCCTTCAGAGGCGATGCCGGAAGTACTGTGCTTACGGCATCGCCTACTGCGGAAAGTTCACTCGTCAGCTCGCCAATCATGAAAAGCTTCAAGGCTCCCGAAGCTCATCGAGATTGCTCTGTGCCCCCGTCCAGAAGTTAGCGCTTGGCTTCAAGAGCCTCTCATACCCCGCCCGATGAATTGCTTCACAGCTCGCAGCTTCCGCGCACTCGAAGACATCTGCTTCCGCGACGCTCAGCACCTCTCGATCGCGCATGAGCACCCTGCCAGCAACGAAGACATCCGCAACGTCGCCGGCGTTTCCGAAAAGCATGAGCTGATGGATCGGCATGAGGCGCGGCATCAGGTGGGGCGACTTCATATTGATCGTCGTGATGTCGGCGAGCTTTCCGACCTCGAGCGACCCCAGATCGTGCTCGCGTCCGATCGCCCGGGCGGCGTCGATCGTGATCATGGAGAGGAGCTTTCCTGCGGGGAGAAGGAAGGGGTCGTTCGCGACCGACTGCTGCAGAAGCGCGGTGTCGCGCGCCGCACGGAAAAGGTCGAACGGCATGGCCGGAGCCGTGCCGTCAGTCGTGACGGCGACGTTTGCACCAAGCTCGATCAACTCCGGCACCGGACAGCGCATCGGGATCTGATTCCAGGAAGGCGTCGTGGTGACGTTCGTTCTGGTCTCGGCGAGAATCATCGCTTCATGGAAGGAAATCCCTTTGCAGTGCTGCACATGCACGTCGGGCCCGAGGAGCGGGTCGTCGGCTTGGGCAGCCAGGCGAATCATCCCGCCGAAGGCTTCGGTATGAATCCTCACATGCTGGCGGCGAGCGACCTCGCGGATCGACTTCATCATGTGGCGGTCGGCTTCCGTCAGACGGCAGGCGAGATCTGCGGGAGTTGCTTTCGAGCCTTCGATGGAGCTCACCATCACAAAGGGCGCGGCGAACGCACCGATGAGGCCGTTGTAGCTCCCGTTCACGAGCTCAATCGCCTCTTCGGCCTTTGCCATGAGTTCGTCGAAGGTGAATTGCTTTTCAACGAGGCGGCCGTTCTCTTCCTGTGCGAACGCCCGCGGATAGGGCGGATTGGAAGGTCCGATCGCCGGATTTTCGCGCGTGCCGACTTCAGCGTGCCCGCGGACATGCTCAGTAATGACGCGGGGGTCGTCGCACCGTGCGGCGTTCGAAATCACCGAAACGCCGCAGGTGATTCCAGCTTTGAGGCGCTCAAGGGCCGCGAGCCGCCCTTCGGCATGCCAATAGGCGGGCGTCGTGCAATGGTGATAGAGCTTCGTTAAGTAGTCCATCCAGCGCGTGCGGGAGTCGAGTCCAAGCGTCCGGTTGAGGCAGTGCCCGGCATGCGTGTGCGCATCGATAAGGCCCGGGAGAATCATTTTCCCCGTCATGTCGATGCGCTCTACATCCTGACCGGCGATTTGAAGGAGGATGTCTTCCGTTTTCCCGACTGCCGCGATGCGGTCCTTTTCAATCAGCACCGCCCCGTCTTCGATGCATTCGTAGTCGCCGTTCATCGTGACGACATATCCGTGAATCAAAACCTTTCGCCCGGTCATGCCTCTCTCCTTTGAAGGTAGAAAGCGGCTTCTGGAGCTCGCGCCGCTTTTCTTTCCGAGTGTAGAAAGCGGCCTTCGGCGCGCCTATAGCATTGAGCGTCAGAATTTGTCCTTCAGCGTCGCACTTCCCATAAAAACGGGCACCCGTCCGAAAACGAATGCCCGAAAAAACAATTCTCTGATACTGCCTCTGAGAATCGGATCGCATGGACTCTTCAGAGACCGCTATTCCATCAGCTCGGATCGCAGCAGTGCGGAATCTTCCAGGAAGAGAAGAGACCCACGAAGAAGCCTCCGATTGCCGGGCTCACCCACTGGAGGCCCTCCGCGGCCCAGGGCAGATCCCTGCAGACATTGGAGAGCATGGGAACCGTGAGTCCAAAGGCTTCAAGCCCCTGCGTAATGGCGACGACGCCCGTGAAGAGAATCGTCATCGGATAGACCCAGCGGTGCTGAGGCAGCCGCCGCCAGACAAGCGTGATGAGCGCAAGCACAATCAGCACGATCGCGATCGGATAGATGGCGACGAGTACCGGAATCGAGAACTTGAGAATAAGGGTGAGGCCCGCATTGCTCACGATCATGCTCACGAACGCAAAGAGCGCCGCCCAGCCGCGGTAGCCGAGCTTCGGCATGAGCGAGCTGAAGTAGTCCGAGCAGCAGGCGATGAGGCCGACGCAGGTATTGAAGCACGCAATAAAGAAGACGAACCCGAGGAGCACAGTGCCCAAAGGCCCGAAGAGCGTGCCGGCAGCCGCCGTAAGGATCTGCGCGCCGTTTTCAAAGCTGCTCGAGAGACTTCCCGCTTCCATGCCGACCTGGGAGAGCGCTCCGTAGACGCAGAAGAAGATGACTGCAGCGACGATGCCCGCAAAAATCGTTTCCTTGACGACGGCGCTTTCCGTCTTAATGCCGAAAGCGCGGATGTTCATCGCGATGATGAGGCCGAAATTGAGGGCCGCCAACGTATCCATCGTCTGGTAGCCGTCGATGAAACCCGTGAAGAAGGCGTTCGCGGCATAGCCTGCCTTTGCAGCTCCAGGCTCGCCGATCGGCGTCGCCATCACGCCGATCCAGAGGATGGCAATGAGCGTAATGAGTGCCGGACAAAGGAATCGCCCGAGACGCTGAGTGAGCTTCTCAGGATTCAGCGCCACCGCGAAGGCAAGGAGAAAGAAGACCACCGAATAAGCAAACTGCGATGTGCCGAGCAGCGACCAGCCGCCCATTTGAGCTTCGAGAAGTCCGAAGTTTTCGAGAATCGGACGCACCACCATTTCAAAGGACGTGCTCGCCGTTCTTGGGATTGCGAGGCAGGGACCGATCGAAAGGTAGATGAGGAGCATGAAGACGAAGGCGAATGCCGGGTGCACGCGGCCCGCGAGCGATTTCAAACCGCCCGACTCCGCCACTGCCATTACGCCGAGAATCGGAAAGCCCACGGCGGTGACGAGAAAGCCCGCAAGCGCAGGAAGCGCATCAACGCCGGCCTGAGCGCCGAGCCAGGGCGGAAAGATGAGGTTTCCCGCTCCGAAGAACATGGCGAAGAGCGTGAATCCGACGAGAAGACGTTTCCCAAGCGGCAGTGAAGTCATGAGAGTCAAGAAATCCAGGGATGAAGGTAGGGATGAAAGCCCGAAAGGCTAACACGTCTCTACGCTCTGCGGGCATGCTGCATCAGCCTTCCCCAAACGCACGAAGAGAGGGCTTTTGAAGCTTCCCTTTGTGGCAGAATGTCCGCAAAATCAGCGCTTCACCTATGGACCGCCCTGCGCAGCATCACGCCGGGCGGGCTTTGGCGTTTGTCTTTCTTCTTCTCTTCGTCATGCCATGACTGACTCGCCCATCCTCTTCAAGGAAAATCTTGCCGCCATCGAACCCGGCGTTCGCCGGAGGCTCGAAATCTCCGCCCAGACAAGCGACGCCGCGGCGATTGCCCGCGCCGCGCTCGAGATGAAAGCGAAGGGCATGCGCGTTCTCGTCGTCTGCGCGGATCCGGCGGATGTGCCGAGGCTCTCGTCCGAACTTCCCTGGTTTGAACCCGAACTGAATGTCAGGCCGTTGCCCGACTGGGAAACGCTCCCCTACGACGTTCTCTCGCCCCAGGAGGACCTCGTTTCCGAACGCCTTGAAACGCTCTACCGCCTCACGGCTCCCACGGGAGGTGCGGATGTGCTCCTTGCTTCCGCGATCACGGCGTCGCAGCGAATGGCACCGGTCTCCTACATTGGTGCGAGCACCTTCTTCTTTCACGAGGGCGAGCGGATTTCGATCGGCGCAATTAAGGAGCGCCTCGCGCTCGCGGGCTACGCTTCCGTGAAGCAGGTTCTTGCCGCCGGCGAATTCGCCGTTCGCGGCAGCATTGTCGACGTCTTCCCTATGGGGTCGGAGCGCCCCTTCCGCCTCGACTTCTTTGACGACGAAATTGAATCAATCCGGTGGTTTGACGTAGAGACCCAGCGCTCGATGGAGGAAACGAAGGAAATCCGCCTCCTCCCGGGGCACGAATTTCCGGTGGATCCGGATTCGCTACTTGCCTTCCGCCAGCGCTGGCGCACGCAGTTTGCGAGCGACCCGAGAAAGAGCCTGGTCTACACCGACATTGAAAAAGGCATTCTCTCGCCCGGCATTGAATACTATCTGCCGCTCTTCTTTGAGTCGACTTCCATCCTCGCCGACTACCTCCCGGACACGACCCGCGTCTTTCTTGTGGGCGACGCTGAAAAGGCGCTCCAGGCCTTCTGGCGCGACATGACGTCGCGCGCGAAGGTCCTTCTTTCCGACATCCTCCGACCGGCCCTCCCGCCTGAGATGCTCTGGCAGAAGCCCGAGGAGTTCTTCAAGTCCCTCAACAAATTCGCGCGCTTCACGGTGGAAAAGCGCAACTCAGCCGCCGACCTTGAGCTCCTCACGGGCGTTGAAGTCGACAGGAAGAGCCAGAACCCGGTTGAAAAGCTCCTTCACCGCACGCAGGAATCCGGCATGAAGGGATGGAGAACGCTCATTTCAGCGTCCTCCCCGGGGCGCGAGGAAACGATGTCGGAGCTCTTCCGCTCGGGCGGCCTCAAATTTTCGCCCGTCGACTCGTGGCGAGACTTCCTCGCTGCCGGCGACAAGGTGAACATCGCCGCGACGCCGCTCTATTCCGGCGCGGTCTTTGAAGAAGAAAAGCTCGTCATCCTCACGGAAACCGAACTCTATGCCGCAAGCCCCCGGCGGCAGCGCCTGAGGCGCGTGAAGCACGCGACGACGCTCGAAATGATGGTGCGCGATGTGGCGGAACTGAAGCCCGGCGACGCCGTCGTTCATGCCGACCACGGCATCGGGCGCTACCGCGGGCTCGTGCGCATGGAAACGGGCGAAGGCGAGGCCGAGTTCCTTGAGATCGAATACAAGAACGAAGCGAAGCTCTTCGTGCCGATCACGAATCTGCAGCTTATCTCCCGCTACGCGGGCGCGGACCCGGATCATGCGCCGCTCCACCAGCTCGGCCGCGGAGACTGGGAGAAGGCGAAGAGAAAAGCCGCCGAAGAGGTGCGCGATACCGCGGCTGAACTCCTCAACCTTTATGCCCTGCGGAAGACCCGCGAAGGACTCAAATTCAAGCTCGATCCCAACGACTACCAGGCTTTCCGGGAGGGCTTCTCCTTCGACGAAACGCCCGATCAGGCGAGCGCCATTGAAGCGGTCGTAAGCGACATGACTTCCGGCAAGCCCATGGACCGCCTCGTTTGCGGCGACGTCGGGTTCGGGAAAACCGAAGTCGCGCTTCGCGCCGCATTCATTGCCGCGATGGCGGGCCGCCAGGTTGCAGTCCTCTGCCCGACGACGCTTCTGGCCGAACAGCACGCCGCCACCTTCCGCGACCGATTCCGCGCATGGCCCGTGACGATTGCCGAACTCTCTCGCTTCCGTACGGGGAAGGAAACCACGAAGGCGCTCGAAGGCCTCGCCGACGGCACGGTCGACATCGTCATCGGCACGCATAAGCTTCTTTCCGACAAGGTGAATTTCAAGAACCTCGGACTCGTCATCATTGACGAGGAGCACCGTTTCGGCGTTCGCCAGAAGGAGCTTCTGCGGAAAATCCGCGCCGAAGTCGATGTGCTCACGCTCACGGCGACTCCGATTCCGCGCACGCTCTCGATGAGCCTCGAGGGGATACGCGACTTCTCCGTCATTGCGACGGCCCCGGAGCGGCGGCTCTCCGTCAAAACGTTCGTGCAGAGCGACCAGGACGGCACGATCCGCGAGGCGATCCTGCGCGAATTGAAGCGCGGCGGCCAGGTCTACTTCCTTCACAACGAAGTCGAAACCATGGAGAACGCGCGGCTTCGGCTCGAAAAGCTCGTCCCCGAAGCCCGCATTGCGGTCGCTCACGGTCAGATGCACGAGCGCGAGCTCGAGCGCGTGATGCGCGAGTTCTATCAGCAGCGCTTTAACCTCCTTCTCTGCTCCACCATTATTGAAACGGGCATTGACGTTCCGTCCGCGAACACCATCATCATCGAGCGCGCGGACAAGTTCGGGCTCGCGCAGCTCCACCAATTGAGAGGCCGCGTCGGGCGCTCGCACCACCAGGCGTACGCCTACCTGCTGACGCCGCCTGACGGCGCATTCACGAAGGATGCGCAGAAGCGCCTTGACGCCATTCAGGCTTTGGAAGACCTGGGCTCGGGCTTCTACCTCGCCATGCACGACCTTGAAATCCGAGGCGCAGGCGAAGTCTTGGGCGAACACCAGAGCGGAGAGATTGCTGAAGTGGGCTACGACCTCTACAACCGCATGCTCATGCAGGCGGTCAAAGCCCTGAAGCGCGGCGAAAGCCCGTCGGTCGACGGGCCCCTCTCGCTCTCAACCGACATCAATCTCCATGCGCCCGCGCTCCTGCCCTCTTCCTATGTCTCCGACGTTTCGCAGCGCCTCGCCTACTACAAGGCGTTTGCATCCGCCGAAGACCGCTACGCGTTGGAAAAGTCGACCGAGGCCCTGGTCGACTGCTACGGGAAGCTCCCCGATCCGGCAAGGCGATTGATCGACATCCACCGGCTGAGACTTCGCTGCGAAGCGATCGGCATCCGCAGAATCGACGCGGCCGCAGCCGGGATCATCATCATCTTTACGCAGAAGCCCAATCTCGATCCGCTCGCGCTCATCAAGTTCCTGCAGTCGAGAACGGATGCGCAGATGCTGGGGCCCGAGAAGCTCAAAATCAAGGGTTCGAGCGACGACCCGGAAAAGCGCCTTGCGATCGTCTATGAAACGCTCGCCCGACTTTCTCCTCAGGGGAGCGGCAGCAGCAACGACAGCGGCACGGGCGAGAGCAGCCCCAACGGAAATGCGTCCTCTTCCAAGGCATCCTCTGGCGCTTTCCCTGCGAAGGCTGCGAAGAAGCCCGCGCAGAAAGCACTGCCCCAGAAGCCCCCTCAGACCACGGCGAATGTGCTCAAGGCTACGCACGGGAGAGGCTCGCGCGGCGGCCATGCGGTCCGGGCGATTGGTCCTCGGCGCGGGTAAGGCAAAGTCTTCTGACAAGCGCGAAAGGACAAAAACGAAAAAGGCTCTGAACTCTTTCCTTTCCGGGAGAAGCTCAGAGCCTTGTTTTTAAAGCCGTGAAGCGAGCGTGCTATCAGCGCCCGAGCTCAGGCTGCCAGCGCATCAGGCGCTTTTCGCAGACCGTAACGATGCGGTCAAGGACGAGCGCACAGGCGGTCAGCACCAGAATGCCTGCCATCACCGTATTCATGTCGAAGGTCGTTTCCGCCTGCAGGATCAGGTAGCCCACGCCTTCTGCCGACCCCAGATATTCGCCGATCACGGCAGCAACGAACGCCATGCCGACCGACGTGTGAAGGCTCGAGAAGACCCAGCTCATGGCTGACGGGAGATAGACGTGCTTCAAGAGCTGCTTCGCGTTAGCGCCCAGCATCCTTGCGGAATTGAGCACCGTCGGATTCACCTCGCGAACGCCCTGGTAGACGTTGAAGAAGACGATGAAGAAAACCAGAGTAAAGCCGAGCGCAATCTTCGAAGCGGGCCCGAGGCCGAACCACACCGCAAAGATCGGCGCGAGAATAACGCGGGGCATGGAGTTCAAGCCCTTGATGAAGGGATCGGCCACCGCCGCCGCCATGGGCGAGAGCGCAAGCCAGAGGCCGGTAGCGAGGCCCGCCACGGTGCCGATCGCAAAGGCCATCACGGTTTCATAGAGCGTCACCGCGAGGTGACGGTAAATTTCTCCCCCGACAAACCAGTCCTTGATCCGCATGAAGATCTCATACGGTTCGCCGAAGAAGAAGGCCGCCTGGCTGTCGTTTGAGAAGAAGAAGGGCGGGATCAGTCCCGGCTTCGTCATCGCCCACCAGAAGACGAAGATGGCCGCGAGAAGTCCCCACTGCCAGATGCGGATTTTGAAGGCGTTCGCGTGATGATTCATTTTCTTTGCCTGCCCCGAGAATCTTTTTTTCTTTAATCGATTGAATCAGATCGCCGCGCGATGCTGCTGATAGGACTTCAGCACCTCATCGCGAAGCACATTCCAGATGGCTGCATGGCATTCGTTGAAGGCGGGCGTCATGCGGATCTCGGCCACATTCCGTGGTCTGTCGAGCGTGATCGGGAAGTCGCCGATCGGGTGCGACGCAGGACCGGCGGAAAAGACCACCACGCGGTCGGACATGGCGATCGCTTCATCGAGGTCGTGCGTGATGAAGAGCACGGCCTTCTTCTTTTCCTGCCAGATGGCGAGAAGCTCGTCTTCCATCAGCTGGCGCGTCTGAATGTCGAGCGCCGAGAAGGATTCATCCATCAGAAGAATGTCCGGATCCGCGATCAGGGTCTGCGCCATCGCGACGCGCTTTCTCATGCCGCCCGAGAGTTCGTGAGGGTAGCGGTCGGGGAACTTTTCGAGCCCCACGCGGGCGAGCCAGCTCATGCCGAGCTCGCGGGCGTGCTTCGGATCCTCGCCCCGGAAGGTGAGGCTCATCGTGACGTTTTCGAGCGCCGTCGCCCAGGGCATGAGGCTCTCGGCCTGGAACATGTAGCCCGCGCGGCGGTTGAGCCCCTGGAGGGGCTTTCCGTAGACGAGCACCTCGCCGTCGGCGGGCTTCAAGAGCCCGGCTGCGGCATTGAGGATCGTCGACTTTCCGCATCCGGTCGGCCCCACGACGCTCACGAATTCACCGTCGCCGATGGAGAAGGAGACGTTTTCCGTCGCGGTATAGATGCCTCCGGGAACAGGGAAGCGGCAGGAAACGTTCTTGAATTCGAGGGCGGGCATGCCGCCCGATTGCGAAGTGGTAGATGCGGACATCACGGATGCCTGAGTGGAATGCGGTTTTAAAAAGTCGGAACGGAGGAAATAGCGTGCTTGCGAGATCCCTTACGCCTTTTTGGCGTTGATGGGCGAAGCTTCAGCAAACTGATTGGCGAAGCAGGCGGCTGCGTCGAATTTGAAGGACGCGAGCGCGGGCGTCACGGAGGAGAGGGCCTTCGCCGCCGCCTCAACGCACCCCGCGGGGAAGCGGCCGTCGGTCGACATCGAGGGACGGTTGTTGACGAAGCAGTGGGCGTAGAGCTCCGGATTCCCCATGAAGGCCTGACGCGGCACGGACTTCATGAGCGTTTCGGGCGTTACCTTCTCGATCACCTTGAGCGAGCGGATGACTGCGTTCGTGAGGCGCTGGACCGTTTCCGGATTCGCCTTCACGAAGGCTTCCGGGGCATAAAGACACCCGCCCACCATCGGGCCGCCGTAGAGCGCATCCGATTCATCCACGCGGCGCGTATCGGTAACGATCGTGATCGCCTTTTCGTCGGTGAGCTGCGTGATGACGGGGTCGAGGCCAACGAGGGCGTCAATCTGACCCGCACGCATGGCGGCAATGGCGCCCGCCCCCGTGCCCACGCCGATCACGGAGAATTCATTGGGCTTCACGCCCGCGTGCTGCATGACGAAATTGGCAATGACGTGCGTGGACGAGCCGGGAGCCGAGACGCCGATGCGGCGGCCCTTCAGCTTCGCCGGATCCTTTTCGTCCTTCATCGTCGTGCGGTTCATGACGAAGACGCACTGAGGCGCGCGGTCCTGAAGCACAAAGGCCGTCATTCGCTGGCGCTTGGTCTGCATCATGAGAGTGTGCTCGAAAGCGCCCGAAACCACGTCGGCGGAACCGCCCACAACAGCCTGGAGCGACTTTGAACCGCCCTGGAAATCGACCACCTTCACGTCGAGCCCTTCTTCCTTATAGAACCCCATCCAGTCGGCGAGCGCCATCGGGAGATAGTAGTAGAGGTTCTTGCCGCCCACGGCAATCGTAACGGACTTCTTTTCGGGTTCCTTGGCCCAGACGCCGCGGGAGAAGGTTGAAGCGGAGATGCCGGCAGCGGCGAGCGTTGCGGCAGCAATGAAGTCGCGGCGGGAGATGGAGGAGAGGAAGGAAGAAGAGAAGGAAGGAGCAAACATGATGGTCATCCGAAAAGAAATGAAGGTTCTTTAAAACCGCAGAGGATGACGCGCTTCACAGGAGCTTCAGGCGATTGGGGCGATTGGGGCGATTTTCTTCGCGCCGCCCGGATCGAGCTCCCGGAAGTCTTCAGGACTTTTTTCAGGAGCCGGCACCTCTGCATTTTTGCGGGGGTTTGGGAGGAAGGCTCTCGACTCTCCGGCTCAAGGCCGGAGGCGATTCAGATGCCGTCCTCCACCCTAAGTCGAAGGCGCAGGAGACCAGCATGGAGAACAAGATGCATCCGGCGGGAAACCGTGCTTTGAAAAGCGTTTGAATGCATCTGCGAAATCTCCAAAATGAAAAGTTGATCTATATGAGTTCTATGGAAAGCGACTGTTCGTTTCCGTTGTCGTGCGGTGAATAATGCACCCATCAGCACCGGGCGGCAATAGTGAAAACATCTCAGAAGCTCCAAATCCTTAGGGAGATCTGCCTAGGAGAAGGATGATTTGTGCAAAAGAGCAGAAAATTCTCTTTGCATCTCGCTCAATTTAAAAATCAGAAAAATATCTCATTATTGCTTTTTAAGGAAATTTTCAATCCAAATCCAAGATACTGCGAAAGTGCACTTCCGCCTTATTCCAGATATCGCATTCTTAGCACTCAAATCGCAATGCGCACGAACCGCGCGTCCGCCCGCTCGATGCGGTATTCGCAGATCCGTCCGTCCGGAAGCCGAGAGGTTCGATGGAGCACGAGCATCGGCGTATGGGGCGGTAGGCAGAGGCTCCGCGCATCGTCGTCGGAGAGCGCTTCCGCGCAGATGCAGTCCGCTGAATGCGCAACCACAATGCCTCCGATCTTTTCGTAGAGCGCATAGATGCTCATATCCTTCGGCCGTTCGAGCAGAACCCTGCGCGTGAGCGAAGGAAAAAATTTCTGCGGCAGGTAGCTCTCGTCGAAGCCCGAGCACCTCCCGTCAAAATTCATTTCCCGCCTCCAGTGGATGACCGGGTCGCCCGGCATGAGCTGGAGCTGCCGGGCAATCTCGTCACTGGCTGGAGAAACATCAAAGAGCACCAGACGGTCCTCATATTCCAGAATGAGGCTCCCGTCGCGTCTCTGAAACCGATGGAACCGGTTCCAGTAGCGCTTGCCGTAATCCACAACGGCAATTCCCTTTCCCTGATGCGTTTCGAGCACGCCTTCGGCGGCGAGCTCCGCCACTGCGCGCCTTACCGTTCCGATGCTCACTTCAGTGAGTTCTGCGAGCTTAGCGAGCGGCGGCAGCATCTCTCCCGCGCGCCAGATGCCCGAACTGATTCTTTGACGAATGAGGAGCTTGACTCTTGCATAGGAAGGGAGCCTGACGGACATTTAGCGGGTCTCCGAAAAAATACTTTGCTAGCAAAGTACGCCTTTCGATCTATCTTGAGAAGACCAAATCTGACTTTAACCAACTGAGAATCGATAAAAATTTATTGGAAATCAAAAGATAAATTAGGACTTAAGGCAAAACCCGAACTTTGCTAGCAAAGAGAACATTCAAGTAGGCAGCCCTGCCTTGTCCGTCAAAAAATGGATGCATCTTTTTTGAAGAGGCACCCATTCCCATGTCCCCAACTGATTCCGACGTCCTCAGCTGTCTCTCTAAAACGCGCAGAAAGCTTCACCAGCATCCGGAGGAAGGCTGGACCGAATTCGAAACCACCTGGTTCGTCGCCGAAGAGCTCCGCAAGCTCGGCTTCCCCATCAAGACCGGCATCGCCAACATTGATCCCCTCCATGCGCTCGGCAGAAGCGAGGAAAAGGTAAAGAAAGCAATTGAACGCGCCGTCGCACACGGCGTTCCGGCGAAGTTCATCGAAGAGGCCGGCGAATTCACGGGCGTCGTTGCCGAGGTCGAAACCGGCCGTCCCGGCCCCGTCACGGCGCTTCGCTTCGATATGGACTGCGTCTGCGTGGCCGAAACCAACTCCCCCGACCACATCCCTGTGAAGGAAGGTTTTGCATCGCAGAACCCGGGCCTCATGCACGCCTGCGGACACGACGCGCATACCTCCGTCGGCCTCTCCGTCGCCCGCTGGGTAAAGGACCATCTCGCGGAGCTCTCCGGCACCATCCGCCTCATCTTCCAGCCCGCCGAAGAGGGCGTCAGAGGCGCTCAGGCCATGACGGCCGGCGGAACGGTGGAAGGCGTCGACTATCTCATCGGCGCGCACATCGGAGGCTTTGCCAAACTGGGCGAAATCCTCATCCTTCAGGGCGGCATTCTTGCCACGACGAAGCTCGACATCAAATTTGAAGGCATCCCGTCTCATGCCGCAGCGGACCCCGAAAAGGGACGAAGCGCGCTCCTTGCCGCCTGTTCGGCCGCCACGATGATTGCCGGCATTCCGCGCCACAGCGAAGGCGACAGCCGCATCAGCATCGGCGTTCTGCACGCGGGCGAAGGCAGAAACGTCACGCCCGCCCATGCCTACATGCAGATCGAAACGCGCGGCATCACGGACCACGTGAACGACTTTCTCACCGAACGCGTGCAGAAAATCGTGGCGGGCGTTGCTGAAGCGAGCGAGGTCAAGAGTTCCGTCACCATCTGCGGCACCTCCATGACGCTCCCCCCGTCGCCCGAACTCCAGGCGGCTGCACTTCAAGTTGCGCAGTCGATCCCGGGCATTCGCGCCGCCTACGACTCCCGCGTAAGCGCCTCTGAAGACTGCACGGTCTTCATGAACCGCGTCGTGGAAACCGGCGGCGAAGCCGTCTTCTTCATGTACGGCGCAAACCACCACGGACATCATCGTCCCGACTTCGACATTCAGGACGAAGCGATGCTGAACGGCTACCGCATGTTCACGCGCATGGTCGCAAGACTCAACGGAAAGAACTGACCCTTCTTCCCCGCTCCCCTTCAACCACTCACCACAAAACCAGGAGAATCCTCATGCATTCGACCACCCGCATCACCCGGACGGCACTTTTCCTCGCCATTGCCGGAGCCTTGGCTTCCGCTGCTCAGGCTGCCGATGTTCAGCTTTACGGCCGCGTTGAAACCGCGCTCTTCTTCCAGAAGGTTGAAAGCGAAGACAATGCCAAGCTGCAGATGGAAAACGGCGCCTCGCGAATCGGCCTCACGATCAACGAAGCGCTCACCGACGACCTCTCCATGCGCGGGTACCTTGAAACCGGGTTCGGGAGCGACGACGGTACGTTGAGCAACACGTCGGGCGGCGCGCCCACGGGCTCCACCATGCTTTTCGACCGCCGCGCGATTCTTGCCGTCAAGTCGAAGACCTGGGGCGAACTCGGCTTCGGCCGCATGGGTACGGTGCGTTCAACGATGGCGCCTTACGGCTGGGGACTCGGCTCTCTCGACCCGTTTGAGACCGCCTATTCCGTCGACTGCTCGATTTCTGGCATGTTCGGCAACGACGCCCGCGGCAACAATTCGATCACCTGGATGTCGCCGAAGGCTGCCGGCTTCCAGGGCGGCATCACGTATTCCCTCGCGACGACCGGTCAGGAAGCGGACGAAACGGGGAAGAACAACCGCCAGCTTGCCCTGATGCTCTCCTACACGAACGGTCCCCTCATGATCGTGACGGGCGCAACCGAACAGCGCTTCGGCTACGACGAGAATCCGTCCGCGACCGATCCCGACAAGGGCAAGAAGTACGACCGCGAAAACGCCCGCGCGTACACCCTCGGCGCGACCTATCAGCTCACCGATTCCGTGAAGCTCTTTGCCGCCTACCAGTATCACGACGACTGGCGCATGGTGGGCGGTTGGAACGTCGACCGCTGGTACGGCTCCGCCGCCCGCCACGGCATTGACGGCTCCACCTACCTCCTCGGCGCGCAGTTCTGGCCTACGGCCAGCATCCGCCTCATCGGCGACGTGATCTACTTTGACGGCAGCCACAAGACCGAAGACGAAAAGATCACGGCCGAACGCACGGTGGTGAACGGCGCTTTCGAGTACTACTTCTCGAAGACCGCAAAGGCCTACGTTGCGCTTTCCTATTCGACGGGTTCTGGTGCGCTCGACAGCGACCGCACCTTCGCGCACTTCGGCTCGAGCGCGAACGACGTGAACCGCTGGACCGGCCACATTGGTCTTCAGAAGCGCTTCTAAATACCGGGAGGAGCATTGGAAATGTCTATCTCAATCTGCGCTGCCGTCGCGATCACGTTTGCCGCCATCTGGGCGCTCGTGAAGCGCATGGAAACGAGACTCGTCCTTCTCACCGCGGGCTTTCTGATGGCCGTCATCGCGCTTGATCCCATGGCGGCCTTCAAGCAGTTCGACAAGTCGATGACGAACGGCGGGCTCATCATTTCGATCTGCTCGGCGATGGGCTTTGCCGCCGTCGTCTCCATCACCCGATGCGACCTTCATCTCGTGGCGCTTCTTACGAAGCCCCTCAAGAAGATGGGCGTTCTTCTGCTCCCGCTCTCCATGATCATCACGGGCATCGTGGCGGTGGCGATTCCCTCCACGGCGGGCTGCTGCGCCGCCGTGGGACCAACCCTGATTCCTCTCCTGCGCCGATCGGGCTTCAGCCCGGCAATGGCCGCAGCGGCAATCGTCGGCTCCATCACGCCGGCAGTCTTCAATCCGGGAAGCGCTCACAACGTCTTCATCGCGAAGCTTGCCGATACCGACGTGATGAGCTTCATCGGGAAATTCAGCACCTACAGTCTCGCGTCCGCCATTTCGGTGATCGTCGTCATGACGGTGCTCTGCTTCGTCTACCGCGACTATGGTGAAAAGCACCGGGTTGATGCCGCCACTCCTGCGGCAACGGAGAAGAAGCTCCCAGAGCTTCCTGCCAAGGCGAACCCCATCTATGCCGTAGCCCCCATGATTCCGGTCGCGATTCTCGTCTGCGCCTCGATCTGGGCGCCGCAGATGAAGCTTTCCGTCGCCACCGCCATGCTGATCGGCACGATCTATGCGCTTGCCGTCACCCGCACGAATCCGGCCGAAGCCGTGAAGCGCTTCTTTGACGGCATGGGCCGCGGCTACGCCAACATCCTCGGCATCATCATCGCCGCCGGCGTCTTCGCCGCAGGCCTTCGCGCCGCAGGCGTGATCGACCTTCTGATCGGCACGATGACGCAGGCGAGCGAAATTGCGAAGATCGGCGCCGCAGCCGGCCCCTTCCTCATGGGTCTTGTCACGGGGTCGGGCGACGCTGCCACCTTTGCCTTCAATGAAGCCGTGACGCCCCACGCCGCGAAGTTCGGTCTTGCCGCCGACTTCCTCGGATACCTTGCGATGCTCTCGGGTCACTTCGGCCGCCTCTCCTCACCCCTTGCGGGCGGCCTCATCCTCGTCGCAGGCATTGCCGGCGTGAGCCCGATCGACATCGTGAAGCGCACGGCTCCGGCAATGATCATCACGCTCATCGGCATCTACTTCTGCGTGTGATTCAATTTCTTCTCCAGGCAGCTCTTCAGAGGGAAGCTTCGATTTCTGAGTCTTTTCGGAGCTTCCCATGAGCTTTCACCAAAGAACTCGAAAAGCGTGCGGCGGGCTGCTTTTTTAAGCGGCTGCACCTTTTCGAGTTCTCTTTTTAAAAATTTCAGACATGTTCGACCTTCTCATCCGCAATGCGGTCATCGCGGATCCCCTCTCGGGATTTATGGGGAAAAGCGACGTTGCCGTAGAGGACGGATTGATTGCAGAGTTTGCGCGGACGCTCCCCGCCGAGAGCGCCCGTGAGACGCTCGAAGGAGAGGGCCTCATCCTTCAGCCCGGCATCGTGGATGCTCGCCTTGCGCTTTCCCTGAAACGATTCGACCCGCACGCCGCCGTAAAAAGCGGCACGACCACGCTGATTGCCGGAGCTTCCTCAACGGGATGTCTGCTTAAGGGCCTTGCAGAGAAGAGCTGCGGCCTCACCGTCGCCATTCTGAAGACGATGCTCCCCGGAGAAAACATCTCCGGCCCGAACCCGACTGCGGGAGAGATCGAAGCCTTCATGGAAACCGCGCTCGAAGAAGGTGCATTCGGGATCAAGCTCCTTGGCGCTCACTTTTCTCTGACGCCCGAAGCAACCGGAAGGTGCTTAGAAGCATCCCAAAAACTCGGCGCATGGATCTCCGTACAGGCTGGCAAAACGCAATCCTCCGGCACGCCCTTAGAAAGACTCGAGGAAGTCGTCCGCCTTGCGCACGGAATCCCGTTTCTCCTCACCCACCTGGATGACTTTTCAGACAACCCCGACCGAACGGCCGCACTGCTCGAAGCCCATCCGGAAATCATCACGGAAATCTGCTTTGAGGAACCGGATGAATGCCTGCTTCCTCACGCTCTTGCCGGAAAGAAACGCAGCGACGGAAGCTTTCTTATTGATTTCATGAGTTCTCAAGACTTGACCGCTGACGGCGGCTCGGTTCTCAATTACGGTTGGACATTGATGGAGCGCAGGATTCTGACGCCGGTTGAATTCGCCCGCCGCACGGCGCTCCTTCCAGCTCGTGCGCTCGGATTCGCCGCCAAAGGCTTCATTGCCCCGGGAGCGGATGCCGACTTCGTGCTCTACGACCCGAAGACGGGCAAAGCCGTTCACTCATTCGCGTGCGGGAGACCCATTCTCCAGAACGGCGTCGTTGTCGGGAAAGGCGGGATTGTCCTAACAACTGCCGAAGGCGAAGATGCAGTAGAAAGACATGACCTCTGCGCGCATGCCATTCCCGGAGGCGTACCGAAACTCTCACGCACGCTTTCCGGTCCGACGCTCGGATTCAATCCAACGCTTCCCCTGATTTTCCCCGAAACACCCCGCGCAGGAAGAAGAATATGAACCTCCTCAAAAAACGCTGGCTCCTCCTTACCGCCGCGTGCGTCATCAACCTCTGCGCCGGATCGATCTATGCCTGGTCGGTCTTTGCGCCGCCCCTTGCCGAGCGCCTCTCCCTCATCACCGGCACTGCCGTCACGGCAGGAAGCCTCGCCGCAGCCTTCAGTCTCGCCAACGGCATTGCGCCCATTCCGATGATCCTCGGCGGCTGGATCAACGATCGCTTCGGACCGCGCGCCATCATTCCCGCAGGCGGCATTGTGATGGGGCTCGGCTTTTATCTCGCCGCCACGGCCGTGACGCCGCTCGAACTCATCCTCGGCTACGGGCTGGGGTTCGGCCTGGGACTCGGGCTCGTTTATGGGTCGAGCGTCAACACCACGCTCAAATTCTTCCCTGACCACAGAGGATTGGCTGGCGGCATCGCCACGGCGGTTTACGGGCTGAGCTCGGTGATTCTTCCTCCCGTCGCGCATGCGCTCATTGAGACGGAAGGCATTGAAGCCGCGCTCCTCACGCTGGGCGGCGTCTTCGCGATCGTGATCGTCGCAGGAGGTCTTCTCCTCGAAAAATGCCCGGACGCTTTTGCAAAGCAATTCACTGCTGCCGCACCCGGCAAACAGATGGCAGCGGAAGAATGCGACTGGCGCGGAATGCTTCGATCAACGCGCTTTCCTCCCATGGTGGCGCTCATGCTCTGCGGCGCCATCCCCGGGATGATGATCATCTCGCACTGCTGGAGTCTCGCGAAGGATGTGGTCGGGCTCGACGCGGCAGCCGCCTCCGCAATGGTTTCCATGCTGGCGCTCGCAAACGTATTCGGTCGACTTCTGGTCGGCGCGCTCTCCGACAAATTCGGACGTCTTGCGTCGCTCTCAGGCGCCCTCATTCTCACAATTCTGGCAACTGTTCTGCTTTCGCTCTCAGACCAGAACGCCCATCTGCTCTTCTCTGCGGGCATTCTTGCGATCGGCCTCTCCTTCGGGGCCTTCATGGGCATCTATCCGGGCTTTACCGCAGAGGAGTTCGGCGCGAAAAACAATTCCGTCAACTACGGGATCATGTTCTCGGGCTTTTCGGTCGCCGGATTCGCGGGTCCCATGGCGATGAATATGCTCAAAGAGGCGGGAATGAGCTATCAGACGATCTGCCTCCTCGCCGGCACGCTCGCGATTCTCGGGCTCGGCTTTGCCTATCTGTTCGTTCGTGCGAAGAAAGCTGCCTATTCATGATGATGGATATCGAGAACCTTCGCCGCAGGCGGTTGACGTGCTTGGCGGCGATGGTCCCTGGAGCAGGTTCAGAAGAGCTTTCCCTGATACGGCTTCTCCTTGTGTTCATGCACTTTGGTAATCGCATACTCAATTGTTATGCGGCCGCCGAGCATCACCTGTCTTGAATGCAGATCGACCTTCAGAAGATCCCCCTTTCCGAACCTTTCTGTTCCCTGATTAATCTTTGCAATGAAGTCAGGATCATCAATAGTGACGGAAATAGAATTCCGCTCACCCAGCGAGACGCGTAATTGCTTCCCCACCTTGAAGGCGGTCGACTCAACCTGCACAACGGCTGGAATGGTGTTTTCGGTGAGCACCGTCAAAGCTTCTGAGGCTTCGAATCCAACCGCCTCCGAAGAATCGAGCTCAAAAAGCTTCTCTGGCGTACTGACGGTTAGCTTGTCTATACCAGTCTGATGAAGCGGCTCTGCAACCTTTAAGCATGCCTCATTGCACGTCTGATCTTTAAATCCAAGGTAAGCGAAATAGTTGATTACCAGCGTTTTGTTTTCAACTATCACCGATACCGATTTCGCATCAGGCGCAACTTTAAATTCTGCATTGCTACGGCCCTGAAGCCATTTCTTGAGGATCAGTATCTCAATGAGGCAGTCGACCAGCGTTTTCGCATCACAGACGTTTGTCGCGCCGTCCCCGGAAACAAGTTCCGCAACCTGAAACAAGAAATCCGGTGAGAGCGTCAGATTGAAGCCAAAGCTTCCGCCGGTGCAGGCATTGACGGTGAGATCGACTTTGGCTCCGTCTCCGTTGATCAGGCGATTCAGCCTGTCGATGGCAGTGCTCAGCGCGAGGAGTGACGGCGCCAGGTCCTTCACGCACGCCGCGTGATTTTGAAGTGCACTGCCGGCAAACGTTAGTCCCAGGGAATAAGAGCTCTTCTGCATCACTGCTTCTTCGCTCAGAGCTCTTTCTCTTTTAAGAATTTCCCTTGTTCTTCAAAGCCGCAAGCGCAGCAAACGGATTCGGGCGCTTCTCTTCCTCCGCTTCAGGCTCATCCTCCCAGACGGGCTTCTCTTCGCAGCCGTCCTCATGCACGGCCATGCGCGGGAGGGACAGAATGGCTTCTTCCTCCACCCAGTCTTCAAGGTCGAAGTGCCTCGAGCCGACGGCGACATCTTCGCCTTCCTCGTCGTCTTCGATCGGAAGGGCGTTGGCTTCGGCTTCAGTCTTCACAAAACGGAAGACTGCTTCCGATTCAATGTGAACCGTGACGGGCTTGTTGCACCGCGCGCAGAACATATCCACGTCGCCTTCCATGGAAAGCGTGGCGGCGGGAAGTCCGCGGATTTCACCCTCGCCCGACGCAGCAAACTTGATCACGCCGCGATCGGTCGCGAGAAACGTGCAGAGCTGCGGGAGGTTCTTCACAGGAACCTCACCTTCAAGCTCCTCTTCTCTTTTGCAAAGTTCGAAAATATCAACGTACTGCGTCATTCTTCTGCCTTTTATCCTGAGCGTGTTCTCTGCGAACTGTGTTTTCCCCTGCACCCAGAGTTCTCAACGCTCTTCGGGGGTATTTGGGACCCGAGCTCATCCTTGATGAGGTCGCTCGCGGTTCCCCGCGAAGTCTACCGATCCTGAGGAAGCCGGCACCGAAAGATTTGCGATTTTTAACGAGGAGGCTGCGCATTAAAAGACACGCGCCTTCGAAAGCGCATGAGAGCGCCGCTAGAATTGAGCCACTATGACCAAACAGCTCATTCTTGCCTCGAGCTCCCGCTACCGCCGCGAGCTCCTCGACCGTCTCGGCCTTCCCTATCTTGCTGAAAGCCCCGACATTAATGAATCGTCTCTTCCCGGAGAAACGCCCCGCGAAACCGCGCTTCGCCTCTCCGAAATGAAGGCCCGCGCCATCTGGGAGAAGCACCCCGGATCCGTTGTGATCGGGTCGGACCAGACGGCAAACCTTCTGGGTGAAAAGCTCGGCAAACCCCATACCCGCGAGCGCGCGATCGAGCAGCTCTCCCGCATGCAGGGAAATACCGTCGTCTTCGCCACCGCCCTCTGCGTGATCGACGCCGAAGGAAATGCGAAGAAGCTTGAAAGCCTCACCACGATCCGCATGCGGAAGCTCTCCCGCGAAACGATCGAAGCCTATGTCGACCGCGAGAAGCCCTTCGACTGTGCGGGTTCTGCCAAGATCGAAAAGCTCGGCATTGCACTCATGGCTTCGGTCGAATCCGACGACCCGACCTCCCTGATCGGTCTTCCGCTCATGAAGCTCACGACACTTCTTGCCGAAGCCGGCATTGAGGTGCTCCCCGGAATTCTTGAGGACTGATCCGTCAGCTCACGATTCCCCTGGAAGCCGTTCTTCTCTTTCTCCCCAAGGCGTCTTTTCATGTCCGGAACGCTTTACCTCATTCCCTGTCCGATCAGCACGAGTGCGCCCGAGGAAACCATTCCTCAGCGCACGCTCGAGGTTGCGCGGTCGCTCGACTACTTTCTCGTTGAAGCGGCCCGGACGGCCCGGGGAACGTTGAAGAGCATGGGGCATCCTCAGCCCATTTCAACCCTCACGATTGAGGAGATCGGACACGACCCGGAGGCGGGAAAAATCGACGCCTGGCTGGCTCCCGTCGTTGAAGGACGAAGCGCCGGGATTATTTCCGAGTCGGGGTGCCCCGGCATCGCCGACCCGGGAGCGCAGATCGTTCAGCGCGCGCACGAACTCGGAATCTGCGTCGTGCCCCTTACGGGCCCGAGCTCGCTTCTTCTAACGCTCATGGCTTCCGGGCTCGACGGCCAGCGGTTCCGCTTCCTCGGGTACCTTCCCATTCATGAGGATGAAAGGCGCGCTGCGATTCTCGCGGCCGAAGCCGCGAGCCGGGCAAGCGAAACGCAGCTCTGCATTGAAACGCCCTATCGAAACACGGCCTTTCTCGCCGGACTCATTGAGACGCTTGCTCCTACAACGCGACTTACCGTAGCGCTCGACATCACGGGGACGAGCGAAAACATCCGCACGAAGACGGTTGCCGACTGGAAGAAGACTTCGGAAGAAGAACGCACGCTGCCGAAAATCCCCTGCGTCTTTGCCTTTCTCGCGGAGCCCAGGGAAAGCCAAGCGCCGCGCTATGCGCCCAGGAACGCTGCCCGCAAAGGCATGGCCCAGACGCTCTCCCGCGGCAAGCCTCAGGGGGAAAAGCCCTTCCGAAAAAAGCGCCCGTCTTCCAACCGCTCCTGACGGAAACACAAGGATTAAGGCATGCAGGCACTCTGGCAAGAGCTTCTCGACTTCGCACAAACCCCCGCGGGACTTCTGATCCTCGCGGCGGCAGCCTTCGTGCTTGCGAGCTTTCTGATTACGGGACTCATCTTCTTTATTGCGTCGCTCTTTAAGAAGAAGAGCCCGCTTGCCATTGACGCGCCGGAAGATTCTGCTTTAACCCAGCCTTCGCAAGAGCCTCCCTCCGCCACCGGAGATCCGCTTGAAAGCTTTGACCGCCGGGCGCTCAAGGCTCCGATCGCACTCGCGCGCCTTCGCGCCCAGGGCCCGGACATTACGGAAGCCGCTGAACCCATGATGCCCGGGCGCGCTCCTGAGGCTGCGGCTCCCGTAAGAGATGTGAAGGAAGAAGAGAAGGCTCTCCCCCAGCCTGCGGCAGCATCGGCTCCGGCAACGGATCCCGCACCCGAACCGTCCCAGCCCGCACCCTTTGCTTCCGCTCCGATAACGCCGAAGCTTCCCGATCCTTTCGGGCGGGCGAATTTTCTGCTGACGCTTCCTTTCGAGAGGCGCGTCGGCCTTTCCATGGCGCATGCGGATCTCTGCGGCGCCGGCATTGAAGCCGTCTTCTTCGATCCGGAAGCCGTATCCCGCTGGGACGATGTAACGCTTCGCCTGGTGCCGTTTCTTCCTCAGGGAAGCGGCAAGCTCTTGATTACTGAATCCGATCGGGAAACCTTCTCCTCCGGCGACCTTTTTGCGCAGCCCGATGCTGTGATTGAACTCTCTTCCGGTCTCATCGCGCTCGAATACAAGTCGAAGGGCGGCCGGTCCGAGGATCCCCTCCGCTGGGCGGAAGCCATGCGCACGAAGGATATTCTGCAGACCGTCATCAATGCACTGGTTCTCTCTGCAGAATCCGGGCGCCCGTCGGCACCGGTTCTTCGCACGAACAATGCAGTTTTCTTCATTCGCCCATCCCAAGATCTTCGCAAGGTGATTGAAGCGAAGCTCGGAGATGCGAAGCAGTTCCTGTCGCTCTCAACGAACGGCAGCGGCACAACCGGCATCAGTGCGTCCGACTATGCCGAGCTTCTCACGCCTATCGTGGCGAAGCTTTTTCCGAGACCGATGTCGTCCGGATCGCTCATCGGCATGAAGGCGCATGAGGAGATGCTGGCGCGTCGGTGAGATTTCCTGAGGGATCGACTTTTTCTAGGAATTTTATATTTTATTACATAAAATACTTATTATTTTTAAGGTTGAGTTGGAAGACGTGGCAGATCGCCAACATTAGCAAACTCGGGTTTATACTACACATACTAAATTCTCTTTATTTTGCGAAATACAGAGAAATTATCTTCATTACTAGGGTTAACCCCCCCCCCCGATCTGTGCATTTTCTTAGGATCAAGCCTGTGCCTGCGACTGCTCGGCTTCTCCTCGAAGAAATGAGCCTAAGCGGGCATGAGCTTTTTCTCCTTAGCGGGGGAAACAAGAAAGCTCACCAAAATCAATTGATTTGGAGTTAACCCAAAAAATGAATAAGACATTCAAAGTGGCTCGCTCGCTGACGCGCGGCACAGTCGTGACAAGCGAAAAGGCTTCTTCCTATCAGGGCAAGGCCGTGAAGACGGTTATCGCTGCGGCGGTGGCATCCCTCGTCGCTGGTGCGGCGATGGCGGCTCCTACAGCCGTTGACGGTACTGTGGATATCATGGGTTCGCTCGTGGTCTCCACTGACAAAGGAGCAACCTCCTATGTGGGTACTGATGTCGAAAAGACGGTTTCCGACAAAACCACCGCATGGGACAAAGATACCGACACGCTCGGCCAATCCTCTAAGGTTGTTTTGAAGAACGGCCACCTCTCCGTCGCCAACACGACAACCACGCCTGTCGACTCCATCGACGGCACTGGTACGGTGACGGTTGATGCGAGCACCGCTGACACCACGTTGGCTGAACAGACCGGCTTCTCTGAAGGCAAGAACCACATCCACACCGCTCTTGACATCAACATGACGGCTGCGGATGGTGAAAATCGTGATGAGTAAAGGGCTTCCTCACCCTCTATCATGAAAGATGAGGAAGCCCTCGGCGCGCGACCTGTCTGCGTACGTTTTTTTGGTAACGTTTCTGACGCTTGCCGTCAAAAAATTGCAGCGGAACTTTCGCACCCTATATTGCTCTGTTCGCTGGCTTGAACGCTGGTGACTAGGCGTGTGGAAAAATGAGCGTAGCTTCCGGGTGGTTGCTGCGTCTACCTGTTTCTCCAACATCTTCGTGGTTGCCAGGGCTTCCTCGAACCCCAATCATTTCTTAATGGAGGGGCTATGAGTAAGTCTAACCGTACCGATACGCCATTGCGAGCTGCCCGTGCGCAGATCAGTAATCCCGAAATTACTGTTCACGCGATGTACCGCTCGGCAATAGGCATTGACGTTCATCTCAACCTACTCGTCTGCTGCCATCAGAAGCAGGTTGCAGGTCATCGTGAACAATCTGAGAGCCGGGATTTCAATACCGACCGCGCAAGCATCGATGCTTTCGCCGCCTGGTGCCGTGAATGCAATCCCGACATCATCCTTATGGAATCAACCGGGTCATTGTGGCAGAGCCCGTACGAAGCCCTCGAGAGAGCCGGCTTCACTTCTGAGCAGCTGGCTCTGATCAATGCCCGCGACGCCAAAGCGGCAGCCGGCCGCAAAACGGACCGCAAGGACGCATCACGTCTGGCGTCTCTTGCCCGAACGGGAAACTTCAAAAAATCCTTCGTGCCGGAGAAGGCCTTTCGTCTGCAGCGCGTCATTTCACGTGATCTGCAGAAGAACAGGAATGACATTTCCCGAACTTCCAATCGTTTCGGCAAGTCTCTGAATCTCACCGGATGCCGGCCTACAACGGTATTCAGCGACATCCGCGGAGGCAAAGCTGCCAGCCTCATACTGATGGCCAAGCTCAGAGATGATCCGCACTTGTTTGATGTCATCAAGCAAAACAGCCGCCGGCTGCGGGCAAGCCCTGAGCAGATCATGCAGGCGCTCAACTTCGAAATCGAGCCGATGATGAAGGAGCAGATTCTGGCGCTCCGGAAAAAGATCGATCAGCTCGAGGAGTACGACCGAAGCACTTTCGAAAGGCTCCGCCAGCTGCAGGCTCCCTACGAGAAGGACATCCAGCTGCTCATTACCATAACGGGAATTCAGGAACGCTCGGCCCGCATGATTTACGCCGAACTCTGTGCGGATTTGAAGGACCACTTCCCCACGTCAGAGCAGTTTACTTCCTGGCTCGGCATTTGCCCGGGGGACAACACATCTGCCGGCAAACAGAAAAGTGGAAAATGCCCGAAAGGGAACAAACACCTGAGGCGCACGCTGATTGAAGCCGCCAGAGGACTTGTGGTCGGCGGTACCGCTGCGCTGAAGGAAAAATTCCAGGTGCTCAAGATGCGGCGCGGCTACAGGCGTGCCATGGTCGCCTTCGCACACCTGCTCGCACGCATCATTTATTCCGTTCTCACTCATCAGAAAGGCTTTGAGCCTTACCAGTCAACGGCGTTTCGGGACACCTTGATGGAACGAGCAAAGAACGGCGTAAAGCAGTTGCTGAAACTCAAAGGAACGAAATACGTGATCGCTGACGGCCTAGTTGTGGAGACGAAAACGGGTGCGATCCTAGGCGCAGTCGTCAGCAGTTAGCGTAGCTTCAGCAGCCTGAGAAGCAGCAGATACCATGCTGGACGTTCTTGTGAGAACGCCCGCAGGGAAGGTCGCGCGCCGAGGGCTTCCTATCTTTCGTGGAAAAAAACGGGACTGCTGCAACGCTCACGCTTTCCGGTTCCGATACGCGTGTGTTTGCGTCCGGCACTCTGAAGACCACGACTGCTGCGTCTGAAAAGCATGATGTTGCTGGTAAAGCTACTCTGACCGCGACCGGTAATCTCGTTTTCGGCGTTGCTGACAAGAAGGGAACGAACGGTACTATCGATAAGCCCGGCACGGAATACAACTTCGATATTGGTCTCAACACCACCGTTTCGGGGGCCAACGTTGATTACCTGAAGGGTAATATCAAGGTTGCTGAAGGAAAGGAACTTTCCCTGGTCAGCACCACAAAGACGACCATCGAAGAAGGCGTCGTTTTCGCTAATGCCGGCACGGTTACGCTCTCCGGCGCGAGTGTTGACTTTAATGCCGACTATGCCGCTGAACAGAACTCCGGCAAGCTCGTCGTTGAGGGCACTACGTCCATCGGCGGCGCCATCATGGGCGGTGAAGTCCGCCTGGCTGACGATTTTGCGAAGGATAAGAATAACAAGATTGATGATGCCGCTTTCGTCCTTCTTAAGAACGGCGCGACGGTCACAGAAGATGGCTCGATCAATGCTACTCAGCTCACCTTTGCTGGCGACAAGGCTCTTGACGTAAAGGGCACTGTTGAAACAGCCGCTACAGTTGTTTCTGCCCCTGGTGCCTCTGTTACCGTCTCTGGATATGAAGATCCAGATAACGCCTCCAATACGCTCTATGGTTCGGCGAACCTTGGTGCTATCACAATTGAAGATGCTACCTCTGCCGCCGACTTTACGCTTACGAATGGAAACAACAAGGTCGACGTTACCGCTGAATCGCTGACGATTGAAGCGGGCGTTTCAGCTGATAAGACAACAGCGGGTGCTTTTACCCTCGCTGAAGGCGGCCTCACGCTCAATACCGTTAGCATTGCTTCCGGTGGCAAGGTTACGGTCTATGACGATACCAACCACAGCTCGGCAGCCAAAGCAAAGCTGACTCTCGCGTCTGGCGCCTCCACTAATGCCGGCACTATCTCGCTCGGCACCAGCGGCTCCCTCACGATCGCTAAGGATGCGGTGCTCACGAATGCTTCTGGCGGTTCGGTCGGTGAGGCCAACACGTCTGGTTCCATCTCTGTTGCCGGCCAACTCATCAACTACACAGCTGGCGCTACCGCGGATAAAGATGTCAACGGTACGATCAGCGCTGAAAAATTGACGATCGCCGAAGGCGGTCTTGTCAGCACGACACTTGCTGCTGCCAACTATGATGTGGGCACGACGACGATCGCTGAAGGCGGCGTTCTGAAGACGGCGCTCAATGTTCAAGCGGACGGCACTGAACCTGTGCCTGCCGAAAAGAAGCCCGCAACCGCCCTTGGTCTGACGACGAACTTTGTGCTTGCTGGCGGCACGATCACTGATCGTAACGATGCCGTCATCTCTGACTTTGTCGTTAATGCCGCGACCGCCTCTCTCGCCGTCACGGCTGATCAGGAACTCAAGTCCGTTTACGTCAAATCCGGTGCCTTCTCCATTGAATCGGGCGCCGCTGTTACGGTTGGCGATCTGAGTGTTGAGAACACTGCTGGCAATTCGGCAACGGTGAGCGGTGCGAGCAACCTCACGATCGGGAAGCTCACCACTAAGGGGACGAACGGAATTCTGACTGTGACGGACGGCACAGTCACCACCACCCTCCATGGCATTGGTCTGAAGGCTGGCACTTCCAATACTCTCGCTGCGGATAGTTCTTCTGGAGCCGGCAGTGTTGACGCCAATACCATTAAGCTCGACCAGAATGGCATCCTCGTACTAACGGATTACGCTGAGTCTGAGGCTACCTTTACGAAGGACACTCTGGAAACGAATTTGACCTCCAAGATCGTTAGCGCCAATGATGCCTTTAAGGGTGTAATCGATCTCGGCAACGTCACGGTGTCCAACGTTAAAGTCAATAGCTCTGATCGCTATGCCTACAAGGACATGATCAAGGGCCTCACGACAACGACTTATAAGTCCGCGTCGGTGGAAGCTGATGGCGACGCATTCAACCGCTCTGAGAGCTTCGGCAACATCTACACGTCGGGGAAAGATCTTACGGTCACCACCGGCACCCTCACGCTCAACAAGGCTACCGAAAAGGAAGGCTTCCTTGTTTGGCATGAAGTGACCTCCGGTACGGGCACCTCCGCCACGAAGACCCCGACCGTTTCGAATGTGAAGCTTGGTGATAGCGGCGCTCTGGTTGTCACTACAACCGGCGAAGTCGGCAATGTTACGAAGAATAACGGCGTCTCCCATACCAAGCTCTCCGTCACTGCTGACGGCGATCTGACGACGAAGAGCATCAACGTTGATACGCTCAATGTTGACGGCAAACTTACGATCGCTGGCGTTGAATCCGGCTCGGCCTACACGGTTGCGACCGGTACGCTGAACGTCGGTGAAGGCGCTACGTTCTCGGCCGCCGCCAATGACGTCACGGTCAATAACACCGGTGACACGTACAGCTATGATGCTGCCACGAAGACTTTCAAGGAAGTCTCGACCATTGCCGGTACCGCAGTCGTCAACAATCTGGCGATCGCGGGCGACATGCTCGTGACCAACTCGCTGAAGGTCAACGATACGCTGACTGTCGCTTCGACGAAGACGCTCTTTGTCGGCACGGATGAAGCCGCTGGTACGGTCTCTGTAGCGAAGCTCGGCGAAAACAGCAAGATCTTCGCTGATCCGGAATTCGGTACCGCTCCGTCCAAGGTCGCTGTGGGCTATGGTGCTGTCACATCGTCCGCTACCGCTGGCCGCAATGCCATCCTTTCGCTCGGCACGACGGACGCCACTGAATTCGATGAGAACGATCTCCTCGAACAGACTGGCTTCACGCTTGCTAAAACCACGGGTGAAGATGACAATCCGTCCTACGTCACTCGCACGGTCAACTCCGTTCTTTATGTCACCGGCACCGATACCTACCTCGGCAGCGCTGCAGCTACATCTGCTGATGCAACGGATTACGTTGACGTCACCAATGGCCTTCAGTCTCGCAACAACGTTTACATTGCTGGCAACAGCATGCTCGCCTTCGACGCGAACAAGGTGAACGCCAAGGGTGAAGTTGCGCTCTTTGACAAGAATGTGTCGATTGACAGCGACGCCGTCGTCTACATTGCCAATGCAGCGAACGGCCAGCAGTTTAAGCTGTCTGCTGGTGAACTTAACTCTGGTAATGGCTTCTACTCTGACACCGTCTTCCAGGGCGATGCGCTGATGGAAGTCAAGGACGTTGAAGACACGTCGAGCACGATCACGATCGGCATGCAGAAGGATCTCAACAAGATCGGCTTCACGGGTGCCGCCGCTGAGATGGCATATGCCTATTTCGAGGAAGGTGCAAACCTCAACAACACCTCGAAGTCTGCTGAGTTCCTCAACACCCTGCTCTCGTCCTACTCCTCGCCCTTCTTCAATTCGAAGGATGATATCGAGTTCGACTATGCCGGCATCGTTTCCGCTCTGAACGCGGGTGCAGCCCTCGGCGCCACGACGGGCGTGCAGACGATGACGATGGATGCCGTCAATCAGATGGCTGACACCGTTGCCGACCGCACCTCTGTCCTCACGCAGCGCGGCCAGGGCGTCAACGTCTGGGCTGACGTGAACGGCGGTAAGTTCGAAGCCAAGACCCTCTTTGATGGCGCGGGCTACAGCTCCGACATCTACTCGGGCGTCCTTGGTCTCGACTACCAGTTCAGCTGCAACGCCGTCCTCGGTGCTGCGCTGACGATCGGCACGGCTGACACCGACAGCAAGAATTCGGCCTTCAAGGCTTCGACCGATTCCGACCTCGTCGGCTTCTCGATCTACGCTTCGAAGACCTTTGCCGACATCTGGAACGTCTCTGCTGACATCGGCTACCTCCAGGCCTCGAACGAAGTAAAGGCCAACGGCTACGGCTTCAACTACAAGTTCGACCAGGACACCGATGCCTGGACGGTCGGCGTCCGCGGTGAAGTCCTCACGAAGGCTGGCTCCGTCAACATCGTTCCGCACGTTGGTCTTCGCTACACGGCGCTCTCCACGGACGGCTTTGAAGCTGCCTACGTTACCGACATCGACGACCAGAACATCTTCCAGATGCCGGTCGGCGTGACGGTCTCGGCTGACTTCGAAACCTCCGGCTGGACGATCGCTCCGAAGTTCGACCTCTCTGTCGTTCCGACCTTCGGCGACAAGGATGCGGACCTCAAGCTCGGCGTCACCGGTGCTTCCGCTACGACCGACTACGCCGTCCGCGTGATCGACTCGAACCCGGTTCAGGCTCAGCTCGGCGTCAATGCGACGAACGGTGCCTGGGGCTTTGGTCTCAACTACAAGCTCGGCGTCGGTTCGGATGACCGCATGAACAACTCGTTCAATGCCAACGTCCGCTACGCGTTCTAAGTCTCTCTGAGACTCTGCCCCTGAAGCTCGGCTTCATGGGGCAGCAAAGATCGCGAGTTTGGGTGAGCGATAAAAGTCTTTCTGAGACACCACGCGCTCCCCCAAACGCCACCTTTAAAGAACCCGTTTCCTCGAAAGCGTTTCGGGAGACGGGTTCTTTTTTCCCTACAGAACCGTACTGAGGCGTCTCATGGCCGTTCTCAAGCTTTCGCCTTCTGCTGGTGATTTGTCGCCCACATCTTCCACGAGGAAACGCCCGCCTTTTGCTTCCGACGAGAAGCGCCGTCAGGCGCTTGAACTCTTTGAACACGGCATCGGCTACACGCGCGCTTCACGCATTCTTGACCTTTCCGTCAACACGCTGCGCGACTGGAACCGGGAGTACCGCAAGGGTAAATTTCACACGGAGCTCTCTCCCTCCCAGTACCGCTACTCGGACGACGTGAAAAAGGCCGTGATCCGCATGCGACTAACGGGGAGCACATGGAGTGAGATCACCGAGAAGAGCGGCATATCGGCCAGCACCTGCCGCAAATGGGTGCTCGACTACACCGAAAAACGAAAGGCCAGGAAGCGCACGACGAAGCAGTCTTCTGGGGCCTGAATCCACTATTGAAGGAGATTCATCACACATGTACCTCCACAGCCTCAAGCTCAAAAATTTCAAAGGATTCCGAGGAGAGTCGCAGGAAATAATCTTTCATGGACCAAATGGTAACCCAGGCTCCGGTCTGAATATCCTTGTCGGAGAAAATAATGTCGGGAAAAGTACGCTTTTACAGGCGATATGCTTCCTGATGAATTTAACACCCCATTCACAAAATCCAACCAGTATCGGTTCCGATGGCGCACCTGTCTCTGAAGAATGCGCCGTCATCGGCGAATTCGCAGACAACTCCTCTGAAGAAATGATGCGAACGCTTGAAGCTTTTAGCAGTAATACGGACAAAGACTCGATGAAGGAAGCCTTAACCTCTTCCGGGCATTTGCGAGTCAGACATTCGTTTAATAATTTAGAGAAAACCGGCATACTTGCGGAGAAAGGCGGTTTTAATGAAAAAAACTCAGACCCGACTAGTCTTTATTTCATACTCAACCGCGCCATTGACCTCCATCCGCTCTGGGCCTCCGTTGAAGTGCAGCAGCGCGCATCCTTTCGCGTCAATACCCTCAGTCAAGAGCTCTTAGAAGACATCTTTAAAACTGCCGAAAAATCAATCGACTATCAACAATTCTGCAAGGCTTTCAACGATTGTTTTTCCGGGCAGAATTCCTCGCTCCGCAAGGATATTCAAGTAATTGAAAATCAGGTATCAGATCAGTTTCGCTTTTTCTTCGGTGACGGCACCATTCGGTTTGAACTCCCCGAACCAAGGCTATCAACACTGATCAGAACTCTGACCCCCATACTCGACCTTGGCAACTCTCTCCCGCTTTCCGAACACGGCCAGGGAGTTCAAAGGATGACCGCTCTCGCACTCCTCGTCGCCTGGGCATCTGTTCATTCCAACAAAACCGTTGGTACAAGGAAGCCCTACATCTTTCTTCTGGACGAACCCGAAATCTGTCTGCATCCGCGCGGACAAGCTAGGCTCCTGGATGCTCTTCTCACAATTTCAAAGTTTTATCAGGTAATTGTCACGACACATTCGCCAATTTTTCTCCACTCCCCGGCTGTTCGAACTGCAAATCTTCTTCTCTGTCAAAGAGACAACTCAACCGCCTCTAATGTCGTCGTGTCACAAGCGCGATTCAGATCGCTCTTTCTCCACGGCCCCACGTGGGGCGAAATTTGCTGGCACGCCTACAACATGCCGACGGTCGAGTTCCACGATGAGCTATACAGCTATCTGCAGGACCGTTCTAGTTCCGCGACTGTTGAAGCCGCAGACAAACTGTTGCGGCTCTCTTTTGATGAAATGAATGAGCACCACACTCCCTGTATTTGGAGCCGAAAGGACAATAAAGGCAAAAATCGAAGAGATAAGCTCACTCTTTCCTCCTGCATCAGGAACTCCATTCATCATCCCGATAACAAATGTATGGGGGAAGGCTTCGTGGAAAAGAACCTCGAGGAATCCATCAACATCATGCTCCGCGTGATTAAACATCTTCGAGCTAAGGAAGAAGCTCAATTAGCCGAGTAAGAGTTTCAAGGACATGAACCAGCAGACTTGTTCCCTCTGATGCCTGAGCAACTGTTGCCGAATTCTCGCCTTATCCCAGCTCTTCCCGACGCCGCACTAGAAAAATAGAATTTGAAGCTTCAGGACTTTGCACGCGAGGGAACCGACATCCCCTAAGCAAAGTCCCTCCCCGAAGCCTTCAGACATGTTTGCAGCAGCAATGGAACTCTTCCTCACCAACTTCCTTGCAGCGCTTCCGCTCTTTGCGCTCATTGCCATCGGGTATCTCGCTGCGACCGTAAAGCTCGTCACGCCGGCAATCGGTCAGGCGCTATCGAAATTCGCCTTCAACATTGCGCTCCCGATTCTTCTTTTCAGGCTCATGAGCGACATCACGCACCTGCCGCCGCCCGACTGGAACATTGCGCTCGCCTTCTTCGGCTCCTGCTTTCTCGTCTTCGCGATCGGGCGCTTCCTCGGGCACCGCTTTCTGAACCTCAATTCCGACGAGCGCACGATCTTCGGCATGGCAGCCGTCTTCTCGAACAACGTTCAGCTCGGGATCCCCGTTGCCGTGGCGCTCCTTGGGCAAGAAGCGATGCTTTCGATTGCGATCATCTTTTCCCTGAACGGATTCCTCATGTGGACCCTCGTCACGATCGCGATCGAACTCGGGCGCGCGAAGAGCCCGTCGATCCTCACGACGGTCACAAAGGGAACGCTTCAAACCATCCGGAATCCGATCGTGATCGGCATCATCCTCGGCTTTCTCTGGAGCATCTCGAACCTCTCCATGCCGGTGCCCATGGCAAAGACCATCGCCATGATGGCGGACGCGGCAGCTCCCGTCGCGCTCTTTGCGGTCGGTGTCGGCCTCACGCAGTACCGGATCACCGCGAATCTCTCCACGACGCTCCTCATAACGTTCCTGAAGCTCGGCCTCCAGCCGCTTGTCGTCTACGGCCTCTGCCGGATCTTCAATCTCGGTCACGAGGCGATGCAGGCCACCTGCCTTCTTGCGTGCCTCCCCGTCGGCGTCAACGTTTACATCATGGCGCAGGAGTTCAAGGTGATGCAGGGCGCGACCGCGAATTCGCTTCTCGTCACGACTGCGCTCGCATCGGTCACGATGCCCCTGATCATGAGCTGCCTCGGGCTTCTCTGAGGACTTCTTTCAGCCGCAAGGCACCAGACGAAAAAAGCTCCGGGACTGCAAAGAGACCGGAGCTTTTTCCTTTCAGAAGTGCTTCAATGGAAGCGCCTCATGCATCACTTGGCGTGATGGAAGGCCTTTTCGACGCGGAAAGGCATCGCCTGATAGCCCATGGAGCCGTTGATGCGGATTTCAACCGCGGGTTCCGTCGAACCCCACTTGAATTCCATCAGGTACGGATTCGGCGCGCCCACGGCCTTGCCCTTGACGAGCTGCATCTCAGGCGTCGCGGAATAGACCATGATCGAATCCTTGTCGGCCTCGTACTGCGTGAGAGAGGTCACCGGGCTGTACCACGCGTGGCCGCGTTCCTTGCCGAACTCCCAGAGCTGCTCGACCGTGCCTTTTTCCTGGTCGACCTTGTAGACCACAGCGCGCGAATACTTCATGTCGGGAAGCGGCGGCTGCTCGAGTCCGCGGCCGTCGCCGTTGTCGAAGGCCGTGAGATAAACGAAGCGCTTGTCGGACTTCGAGTCGATGCGGAAGGCCGTGTGCTGCGTCCACGTCCAGTCGAAGGTCGTATTTTCGCACTTGCCTTGTTCGCACTTGATGGGGTTGCCGTCCTTGTCGACGGGCTTCAGGACCTTATCCGCCCAGGCCTTCTGCCAGCCGTCGGGAGCGCCGAGAATCCACTTCACCTTCTTGTCGCGGCCGATCTTGATGATCGCGGACTGATGGCGCGAGGAAATGATGATCGAATCATCGGTCGGGTCATAGTCGACGGAATTGACGTGCGCCCAGTTGCGGCCGATGCCGACGCCCGTGATGTCGCCGAAATGCTCTTCCTTGTCCATGGCGGCGAGGTCAGCCGAAGAGAGCGTCTTGCCGGCGCTGTCGGCATCGAGATTGAGGCACACCGCGCCCTGGTCGAGCGACTTGATCACGACATCGCGATAGGGGTCGAGAATTTCCCAGAGACGCCAGTCATCGACCACGCGGCCGGCGGGATTGACTTCAGCGATCACGTCACGGACCGTGCGGACGTTGCGGCCGTCGGGACGACGAACGTCGTTGGCCGCCACGCGCAGAAGGAAGTTCCCGTTCTGGGCCTGATCAAAGGAGTGCGAGAAGTCTTCATAGCCCGCGGGGAGACGGCGGTTGAAGACTTCGCGGCCCATGATGTCGTACTTCACGTAGCGCTGGCCGTAGCCCCAGGTGAGCGCGCCGTCGTCGCCCTGCTGGAAGCCCATCATGACGCCGCCGTTGTAGACCGATTCCATGTCGTAGATTGAATCCACGTTCATGTACCAGCGGACTTCGCCCGTCGCATCGATGATGGCGTTCTGCGGATAGAAGCACCATTCCAACGCGCCGCCCGAGGGGTTGTTCCAGACAACGCGCGAGCCCTTCGGGGGCGAAACGAGGAGATTGTTGACGAGATAGAGACGGTCCTTGAATTCAGGATCGGCCTTCACAACCGTCGTATCAAACATCGTGCTCTTCTGAGAGACCGTGCCGTTTCCTTCCGTATAGACGGGCGGCGCATAGATCTTGTAGGCCTCGTTCACCGCCTTCTTTTCGCCCGTGAGATCCGTGCGGGTGTAGGAGACCTCAACGGTATTGACGTAGTCCGGATAGAGCCCGAAGACCGGGATGCCGCCGTGCGTGAGCACCTCGCTTCTGTCGACGTCGTACTTGATCTCAGCGCCATTCTCCTTCGGCACGATGCGGACCTTGACGTCGGTAAGCGTGTAGCCGCCCGAGCGAATGATGGCCGTCAGCGGCGCAATGCGATAGGGATTCGTGATGACTTCGCCGATCTGCCCCTGCTTCGCGTACTTGACGGCTGCGCCCGAGGCGCCGCCCGCCGCCATTACCGTCGTCGGTGCAGCAGAGAGCATCAGGGCGCCGAGAACGGCAGCCGCAAGCGCGGACTTCGTGATGGTCTTCATGGAAACTCCTTTCCTTCAGAATGAAATTTGCAATGAAGAAATCATAAAAATCAAATAATTTACAGTAAACAATCGGATACCTTGATTGAGTTACAATTTCGAAAAGAGGCATTTTCTGAAAATGAAAGTCGGCGCAAAATCACCCTCCATTGAGTCCCTCAGGCTCCTCCATACGCTCTGCCAGACGGAAAATCTGGCGGCAGCGGCAGAGCGCCTGGGACTGTCGCTCCCCACGGCAAGCCGAATGCTCTCGCAGCTGCGCGAGATTTTTGAAGACCGCCTCTTCACGCGCTTTCCCGGCGGACTGGTTCCCACGAGAAAGGCAAAGCTCCTCATGGCCCGCACGGAAGCCGTTCTCAAAACCTACGACGCGCTTCTGGCACCTCAGACTTTCGATCCCGCCCGGATCGTCCGCGACATCCGCATCGGATGCGCCGACAATGCGCCTTTTTCAGTTTTTCCCAATTTCGCCAGGGAGCTCCTTGCGCAGGCGCCGGGCGTCATGATTTCCTACCTGCCGCTCTCGGACGACCGGTTTTCGCTTCTCTCCTCGGGTGAAATCGACTTTGCGGTCTCCCCCGTCATGACGCTCCCCGCAGGATTTCACGCGATCGAGCTTGCGGAAACGGACTATGTGCTCACCGGAAGAAAGGATCATCCGCTGGCGCGTCAGGCTGAAGGCGAGGCCGTGTCCACTCCGGATGTCCTCAGGCACGCTTTTGCCGATGTCTGCTACCACACCCGTCCGGGCGCCTCCTGGACGTCGCTCCGGGAGAACGTTTTTCCGGCATGGTCCGAAGGCCGCTCCTCCATGAGAACGACGCAGTTTCTCTCGCTCATTCCGACCGTGGCGGAAAGCGACCTGCTGATGGTGCTTCCGCGGCGTACAGCCGAATACATGGAAAAAGGCGGCGACATCGTCATCATCAGGACGAAGGAAAAAAGCATTCGCCACAAGCCGCAGCTCATCTGGCACCACCGGGCAAACGACGACCTTGAGCTCCAGTGGGTGCGCTCGATCCTGCTTTCCTGCGCCAAGCGCGCAAACCCAGGCTGAGGCCGCTCCGCCTCCGCTGTTGTCGGAGAGAGACGGGAGGAGATGCTTGATTTTCTCCGGCAAACATTTTCTCCTTGTGGAAAACCATTGAAAATCAGTGAGACGCCCGGGCTTTCTCTCTTCGCCTCCGGCCCCCAAACCGTCTATGCTCATACTCATGATTAATTTGGGAGTTTCCTGCCATGGCTCTGTCCACGCGCGCCATTTCGCTTCAGCTAAAACCCCTTTCCCTTGTCACGCTTCTCGCGCTCTCTTCGCTCTCTCTTCCGGCACATGCCGCCCCGGGAAGCGACGACCGAACGGTCTGGCTTAAGCCCTCCGTCTCCGCCCCGACATCCGCAAAGGCTCCCATCTACATTTCCCTGACCCCCAGCGAAAACGCCTGCAGAAAAGCCTACGGCGACGACTGGTACAGCCGCTGCATGATTACGCTCGGGCGTTCCGGCGCCACGGTCGAAGGCATAACGCTCAAACCCTCCGTTCCCGGCACCTGGCGCTGGGCGGGACCCGATTCGCTTGCCTTTACGCCGAAGGACGCCTGGCAGCCGAAGCGCTCGATGAGAGCGTCGCTTCTCGGGATTCCGATTCCGCTTCGCGCCAATATTGAAGAAAGCTTCATCACGATCGAGACGCCGCCCCTTGCGGCCATAAATTCGCAAAGCCGCATCTGGATTGATCCGGCAGTAAAGGGCGAACGGTGGCTCTCCTTTGAATTCTTCTTCACGACCGTCCCTGAGAAGGGAATGGTTGAAAAGGCCTTCAGCCTCAATTTCAAAAAGGAATCGGGCCTCGAGACCGCAAAGCCTCAGTTCATCTGGAGCGATGACGGAACAAGCGTCTACGTGAAGGTGAAGCTCACGAAGCTCCCCGAAGAGGAAACGATTGTTACGGCGAAGCTCGCCGGCATCGCCGGGCGGATCAGCCAGAACAACGGCCGCTTCACGGTGCCGAAGGGCTTTGAGACGGCTTCGGTCAATCAGACTGTTCCGGGCGAAGCCACGCTCTTCCAGATTTCACGCGCAGAAATTCATGCCGTTCGCGACGAAGCGATGAACGGCGAATACGAGCTCACGCTCACGGGGACCCTTCAGATGGATCCGCAGGCGGTAATGAACAATATCCGCGTGCTGGCGCTCCCCTCCAAAATGTCGGAGGAAGCGCAGACCAATGCCGTCTGGACGGCCGCGCCCGTCATCGACGAAGAGATACTCTCCCGCGCCGAACCCGTGGAAGTGATGCCGGCCTCAGAAAAGGGCCTCACGACCACGGCCAAATTCCGCCTTCATGCGCCTCAGGGGACGTTCCTTTATGTGGAATTGCCTGAATCCTTCGGGCCGGAAGGCACGTCGGGGTTGAGCGATAAATGGCACTCGGTGCTGCTTCTTCCGAAGCTCTCGAGCTCGATCGAGTTCCTCCAGCCCGGCAACATGCTCACGCTCTCGGGGAACTGGACGCTCTCCCTCTTTTCGACCGGCGTCGAGAAGCTTCGCTGGCGCATCGCACGCGTGAAGAACGCCTACCTTGCGCTCGCAGCCGACGGCTGGAACGTGATGAAGAGCACCTCGCCCGACGCCTATACGAGCGCCGTCACGGGCGAAATCGAACTCGGCGAATCAACGCCCGGGAAGGCCCGCTTCTCAACGCTTGATCTTGCCGAAGCTGTGATCGGCGCCGGTCCCGGACTCTTCCAGGTTGAGCTCACGGGCGTCAGGATGAAGGACGGGAAGGAAGAAGTGGTCGCGACCGCGAGCAAGCGCCTTCTTCTCACGAACCTCGCCGTCATTGCGAAGACCTCGGCCGACACCTCGATCGACGTCTTTGCCGCGGGCTTCATGGACGGGAAGCCCGCCGCCAACGTGGCGGCAAGCCTTCTCGCCGAAAACGGCACCGTGATCGAGTCCGTGCAGACGGATGAGGAGGGCCGCGCGCACTTCAAGCCCACGAAGGGCCTTGAGCGCGAAAAGCGCCCTGCGGCGATTACCGTGCAGTCAAAGGGCACCGATCTCGCCTGGATTTCGCTCCGGGACCCCACCAACCTTTCGGACACCTTCCGCTGGAATACGGGCGGACGCGAAACGAAGGGCGGCAACATGGCGGCATTTTCGTTCGCGGACCGCGGGATCTACCGTGCGGGCGAAACCGTGCATTTTGGCCTGGGGATTCGAGAACTCAGCATGGCGGCGCTCCCCGAGGGGCTCCCGGTTGAAGTGAAGCTCACAAATGACGCGGGGAAAGTGGTCGAGAAGCGCCAGGTGAAGCTCTCGCCCGAGGGACTTGCCGACTTCGACTGGACAATTCCGGAGGGCACGCTCCCGGGACGCATCAAGATGGACGTCTTTGCAGCGGGCGGCGACGCCGCGCTCTCGACAACGACGCTCTTCATCGCCGACTTTGCACCCGAAACGCTTTCGCTCTCGGCGGAGCTTCCTGCCGCGGAAGCCAAAGCCGGGTGGGTAGCGCCGGGCGACATTCAAGTCCCCGCGAAGCTCACGAGCCTCTTTGGGGCCGGCGCCGAAGGCCGCCGGATTGAGGGCGAGGTCGTCGTCAACCCGGTTTCAAGCACGACGCTCCCGGGGTTCGAGGGCTGGACCTTCGAATCTCCTGCGGGAGGATTCGAAAACAACCGGAATGCCGGAAAGCGCCTGGACGTTCCCGCCGTCAAAACCACCGGCGCGGGCGACGCGGAGCTCACGCTGCCGCTCGGGAGCCTCACGATTCCGGGCTTCGCGCGCGCAGAGGTTTCCCTCACGGGCTTTGAATCCGAAGGCGGTGAAGCCGTTTCCGAACGCTTCAACTTCCTCCTCTCGCGGGGTGAACTGGCGCTTGGCTGGAAGCTCGACAAAACGCCCCAGCCCATGAACTTCCTCCTTGCCGGCGACCCGGCGGAGGTGCGCTTCATTGCGGTTGACCGGCACCTCGAAAAGAAGGCGGGCGAAAAGCTTCGCGCTGAAATCAGCCGCACGCATTATGTGACGGAGCTCACGGCCGACGGCTCCGGGCGCCTCACCTACAGCGACGCGCCTCTGTCTGAAACAACGGCAACGGTTGACCTCACGACCGATGCGTCGGGCGAAGCCGTGCTTCCGCTCAACACCCGCGAACCCGGCGAATGGCTGATTCGCGTGACGCGAGAGGATGGAACGCTTCTGCTCACGCTTCCCTACAACACGGCCGGGAATACGCTCGAGAAAGCCGCGTCCGAGGAACTCCCCGCCGCAGAAATGCGCGCGCGCCTTGAGAAAACGACGCTCGAAGCGGGCGACAAGGCGAGGCTCTCGCTCCTCTCTCCCTTCTCGGGCTTTGCGCTCATTACTTTTGAATCCGCCAACGTCATCTCGTCCCGCTGGACTGCCGTCAAGTCGGGCGACAACCTGATTGAGGTCGACGCCCCGGAAGGGTTCTCGGGCCGCGCGTGGCTTCGCGTGTCGCTCGTTCGCGGTCAGGATTCGGCCAAGAAGTTCCTGAGGGGCTTCGCTGAAACAGCAATTCCGGTTCTTCTCAACACGAAGGAAAAGCGCCTTCAGATCGATGTGTCCGTACCGGAGAAGCTCGGGAGCGCGAAGACCATCCCGATAACGCTCACGGCCGAGAAGCCCTCGCGCGTCTTCCTCTGGGCGGCGGACGCCGGAATTCTTTCGCTTACCAACTATCCGGCTCCGAACCCATTGAAGGCCCTTATTGAAGATCGGGCGCTTGAAGTCGAAACCCGCGAAACCCTGTCGCTTCTGATGCCGGACGCGAGTGCGGCGGCAGACCTTACCGCACCCTTCGGCGGCGACTTTGCAGAATCGGCCAAGATGGCAGCCGGGTTCGGAAATCCTTTCGCGAGAACGCTTGGGGATTCCGCCGTCTGGTGGGGCGGTCTGGTGGAAGCCGGACCCGAAGCCAGAACCATTGAGGCGACGCTGCCGGAAGGCTTCAACGGCCGCATCCGCATTTTTGCCGTGGGTGCTTCCGAGAATGAAGCAGGTGCCGGCGAAGCGTCGGCCGCCATTGCCGAACCCCTCGTGATCGAGCCGATTCTCCCGGCAGCCGTGTCGCCGGGCGACATCTTCGCTCTCGGCGCGACGGTGACGCCGGAGACTCCGACAGCCTCCGGCGCGCTCGAGATCAGCTCCGACGCGCTCACGCCCGCCTCCGCCGCAATTCCCATCACCTTCCCGGAAAAGGGCGGCAAGGTTGCAACCTCGGTCGCCCAGGCGCCTGCCGCCCCCGGGACCGTGCAGGTCACTTTCCGTGCTCAGACCGAAAACGCAAAGGCCGATCGCACTCTGGAAATCGGCGTTCGTCCGGCTTCCGTCAAATCCACCCGCATTTATGGCGGAAGAATCGAAGGGAATGCGGAAGACGGGAGCCCGCTCCTCCAGCTTCCCAACGAGCTTTATCCCAACGAATCGCAGACGAGCTTCATGGTGTCGGCGGTTCCGGCGACCCTCGTCCTTCAACTTGGGCTCCCCTTTGCAAACCGCGACTGGAACCAGCCCGCAGACGCGATTGCCGCGGCGCTTCCCCTTGTGCTCCTTGCCGCCAACCCGGATGCCGCCCGGTTCGTGCCCCTGGGCGAAACGCCCGAAAAGGCAGCAGCGAAGCTTGCGGAACTCACGAAAGCGCGCGCCGAAAAAGCGCTCTCCGCTATTGAGGGAGCGCTCTCCTGGGAAGGCATCCGGAGCTTCCCCTGGATGCCGGCGAACCCGTACCTCACGGCCTGGACGCTTGACTACCTGCTTGCGGCCGCCCGCACGACGGGCGTACCCCCGGAGCTGATGCGCAGCGTGAAGGAGCGCCTGATGCGCACCGTCACGGAAGATCCCCAGACCATCGACGACGCGCGCACCAAGGCCTATGCGCTCTGGGTGCTCACCCGCGAAGGCACGATGACGACGGAGTACCTCGAAACGCTTCGCGCCTCGATGGAAGAGCGCTTCCCCGACTGGAAGCGGGATGCCGCCGCCGCGTTCCTTGCGGCCTCCTACCAGCACCTCAGAATGCGTGCTGAAGCGGAGGAGCTCCTTTCCGGCACCATTTCCACTGCACGCGCCGGCGGCGCGTGGACGCCTGAAACCGCAACGGCCCTTGCCGCCCAGGCGCTCGCGGCGAGCGGCCTCACGCAGAAGAGTTCCGCGAAATTCCTCTCGTCCCTTGCCGTCGACGACTTTGCCGGGGCGCTCAAACGCGGCACCTTCGACGCCCTCTATGCGGGCGCTGCCGCCATGACCATGATGGAGCCCTCGATCGGGGGCGCCACGGATGCTGAAAAATCCGATGACGATGCCGGGCTGACCCTCGTCTGCGTGAAGCGCACAGCGGGCTTCCCCGACGACAAGGATCACCTCACCACCGCCCCGGCGGGCGCTCTTCTCGAGGCTCCGGGATGCATCGCTGCGGAAGTGTCGGGCGCCGCCCAGTCCTCCTTCCTCTGGTGGCAGGGCGAGCAGACCGGATGGGTGCGGCTCCCAGACGACAAGGCGTCTCCCGCCGAAAAATCGGGACTTGAAGTCGAGCGCACGTACCTCGGCGAAGACGGCAAACCCTCGACCCGGTTCCGCGCGGGCGAAAAGATCACCGTGCGCGTAAAGCTTCGCGCCTATGCGGGCGAGGAAGGCCTCATGGACATTGCGCTTACGGATCTGCTGCCGGGCGGCCTCGCCTATGCGATGAACCCCGGCACGGGACCGGACGGGGCTCCGAAGTTCCTGCGCTCTGAGGAGCGGATGACCTGGCTCTCGCCCGAACTTTCGAGCTGGAGTCCCGTCACCTTCACCTACACGGTGCGCGCCGCAACGCCCGGCGAATTTACGGTGCCGCCTGTGGAGGCGCAGTCGCTTTCGCGCCCGCTTCTTCGCGCCAGAGGCGCTTCCGGGAAGCTCACCATTCTCGATTCAGAAGGGAATCCCGTGAAGCTCCCCGACGCAGCTCCGGCCGCAGCTTCCGCGTCGAGAGACATGAGCGCAGCGCCGCTCTCATCTCAAAGCACTCAGCCGTCCGAAAATAGAGTGCCTCAGAGTGCCGCATCCCCGGCACCTGAAAAGGCGAACACAGCGCCCGGGAACACTCCCTCCGCTCCCGATGGAGATGACTGATGGCTGAAGCCCCGAGAAACGATTCCCAGGAAGAACCGCAGGCAACCGCGCAGACGCCTCAGCCCCGGACAAAACCGAAGAGCGAAAGCGAACCCGTGCGGTTTCTGCGCCGCACGACCGCCTTCATACTCTCCGCGGCCATTGTCGGCGTCATTTTGGTCGGCGGCGCAAACGTCGTCTGGCAGATGGCGGGGCGCTCGCCCGCGCCGCCGCTTCTTGACGGGATCGATTTCTCTCCGGCCGTCTACTCTGCGAAAGGGGAGCTCCTGAGGCTCACGCCTGCGAAGGACGGGATCTATCGCGTAAGGACCCCGCTCGCACAGATTGATCCGAAGCTCATCGACGCAACGCTCTTTTACGAGGACCGGCTCTTCCGGAGCCACAAGGGCGTCAATCCCGGCTCCATCGTGCGCGCCGGCATGGAAACGCTGATGGGCTCGCGCCGAATGGGCGCGAGCACGATCACGATGCAGCTCGCCCGCATGAGGCTGAAGCTCAGGACCAATACCTTCGAAGGCAAAATCCGGCAGATCTGGCATGCGCTTCGCTATGAAACGCACTATTCGAAGGACGAAATCCTCGAGGCCTACCTCAATCTCGCGCCTTATGGCGGAAACGTCGAGGGCGCGGGCGCAGCCTCCCGCGTGTGGTTCCATAAACCGCCCTCAATGCTCTCGGCTGCTGAGGCCGCAAGCCTCGCCGTCATCCCGCAGAACCCCGTGAAGCGCCGCCCGATGGCGGCCGGGAATACGGATCTTGACGACGCGCGAATCCGTTTGGGGCTCGCGATGATCCGTGCGGGAGCGATGAATGAACGCCTCTCCGAACCCGTCCGAGCTTCGATCGAGGTATTTGAACCCGAAAACCTTCCGATGCTCGCTCCCCACTATTCGCGGATGGTTCTCCAGAAATCAAAGGGCGGACCGGTCCGGGGAACGCTTCGGATTGCCCTCCAGTCCTCCATGGAGTCGCTTGTTCGTGAAACCATCGCGAGACTCAAGCCCTGGGGCGTCCGGAATGCGGCGCTCGCCGTGGTGGATTCCCGCGACCGCTCCCTCATCGCGCTCGTAGGGTCGGCCGACTGGTCGGATGCATCGATTGCGGGCGAGGTGAACGCCTGGAATGCGAAGCGAAGCCCGGGCTCAACCTTGAAGCCGTTTGTCTACGGCCTCGCGCTCGATCAGGGTCTCATTCACGAAAAGACCGTTCTCATCGATCGTCCGCAGAGCTTTGGCGGCTGGGCCCCGGAAAACGCGGACGGAAGCTTCCGCGGGCCGTTGTCTGCCGAGGATGCCCTCGTGCTCTCGCGAAATCTCCCGGCGGCGGAGCTCGAACGTCAGCTCAACCCAGGGCTCTACGAACTTCTTCAAAAGTCTGGCGTGAAGCTTCCCCACGAGAAGAGCTGGTACGGGCTCTCGATCGTGCTCGGAGGCGCTGAAGTCACGATGGGCGACCTCGCAAAGCTCTACGCGATGCTCGCCGACGATGCGCTCCTGCGCCCCGTCAGGATTCTTCAGAACGAACGCGCCGAAGCCGAAGGTTCCGTCCTTTCGCCTGAAGCCGTCTTTGTGCTCAAACGCATGCTCGCCTCACGCGGCGAATTCATTACTGCCGGGGGCGCGAAGCGCGAGCTTCTTTACAAAACGGGAACGAGCAACGGCTGGCGGGACGCATGGACCGCGGGTTCCGTCGGGCCCTATGTGATCGTGGCCTGGCTCGGGAACTTCTCGGGCGCGCCCAACCCGCAGCTTCAGGGTGCGGCGCTCGCCGCGCCGCTCTTCAAGGCCGCCGCTGCACGGATTGCATCAGACCTGTCCTTCGACTGGCCGGCCGCAAAGATCCCGCAGGACGAAATTGACGAGAAGAAGCTTCGGGTCGCAAGAGAAACCGTCTGCACGGCAACCGGCGAGCTCGACACATCGCTCTGTCCTGAGAAAACGCTCTCCTGGATTCTTCCCGGAAAAACCTCCGTCAAAAGCACGGGCGTCTTCCGCGAGATTCTCGTGCGGGAGTCGACGGGGCTGCGTGCCTGCGCGGCGGGTCCCGGAGTCAAAAAGGTCGTCTGGGAATTCTGGCCCACGCACTTCCAGAAAGTCTTTCTCGAGGCCGGCATTGTGAAGCGACCGCCGCCGCCCTATGAGGCGGGCTGCGAAGCCGTCTCCGGAGTCCCCGGCGGAAGGCCTCCCTCCATCGTGTCGCCCCGCGAAGGCGCGGTGCTCTATGCCGTCGGCAGCGCCGGAACGGCAAGAACGCTTCTGCGTGCCGGAACCGACCCGGATGCCAAATTCGTCTACTGGTATTCGGGGAATACCTTCCTCGGCGTCTCGCCGACAGGTAAGCCCCTCGAATGGCGCGCAGCTCCCGGCACGCACCGCCTCACGGCAACGGACGACCTCGGGAGAAGCACCACGCGAACCCTCGTCGTCAAGCGCCAGTAGTTGAGAAACTCCGGAATCAGCGGGAAGAACGGGATCCACAAGTATTCACAAACAGGCTCCTCCAGGAAACACTCTTTCAAATTTGCGGACCTATCGGAGTGATAGCCTTGGATAACAGGAAAGGCATTTCCTTTTCCGGCACTTTTTTGAGGAGGCACGCCGATGACACCCGTTTCGAGAGAGAAAAGACGTTCGATCGTCCGACTGCTCGGTACTGCTGCGCTTGCGGTGATGGCGAGCACCTCGCTCACCGCCTGCGTCGTCGCGCCGACGCACCATCGGCCGGCCCCCGCTCCGCACCATCCCGCGCCGCCGCACTATGGGCCGCGGCCGGATCCGTTGCATCATCCCGGGCCCGCATACCGTCCGGCACCGCCTCCCGGACCGCACCATTGGTAGCGGCGAAGCCGTCGTTCCGGATCTTCAGGATCACGTTGAGAATTTTTTCAGAAGGAGTTTGAGCCATGTCGTTCTCGAAAATGCTCATCTCGCTTTCCGCAGCAGCGATGCTTCTCGGCGCATCGGTTGCGGCATCCGCTGCACCGCCGCCTCCGCCTCCCGGCGGTCATGGGGGACCGGGCTTTCATCATCCGGGCGGTCCGGGCTTTCGTCCCGCTCCGCCGCCGCCCCGTCCCTTCCATCACCGCCCCCGCTGGTATCAAAGCTGGGGCTTCTGGGGACCGGCGCTCACAACAGGCATCGTGGTGGGCACGATGACGTACCCGCGCGAACCCCGCGTCGTGGAACGCATTGTTGAGGTTCCGGTGCCTGCAGGTTCGGGAGGAACGACAAGCGCGGTTCCCCCCGCGAGCTACCCCTGGTACTGGTGCAATTCCGAACAGGGCTACTACCCGTCGGTGCGCTCCTGCCCGCTCGGCTGGGAAACCATCATGGGATCGAGCCCCACGACGCCTCCTGCGCCGCCTCAGCATTAACCTGCGCCTTGAGGACAAGCCGGCAGCCTGAAGCATGCCGGCTTTTCTTTATTCATACGCCGGGGCTTTCCTCGAGGAGATTCGAGAGCGACAGCCCCAGAAGTTCCGGGCGATCGTATTTCTTCAGATTTCTCCCCTCGGCTTTTTCAAAAGCTGCAGCCTTGGCAGCAAGCGCTCTCATATCGATCTTGTCGGCATTTCTCTTGATCTCTGCAATGACGGCCTTCCCCGTGAGATCGTTGAGCGCAATCAGGTCGATTTCATTTTCGCCCCGCCTGTCCCACCAGCGGCCTGTCCGCGTCCACTTCGGGCTCTCGCCGAAAAGATCGTGATACCAGTCTTCCAGTGTTCGACCGGTGTATTGATCGAGCGCATCGAGACAGATGGCCCGTAATGCCTCCCAGTTCCCGCGCGCAGCCAGCGATTGGTATTGAACGGGTTCAATAAATCGGAACCAGAAGCGGAAATAGGGATCCGCGATTCCGTAGCGCACGCCGCGGGAACTCTCAGAGAACATCGGACTGTATTTCCGGATAAGTCCGTACTGCTTCTCGAGGCGATCCATGTAGCCGGCGATGTTCTTTCCGCCGAGCTGGTCCGCAATCTCATTCCATGTCGCAGAACCCCTGGCGACTGCCCGCAGAATTCTTTCGTAGATGGCGGACTCCACCCGCAATTCATTCGCGAGTAGCGTTGCGCCGTCTGTTCGAAGGAAATAACCGCTTTCGGAAAAAATCAGATTCACCATATCATTCTGCGTCAGCGGGACCGTATCGGCCAGACAGGCGACATAGCGTGCGACGCCGCCCGTAACGGCATAGAAGGTGAGGAGATCCTCCGGCGTTCCCTGAGGCCGGAGATCGAGAAAGATTTCCTTGAGAAGCTTCGGGCCAAAAGGCCTCAGCGTGAGCGCAAGATCCTGTCGTCCGAAAAGCGGTTCGCTCGCATCATCAAAAATATGCCGAATGGCAGCAGCGATGGAGCCGCTCATCATCAGGAGCAGCCGGGAATTGTCCTTCTCCCGGTCCCAGACGCCCTGAAGGTCTGCCCAGAACGACGGAGCCACGTAGTCAAGCTCCTGGCATTCGTCAAGAATCAGAACACAGGGCTTCTCCCGGGAAAGCTTCATCACGAAACGGACGACTTCAGCGAGCTTGAGTCGACGCGGACCATCCTCTTCATCAAGGCCAAATGTTTCTCTTACATCATCGAGCCAGATTTGAGCGAGTTCTTCTTCTGCATAGCGCCTCCGGCAAAGGAAATAAAGCATGGGCCGGCCGCTCTCTTCGGCAACCTTCAGAATTAATTTGGTTTTGCCCACACGCCGTCTTCCGGTGATAACCGCCAGTCGGGAAGACGTTTCTGCAAGCCGGAGCTCATTCGTGAGCGCCGCTATCTCCTGGTCTCTGCCGTAGAACTTCATATCGAACCAATTGCTTCATTACTTGTAGCTACACTTATTGTAGCTACAGTAAGTGTAGCTACAAATTATGTAGCTGTTAGAAAAAATAGTTTTCTATTTTTTCGAAGCATTCAGGATGAAAACCTGCGAGCTCAATCACCAAAAAAGGTTGACCCCGGATAAAACAATTCGGGCGGCCTTCCCTTTTGAGAAAGTCCGCCCGAACGCTAGATGCTTTGAGGCTTTCAGCCGCCAGCTGGCTTATTCCACATTGCCCGCCTGCGCGTCGTCCTCGTCATTTTCCTTCGCCGCGGCCTTCCCGGCTTTGCCGAGCTTTTCGAGGTAGGCTTCCGTCACGTCGCCCGTCACGTAGACGCCGTCGAAGCACGAGCAGTCAAAGGCGGGGATGTTGGGATTGAGGTCATGGAGCGCGTTCTTCAGGCCGTCGATCGACTGAAAGATCACCTTGTCGGCGCCGAGCTCCTTCGCCACGGCGTCGGCGTCCTTGCCGTCGCCGCAGATGAGTTCGGACTTGGTCGGCATGTCGATGCCGTAAACGTTCGGGAACATCACGCGCGGCGCGGACGAAGCGACGAAGACCTTCTTCGCGCCCGATTCGCGGGCCATGCGGACGATTTCCTTCATGGTCGTGCCGCGCACGATGGAGTCGTCGACGAGAAGGAGGTTCTTGCCTTCAAACTCCACGGGCATGGCGTTGAGCTTCTGACGAACCGACTTCTTGCGTACGGCCTGACCCGGCATGATGAAGGTGCGGCCCACGTAGCGGTTCTTGATGAAGCCCTCGCGGTAGGGAAGACGCAGCTGCTTCGCGAGCTCCTGCGCGCAGGGGCGGGAGCTGTCCGGAATCGGCATGACGACGTCGACGTCCATGAGGTTCAGTTCCTCGGCGACGGTCTTCGCAAGGTAGACGCCGAGATTGAGACGGGCGCCGTAGACGCTGATGCCGTCGATCACGGAATCCGGGCGGGCGAAGTAGACGTATTCGAAGGCGCAGGGATTCGCGACCGCGTGCTCCGCGCACTGACGGGTCTCGACATTGCCCTTGAAGTCGAACCAGATCGCTTCGCCCGGCGCGACGTCGCGCTCGAGCTTGAAGCCGAGGCCCACCATCGTGACGGATTCCGAGCTCACCATCCATTCCTTCTCGCCCGTCGCGGTGACGTTGGAGCCGAAGCAGAGGGGACGAATGCCGTGCGGGTCGCGGAAGGCGAGAAGGCCCTTGCCGGCGATGAGCGCCACGACGGCATAGGAGCCGCGCACGCGGCGATGAACGGCCGAAACCGCTTCAAAGATCCCGTCCGCATCGAGCTTTCTGTCGGCCGTCACGCGCGAGATTTCGTTCGCGAGCACATTGAGGAGGACTTCAGAGTCGCTCGTCGTATTGATGTGCCGGCGGTCGGTCTCGTAGAGCTCCTGTTTGAGCTCCTCAGCATTCGTGAGGTTGCCGTTGTGGGCGAACATGATGCCGAAAGGCGCATTCACGTAGAAGGGCTGCGACTCCTGGTTCGAGCTTGCGCACCCCTGGGTGGGGTAGCGCACGTGGCCCACGCCCACATTGCCCGTCAGATCGCGCATGTTGCGCGTGCGGAAGATGTCGCGCACGAGCCCCATGGCCTTATGCATGTGGAACTGCAGGCCGTCGAGCGTGGCAATACCGGCTGCGTCCTGGCCGCGATGCTGCAGCAGAAGGAGCGCATCATAGAGGCGCTGATTTACCGGTTCATTGGAGAGAAGAGCGACTACGCCGCACATGGCTGTTCAAACCTCGCTGAGGGGAAAAACGAAAAAAGAAAACTTCAAAAATTCAGAATGTACAAAGCCGCCCTGACTGAAGTCCGGAGCGGCTTTGTTTGAAATCCATCATGGCGCTAGCTCGATTCCCTTCGGGCCATCAGGCGCGCGACGTGGCGCGCATGTCGGAAAGCCATTTCGGGAGGTACGGGAGCGACCAGTCAATAAGCGTTTCGGCCGGTCCGATCAGTACGGACTGCTGCCACATGCGGCTGCCGTGAATGCTTGCGGGCATGCCGAATAGGAAGACGCAGGCGCAGACCACCACAATGCCGCGCACGAGTCCGAATACGGCTCCGAGCGCACGGTCTTCGAAAGTGATGGCGGCGACTTCAAGCATCTTGCGGATCAGCATGCCGAAGAGTCCGCAGATAAAGAGGACGGCGACAATGATGAGCACCGCGGCGATCATCACGCGCGGAATCCACCCGATGCTTTCGAGCGGAATGTGTTCGGCAAGATCGGCCGAAAAATTCATCGCGAGGAGAATGCCGATCACCCAGCCCGCGATGGCGAGCACTTCGCGCATGACGCCGCGCATGATGCCGACAATGGTCGAGAGTGCGAGGAGCGCGATGATGATCCAGTCAATTTCGGTCATATGTCTGAAAACGTTGGCGCAGCAGGAGTCGAAAGTCTCTGTCTGCACGCGAATCCGATGCGGGGAAGTCCTTTCTCTGCGGGACTCCCCCTAGAAGCTCGTCATTGTACTGAAAAACGGATCCGCTACTGTTTGGAAACGTAGGGCTTCTGCGCAACTCCGTTGAGAACGATCGTACCGATAGCGCCTTCAGCCTCCTTTCGCGTGCCGTAGAGGCCTGCCCGGACCTTCCAGAGATTGCCGCCTTCCTTCGTCTTATAGGCGGGGAGTCCGAGAAGCGCCATTTTGCGGACAGTCCGCTCGGCGGCCTCTTCATTCCCGGTAGCGAGCACCTGAACGTACCAGCCCTTTCCTGTGGGAGGCGTAATGCCGGCGGATTTGGGCTGCGGCTTCTTGACGACTTCCGGCGCCGGCTTCTTTGCTGCCTCAGGCTTCTTTTCAGAAGCCCCTTCCGCCTTCTTCGGAGCGCTCGCTTCCGCAACCTTCTTTTCAGGCGCGGGAGGAGCCTTCATCTGCGCCTCGCGGGCGAGATTGGCCTGTGCGGTCGAGCCGCGGCTTCCCATCGTCGTATCGGAGACGTTCACTTCCGCCTTCTCGGGCTTCTTCTGCGCGTCGGCCGTATTGATCGCCGTACTCGTTTCGGTTTCCTTCGGAATCTCCATGCGGACGTTCTTCATGCCGGAATCGTCAATCGGCGGATCGCTGTCGAGAATGAAGGGAGCAGCCACCACCACCGCCATCAGAATGGCGGCAGCGCCCACAAGACGATGCTTCGTGCGGCGGCGGGCAAGGATTTCAGCATCGGTCGGGATTCGCGGCTTCGGCGGCTCTTCCCTTCTCTGCTGCGCGGCCTGAGCGCGCGGCACCGGCCGCATGACCGGCTCGTCTGAAAGGGGAGGCTCGGAGGGAGCCTGAGAAACGGGAGCCTCGGCTTCAGGAGCGCGAACCTGAGCCTTCACCTCTCTTTCCGGGATCGGCGCTTCCACGGTTTCGCGAAGGGGCTGCGGAACCTCCGAGACGGACGGCAGCGGTTCAGGCTGAGACGCCTCGTAGGGCTGCTCGAGAGGCTTCCCCTGAGGAGCGGCCGCAGGTTCGGGACTCATGACCGGTTCGTTCTTTACCGTTTCAATGCCGTACGGATCCCAGGGAGCGGGCTTTTTCGCTTCTGCGGAAGGAATCTTCGGAGGCTCCGGCGGAACCGGCTGAACCGGCTGAACCTTAGGCCCTTCGGATTCCGGTTCTGCAAAAGTGAAGGCCGGAGGGTTTGCATCAGCCGGCTGAAAGGCGGGCGGTGCAGAAGCTTCGCGAGAGGCTCCGCCAAAGCTCGGTTCCCGACGTTCCGGCGGATTGCCGCCGGCATCTTCTCCGGCAACGGATTCCTGATTAAGTTCCGAGAGCTTCACGCCCTGCGGGCGATTGTTTTTCCGGAAGGGATTAAAGAATGACATGGGAAAAGCCTTTTCGGGAAATGCCGGGCAAATGCATCAGAAAATTCTATCAGGCGAAAAGTTGCAGTCTTCCTGAGAAGCCGCCGGACGGAACAATTCGAAACGGAATTCCTCTTCGCTTTTTCCGGACAGCTCCCGTCACCGACGGATGCCTTCGCGGGCGAGGCACGCGAGCGCTTCACCCACCGTCACAAAGGATCCGAAGATGATGATCCGCACGTCCCGCCCCGCTTCCTTCAGCTCCCGCGCCCGGGCTCTTGCTTTTTCGAGCGCCTGCGGAACGGTCTCTGAGGGCGTCATTGCGGAGGGCGCAGCGCCGGCTGCCTCAAGGAACGGCGCAAGGAGCGCCGCTTCGCCCCCGCGCGGTCCGGGTAGTCCCGCGTAGAACCATTCGTCGATTTCGGGCGCTAGCGTCGCCGTGACCCGCGCGCGGTCCTTGTCGGTGAGCATCCCGAAGACGGCGAGCGTCAGTTCTCCGGGGCGCTTATAGCGACGGAGATTGTCGGCGAGCACCTCCGCCGCCTGAGGGTTGTGCCCCACATCGAGAATCGTCTCGCAGGGGGCATCCGCAACCCGCTCGAAACGCGCCGTGATGCGCGCCCGGGCGATGCCCCGGGCAAAGGCTTCCCCGTCGACGGGGAGGCGTTCTTTGAGCGCCAGCACAGCGGCAATGGCGCCCGCCGCATTGCGGTATTGGTTTTCGCCCGCGAGCCCCGGCCGCGGAAGCTCGAGCGTTCCCTCTGCGCCGGAAAAACGGAATGACCCGTCTTCATGCTCGGTCACCAGGAAGTCGCGGTTGATGAGCGAAAGCTTCGCGCCGATTTCATGCGCGTATTGAATCAAGCTCTGCGGAGGTTCCGGGTCAGAACAAATCGCCGGCCGCCCGCTTCTGAAAATGTGCGCCTTTTCAAGCCCGATCTTTTCGCGCGTGTCGCCTAAAAACGCCGTATGGTCGATGCCGACGGCAGCGACCACGGAGACATCCGGGTCAATGGCATTGATGGCGTCGAGCCGGCCGCCCAAGCCGATTTCCAGAATCACGACGTCGGGCTTCGCATCCTGAAAGCACTTCAGAATGCCGAGCCCCGTGAATTCAAAATAGGTGAGCGGCATCCCGGCGCGGGCTTCTTCGACTTCGCGGAAGGCGCGGATGAGCGAATCATCATCGATTTCGCGGCCGTTCAGAAGCGCGCGTTCATTGAAGCGCAGAAGGTGGGGCGACGTATGAAGCGCCGTCCGGAAGCCCGCTTCCCGAAAGATCGTTTCGATGAAGGTGCAGGTCGAGCCCTTCCCGTTCGTGCCCGCAACGGTAATGACGGGGGACGCAAAGCCAATGCCGAGCCTCCTGATCATTTCCTTCATGCGGTCGAGCCCGAGATCAATCGGCTTTGCGTGGAGCTTTTCAATGTAGTCGAGCCAGTCCTCGAGCGTGGAGATCGTCTCAGGCATGTTGCGCTGCACCTTATGGGAAAAACAAAAGATTCAAGCCCGCCTTCCTCTAGCGGAGAGCGGGCTTGAGAATTAGAAAGCCGGTTCAGAGGAAGGACGACGGAAGACCTATTCTGCGCCTTCAGACGGCAATCAGATGCCGTTCACAGGCTGCTTCTTCATAAGGAGCTGCGTCAGCACGGAAATGCGTGCGCGCAGTTCCCGGCGATCAACGATCTGGTCGATCTGACCCGTGCGCAGAAGGAATTCCGAACGCTGGAAGCCCTCCGGGAGCTTCTCGCGCACCGTCTGCTCGATGACGCGCGGACCGGCAAAGCCGATGAGAGCCTTGGGCTCGGCAATCACGACGTCGCCGATGAAGGCGAAGGAGGCGGAGACGCCCCCCATCGTCGGGTCGGTGAGCACCGTGATGAAGGGAAGCCCCGCATCGGCGAGCTTTCTCGCCGCCGCGGTCGTCTTCGTCATCTGGTAGAGGGAAACCAGGCCCTCATGCATGCGCGCGCCGCCCGAGGCCGTAAAGACCACGAAGGGGCAGCGGCGGCGGATGGCTTCCTCAGCGCCGAGCGCAAAGCGTTCGCCCACGACGCTTCCCATCGAGCCCCCCATGAAGCGGAACTCAAAGGCCGCGGCCACCATCGGCTCGCGGCGCAGCGTCCCCGACATCACGACGAGCGCATCGGTTTCGCCCGTGGCGGCTTCTGCCGCTTCATGGCGCTTCGGATAGGGCTTGCTGTCGACGAATCCGAGGGGATCCCGGGCACGGACTTCCGAACCGATCTCAATCGCGGAACCCGGATCCAGGAAGGAGAGAAGACGCACGCGGGCGCCCATGCGGAAGTGGTACCCGCACTTGGGGCAGACGCGCAGGCTCCTGTCGAGCTCTTCGGTATAAAGCGGCTGCTCGCATCCCGGACACTTCGTCCATACGCCTTCGGGCACGACGCTCGTCTTTTTGGCGGTGGGCGCCTCTTCGCGCTTGATCTTGGGAAGAATGTGGTTAAGCCAGCTCATGAGAAGCCTTGAGAAAAGTAATCCGAATTGAAAATTATACGAGGCGCGCTCTTATCTTCCTCATGCTCTCTTCGCATTCTTGGGCTACGGCTTTCAGCCGATGCCGCGCAAATTCTGACGACGATGCGCCTCAACACACCGGTCTTCCCGCCCGGCAGCCGGTTATTCGCAAAAGTCCGTTGCGGATCTTTCGATGGATGATGCGGCGCCTGCAGAAAAAACGGCCCGCAAGGTCTCCTGGGTTTCTCCCCGGAGAGGCGGATGATCCTATCGGGCGCCCAAAAGCCTGAACTTCCAGCCGTTTATTACTCTCGCGACTTCGGACGGTCAGTCAGCGGCTTAAAAAGGTCATGAGTTCCTCCATGGTCTTACCGCTTCGAGCCATGGCTTCCGCAATCACTTCGGCCTGCCGCAGCGTCTTTTCCTTGTTGAGTTCGATGAGCTTTACCCCGAGCTTCTCGTAACGTGTTTTGACCTTCAGCAACCGCTGCTGAGTCAGTTTGATCTGCTTCTCAATCGAAGCCAGCGACTTACGCTTCGGCATCTTCATTCTCCTCCTCGCCAATCGGTTCCAGATCCTCGACGTCCTCCATGCTGTCTTTCTTTCCGGCAAGCGCGGCAGAGATGGCGGCGGCCTGCGACATAACCTTGTCCTTCGTCATGCCAAAGGATTTCAGGATGATTTCCTGCGTCCTCGTGATTGCGTGGTCAAGCTGATATCTGCCGTCATTGATTCTCACCAGCTCGATTTTCTCCAGTTCCCGGATCGCCGCAGGAACCGTCATGTAGTTCCTCTTTGTCGGCAGGCGGAGCATCTCATCCTTCAGGAGGTTGTAGAGCCTCTGTCGAATAATGAGAGCAATAAATTCAATAAAAATCTTGGCTCTTACGGCTTCTGCGGAGTGTACCCGCATGCTCTTGCTGCCCAGGAATGATTTGTCTGCGCTGAAGAGCTTCTCTGAGGCGTCGCGGCCTCGGTACTGCAGATAAGCGTCTCTGGCGCTCATTTTCTCGGAGGTAATGATGCAGAAATATCCGCATCTCGAATAAGCATGCTCGATGATGCTCTTCTTCTCTTCGGCAAAAAGGAAGCGGCCTTTTTCGTCGTAGTGACACTGGAAGTAATCTGTATGCGGGGATCCGAACTCCACTTCACGGCCGACCCACTGGTCGAAGTTCTTCTGCATCTGCGTCAGCGCGTTTTCTATATCGCGCCGCTCCGTCGCCATCTTCATGGGGTTAAAGAAGACATGAAAGTAGCGCTCCCGTGAGTCTTCCGGAAAAATCTTCATTTTTTCCGTTGTGCCGCTGATGCAATGCTCGCGCAGGGAGGCGTCGACGCGATTTTCGAAAGTGCCGTGGAGCCTGTCGACCAATTCGGCCACAAGTGCCTTGCAGCCCTTAACCATCATGATGAACTCAAAGTTATTCGCATCCATGTAGTCGATGTTGATCTTGCAGAAATAACCTCGGTCGATGATGAAGCCAATACGCTTGTAGTTGTACGCAATTGCCTTGTCTACAAGGAATTTGAACTGACTGACGTCATTAATGGAGCCAGGGTAGCATTCATAGAACAACGGCACCTGATTGGTTTTGTCGTAGGCGACGGCAAGATTAAAAATCGGGCATCCCTGATCGACTTTGGCCTTGCCGAATTCAACAAAATCAACATCTCCCGCCTGGCAGTTCTTATTAGTTGAATCATAGGAAATGTAGATCCGTGAGCGATGATCGCGCTTTGCGTTCCAGTCGTTCAGAAAGCCTGAAATTTGGTCCGGGCTGACGTTGGCGAGGAAGCTGGAGATGGCGGCGTCGCTCGCAATCCGCATGTCTTTCGAGAAGAGCGGATGTCGATATGCGTAGTCCGGGTAGTACTGCCCTTGATTCCTTTCCTCAATGATCATGTAGGCGGCCAGATCCAGCACCAGCCCAGCTCGATCAAGGAAATGCTTCTGGAGCATTTTGCCGAGGCCGTACGTCTGCACGATGTTTGCTATGACGATGTAGCTGCCGGCCATAAGCGTGCTGCAGCGCCTGGCGCTCTCCCGGACTTCTGGGAGAACGGCATCAGGGAAAAAGACCAGGAAATTTTCATTCGGAACCATGGTCTCGGTTTCACCAACGCATTTTCCGATTAGCACACGCTTGGGCACCGTGTGCTTCTTTTTCGGGTCGTAGCTGCGCTCCAGAACGTAGTGGATGTACGTTCCGCTCTTAGTGCCTTGCCGACTGATTTTTCCTTTGAGCCTGGGTATCGAGACCGTGAAATTCAGGAACATTCGAAGTTAAATTGCGAGAGTAATATATTACTCTCGAGTGTACAAGAAAAGCGCCGGCGACGCAATGAAATTTTTTAAGTTTTTTCGGTAGTAATGATCAAAATCCTGTTGGATCTTGAACGAGAGTCATGCGGTTCTGGAAGTTGAGGAAAAGAGAGAACAAAAGCGTGACCATCCGCGAACACTTGTTCAGAGCATTCGCTTGTTTACCAAATATCGTTCAATTTTTCCGTTCTATCCATGCCTTTTAAAGCATGCGCAGCGCTTTCCGGCCGCATCGTTCATGAATATGGAAGGACTCCATCCTAAATCTTTGACCGCTCTGGTAGAAGCATGCGTAGAGGCAAAGAGAGGCTCCTTTCTAGACTGAGTCATTGCCATTAGGTTTGCACAATTCTGGTGCGCGCCTCCATCCGGCAATTTTCCACGAAAGATAGGAAGCCCTCGGCGCGCGACCTTCCCTGCGGGCGTTCTCACAAGAACGTCCAGCATGGTATCTGCTGCTTCTCAGGCTGCTGAAGCTACGCTAACTGCTGACGACTGCGCCTAGGATCGCACCCGTTTTCGTCTCCACAACCAGGCCGTCAGCGATCACGTATTTCGTACCTTTGAGTTTCAGCAACTGCTTTACGCCGTTCTTCGCTCGTTCAATCAAGGCGTCCCGAAACGCCGTTGACAAGTAAGGCTCAAAGCCTTTCTGATGAGTGAGAACGGAATAAATGATGCGGGCAAGCAGGTGTGCGAAGGCGACCATGGCACGCCTGTAGCCGCGCCGCATCTTGAGCACCTGGAATTTTTCCTTCAGCGCAGCGGTACCGCCGACCGCAAGTCCTCTGGCGGCTTCAATCAGCGTGCGCCTCAGGTGTTTGTTCCCTTTCGGGCATTTTCCACTTTTCTGTTTGCCGGCAGATGTGTTGTCCCCCGGGCAAATGCCGAGCCAGGAAGCGAACTGCTCTGACGTCGGGAAATGCTCCTTCAAATCCGGACAGAGTTCGGCGTAAATCATGCGGGCCGAGCGTTCCTGAATTCCCGTTATGGTAATGAGCAGCTGGATGTCCTTCTCGTAGGGAGCCTGAAGCTGGCGGAGCCTTTCGAAAGTGCTTCGGTCGTACTCCTCGAGCTGATCGATCTTTTTCCGGAGCGCCAGAATCTGCTCCTTCATCATTGGCTCGATTTCGAAGTCGAGCGCCTGCATGATCTGTTCAGGGCTTGCCCGCAGCCGGCGGCTGTTTTGCTTGATGACATCAAACAAGTGCGGATCATCTCTGAGCTTGGCCATCAGGATGAGGCTGGCAGCTTTGCCTCCGCGGATGTCGCTGAATACCGTTGTAGGCCGGCATCCGGTGAGATTCAGAGACTTGCCGAAACGATTGGAAGTTCGGGAAATGTCATTCCTGTTCTTCTGCAGATCACGTGAAATGACGCGCTGCAGACGAAAGGCCTTCTCCGGCACGAAGGATTTTTTGAAGTTTCCCGTTCGGGCAAGAGACGCCAGACGTGATGCGTCCTTGCGGTCTGTTTTGCGGCCGGCTGCCGCTTTGGCGTCGCGGGCATTGATCAGAGCCAGCTGCTCAGAAGTGAAGCCGGCTCTCTCGAGGGCTTCGTACGGGCTCTGCCACAATGACCCGGTTGATTCCATAAGGATGATGTCGGGATTGCATTCACGGCACCAGGCGGCGAAAGCATCGATGCTTGCGCGGTCGGTATTGAAATCCCGGCTCTCAGATTGTTCACGATGACCTGCAACCTGCTTCTGATGGCAGCAGACGAGTAGGTTGAGATGAACGTCAATGCCTATTGCCGAGCGGTACATCGCGTGAACAGTAATTTCGGGATTACTGATCTGCGCACGGGCAGCTCGCAATGGCGTATCGGTACGGTTAGACTTACTCATAGCCCCTCCATTAAGAAATGATTGGGGTTCGAGGAAGCCCTGGCAACCACGAAGATGTTGGAGAAACAGGTAGACGCAGCAACCACCCGGAAGCTACGCTCATTTTTCCACACGCCTAGTCACCAGCGTTCAAGCCAGCGAACAGAGCAATATAGGGTGCGAAAGTTCCGCTGCAATTTTTTGACGGCAAGCGTCAGAAACGTTACCAAAAAAACGTACGCAGACAGGTCGCGCGCCGAGGGCTTCCTCATCTTTCATGATAGAGGGTGAGGAAGCCCTTTACTCATCACGATTTTTTGAGGAAAATTCCATGAAGCTTAAGCACTCCATCCTGTGCGCAAGCATGGCGCTCGCCATTCCGGCAGCCGCATTCGCCATGGGCGGCGCCTCGGGCCCGCACACCAACTACATCATGCAGGGCCATCTCGGCGAGGTCATGATGAACCCCTATGAGATCGCGCCGCTTACGGCCGTGATCCGCGACAACGGCTACGATCTCTCGGACGTCACCGTGCGCATCGTTCCCAAAACGAACGGCCAGGAAATCAAGTACACGGTTTCTCGCGCGCAGCTGCTCACCCACGGCGGCATCCCCGTCTTCGGCCTCTATCCGGATTATCTGAACCACGTCGAGGTCTCCTATACCCGGACGCTTCGCGGCAAGTCCGAATCCTTCAAGGACACCTATCAGCTCTATGCGCCGCCCGTCTACACGGAAGTGGCCGGCATTCCGACGGAGCGCCACGCGCTCTTCGGCGTCAAGGTGAAGAAGGTTGATCCGGAATTCAAGGACCGCCTCTACTTCGTCAACAACCTCGCGGAAAAATCCGGCATCGGCACGCGCGCCGTCTGGAACAACCCCATGGGCGGGGCGCTCCAGTGGAACTTCTTCCCGCAGAACTCGGTGGTCGATACGGCGGGCGACATCCGCTGGTACATGTTCGCGAACCCCATCTTCGACCTCCAGTCGCTCTACAAGTCCGGCGTCATGATGGGCTTCAAGCAGAACGATGACGGCATGCTCACCTGGGGGTTCGGGCAAACCTACGTCAAGTACGACATCCTCGGGCGCGAGGTCTTCAACCGCCGCCTGCCGCTTCGCTTCAACGACTATTCGCACTCGATGGACGACGCGCAGAACGGTCACTACTTCCTGCGCGTGGCGAGCTCGAACTACCTGCGCGATGACGGCAAGCACGTCCGCACGGTCCGCGACATGATCGCCGAAGTCGACAAGAACGGCGTCGTCGTTGAGGAATGGCGCCTCGCTGACATTCTCGACCCCTATCGCGACAACGTCCTCAAGGTCCTCGACCAGGGCGCGGTCTGCCTCAACATTGATGCCTCGCAGGCCGGGAAGACCCTCACTGCAGAAGAGATCGCCAAGGCTGATTCCTCCGACAACTTCGGCGATGTGGTGGGCACCGGTGCGGGCCGCAACTGGGCGCACGTGAATTCCGTCGACTATGACCCCGAGGACGATTCCATCATCATCTCGTCGCGCCACCAGTCTGCGATCATCAAGATCGGCCGCGACAAGAAGGTGAAGTGGATTCTGGGTTCGCCGGAAGGCTGGAAGGAAAAGTTCCAACCGCTCCTCCTGAAGCCCGTCGATGCAAACGGCAAGCCCATCAAGTGCGAAGGAAGCAAGTGCGAAGGCGGCTTTGACTGGACCTGGACGCAGCACACGGCCTTCAAGATCGACGAGAAGAGCAAGGGCGACATCATCTACGTCTCCGCCTTCGACAACGGCGACGCCCGCGGCATGGAACAGCCGGCGCTTCCCGACATGAAGTACTCGCGCTCCGTGATCTACAAGATCGACCAGAAGAAGATGACGGTCGAACAGATCTGGGAGTGGGGTAAGGAGCGCGGCCACAGCCTCTTCAGCGCCGTCACGTCCCTTACGGAATACCAGGCCGACAAGGATTCCGTCATGATGTACTTCGCCACTGCCGGCGCTCAGTACGACCTCAAGACCGGAGCCTTCAACACGGCGCCCAATCCCACCATCTTTGAATTCAAGTGGATGGCGAAGGAACCCTCCGTTGAAATTCAGCTCCTTGACTGCACGGGCTACCAGGCCTGGCCGTTCTCGATCGATAAGGCGATGAACGCGACCGCGCAGTAATCGGGTCCTGACTCCCGGTCCTTTCTAAAAGGATCAACGCCGCTCATTTCCATGGGATGAGCGGCGTTTTCATTGGCTCGGCCGGGATGGCCTCGAGGCTTACGTTCGAAGCGTCAGAACTGCCCGAAAAACGGGCTTCTGCCATATTGCGGCAGCTCCGGATTCTCCGGATAACCCACGCCCGTAAGGTAAAGGCCGCAGGGACTGAAGGTGGGTGCGGAAACCTCGCGCGACCGGGCGGCAAGAACCTCCGCGATCCAGCCAGGCGCCTCGCGGCCGGTGCCCACGTAAATGAGCGCGCCCACGATGTTTCTCACCATGTGCTGCAGAAAGGCGTTGGCGGAGATGCGGATGCCGATGAGCGATCCCTGGCGGATGATGGAGAGTTCCGTCACTTCGCGCACCGGCGTCTTGGCCTGGCATTCAGCCGCGCGAAAGCTCGTGAAATCGTGAACGCCGAGGAGCGCCTTCGCCCCCTCCCGCATTTTTTCCTCATCAAGCGGACGGAACACCCAACCCGTCGTTGTGTCGAGGAGGGGCGACCTCACCGGATCGTTGCTGATCCAGTATTCGTACGTGCGCGAGCGCGCGGAGAAGCGCGCATGGAAGTCGTCCGGCACACATCTCGCCCACCGCACGGCGACGGTTTTCGGGAGAAACGCATTGACGCCCCGCACCCAGCCTTCGGGCGCGCGCTTCGCTTCACTCGAAAAGCTCACCACCTGATGCGTCGCATGCACGCCCGCATCGGTGCGGCCAGCGCAGATGACGCTGACGGGATGGTCTGCAAAGTTCGAGAGCGCTTCTTCAAGCGCCGCCTGCACGCTCGGCCGGTCGGGCTGCACCTGCCAGCCGTTGAAGGTCGTGCCGCAGTATTCAATGCCGAGCGCATAGGTGCGCGCGGTCATGCCTTTGCGCTCCCGAGGCGTTCGAGAAGCTGAATCGCGCGTTCGCGCTGCCGATCCGAGCCGCTCTTCTTCACTTCCTCGAGGAGCTCGCGCGCTTCGTTCGTGGCGCCCAGCCCGATAAAGGAACCCGCGAGCGAAAGCTTCGCGTCGATCGCTTCCTGCTGAGCCTCCTGCTTGTCGGGCTGCACCACGGGCTGCGGCTCGACGGGCTCGAGAATCGGTTCAGGCTTCGGTTCTGCTTCCGGACGGACGCCTTCAGCAGCTGCGGCTTCCTTTTGAGTTTTTTCCTCCGGCTGCGCGTCCGGAACCGGTTCCGACATCAGCGGCGGCACGTAGCCCTGAGAGGGCTCGGGGATCGCAAAGGGTTTTCTCGCCGGCTTCATCCCTTCAGAAGAATCCTCTTCCTTCATGTCGTCAAGGCTCAGATCCACCTTCTGAATGGCGGGCGGGAGTTCTCCCTGATAGCGCTTTCCGATTTCCTCGGCCGACTCGACTTCCGACGACTCGAGCGGCGGCAGTTCCGCATCATCGGGCGCAAGCCACGGCTGATCCGCCGGAGCCGGGCGAGAGGTCACCGGATTCTGAAGCGGCTCCGTCGGAAGCGCGTCCGCTTCGCGAGCAGGCGCCTCCTGCGTTTCCGGAGCCTGAGGCTTGATCTCCATAGGAGTCTTCAACGCTTCCTCAAAGGAGGACAGCATGTCTTCCTCTTTTTCCGACGTGTTTTCTGTCGACTGGTCCGCTGATCCGGATTCCTCACTTCCAGAAGATCCGGAACCTTCGCCCGCCTTTCGGTCGGCTTCCATCTGCGCCGCGGCATACGCCATAGCGCCCGCCCCCATGGCGCCTGCGGTGGTGCCGTTCTTCACGGCCTCGTCAATCGTGGCGTCTACGGCTTTAAGCTGCGCTTCCGAGGTCGGCGGAACGTTTCGCTGAATGGCAATCGTGCCCTCTTTCTTCGGGCCGTGATCGTCGTGATCCGGATCAGGGTGGTCCCCCTCGCGCCGACGCCACCAGAGAAGTCCGCCCAGAATGGCGATGACCAATGCGGCGAGCGCGCCCCAGGAAGTTTTGCTCGCGCCTGCCGGGCCGGATGAGGACTCCTCAGCAGCCTTGCCGGCATCTGCCGGGAGAGCAGATTCAGAAGGCTGAGCGGTCTTCTCTTCCGCCTTCTGAGGTGCTTCTTCAGCCGCAGGAGCGGAGGCGGCCGCTTCTGTTGCGGCGCGCTTCAAAGGTTCTTCTGTTTTTTGGGCTTCCGCCGATTCACCGGCAGATTGCGGTTCGGAGGCTGCCCCGGCCTTCTGAGATTCCGGCGCCGGCGTCAGCATTGAAGCGTCTTTCTGAACGCCATCCTTAGACTGCAGGCCCTCGCCTTCAGCGGAGGGCGCCTTCTCAGGCATGTTCGGTGCGGCAGCAGCAGAATCCCCGCGGGCCTCTTCAAGGTCGGAGGTCTCCGCCTGCCACTGGGCAAAAGCCTTCCTGCCGGCATCCGCAACCGCCTCGGGCTTTTCACCCCTGGCGCTTGCCGCCAACTGCGCGGCGGCAACTTCCGCCGCACCCGCGCGCGAGGCCTTCTGCGCGTCGATCAGATTCTGCGTGGGACCGGGAACCTCGACCGCTTCTCCATGAACCTTTCGGAAGGCCTGAAGCGCATCAATGGCAAAGACTTCGTCCTGTGCGGGCGACTGAAGGAGCTCGCCCACCACAATGCGCGACGGGTCGCCTTCCACAAAGGCGCGCGGATTTTTATCGGTGAGCGCCACGGCAACCTGCTCGAGAAGCGCTCCCGGATAGCTCGGCCAATAGAGCTTCGCAATCGACCAGAGCGTCATATCGCGCTGGACGCGGAAGGATTCGTTGGGATTGAAGCCGTTCAAGGCCACATATTCGCGCACCACCAGAGGCGCCGCGCGGCCGATGCGCCGGCGGGGCTTCTGCGTCTTCTGAACCGTTTCCTCTGGCTTTGCTTTTTCGGCTGCCGGAGGCGTGACTTGAGGCGTGCTTTCAGGCACGCTCGCGGGCGCATTCCCGGCGGCAGCAGACTTTTCTTCCGGTGCGGGCGCCGTCTTTTCGCTCACCGCTTCCGCCGGAGCCTTCGTGCGCGCCGCCTCTTCGGCTAGCGCCACCACATTGAAGGATCCGTTCGTGCGTTCGATGCGGTATTCGCGCACCGTGACGTTTCCGCCGGCATTGAGCTCGATGAGAAGCGGGAAGCCGGCATTGAGGCTCTGCGTTCCGGTCACGCGCACGCGCACCGTGGAGGGTTCTCCCGAAAGCCTCGCCATGCGCAGATCAAGCGCTTCCTGAGGCCACTGAACGCCTTCGCGGAGATACGTTGCCGGGGGCGCCACGCGCACAAGGAGCGGCGAAATCGTGAGATCAACGTCCTTCACCTCAAGCGTTGCATCGAGGGGCTGCCCGGGAATGCTTTGGATATTCAGGTCTCCAAGGGAGACGGCGCCTGCGGCTGAAGCGGCCGCAGCAAGAATGGCGGCTACCAGTACGGAAATCGGGTTGGACATCGAAGACATGGGAAAAACCAGAAAGGCCTCCTCCGTCGTCGCGAAGGAAGCCTGAGAACGGATTTACGGATGATACCGCAGAGGCATTGAGAGACAGAATCCCGTGCATTGCGCTCGGGGCTCATCAGCAAAATCCGCCAGGAGCCCTCGCCCCGGATGGGGCGGGGAGGAATGGCGGCTAATCGGTTGTCTGATTCTCAATGTATTTTTTAAGAACTTCCAGGGAAGCTCCGCCAACTGAACAAGCGAAGTAGCTGCGCGACCAGAAAAGCCCTGTTTTGCCGCCATCAAGAATCCCTGGATATTCCTCGCGTATCTTTCGAGACGAACGCGTTTTAAAGCGGTTCACCATCTCGCTGATGCTCACCTTCGGAGGGTAGCTCACGAGCAGGTGCACGTGATCCGCCTCCCCGTTGGCCTCCAGGAGGATGCAGCCTAGATCTGCGGCCGCGATTTTTAGGGCAGCAAGCACGCTTTCGAGCACTTCCGGCGTCATCACTTTTCGCCGGTATTTCGTTGTGAAGATCAAATGCACATGGAGTTTCGTCACGCTGTGACGCGCTCTTTCGTAGTCGTCGAACATCGAAATTCTCCTTGACCGCTAATGCTTAATTATGATAATATCATAATATTTTTTAAAAATAAATTTATTTGACCGCCACATGCTCCGTGCTGCGAAATTCCGCATCTACCCAACTGCCGCTCAGGAAGCTTTTCTCTGGGCACAGTGGGGTGCTGTCCGCAAGTGCTGGAACATGGCGCTCTTCCTGAAGAAGCATTACTACCGTACGCGGGGCGTATCGCTCGATCTCATTCACGAGATCAAGCCGCTCATCGCCAGAGCCAAGAAGTCGAAGAAGTACACATGGCTCAAGGAATATGACTCAATGGCGCTTCAGGAATCGGTGCGGAATCTCAACAAGGGCTACCGCGCCTTCTTTGAGGGCCGAGCGGGCTATCCGCACTACAAATCCCGCAGAGGTCCGCAGTCGAGCTATCACTGCACCAACGTCTCCGTCGGCCCCAACTACGTTCGCGTGCCGAAGATGGAGCCGATCAAGGCCAGGATTCACCGCGAGGTCGTCGGCAAGGTGAAGAGCATCACGCTTGAAGCCGATGCCGCCGGCGACTACTACGCCGCCGTGCTCTGGGAGGATGGTCTTGCGGAAAAGGACCCTTTGAAGGAGATTTACGAGGATCAGGTCATCGGCATTGATGTCGGCATCAAGGATCTCCTCACGGAATCTAACGGCCGCAAGGAACCGAACCCGAAACATCTGAAGCGCGCCCGCAAGGTGCTGCGCCGCAGATGCCGGCAGTTTTCAAGAACTCAGAAGGGCAGCCGCCGGCGCGAGAAGGCGCGCCGCAGGCTCGCACGCGCGCATAAGCGCGTGGCGAATGCCCGCACCGACAACCTTCACAAGGTCTCTTCGCGACTCGTGAACGATCTCTGGACCACCCACGTTTGTCAAGCTCCAAGTACGGTAACGCGCGAGCTCAGGAGCGAAGCTGCGGGCAGTGAGTTAGTCGAGCGCCTTATAGCGGCAGCTGGCGGCATTGCTGGCCTGGTGCCTTCAGGCACTGAGCCTATTCCTGTCAAGCGGTCGTGGAATAGCGAGCACGGCCTTCAGGCCGAGCGGAGCATATGCCGCGTAAGCCGCTTTACAGGACCTCCGCCGATACAATGTCGCTATGTGCGAATGCGACAAGCGAAGCGCAGCCCGCATTCGGACTTAGCGACCCTACATCGGCTAATCCGTGTTATGTCATTTTGGTTGTTGCCGGCAGTATTCCAGTCCCAGTAATCACGCATCAACGAGAGAGGCCGCTTCCGTTAATCTCTCAGGCCTGTCGGCATGCTTGCATGCCATGGCCAAAATGAACTCATCAGAAGTCTTGTCCTTGCCAATAAAAAGCCACATGCATCAAGTGCAATTCGACATGAATAGCTGTCGGACAAGCCTTACAGAAAAGGGTTTCTCATTTCACGCGATTAGTTATGGAATTGCCGATGCCTCATGCTGCAGCGGCAGCCTCATTGCTGGGTTGAACGGCCATCGCCGCCAGCACCGAGCGGGGGACGCCCGCTCTGTGGATGTCGAACTTTTTGCCGTAGGTGAGCACCGCCCATGCGATCCGGATGAGTTTCGCCGCCAGCGACACCATGATCTTGCCGTAGGGCTTCCTCACCGCCAGCTGCTTGTCAATCCACTTTGTGAGCTGGCAGTCGGGCAGCTGCCTCTTGCAGTACTGCATGTAGATGCAGGCCGCACCCTGCATCAGCAGGGATCTCAGCAATTTGTCGCCGCGGCGGCTGATTCGCCCCTGGCCCTTGCTGCTCAGGTCGGGAGCAGAGCTCTTCTTTTGTCTGGGCTTATTCACATGCCCCGTAATGTAATTTTTCGGCACGCATCCGATGTAGGCAACAAGCGAGCGTGACGTTTCAAACCGTTTTACATCGCCGACAACCGTAATGAAGCGGGCGGCGATCTGAGTGCCGACGCCCATGACGCTCTTCAGCAGCCTGCCGTTGGCATTGGCGCTGACCAGTGCTTCAAGGTCCTTGTCGAGCTGATGAATTTGATCATCGAGCGTCTTCACGCGGTCAAGCATCGTCGTCAGAGCAGAGACAGCTGCGTCGCCCATCATGTCTGCCTTAGCTTCCACGGCTTCACGCATCTTTTTGAGATTGCGCCTGCCGGCAGGCATGTGGATTCCCCAGGTCTGGGCAAAGCCCTTGAAGCTGACGAGCGTCTTCGTACGTTGTCCGATCAGCTGCTGACGCACGCCCTGCACCGTCATAATGCGGCATTCTTCGAGAGATTTCGCGCGAATAGGCCGAAGATCCGGATCGGCCGTCAGCCGGGCAAGCGCGAGCGCATCGTTGATGTCGGTTTTCTGGCCCGACATATGCGTGTCGATCCACATCTTGACGACTTTGCCGTTGATAACGCGCATCTCATGGCCGCGAGCCTCGAGCTCAAGGGCAAGCTGCGAGTAGCCGCAGCACGGTTCAACTGCAAACAGCGTCGGGGAGAGCTTGTCGGCAAGCTCATAGAGCTCAGCATAAGTCACGCGGTCGATACAAATAATTTCTCCCTCGTTGAGCGTCACCGCTGCCAAGGAAACGTCGTATTTGGCGAGGTCCAGCCCGATCGCGGAATATTCGATGGAAACATCAAGCGTCGTTTGCGTATGCTTCTTTGTCATGGCATGGCCTCCTGCGGTATTAGAGGTAGATACACCTATTGTCGCGCCCATTCGCTCGAACGGGTTCGATGCAGTGGGTGGTCCATGTCATTAAGCCAAGCGCTGGCTGCGGAGAGTTTAAGAATCATCAACATGCTGAAGAACCACCACCTGGCGGAGTCGATTGCTGATGCCGCCTGGGGCGAGCTCTTACGCATGATTGCCTACAAAATGAAGCGGGAAGGAAAGCACTTCATACTGATCGATACTTTCTATCCCTCTTCAAAGACGTGCTCCTGCTGCGGCTTCAAGCTTGAGAAGCTTGATCTTGCTACGCGCGAATGGACGTGCCCGCACTGCGGCGCTCACCATGACCGCGACGGCAACGCTGCAGCCAACATCCGGGCTGAAGGCATCAGAATACTGAGGGCGGAGGGGCTACCCGTCCTGCGGAGAGAAATGTCCTCTCCAAATGCTCGCTGAGGTCGTGTAAATCCCGGAGACATCCGGGTTGTGACCGAAGAAGCGAGAAGCCTCGCCCAATTCGAAGAATTGGACGGGGAGTAGTCACCCGCTTGCTCAAAGATTCCAGACGGAATGCGCCGCAACGTCGTCGCTCAGAAACCGGACCGAATCGCTCGAGCAGATGACGGCGCCGCAGCCGACCTCAAGGTCCATGTTCGAGAGCTCCCCGAAATGCCGGATCATGGACCTCTCGGGATGCTCGCTCATCTTGATTTCCACCGGGTGCCACTTGCCTTCGGCATGAATGAGAAGATCTATTTCAGACTGCTTCTTCGCATCCCGGTAAAAATAGAGTTCAGGCTCAAGGCCGTTATGCCGCCAGCTTTTGAGAATCTCCGACACGACGAAAGTCTCAAAGAAGGCGCCGGCATTGGTATCGCGAAGCATCTCTTCTGCAGTTGAAAAACCGCAGAGCCAGGCGCAAAGCCCCGTATCGGTGAAATATATCTTTGGAGACTTGACGAGGCTCTTGGTTTTATTGGAAAAGAATGGCGGCAGCAGGTAGATGAGGCCTACCGTCTCCGCGAGGCGAAGCCAGCGCTTCACCGTCGGATCGCTTACGCCCGTCAGTTCTGAGAGCTTGTTGATCCTAAGCTCCTGCCCCGTCCTCAAAGCCAGCGCTTTCATGAAGCGCCTGAAAACGGACAAGTCTTCGATGGAACCCAGATCCCGCAAATCCCGGTCGAGAAAGGTCGAAAGAAAGCTTTCGTAGAACTGCGTGCGCTCTTTGGATGAAAGCGATATGACAGCCGGCCAGCCTCCCTGCCAGATGAGCGACCAGGTTTCCTCCGGTGATCGGTGAGAAAGGACCTCTGCCGGCTCCTCCGACGGCAGATAGGGCTTCTGAAGAAGGCCGCTTCCGAACCTCTCATAGAGGCTCAAAGGCATCAGATGTATTTCAAAAATTCGGCCTGCAAGCGAATCGCCTACGCCCTTCATGAGCGAAAAGCGCTGGGAGCCGGAAAGCCACGCAGCTCCCATTAAGTCGGAGCGGTCAACTTCAGCCTTGAGCTGCAGGAACAGCTGCGGAGCACGTTGAATCTCGTCGATGAAAAGCGGCAGCGGATGACGGCGGAAAAAAGCCTTGGGCGCATTTTCCGCGAGCTCTCTTTCTTCCGCATCGTCAAGCGTCACATAGGCGCGGGTTCCCTCAGAAAGGTGGCTCAGAAGCGTGCTTTTCCCCACCTGACGCATGCCTGTTGTCAGCAATACCTTGAAGCGCTGACAAAGCGAAGGGATTTCTTTTTCGATCGTTCTCGGAAGGTACATCCAGCGCTCCTTGCGACGCAGGCGAAGACTCCGCCCTCAGAGCTTTTGCCTGCATGTATATCAGAATTTTTCCTATATTATATAAGAATTTTTACAATACATATGTTGGAATTTTCCTTACATACATGTAGAAATTTTTCCAACATTAAAAACGGCCAGCCGGGATTCCCCGAACTGACCGCTTCTCTCAGGCTTCACTCAAAAAGGATTACTGAGCCTTTTTCCCGACCACAATCTCTGAATCCGTAGCTGAGGTCACGCCATAGGCGGAACCTTCGAGCGACTTCTGAACGGCATCGCGAATGCTCATGCGGCCTTCCACGGGAGCAATCTTGAGCGCGGAAAGGTTCTGATCGTCGTAGCGAATGAAGCAGCCTGTTGCATGCGCCAGCGCCTGAGCGGCCTCATCGAAGCGCATGTCCTTCAGGTTATAGGGATGCTCCGCCGTGACCGCGAGGCAGCCGCGCCCCGGCTGAGCCGGAGCCGCCTGAGTCTGCGCCTCAGCGGTCGTTTTCGGCACTTCAGCCGCACCAGCCCCCGCCTGAGGCTCGGTTTTCTGACACGCAGCAAGGCCACCCGCGAGAAGCGCAATGCTCGCTGTGAAAATCAAAATCTTCTTCATCTTTCCTCTCCTTCTATGGGATTCGTCCCGAGCTTGCTGATCACCCGATCGAACTGTCCTGATGCAGTCTAGAAAAATGGCGGGAAAAAGGCTGTTGCCGGAATTTAGACCTGCAACAGCCTGCAAAAAAGGTTTCAGCGTTTAGGAGCGCATTACGGCTCTTCCGCTGCCTCGCGCCCGATCAGGTCGTGCTCCTCGTTCGCGGTGATCTTCACGCGGACGATGTCGCCGGGCTTAAGGCTCCTCTCCGTCGTCACGTAGCAGACGCCGTCGATGTCGGGGGCATCCGACTTCGTGCGGCCGACGGCGACGCCGTCCTCATCAGGCTCTTCGTCGATGATGACGTCCTCGACCTTGCCGATGCGGCGGGCGAGCTTCTTTAAGGAAATCTCCGCCTGAAGCTCCATCAGACGGCGGCGGCGCTCCTCGCGCACTTCGTCGGGGAGCGCCCCGGGAAGGTCATTGGCCTTTGCGCCCTCGACCGGCGAATACGCGAAGCACCCGACGCGGTCGAGCTCCGCTTCCTTCAGAAAGTCGAGGAGATACTGGAACTCTTCTTCCGTCTCTCCGGGGAAGCCCGCAATGAAGGTCGAGCGGATCGTGATGTCCGGGCAGGCCTTTCGCCAGGCAGCAATGCGCTCGAGGTTCTTTTCGCCGCAGGCCGGACGCTTCATGAGCTTCAGGATCCGCGGATGCGCATGCTGGAAGGGCACGTCGAGATACGGCAGAACGAGGCCCTCGGCCATGAGCGGCACCACGTCGTCGACGCTCGGGTACGGATAAACGTAATGGAGGCGCGTCCAGATGTTGAGGCGCCCGAGTTCGCGGCAGAGGTCGAGAAGGCGCGTGTGAACGGGCCTTCCGCCCGCAAAGTCGAGCTTGTAGCGCTTGTCGACGCCGTAGGCGGCCGTGTCCTGGCTGATGACGAGAAGCTCCTTCACGCCCGCAGCCTTGAGGTTTTCCGCCTCGCGCACGATGTCGCCGATCGGGCGCGAAAGGAGCGTGCCACGCAGATTCGGGATGATGCAGAAGGTGCAGTGATGGTTGCAGCCCTCGGAAATCTTGAGGTAGGCATAGTGCCTGGGCGTGAGCCTTACGCCCGCCGCCGGAACCAGATCGTCCCAGGGGTCGTGCGGGCGCGGAAGCACTCCCTCGACCATGCGAAGCACTTCGTCGACGCTGTCGGGACCCGTGACGCCGATCACCTTCGGCATCCGGGCGAGGACGTAGTTGGAGCCGTCGGCTTCCTTGCGCCCGCCGAGGCACCCGCAGACGATCACGTGCCCGTTTTCCTTCAGCGCCTCGGAAATCGCGCCGAGACTCTCTTCCACGGCCTCATTCACAAAGCCGCAGGTATTAACGATGACGAGATCGGCATCCTTGTAGGTCGAGCCGATGCGATAGCCGCGGGCGCGCAGCTCCGTCACGATGCGCTCCGTATCGACGAGCGCCTTGGGGCAGCCGAGGGAAACAAAGCCGACAACGGGAATATGCCGAGTCATGGTCTATGGGGCCTTTCAGTATTTTTGGGAGTTTGGGAGTCTCTTGTCCCGGGAGCGCGCGATATTACCCGCATTGGACCTCTCCTGCAGAGAGGTCCGGTGCGGAATTTGTGTCTTTATGGATGATTCTGCGGCTCAATCCAGATGAGTGCGGCGTGGCGGCCGGACTTTTCGCCGTCGCGGCGGAAACTAAAGAAGCGCGCTGGGTCGCCGAAAGTTGAGAGGCCGCAGTCGGCAATGCTTTCCGCGGGAATTCCGGAAGCTTCGAGCGCCTGGCGCGCAAGGAGCGCGAGGTCCGCGAAATACTTTCCCGGTTGATTCGCCGCCCGGAAGGCCTTTTCCGCCTGAGGAAGATGCGCCTTCATGGCTTCGAGCACATCCCCGCCCACTTCGAATTCGTCCCTTCCGATCCGGGGTCCGAGCCAGACGGCGAAGTCGCCTTCGCCCCTGAGCTCATCGCGAAGCTTTGCGACCGTCTTCTGAATGATGCCGTCGGCGAGGCTCCGCCAGCCGGCATGAACGGCCGCAACGATCCGGCCCTCGCGATCCGCAATCAGGACCGGAAGGCAGTCGGCCGTCATCACGACGGCGACGACGCCCGGCGTCGTCGTCCATGAGGCATCCGCCTGAGGAGCATCGGCGACGTCGTCGGCATGAAGGATTTCCGTGCCGTGCACCTGCGTGAGCCACTTCGGCTCCGAGGGAAGGCACCCCGAGAGAATCCGGCGGTTCATCGCGACGCAGGATCTGACGTCGCCCGTATGGAAGGCAAGGTTGAGACCCATGATGCCTTCCGGCCCGCCCCAGGGGCCGCTTGAAACGCCACCCGTGCGGCAGGTAAAGAAGGCCTTCACGTGCTTGGGCGCCCCGCCCTTCCATTCGGGCTTCACGCTTTCGAGTTCAGATTTGAATTGAGACATATCAGACCCGTTCAAATACAGTCACCGGACGATCCCAGGGGCCGAAGCCCAGATCGTCCATCAGTTGAATCATGTCCTCGGGAGGTTCGCGGAACCACTGCATCTCTTCTCCCGTTACCGGATGCACCAGTCCGAGGCGCGATGCGTGGAGGGCCTGGCGATGGAAGTCGAGGAGATTTTCCATCTTGACGGCGATCCCGGGGGCGCGGCCGCGATAGAGCTGGTCGCCGATAAGGGGGAGGTCCTCGCCCGTCAGATGGACGCGGATCTGATGCGTGCGGCCCGTGTCGAGACGGCAGGCCACCCAGGAAATCGGGATTCCGTCAGCGCTCGACCAGTCGACCGTGCGCACGCGCGTGCGGGCGGGCTTCGCTCTTACGCCCGTAGAGCCCGGGAAGCCCTTGAAGCGGATGCGGCTTCTCGGATCGCGTCCGATCGGAACGTCGACCACAAAGTCGGGCGCGGCCGACCCCATGGTGATCGCCCAGTATTCGCGCTTCACGCTTCTTTCCTGCAGCTGGCGCACCAGGTTCGTCTGTGCGGCGAGCGTTCTCGCCACCACCATGAGGCCCGTCGTATCACGGTCAAGCCGGTGAACGATGCCGGCGCGCGGGACTTCCTTCAGTTCCGGATAGCGCCAGAGAAGTCCGTTCATGAGCGTGCCGTCCGGATTTCCGGCGCCCGGATGCACGACGAGGCCGGCGGGCTTATTGACGACGATGATGGCATCGTCCTCATAGACCACCTCGAATTCGACGTCTTCCTGGGGCTCGAAGGCAAGAGCTTCCTCCATGCGGGGCGCCTCGAGGAGCTCGATTTCATCGCCCTCGGTCGTCTTCGCGCGGATTTTCTCCACCACGACGCCGTTCACCTTGACGGCGCCCGACTCAATCATCTTCTGCAGACGCGCGCGGGAGACATCGGGCATGAGGGAAGCAAGCACCTTGTCGAGACGCTCGCCCCAGAATCCTTCAACCACAAATTTTGGAAGCGTCTTTTCTTCGGCGGAAGCATTTTCAAACGCTTCCATATCGTCGTCTTCAAAATCCTCGCCGCTATAATCTTCGCTGTCCAAATTGACCTTTTCCTGTGTCATGAAATCTGCTACTTCCTTCAAAAGGCTTCTGATGCGCGGCGCCGCGCTTGCTGCGGTTACGTTTGCCACCGCCTCCTGCTCCTGGCTGCAAAGTCTTGATAAAGACCAGACGCTCGACTGGAGCGCCGACAAGCTTTACTCCGAAGCCAGATTAGCCTTGGATGATAGCAACTGGACGCAGGCTAAGGACTATTACCAGAAGCTCGAAGCGCGTTATCCCTTCGGTCAGTACGCCCAGCAGGCCCAGATCGAACTCATTTACGCGACCTGGAAGGACGGCGACGCGCCGGGCGCCGTGCAGGCTGCCGACCGGTTCCTGCGCACCTACCCCAATCACGCCAACAGCGACTACGTGATGTACCTGAAGGCGCTCGCCACCCTCAACGAAACCGACAGCTGGTTCAACAAGCTCGCCGCTGAGGACCTTGCCGAACGCGACGCCAATGCCTCGCGCGAAGCCTTCGACACCTTCAAGGAACTCGCGCTTCGCTATCCCGACAGCCGCTTTGCGCCCGAAGCCCGCCGCCGCATGCATGGTCTCGTCCTTGCTCAGGCCGAGCATGAACTGAAGACTGCGCAGTACTGCTTCGTGCGCCATGCCTATGTCGCCGCCATCGACCGCGCGCAGCGCGTCGTTCGCGAATTCCAGAACACCCCGATGCGCGACGATGCGCTCGAGCTCATTGCAAAGAGCTACGACGCCCTCAAGATTACGGATCTTGCCGCCGACACGCGCCGCATCATCGAACTCAACAAGAACGGCGAGCGCTCCCAGCCCACGCGTTGATAAGGAAATGGAAAGACTGGAATTTCATTTCCGAAGTTCCTGATTCCGTCCTTCGCACAAAAAAGCCTTCCGCGATGCATGTCCGGAAGGCTTTTTCGTTGCGTCAGCTCGTTCCTGCGACGAGAGTGAACGCAGAATGCCTCTGATTGCTGCTTTCTATTAAATGGAAAGTCCACTTTCTATTTAATAGAAAGTGCTCGCCTTAGTCTGTGCTGCAGGAATTTCCGTGAGCTTCCCATAGGCTAGGAGGCTTTAAAAATGATTGACTTCAATCAAATTCCGGATATGCAGAGGGGCGCTGAGAATTCAGCGCCCCTCTGGCTGTCTGCTCCGGCAAGGAGCATGCGGCATGGTCGCTCAAGGCGGCTGCCTTGAGCGGATCCGTCAGGCCTTTGCCTAACTCCGCCGCTTTCGCTCCATGTATGCCGACGGCTCCCACGCATCGGCGTTGAAGCTCTCTATGTCCTTCGGGTCGAATGCAAACCGCCTCGAAAGTTCGAGCCCTTTGTCGGAGCGCCGGTTCAGCTCTTCATTCACGCAGTGTTCGAATATGGCGCGGCCATATTCATTCAGCCACTGCGTGGGCCGCTCGATGCCGTTGAGCCGCGCCGTTACAAAGAGCGTGTACCAGTCGCACATGCTCTGCATGTACTCCGGCGACTGCTTGAAATTGCAGCTGGTGCGCAGCACGCAAAGCGGCCTCAGGCTCCTCTCGGCTGCGGAGGAGTCCGGCGTCACATAGGCGTTCTCGAGAAACACCCGGAAGTTCTCCTTGTTGTTCATGTAGTAAACAACAGGCTTCGCGTACGGCGACATCAGCGCCGCCTCCCAGGTTTTCCCCTTCTTCACGGCGTACCTTTCAGCCAGCTTCACCATGATTTCATCGATCCGATCCATCAGCGGTTCGGCATGGGCTTTTCGGCAGTCCGTCACTCGTTTCATCCAGTCCGCCGGGTTTTCATCCTCCTGCGCCTTCAGCGTCGCCTCCCACTTGTAGATCTTGGAGATGGCGGCCGTTACCATCAGCAGGTAATAGGCGGGAGTGCCGGATCCGAGTGCTTCGGCAAGCTTTTCCCGGTTCGTCGGGTTTGTTACAGCGTCGTGCATGTTCTCCAGCTCCAGCGCGTCGTAAACGGTGCGCGTGAAATGCGCGAGGCACGACTGTCGTTCGATCTTCACGGCGCTCGCGCCGATAATGCTGTCGTACCCGGCGTAGGCATCCGTAATCCAGGTGCCGGCTTCATAGGAGCCGAGCACGCCGGCAATCGCCTCGGCGCTTCTGCTTTTGAGCCGGTTGAATACGGCAAACTGGTACTTTGCGCTCGCCGGGCTGGTAATCGTCAGCAGGTAAGCCTGCTTGGCGGCGTCCTCGTCGTCGAGCTTCGTTTTGCTCATCCCGGCCTGCTGCAGACAGCTGAATGGCGTTTCATCCGCGCAGATTTCAGCCGCCTTTCTGGCTTTCTTCAGGATGGCTTTGAGCAGCGGCTGGCCCAGTCCGGACGTTATCCAGTCGTGCATGTTCCGCGGAATCGTATCCCCGCTCATGGTCATTGCGGCCGTATTAAAGAGCGCATTGATGCGGTTCATCGGCATGCCGAGCGTCAGCATGCGGGCGCAGTCGAAAAGCAGCTCCTGCGACACGGTGCGGTTCAGATCCGCCGGCACGGGCACTTCCTCCGGAATGTGCATGTGATTCTTCCCGCAGGCGCGGCACTGCAGCACCGGGTTCTTTACATAAGTCCCCTCGAGCATGTCTTCAATGTGCTTGTGCAGCGTGCGCAGGAAAACCGTCGGCCCTTCCTGCTCAAAGAAGCCTTCCGTGCTGCCGCAGTAAGGACAGGTGCATCCCCGGGCATGCGAAATGCCGCCCTGCGTCGGAGCGGTCCGGCGATTGGGATCCGCCTGCTTGCCGGGCGGAATCTCCTCCGCCTTCGTGGTTTCGGGCACTGCCGCATTCGCAATGCCGGCCGCGGCTTTAAGCATCGCGTTGTCCGGGTGCTTTTCAGCTTCAGCAGCGGCAACTTCGCCGACGGTGTTCTTCGTCTCGGCGCTCTTTTTGTTGTTTTCGGCGATGGTCCGCTTCTTCTTAAGCATCTCCTTCACGGCTTCCGCCTTGCGGCGCTCCAGTTCAAGCTCTGCTTCCGCGAGGTCGCTCTTCGTTTGCTCGATCTGAGGTTCGATCTTGCCCTGGATCTGCCGGAACTGCCTGCGCAGGAGCTTTTCAATTCCCGGCAGTGCCTTCAGTTCATTGGCATCCATGCTGGCTTCTCGCAGAAGCAGGTCGATCACGGCTTCGCCCTTTACAACCAGAGCGGGGCAGTGTTTTTCGAGCAGCTCCAGCGCCTTGATGAGGAGCTGCTGAATCATGCTGAGGCCCTCAAACTGAAGCTGCGCGAGCTTGCGCGTGGCGCAATGCTCGCGGCGTTCGATATCAAGCGCAGCCTCAAGCTCGGCAATCCTCTTCTGGAGTGCTTCGATGGAGACGTTGATTTTTGGACCCTTGCGTGCCATGTCGATAGGGAGATCAGTTAAGAATTAATGGAAGTAATTTTACCGGCCGGAAGCTTAAATTTCACCGATATATCAATCGTTTAAAAGGCACTCCTAAGCCCGTTAGAGGCCCTCTGGACGGCCGGACAACCCCGGTGGCATCCATCTTGATTGCGTATGCCTAGAAGCGTTTTACGGTGCTTCCCGAGGCCTTCCTGAAGGCTTTGGAAGAAGTCGAATTTCATCGAATTTTCTTGATTTTCAATCATTTGATGAAGATCAAGAAAACGCTTTTCGAGCAGTCTCATCCGGTTTTCGACTTGCCGTCGAGAAAGCTGATCACCTCATCGGCGGTGAAGTTCAGCACCGTCTGAGATTCAAGCTTTGCCATGAAGCGGGCGAACTTCTGCTGATGCAGACGCCGGTAGAGAAGCCATCCGCCGCAGACGTCGGACCAGATGACTTTGGCCGTCTTCCGGTGCTTTCCGACAAATACGACCACATCGCCGCCGCCGTCAGGGTCGATGAAGAGACGTTCCTGCGCAAAGCGCGACAGCGCGGCATAGCCGTAGCGCATGTCCACGGGAGCCAGAACGATGGTGATGCGGCGGTCTCCAAAGTCGAGCTTCATTCTGCAAACCCTCCGGCAGAGATCATCTGCATGGCGAGGGTTTCCGGCGAGTCGGTTCGGAACCTGAGCTCTATGCCGTTGGGCAGCTTGATGAAAACAAGCGTTCCGCGAGGATCTGGATCAGTACTGCGGAGCCTGGTACTAATCTGAGGGCGCTGTGGAGGCGGAAGTTGTTGACCCATAGGAGCAGCTTGAAGCGGCTGGGGGTGTTCATCTTGTACTACTTGTACACGTCGTGCCAGCCGGAGGTGTACACCTTGTACTCCTTGTGACCCTGCACTTTGTGCGCTGCGGGGTATCTCCCGGGCAACGAAAATGTTCCTGCCCGCCGGTTGTACAGGAATCGGCTCTTCCTGAGATGGCGCTCCATCAACGATCGGCTTGAATTGCGCATCCTGGATGATGGTTTTCTCAAGCTCAAGGAGTTTCTTATAGAAATAGTGAAGGCTGGGAAGCTTGCCGTTCTCTGAAAACTCGATGAGACGGGTGCGGTGAAAAGCGGTTTTCGACAGACCGCTGCGAAGGTAGGCGGCATAGGCCGCATCCCAGGCGATCATCCTCATGTCAGGCTCCAGGGAGGGTTGCAGTCCTGACAGGGTAGTAGCAGCCGCTTTTTCGCGCTCAAGCTATAGGAAGCTCACGAATTTCCAGCCTGACGCGGTCTCGGGAACGAGCCGCTGAACGCGGAAAACGGGCAAAAAAAGAGCCTCCAGAGGGCTTCCTGCCGGCTCTGGAGGCTGCGGGCGGAACAGAAATTCCGCCATGGCGTTTTGAGATTCAGGAAGCGCCGCTCAAAGCTCGAGCGGCACTTCCGATGCTGAATCAGAGCACCATATCGACGAGGAGAAGGAAGACGAGGCCGAGGATCGAAACGACGGTCGACATCAGCGTCCACGTGCAGAGCGTTTCCTTCGTCGTAAGGCCGAAGAACTCCTTGATCATCCAGAAGGACGCGTCGTTTACGTGCGAGCAGATGGAACTGCCGGCGCCCGTGGCGAGCGTGATGAGCGCGAGGTTCACTTCCGGGTTCCCGGAAATCATCGGGATCACGAGACCCGCGGTCGAGATGGCGGCCACCGTCGCGGAGCCGAGGCAGATGCGAAGGAGCGAGGCAATCGCCCAGGCAAGGATGATCGGATTGATGCGTTCGCCCGAAACCAGGTCGGCAATGTAGGCGCCCGCGCCCGAGTCAATCAGCACCTGCTTGAAGGCGCCGCCGCCGCCGATGATGAGCAGGAGGCCGGCAATGCCCGCAATGCCTGCGCCGCAGGTCTTCATGAGCTCATCCATGTGCTTGCCGCGGGCATAGCCCATCGTGTAGAGCGCAAAGAGCATGGAGACGAGCATGGCGGTGGTCGAATTCCCGAGGAAGAAGACGGTCTCGAGGAACATCGATTGATCGCGCATTTCAGGCGTGATGAAGAATTCGAGGATCGTGACGAGCGCCATCAGGATGACGGGAAGCATCGCCGTGATGAAGGAGATCCCGAAGGACGGCATTTCGGCGTCCGTAAAGGTCTTCGTAGCCCCGAGCGCGCTGATGTCGCCCGCCTTCTCAAAAGCAGCGGGAACGAGCTTGCGGCAGAAGCGGTTGAGGACGGGGCCCGAGAGGAGGAAGGTCGGGATGCCGACGATCATGCCGTAGAGAAGCACCATGCCGACGTCGGCGCCGTATTCCTTGGCGATCACCGTGGGACCGGGGTGCGGCGGGAGGAAGCAGTGCGCGACGAGAAGGCCCGAAAGCATCGGCACGCAGAGCATCATCGGGCTCACCTTGGCTTCGCGGGCGATGGCGAAGATGATCGGGATGAGGAGAATGAGGCCCACTTCAAAGAAGAGCGCGATGCCGACGATGAAGGCCGAGCAGACGACGGCCCATTCCATGTGCTTCTTGCCGAAGACGTGAAGCATCGTGAGGGCGATTCGCTGCGCGCCGCCCGCTTCCGCGAGGAGGCGCCCGAGCATCACGCCGAAGCCGAAGATGAGGCCGATGTGGCCGAGCGTGCCGCCGAAGCCCCCTTCAATCGCGCCGATGATCTTGTGGAGCGGCATGCCGCTCGCAATGGCGACGCCGATCGAAACGATGATGAGGGAGACGAAGGTGTTGAGCTTGAATCGGATCGTGAGGAGCAGAAGCGCCGCAACGCCGATGGCAATGATGAGCAGTGGCATGTTGACTCCTTATGGATTAGCCGGAAAGCGGCTTTCGAGGGTGAAGCCGCCCCCGGCGCAGCCCCTTTGGAGAAAAAGGGCTGCGCTGTGAGGAGAGATTTGAGGGTGAAGGGAAGCGGTTATTCCTTCGGGATCCTGCGGATCTGTTCGAGAATCCGCGGAACATCGTAGACGCAGCCGCGCCAGGTGCCGCCCGACAGGGACTGGAGCGCCGCCCAGAGCTTCGTGTCGTCGGGAAGATCCGGATCAGGCGCAAGGTCGGGGTGGCTCGTGCGGGTGGCGAGAAGCTTCGTCGCTTCGCCGAGCGGGAGTTCGCCCGTTTCAGCGGTGCCGAGGAAGTTGACGGTGCCGTGGAGGTTTCTGCAGTCGATGCGGATTTCCACAATGTCGCCCGTGCGGAGCTTCCCGATCGGGCCGCCCGCGAGCGCTTCGGGACCGACGTGGCCCACGCAGGCGCCCGTCGAAACGCCCGAGAAGCGCGCGTCGGTGATGAGGGAAACGTACTTGCCGTAGGAGAGGTGCTTCAAGGAGCTCGTCACCTGATAGGTCTCCTCCATGCCCGTGCCCGAGGGGCCCGTGCCGATGATGACGAGAATGTCGCCCTTCTTCACCTTCTCATGCTTGATGTCGTAGACCGCAGACTTCTCGGAGAGATAGACCTTGCAGGGGCCCTTGTGGTAATAGATGCCGTTTTCGTCGATCACCTTCGGATCGATGGCGGTCGACTTGATGACGGAGCCTTCGGGGGCAATGTTGCCGACGGGGAAGGTAATGGTCGAGGTGAGGCCGCGCTCCTTCGCAACCTCGGGCGACATGATGACGTCGTCGGGTCGGACGCCTTCCTGCTTCTCGAGGATTTCCTTGAAGCGCTCGCGGCGTTCGGACTTTTCCCACCATTCGAGGTTTTCGCCCACCGTGCGGCCCGTGACGGTCATGGCGTCGAGGTGGAGGATTCCGAGTTCGCGCAGATAGAGCATCACTTCCGGAACGCCGCCCGCCATGAAGGCGCGCACCGTCGGATGGTACTTCGGCCCGTTGGGGAGCACGTCGACCAAACGCGGCACCGCCTGATTGATGCGGATCCAGTCTTCCACTGTCGGAAGCCTCAAGCCCGCCTGATGGGCGATCGCCGGAATGTGAAGGAGCAGGTTGGTCGAGCCGCCGAAGGCCGCATGGACCATCATGGCGTTCTCAATCGCCTTGTCGGTCAGGATGTCCTTCGCATGGATGCCGGCCTTCATGAGCTTCAGGGCAGCGCGGGCGGAGGCGCGCGCAATGTCGACCCAGACGGGTTCGCCCGACGGAGCGAGCGCCGAGTGCGGAAGCGACAAACCCAGGCCCTCTGCCACCACCTGCGAGGTGCCGGCGGTGCCGAGGAACTGGCAGCCGCCGCCCGCGGAGGCGCAGGCCGAGCAGCCGAAGCGCCGGGCATCATGGAGCGAGAGTTCGCCGTTCGCAAAGCGCGCGCCGATCGTCTGCACGCGGCCGTTGTCTTCGCCGCCCACTGCCGGGAGCGTGGAGCCGCCGGGAACAAGCACCACCGCACGGTCGTGCTGGCTCGCGAGCGCCATCATCGTGGCCGGGAGCCCCTTGTCGCAGGTCGCGACGCCGATCACGGCCTTCGTGTTCGGAAGCGACCGGATCAGACGGCGCATCACCATGCTCGCGTCGTTGCGGTAGGGGAGCGAGTCGAACATGCCGAGCGTGCCCTGGGTGCGGCCGTCGCAGGGGTCGGAGACGTAGACCGCATAAGGCAGAGCCTTGCCGGCATGAATTTCCTCAGCCGCCGCGCGCAGCTGCACGTCGAGCTCATAGTGACCCTGATGAAGGGCGAGCGCGATGGGCTTTCCGTCAGCGCCGCGGATGCCGCCCAGCGTGCTCACGAGGAGCACTTCGTCGCGGTCGAGTTCGTCCGGGTTCCAGCCGATGCCCGCATTCATCGTCATGCCGAAAAGGTCGCCGCTCGGGCGGTTGATCAGCATGGCGGGCGTGAGCGGGAGCTCCCCGCGGGGGCCGGCCGCATGCGTGCGGATGTGATAGATGTCCTGATTCTCTTCGTCGTAGAAGTCAGACATTGCGGATCTCCTTTAATTCTTTGGCGAACGAGTCTTTTGGTCTAAAGCTCGCAGGGTCTCTTCGTCGGTCAGATAACGCCCTTCGCGGCGAGGAACGCCTTCACGGCTTCCTTCGTTTCTTCCGTGAGCGGACGAACGGGCGGGAGCGAATAGGTCGTCATGTCGACGCCCGTTGCGAGAACGGTCGCGTACTTGATCACCGACATGAAGGGGACTTCAAGACCATAGAGGGCCGGGAGCTGAACGAGCTTCTTATCGAGCTCGACCGCCTTCTGGTAGTCGCCCTTCTGAAAGGCTTCATAGATTCCGACGGAGAGTTCCGGCGCGAAGTTCATGCTCGCCGTGATGGAGCCGTCGCCGCCAAGTTCCAGCGTATTGAGGAGATGGTCGTCGTAGCCCGCAAGGACCGAGAATTCCGGACGGATCGGCTTGATCGTGTTGATCATCGAGCGGATGTGGCCCACGTTGTCGATCGTTTCCTTGATGCCGACGATGTTGGGATTGGCAAGCACGAGGCGCTTCACGACCTCGGCATTCATGTCCTGGCCCGTGAGATCGGGGAAGTTGTAGATGAGAACCGGAAGCTTCACGGCCGAGCAGATGGCGTGGTAGTAGGCGTCGAGGTTGACGGCCGAGACCTTCCAGTAATAGGGATTGATGACGACGATGCCGTCGGCGCCGATGGCTTCGGCGTGCTTCGCGAGCTCAACGGCTTCGCGCGTATTGGGAGAACCGACGCCGATCAGAACCGGAACGCGGCCCGCGGCGGCGGCGACGCCGGCTTCGGCCATTTCCATGCGCTCTGCCTTCGACATCTGGGAGAATTCGCCGCCCGTGCCGAGATAGAAGAGCCCGTGCACGCCGTGCGCGATCAGATAGTCGGCGAGGCGCTTTGCAGCCTCATGATCGATCTTGCCGTCCTGAGTGAAGGTGCTCGAAACCGGCGGAATGCAGCCGCAGAATTTCTTCATGATGTGTTTCTCCTGAGGGTTTGCGTGTCTGATGTATCGGTAGTGAGCGGTCAGGATTCCGAGGTAAGGAGAACCGGAGCCGGTCCCCCGTATCCGAGGCCGCGGGAAATCTGGAGCGAACAGTCCGAGAGCATTCTGAGATACCCCTCAATGCGCTCGGACGTGAAGGTTGTTGGGTCCGCCGAAAGCGATACCGCGTAGTTGACGCGGCCTGCGAGATCGAAGACCGGCGTGCTGAGGCATACCGCAAGAGGAGAGGATTCTTCCGCGTCGAGGCCCCATCCGCGACGGCGCGTAAGCTTCAGCTCCTCAATGAACATGCTGCGATCGGTAATCGTTTTCGGCGTGTACTGTGCAAGCTCGAGCTGATCGAGATAGAGCCGAAGCTCACCATCCGTCTTCCAGGCGAGAAGCGCCTTCCCGAGCGCTGTCGAATGGAAGTCGAGCTTTTTGCCGACCCAGCTTCTCTCGGTCGGCTTGGAAAGTGGGCTCTCCACCTTGTCGAGGTAGAGCGCATGAAAGTCTTCAATGGTTCCCAGGTGGCAGATCAGCCCCGTCCTCATCGCAAGCTCCTGCATGGGACGCTTTGTGATTTCAAAGAGACTCCGCCTGTGGAGAGACTGGCAGCCGAGCTCGTAGACCTTGATGCCGAGCTGATACTGACGCGCTTCATTCTTGATGAGAAGCCCGCAGTCGACCATGGTGTCGAGAATGTTGAGAAGGCTGCTTTTCGGGAGGTCGAAATCCTTCTGAAGCTGAGTGAAGCTTGCCGCACCTACATGTGCGATGTAGGTGAGGATCTTGTCAGCTCGCAGTAGAGAGATGCAGCCTTTTCCGGCCATGACCTGCTCCTATCGGAAAACCAGTAAAACCTATTCTGAAGGAGTAGTCATTCTGAGAGAAGAAGCGGTTCAACAGGCTGAACCAAATTTATTCTTCCGGTAAGGAAGAAAAAATTCCTTGTTTACATTTGATTTTGCAATACAGGAATTTTGTTTCTGCAGATCGGGTCACCGCCCGGCTGCTCTCCTCCCGCGCTCGAGATTAATGGGAACGAGGGCCGCTATGGAGAGAAGGAAGAAGACGCCCGTCACGAGGATTGCAAGGCGATGGTCGTTCCCGGTGATCCAGGTGACGCTTCCGTAGGCAAGAGGACCCACGATGGCGGCCACCCAGAGCGACATGTTCCAGAAGCTGAAGAATTCCGCCGACCGGCTTTCGGGCGAGAGGAGCGCCACCATGGCGCGCCCCGCGGACTGCGAGGACCCCATGGCAAGTCCCGCCAAGTTGGCGGCGAGCCAGAAGAGCGGCCGCGTAGTTGCAAAGGCCGCGCAGGCAATCATCAGCACCCAGACGACGAGGGTCGTGCCGAGCGCACGCTTGTGGCCGATCCGGTCCTGCAGATACCCGAAGCCGAAGGCGCCGAGCGCAGCAGTGATGTTGACGAGGAAAACCAGAAGGAGCGTATCGGTCGTCGTGAACCCCATGACTTCCGCGGCATAGACGGCCGAAAGCGTGATCACGACGGAAATGCCCGACTGGTAGAGGAAGCCGCAGAGCGCAAGCCATCCGAAGTCCCGGTACTGGCTGAGGCACTTCGCTGTCCGGACAACCTCCCGGAAGCTTTCGAGGCAGAGGCTCCCCAGAGAACTTGTTCCCTTCTGCCGCGGAATAGCGCGCTCCTTGAGGCACACAAAAATCGGAATCGCGGCGAGCGCAAAGACCGTTGCGGTGATCACCATCGTGCCCGCAATGGCCGAGTCGGTGGAGAGCCCGAGGCGGTCTGCCTGCGTGACGAGAAGAAGCGAAGCGCCCAGAGTCACGAGGCCGCCGCAGTAGCCGAAGGACCACCCCCAGCCCGAAACCTTGCCGACGGCCTCAGGCCGGGCGATTTCCGGCAGAAACGCGGAATTGAGCGTCTCGCCCACGTTGTAGCCGATGTTGGAAAGAATCACCATGACGGCGGCGAGCAGAATCGTTCCCGGCCCGCAGAAAGCGAGTCCGAAGGTGCCGGCGACGGCGCAGAGGGTTGCCGCAAAGAGCCAGACCTTTTTCCGTGCAGTGGCGTCCGCGATGGCGCCGATGACGGGCATGAGAATGAGGCTCGCCGCATTGCTCGCGGCAATGATGAGGGTCCAAGCAAAGGTCGCCCAGGGCGCGTCCCCGGCAACGACCGCAACAAAATAAGCGTTGAAGACCGCGGTGAGCACCACCGTGGTGTACCCGGAATTTGCAAAGTCGAAAGCCGACCAGGCCCAGACTTCCTTCGGGCGCACGCCCGGCATCAGCGTTTTGGAGTCCATGATTCTTTTATTGTGTTCTGTCAGAGCGGCGTGCGGACAAGTCCCTGAAGGTGCGTGAAGACGCTGCGTCCCAGGCTTCTCAGTTCGTAGCCGCCCTCAAGAACGCTCACGAGCCTGCCCTCGCAGTATTTCCAGGACGCTTCCACGAGGAGCCTCGTAATGCAGGCGTAGTCGATTTCCGCGGCTTTCAACTGCGCAATCCGCTCTTCAGCATGAGCGTCAAAGCCGGCGGAAAGAATCATGAGCTCAGGGCGGAAGCGCTCGATTTCAGCAAGCCACACGTCCTCCACCACCCCCCGCAGTTCCGCGCCGCCTGCGCCTGCGGGAAGGGGCGACAGAATTGCATTGGCGGGCTGCGGGTCCATGCGTCGGTGCGGAAAAAGCGGCCACTGAAAAACCGAAAGAAAGCGCATGTTCGGGTGGCCGGCGAGAATCTCCTCCGTCCCGTCGCCGTGATGCGCATCAAAGTCGAGCACCATGACGCGCTCGAGCTTATAGCGCTTCGCTGCCCAAAGAGCACCGATTGCGGCATTGTTGAGGTAGCAGAAGCCGCTTGCGCGGCTTCTCGATGCATGGTGTCCGGGAGGCCTCACCGCGCAGAAGGCGTTCTTGAGGGTTCGCGCAAAGACCGAATCCACCGCTCTCACCACAGCTCCGGCGCTGGCCATTGCGCAGTCGAAGGTGTCGCGCCCGACCTGCGTATCGGGTTCCTCAAAGCGCCCGAGGGCCGCCTCATCCCCGAGAGAAGCTTTTTCGAGCGCCTCGACGTAATCCGCATCGTGCGCAAGAAGCACGGCTTCCATTGGAGCCGGCCCGCATTCGACGCGCCGCAGCCGGTCGCCGAAGCCTCCGAGCATGAGGCGGTTTTCGATGGCCTCAATGCGCTCGGGCGACTCTGGCGCCTCCTCGAGCATGTTGGGGAGATTAACGAGCTGATGCGTGAAGTATCCGGTGGGAAGACTTTTCCAGTCTGAAGTCGGCATATTGGGGAAGCGTTCGGGGATGCGCTTGAGGTTGAATATCCCGAAAAGCCTAGCACAGAAGAAATGAAGCGCATTGCCTGCCAAAAGGCCCGGCTTAGCTTCTGAAACAATTGAGCGCATTGACGCCCGCAGGCAAGGTGAAGCTCGCCATTAGAATCAAACGAAGAATACGCTTCACATCTTTTCAGACCCCATATGGCACATTCGATCCGCTTTTCCCTCGCTCCGCTCGCGCTCGCCCTTTGCGCGCTCTCCGCCTGCGCCGCGCCTGATCGGGATGCCCGGGGACTTGAAACGCCGGCGCTCGCGGAAGCGGCTCCGGCCCCGGCAGCTCAGAAACCGGAAGCTGCCTCCGATGCGAAGAGAGAGAAGCCCGTCGAGCCGCCTCAGACTGAGGCGCCTCAACCCGAAGCGCAGAAGATTGAGGAGCCTCGCGCCATCAGTCCCGTGAGCGGAAGCCCCGCAGCTTCGGACTATGCCGAGCGCCCGGACGTACAGGCCTTCATCAGAAAGCTTTCCTCGGAACGCGGGATCCCGCTCGACTGGCTCGAGGCGGGCGTGGCCGTCGCGCGCTATTCGCCGCTCTCAGAGAAGTACACCACGCCGAGACCCAACGCCAACAAGAAAACGACGGCTGAAAAGAACTTTCTCCTTTACGAAAGAAACCTGGTCAACAGCGAACGCATCCGCCGCGGAGCCGAGTTCCTTGAAGACAACCGGGAAATTTTCGATCGGGTGGAAGCCGATACCGGCGTCTCGCGCTATGCGGTTGCGGCAATCATCGGCGTCGAATCGATTTTCGGACGCAACATGGGGCGCTTTCGCGTGCTCGACGCCCTGATGACGCTGTCCTTCGACTACACGCGGCGCTCAAAGTACTACCTCGCAGAACTCTCGGACTTCCTCGAATTCTGCTGGCGGCAGCAAATTGAGCCGGTTGCCGTGTCGGGCTCCTTTGCGGGCGCCATGGGACTCGGGCAGTTCATGCCCTCGTCGCTCAAGGCCTACGGCAAGGACGGCGACGGAGACGGCCATATTGATATTGTCGGAAACGAAGCCGACGGCATCGCCTCGGTTGCCAACTTCCTTCTCGTTCACGGCTGGGCGCGGGGCGAACGTCCGCTCTACCGCGTTTCCGCCACGCCCGAAATCTTCAAGGCAACCGGTTCGGGCGGCATCAAAACGCACACCACTGCCGGAGCGCTCCTTCGCGCCGGCGTGAAGCCCCTTGAAAAGCTTCCGCTCGCCGAGGATGAGCCGGCGCTTCTCGTTGATCTCCCGTGGATCAAGGCGTCGAACGAAAAGGGCGTCGACTACTACATCGGAACATCGTCCTTCGCCGCCATTCTTCGCTACAACCGAAGCTACTTCTATGCGGCCGCAGTGTCGCTTCTGGCCGACGAGCTCGAGCGCGAATTTGGGGAAAACGCGCCGGGAGCCCAGACGCAGCCTCTGAAACAGTAACTGTCTCCTTCACCGGCCCGCCGGAATACCGCGCTTCTGCCTGAAGAATCGACAAGGCTACTTGTCATCATTCAAAATTTGTATTTATACGCATTTACACGTATACAAAAGCATGGCACGGGCCGATTTTTGGTCTCATCCGGTGTTCAATCTCCTCACATCTCGCGTTCCTCTTCGATTCTATCGATAACCCCTAGAGGGCTTTGCTTAAGATCAATGCAGTGTTAGGATTGAAATATCTGAAAGATCAGAACACTGCGGAGCGTCTTCTGAGGAGTTAAGGATGCTTCCGGGGAGAATGAAATTCCCTTTTTTCTCTCCCCGCCCGCACGCGCTTCCGATCCAACGGATCGCTTTTCCTCGGATTGAAAAGCGGCTGACTCCAGCGCTTCACGACCAGCCTCTCTCAGGCGAAGCTCCGGGTCAGCTTGACCTTCGGCGGAATCTATCGAAACTCCCTCTTTCAAGCAGCTTCCGGCCGACCAAGAAATCCAGACCATTCGGGTGAAAGACGAATGGTCGCGAACTAGGGAAAGACTGCCCATGCTGATCGGCGTCCTCCTCGGCATTGCCGCCGGGGCCCTCTGGGGTCTCATTTACATTGCCCCGCTCGTTGTTCCTGAATACAACCCCGTGCTCGTCGCGCTCTCGCGCTTCATTGCGTTCGGCGTGATTTCGCTCCCCTTCCTCTACGTCTTCCGTCGGGAACTCAGGGCCTTTTCGCGCGCCGACATCTGGCAGGCCTTCAAGCTTCCGCTCTTCGGAAACGTCCTTTTCTACTGCCTCCTCACGATCTGCATCCGCCTGGCAGGCGCGCCGCTCGCGGGCATGTTCATGGCCGTGATCCCGGTTCTCGTCGCGATCGCCTCCAACATCCGCTACGCCGGTTCCGATTCGGCCGTGCCCTGGAGCAAAATTCTCCCGCCCCTTGCGGTCATCTTCCTCGGCCTCATCGTCGCCAATCTGACGGAATTTGAAAATGCCGCCAAAGCGTCCGCCACGGGCGGCGAGGAATACTGGATCGGCGTCGGCTTCGGGCTCGCAGCCGTCGTCTCCTGGACCTGGTTCTCAATCATGAATGCCGAGTGGCTCCTCAAGCACCCGCAGCACAGCACCGGCGCCTGGACGGCGCTCCAGGGCGTGACGGTTCTTCCGCTCGCGCTCGGACTCTTTGCCGTTCTCGCCTGGCCTGCCGGCTTCATGGATACGAGCGTCACCGTCATGGGCGCTGCTCCATGGAAGTTCCTCGGGGTCGCCCTCACGATCGGTCTCCTCTGCTCGTGGGTGGCCATGGTCTGCTGGAACCGCATGAGTCAGCTTCTTCCCGCCGCGCTCGGCGGACAGCTCATCGTTTTTGAATCCGTCTTTGCCGTCGTCTATGCGCTCATCTGGCGCGGCGAAATGCCGACCCTCTCGATGACGATCGGCTTCCTCGTCCTCATGGGCGGCGTTCTCGGGTCCCTGCGGGTCTTCCAGGCGCAGAGCCATTCCGCGGTGGCCGATCAGGCCCGGGAAGCGGTTGCCGGCCTCGAAGCTGGAAAGGCCGCCGCCAACCGCGAGGTCATCGAATCCGAGGGAACCAGCGGCGAATAACCGCCTCTCGCTTCCATTGCGCGAAAGGGCCGGTCTCAAAGGACCGGCCCTTTCGCATGGGTTCCTGCGCTCTGCGAGCGACGGAAGCCTCAAGGCTTATTCAGGAGCGGCGATCTTCACGCGAAGCTTCCCGACGCCGTTGACGCCGCCTTCGAAGACGTCGCCCGCATGGGCTTCAGGCACATTCACGGGAGCGCCCGTGAAGATGAGGTCGCCCGGACGCACTTCCCAGTAGCGGGAAATTAGGGCGATCAGTTCCGCGGGCGACGCGATCATGAAGCTTGTGCTCGCCGACTGCACCTTCTTGTTGTTCTGGTAGAGGTAGATTTCAGAAGGCGCCGGAAGCGGCGTGCGGTAGGCGGGACGCACGGCAGAAACAGGCGCCCCACCGTCGAGCGTCTTCATGAGATCCCAGGGACCTCCCGCGGGAAGGTCTTCGGGCGAGAGACGGCGCGTAAAGTCGAATCCCACGCACCAGCCCCAGATGCATTCCTCAGCTTCCTCTACGGAAAGATTGCGCCCGCCTTTATGGAGGCATGCAACCAGCTCAAGCTCCGGCACCATTTTTGCGGTACGGGGCGGCATCACCCATTCATACGTTTCTCCATCCCGCACCGGCGTCACCGTATCGGCAGCCTTCAAAAAGAGCGGCGGGATCGAACCCGCTTTTTCCGCCCGGGCCGCTTCCGAAGCCGCGTAGTTTCGCGCGGCGCCGTAAACGCGGTTGACGGGGAAAAATTCATAGCGTTCATCCTGAACCGGGATCACCGCCTGAGCGGGCGGAGCAAAAAGAAAGGACATGAGTCACCTCGGAAGCATAAATTCCTGACGGCGCAGATTTTAGAAGAAAAGTCCCGGGGCGGCCTCACCCATAATTAAAATGCCATAGATTCCATTGAGTTGACTTAAGGCCTTTCTTTTACGCAACCGGGTTTCCTGCCGCCCGCCTGGAGGCCTTTTTCCGCGCGAAACCGAGTAACGCTCTGATACCAGATGGCATGGTTGTCAGAATGCGAGATTGAAGCGCCGAGCCGCTAAAATGTGCGGCGTACCGCGACCGCCCGGCATGCGTCCGGACGGTGCCATTCCTTATTTTTCCTGCCGCATCTTTTTCCAGACCGGCAGCAGAGATTTATGACAGAACCCAATACGCCTCGCCGCGAGAGTCTTGCTTCCATCGGTCAGCGCCGCTTTCAGGCGGTGAAGTCGAAGAGCATTTATGTGCTCCCGAACGCCTTTACTGCAGCTGCGCTCTTCGCAGCCTTCTACGGCATCATTCAGGCGATGAACGGCAACTTCTCCGTTGCCGCCATTGCGGTTTTCTTCTCCATGCTCTTTGACGGCATGGACGGACGCGTCGCGCGCCTCACGCACACGCAGTCGGAATTCGGCGTCCAGATGGACAGCCTCGCCGATGCGGTGAGCTTCGGCATTGCGCCTGCGCTCATCGTCTACGAATTTTCACTCGTTGAATTGGGCAAGCTCGGCTGGGCCACGGCCTTCATCTACGCCCTCTGCGCGCTCCTGAGACTCGCTCGCTTCAACTGCAACGTCGGCGTCGTAAGCAAGAATTACTTCCAGGGGCTTCCATCGCCTGCCGCCGCGGCACTCGTCTGCGGATTCGTCTGGCTCGCGGTCGAAAACCGGCTTCCAGACTGGCTTCTTCCGCACCAGAGCACCATTGCGCTCGTGGTGACGCTCTATGCCGGCCTCACGATGGTGAGCAATGCGCCCTTCTTCTCGGGCAAAAGCTATGCCGTCGTGCGCACGATTCCCTTCTGGGTGATCGTCGTCGCCTCTCTTGCCTTCATCGTCATTTCGAGCAACGTTTCGCTCTCGATCTTCGTGCTCTTCTGCATCTACGCGCTCTCGGGCTACGTGTACGAGTTCTGGTGCTGGTGGAGAGGCCGTCCGAATCCGATTCAGGCCGATCTTGCCGCCCAGCAGGCTCAGCTTGAAAAAGAGGAAGCCGCCAAAAAGGATGCCGCGTGATTTAAGGCAAGCCGATCCTTGAGATGATTTACAAAACTCCCGTCCTTCACGCACGAAGGCCGGGAGTTTTTCGTTTTCAGATTTCAGCAGGAAGGCGAATCGCTGAGCTATCCTCCGCGAAGGAAAAACAATCACCGAAACCAGATTCCCGATAAAACATGTCCGCAGAAGTAAACGCCAGATCCTCGCTCAATGAAGCCTTCGTGATGATCCGCATCCTTGAGCTCATCCCGCAGCATCGCTGGATCACGATGACGCAGATCCGCAATCAGCTCGCTGCCGACGGCATTCCGCTCCAGCGCCGCACGCTCGAGCGCTACATGAAGACAATCCGCGAGAATCCGCAGTTATTTCCCGTCAAGGCGAACATGGATTCGCGCCCTTACGGCTTCCAGTGGGACACAGCAGGACGGGGTCTTCACTTTCCGGTGCTCGGTCCTCAGGAAACGCTCCTTCTGCGGCTCGCCGATGAGTATCTGCACTATCTGCTCCCCTCGAGCGTCCTCTCGGGACTGCGGCCGCTCTTTCGCGATGCGCGAAAGAGCACGGAAGTACAGGCTTCTAGCCGGGCATCCTCGTGGCTGAGAAAAGTAAAGGTGGTGAGTCCGGCGCTTCCCTTCCTCCCCCCGCAGATTTCCCGCCCGGTTTTCGATGCCGTGACGGAGGCGCTCCTCGAGGACCGGATGGTCTCCATTCGCTACCGCAACGCCCGCGACCGGGTGCTCGAAGCGAATGTGAAGCCCCTCGGCCTCGTGCAGCAGGATGTCAGAACGTACCTTGTCTGCCAGTTTGAGAAGTTCAGCGACTATCGGCACCTCGCCATGCACCGGATCGAGGCGGCGACCGTGAGCTGCATTGAATTCGAACGCCCCGAGGATTTTGATCTAGAGGACTATACGGCCAACGCCCCCTTCAATTATTCGCAGGGACGTACCGTGAAGCTTGAACTTCTCACGGACGATCCGACGCTCATTAAGAACCTCTCTGAAACGCCCTTCAATACCACGCAGACGATTGAAGAGAAGTCTCTTGAGGACGGCACGCTCGCCTGGACCGTCACCGTCATGCTCGAGGATTCAATCCTTCTAGACGGCTGGCTCGCGATGCGGCGCAATTCCATTCTTTCGACCACGAAGACGCTCGTGCGCGACAACCGGGAAAAGGCAAAAACGGCCGACGGCAAATCCGACGCCCCCGTGCGGGAATATGCGGGCGTTCCGCACACGGAACTTCTCGTTGAAAACCACCGCATCGTTGAGAAGTGATTTCAACGCCGAGGCATCAAAAAAGCCGCATCCCGGACTCTTCCGGTGCGGCTTTTTTGTTTTGGCTGCGTGCGCTCCCTGGCATTGATGGAGACGCAAGGGAGCTGCGGCTTTAGATGCGGGCGATGGTCGACATCACGCCCGTCACCTTGTCGCCGATGCCAACCGTGATCTCGGCATCCGTCGGAAGATACACGTCGACGCGGGAACCAAAGCGGATGAAGCCGTAGCGCTCGCCGCGGGAAAGCTCCTCCCCGACCGTGGCGTAGCAGATGATGCGGCGGGCAACGAGGCCTGCAACCTGAATAAAGGTAATGCGGCGGCCGTCAGCCATGCGTACCGTCACGGCATTGCGCTCGTTTTCCGTCGATGCCTTGTCGAGATCGGCATTGACGAAAAGACCCGGCGTGTAGGTGACCTTTTCGACCACGCCGGCAACCGGCGCTTTCTGGCTGTGCACGTTGAAGACGTTCATGAAGATCGAAACCTTCACGCACGCTTCGCCCGTCTCAGGATTTTCGGTTTTTTCAACCTTGCAGACCTGACCGTCCACCGGGCTCACGACGGCGCGGGGGTCTTCGGGCGCTTCGCGCGCGGGATCGCGGAAGAATTGCAGTGCGAACAGGAAGAAGACGAAGATCAGGAAGGTGATGATGCCGAGATCCAGCCACCAGCTCACGAGAAAGAGAATGAAGGCGCCGCCCAGGATGGGCCAGCCTTCTCGGGCAATGATTGGATGCGGATAGACGCGGGCGTTCAAGTTCGTTCACCTCGGGAGAATTTAGGGGATTCGTTATTTTAGCGGGGCCGGCATCGAAGTCCTCAAATTCTTCACCGGAAAACTCCGGACTGCCGGGCTTTTCTGCATAAGTACAGTCAGATGTCCGCAAGTGCGTGCTGTCGTTAAGAGTGCTTTACGAGTCCAGATCCAAGGATTCAACTCTCGTCTTCAAAAGTGCTTCGCGCCTGTATTCGGCACAACTCCATTCTCTCAGTTTCGCTTGTTTTCGCAGCTACAAAGAACAACAGGCACTACTTTGAAGATGCTCTACATCTTGAGAGCGTCTTCGATACGCATAAAAATAAACATAAAAATCAAGCAAATAGATTAAATCTTATATTCATTCAGCAGGTTCAAGCTCGTTTTATGAAATTTAATCAACACTTTTCCTTGCATCCACCTTGAACCAAATATTTTGCAATGCATTTTCAAACAAGAACTCATCCTTCGACTTAAGGAAAAGAAGTAAGGGTTTCTACATGCAACTTTTGTAAAAATTAGTACAATTAAGCTCCCGTTAACGGGAATGATTCTCATGTAGCTTCTCAATAAAATTGATAACAAACTATCATGACTACCATCCAACCCTCTTTTTCCCTCCGCTCACACTCAGCGTTCCGTCTCTCCCTGATTGCCTCCGCCATTCTGGCTTCTCACAGCACACTCGCTGCTGAAGATGTCGACTTCGACGCAGTAACCGTCACTGCCACCAGCATCAGCACAACGACGGAAAACAGCAATACCTACAAGTCTTCGGCCATGAGCACGACGACCGGCCTGGAACTCACGCCACGCGAAACGCCGCAGTCGGTAAGCAACATTACGATGCAGCAGATCCAGGATCAGGGACTCACGACTCTGGACGAAACCATGAGACGCACTACTGGCATCACCGTGATTGAGGATGCCGGTACTGTGCGCTTTCTCTCCCGCGGCTTCTTTGTAGACAAAATTCAGGAAGACGGCATTACCTCTACGATTCCTGGCTCAACAGGGAACTCCCACCGAGAATCTGCCGCCATGAGCGACATGGCGATTTATGACCATATTGAAGTTGTCCGCGGACCGACCGGCTTGACGCAGTCGAACGGCGAACCCGGCGGCACCATCAATGCCGTAAGGAAGAGACCGACCGCAGGATTTCAGGCCAGTGTATCTGCCGAAGCGGGCAGTTGGGATCATTACCGCTCCATGGCTGATATTTCATCAAGCCTGAACGAAGCTCAGACCCTGCGCGGACGCCTGGTTGGCGTCGTGAGCCGAAGCAACTCCTTCAAGGAGTCCGTCGGCGACGACATGAATCTGCTGTACGGCATTCTCGAAGCCGATGTCACGCCCGACACGAAGCTCACCTTCGGCGGGCTTTATCAGGACAGCGAATCAACGCCCGATTTCTTTGGTCTTCCTGCCGGCCCCAACGGCGAAGACCTCGATTTTGATCGGGATACAACATTCATTGCTGATTGGCAGAAGCGCATCACCCGTAAAAGGAATCTTTTTGCCGAGCTTGAGTATTACTTCAATGAAGACTGGCGCATCACCAGCAAGATCTCCTACACGCGCGTAGCCAGAGATACAAAAATGGGCCAGCTTATCGGGATTAAGACACAACCAATCGACAACCCGATGATGCAGGGAAACAACTTCCAGTTTTACGACAATTCTCAGGAGCAGCTGTCTGCTTCCGTGACGCTGAATGGTGTCTATCGCCTGTTCGGCCAGGATCACGATTTCTTCGGCACGCTCGATTATTCCAAAGAAGAATCTGACAGCCACTGGAAGCGCTCGCCTTTTGGCTCCGAAGTGAATGCGCACGACTTTTCCGGCAGTTCACTGATTGAACCGGACTGGAATGACTATGACCAACTCAATGTGGACTACATATACCGGACGACATACCGGGATATGGGCATTCGCCTGGGCACGCGCTACAACTTTACGAACAACTGGCACCTGATTGCCGGTGCGCGATGGGCTAACTTCAAACAGGAATCAGATAACGAAGGAATCGATTACACCTATCATAAAGACAATGGTCTGTATTACTGGAATCCTCGTGATTACTGGGGATCGGAACTAACGACGAGCAAGCTTATTCCGTACTTCGGCCTCACCTGGGACGTTACGCCAAACAGCAGCATCTACCTGAGCTATACCGCAATCTTTAAGCCGCAGAGCGGAAAGTATACGTCCGGGGAAGTTGTCGATCCGGTTGAAGGTACGAACTATGAACTTGGCATCAAGTCGGACTTTTTCAACAACAGACTGAACACCTCAGCCGCACTCTTTTTCATTGAGCAGGAAAACCGTCCAATCTGGGACGCCAACCGAGATTGGGTGTTATCGACCGGTACCGTCACCAGCCAGGGACTGGAACTTGAGGTTTCGGGCGAGGTCGCTAACGGCTGGAATCTCTTCGCCGGTTACACCTACAACAAATCCGAATTCCGAAATAATGAAAGCTCGCTCTTTAAGAAAGGGATGACCTACAGTGCTCTGACGCCGAGGCATTTGCTGCGCTTCTATACCAGCTACCGTCTGCCCGGCGCAGCACATCGCTGGACCGTTGGTACAGGTGCGCAAATTCAAAGCCAGTCCGATATTGGCCAACAGAGTGATGCCATCCACATGCTCCAGGGCGGCTATGCAGTCTGGAACGCCAATGTGCAGTACCGTTTCAACGACCATCTGGATGTGAACTTCGTCGTCAACAATCTCTTCGACAAGACTTACTGGCGCGAAGTCAACAACCGGACATACAGAATGAACGGGTATTACGGCGATCCGCGCAACTTCCTCCTGCGCGCCAACTACCGCTTCTAATATAGGGCGCCCTCAAGCCGCTCACGTTCGCAACCCGCCCGGGGCGAACGCGAGCGGCTTATTTCTTAATTCACCCCCGAGACCATAAGAAACATATGCGTACGATCAGGCATTTTTTAAGCTTGGCCGCTCCCTACTGGTACTCACGACAAAGATGGTATGCCTGGGTCATGCTTGCCGTTGTCATCGGCTGCGCCATGGGCATCATCGAAGTGGGCGTCTACCTGAATCACTGGAACAAACGCTTCTACGATGCCCTCGCCCGGTATGAGAGTGCCGTCATGCCGGAGCTCATCCTTGAATGGATGGGGTACATCGCCGTAACGGTCGTCCTCATCATTATCGGAAGCTGGGTCCAGAAACGCCTTTTCCTGGATTGGCGGGAGCACCTCACCGAAATGATGCAGGGACGGTGGCTTGCCAATCACGCGCTATACCGCATCAAGCTTGTGAACGAACCGGACAATCCCGACCAGCGCATTCAGGAAGACTGTGCTTTGCTGTCGGAGAAAACGATCGTTCTGGTGAAGTACTTCATCATGAATTTGTTCAAGCTGATCGCCTTCGTCGCCATCCTCTGGGGGCTTTCAGGCGTTCAGAACCTTGAAGTTTTCGGCACCCGAATTGAATTGCACGGCTATCTCGTGTGGGTAGCCTTAGTCTGGTCGATCGTCTGTACGCTCATCACCCACCTGATCGGACGAAAGCTGAGGCCATTGAATATTGAAAGACAGCATCGCGAGGCGGACTTCCGCGCGACCTTGCTGCGCGTCAGGGATTCTGCAGAACAAGTAGCATCCCTGCGGGGTGAAGAGACTGAGATGGAAAGGTTTTCTGAACGGTTTTCGCGAATCAAGGACAACTGGCTCTCCCTCATCAAACGGGAATTTCAGCTCGAAGCCTTTACAGCAAGCTACATGCGCGTCAACAACGTCATTGCCATCATGTCGGCCCTGCCGCTCTTTCTGACCAAAGCCATGACGTTCGGCGACCTGATGCAGGCGCGAAGCGCATTTTCAAGCGTCCAGGACGGATTCGGGTGGTTCCTCGACTATTACAAGCGGATCATGGAGTGGGCGGCCGTCGTTGACCGTCTCCACCGCTTCGACGAGAGCCTCAATGCCGTGCAGAACAATCCTTCGCGCATTACGGTGTCCGAAGGAGTTCTGGCAGTGGATTCAATGTCGCTCTTCACGCCTTCCGGCCGTTGTCTTGCGAGGGATTTGAAGCTCAACCCGCAAACCCACCGCTGGATTCTGATTGACGGACGAAGCGGCGCCGGGAAGTCCACGTTCCTGCGCGCACTCGCGGGACTCTGGCCGTTTTCAGAAGGGAAGCTAACCATCCCGCATCAAGATGTGCTCTTCGTGCCGCAGAAAAGCTATCTGCCTTTCGACACGCTGAAAAATATTCTCACCTATCCCCGCAGAGGCGGCTATTCCGATGAAGCGGTTGAGAACGCTCTAAGAACCGTCGGTCTTGAACGTTTGGCCGGACATCTGGAAGAGAAAAAAGACTGGGCGCAGGAACTTTCCGGCGGAGAGCAGCAGCGCCTCGGATTCGCCCGCGTACTTCTCAACCGACCGAAACTCCTCTTTCTCGACGAATCGACCAACCAGCTTGACGATGCTTCAGCCATGAAGCTGATCGCCATCCTGAAGTCCGAGCTCCCTCAAACTGTCGTTTTGATGGTTTCTCACCAGCCCGCAGTCAAGAATCTGGCCGAAACCAGAATAGAGATAGGCGGCCCGGCACTGACAGCCTCTTAGATTGATTAAAGCAGCTCCGCTTCCAATCATTCAACAGGGAAGCGGAGCGGCCGCCGGGCACTGCATGCAGAACGTCCATCACTTTTGACTAAACGTTAGTTGCGCATCGAACATTTTCGCTTTATAGTTCGATATCAAATTACTTTACTTAATTAGTTAGAAGGAAGGCGTCACGCTTCTTTTCACGAGCCACTGGAAGCCCGAGGGCGTGAAGGCCATGGACGAAAAGATCGCCTACCTCAAGGTGCTGAAGGACACTGCGGCAAACGCTAAGTCGAAGGACGAGTTCATCGCCGCGATGAAGAAGGCCTACCCGAAGTATCAGGGTGAACACTATCTCGACATGACTGCCGGCTTCTTCTTCCCGATGAAGAATTGACATCCTCTCCGGCCTGAACAGACGGGGCTTTACGACGCAATAGGTAAGTGCAATATCCCCGGAAAGGCGCTGAAGCCTGACCGGGGACATTCATTTTGAGGAGAAGAAAACTCTCAGGGAATCAGAGCCGACGCTCTTCGATCAGTACCCGCAGGACGGTTGAGCACTGCCGCGCATGACATCAAGAAACATGCTGGCGGCATCCTGAAATCATGCTCATCATCTGCCTGCTCGCCCGGTTTTCCTGCCGGCTATTCGTTTTCCTTCTCCGCTTTGTCTCTCGGCCGCTGCGAGAAGACCCAGTCGAGGAAGCTTCCCTGATTGCGGGAGCTCACAAGAATCCTGCCGAAACCCGAAAACCTCAGCACGAAGCCTTCGCCCGAGAGCTGGCTTTCGACGAGGCGCCCGAAAATGCCCGACCGGTTCGTGCGCAGCGTGATTTCGTAGTCAAGCGACGCGTCCCAGGCGACCAGGTGACCGTTGTCGATGAGCACGGGCTTGTCGGGACGGACCTCCATCTCGCGCACGGACCCGAAGCCCGACACGGCGAGCTGTCCCTTGCCGGAGGCCTTCATGATGAAGAAGCCGCCGGAGTCGGCAAGGAGCGCCCGACCGATGCCCTGCATTTTCGCCGTAACGTCGACACCTTCCGTCGAAGCAAGGAAGCACCCGTCGGCGAGCATCCAGGACGCGGGACCGACCTCAAGAATCCGGATGTCGCCGGGGAAAGCCGGCGCGAGCAGCGCGGTACCCGGGGCGTCCTCGGCTTCAATCCACTGCTGGAAGAACGTTTCGTCGTTCAGAAACTTTCTCGCAATGGAATTGAGGAACCCGCCCCGGGTCTTTCCTCGAAGCGAAAGCGACGCATCCATCGCCACCATGGCGCCCGATTCCGTGGCAACCGAGTCGCCTTTTTCAAGCGTTACTCTCAGGAGCGGATCAACGCCGCCTTCAGCTTCAAAGCGAACCATTTACTATCCTTCTTCCATTAGGGAATGATGCGAACCGTGAGCGTCACCGTGAGCGCAACGTCCGCCGTGCCAGAGCTTACTACCGGCGCAGCGTCATTCATCGCTGCGCGAGCCATGAGCATCTGCGGCTGCGCATAGTAGCGGGGAGAAGGACCGGAAGCGCCCGATACCTGGATGCCTTCGATGCGGACATTCTTTTCCCCAAGTCCGAGAGACTTCGCCGCAATCACGGCGCGGTCAGAAGCATTCCTGATGGCTTCCGAAAGGAGCGCATCCGTTGCCGCCTGACGCACCGGGCGCGAAACGGAGAAGGCGACGCCGTCAAACTTCATGGTTTTCCCCGCCGCTTCCATGACCTTGGAAGAGAGCGCAATGTCGCGCACCGTCACGCGAATCGACTGCTTGGCGCTCCAGGCGCCGATCTGAGAGACCTCGCCTTCCTTCGCCTTCGTCATCACGGGCCAGGTGGAAAAGTCCGTCGTCCTCACGTCGACCTTGTCGCCGAAGACCTTGAGCGCTTCAATCGCGGCATTGCCCGCCTTCACGACTTCTTCCGTGGCCGCGGCCGAATCCTTCGTCTGGGTTTCGATCGAGAACGTGAGGGACGCTTCGTCATTGGGAAGCGTCTTCGAAGCTTCGCCCGCGACATTCATGACGAGGCCGGCTTCAGCCACGCGCGGCATGGCGAATGCGGCGTCTGAAAAACCAAGCGCCAGAGCGCCTGAACAAAGCGCGGCGGCAAGGATCGTACGGGTGGCAGCGGATTTCGGCGACATATTTCTCTCCTTCTGTTTTTTGAGGATCCTGAGGAAGGAGCGGAACCGCGAGGCTAACGCTTCTCCCCAAGCAGAATTTCCCATCTCTTTGGTTCCTTCAACTATGAGGCATTCGAGACTCTTGAGCCTCAAGGATCTGCAACGGTTCTTTTCGAGGTGTTGGCGCAGAGGAACTCCAGGCATCCCTTTCGATTCAATCGAATCCAATCAAATTTCAGATTTAACAAATATCTGCGGAATAGAATCCTCATTTCGTCAGAAAAGATAGATATTTTCCCGTAGCGCATCGTTACAATCGACGGTCGGCTGAGCCGTTTGCGCTCTTTCCCTCAGTTTTTTACCAAGGACATCGTTTCCTAACCCATTCATTCATGTCCACTGCGAACGCTGCGGCTTCCGTGCAATGGAGCTCGCGCCTCGGCTTCATTCTCGCCTCGGCCGGCTCTGCGATCGGCCTCGGCGCCATCTGGAAATTCCCTTTCTGGGCCGGCGCCAACGGCGGAGGAGCCTTCATTCTTCCCTACGTCGTCTTTACGCTCACGACGGGCCTCGTGCTCCTCATGGCGGAGATTGCGATCGGCCGGCGCGGCAGAGGCTCGGCCGTCAGCGCCATGCGCCGCATCGGGGGAAGACCCTTTGCGTTCCTGGGCGCCTTTGCAGTCCTCACCTCTTTTCTGATTCTTGCCTACTACTGCGTCGTCGGCGGCTGGTGCGTCGCCTACCTGGCCCAGTCCCTGACGGTGGGCGTCGTTACGGAAAATGCGCAGACCCTGAGGAACGACTTCCGGGAAATCGTCTCCACCGGCTGGATCAACATTGCCTGGCTGTTTTCCTTTCTCTCCCTCACGGCACTCACCGTGGGCTGCGGCATTGAGAAGGGAATCGAGCGCGTTTCCAAACTGCTGATGCCGATGCTCTTCGTGATGATGCTCGCCGTCATCATCCGCGGACTCACGCTCGATGGCGCCATGGAAGGCGTGAAGTACCTTCTGAGCTTCAGACCGGAAGACCTGTCGCCCGGGGCGATCCTGAGCGCAATGGGATACACCTTCTTTTCGCTCTCCCTCGGCGCCGGCATTCTCATCACGTACGGCACCTATCTTCCGAAGCGCGCCGACATTCCGGCGGCTTCGCTCTGGGTTGCGCTTCTCTCGATTCAAGCCTCGCTTCTCGCCGGCCTCATGGTGATGCCCGCCGTATTCGCGTTCGGCGTCGCGCCGGATGCGGGCCCGGGACTCGTCTTCATTACGCTCCCGATGATCTTCGCGCACATTCCGGGCGGGAGCATCTTCGCCGCAATCTTCTACGTCTGCCTGCTCGTTGCCGCGCTGACCTCCTCGGTGTCGCTCCTTGAAGTGGTCGTCGCATTTCTTCATAACGAATGGCGGCTCTCAAGAAGCACGGCAACCATCGTGAGCTTCGTGCTGCTCTTCTTCCTCGGGTCCCTGAGCGCGCTCTCCTTCGGAGAATTGAGCGAATTCACGCTCCTCGGGCGGAATTTCTTCGACTTCTTCGATTTTGTCTGCACGAACTTCATGATGCCGGTGGGCGGCCTCGCCGTTGCCGCGCTCATGACCTGGAAGGCCTGGCCCGCGATGCGGGAGGAGCTCACGTCTGCCAAGCCGCTCTCCTCCGGGATGCTATCCGCCATCCGAGTGGTCCTCGGCGTTCTCGCGCCGATCCTCGTCCTCACGACGATGTATCAGGGACTTTTCCTTTAAAAACCTTTGCATGGAGCCGTCGAGCTCTGCTTTAGATCAAGGCGGCTCCTCATGCTCCCGAAGCCTCGCAAACACTTTTTGCCGACAATCCTTCGTATGATGTCCTGAAAGCAGGCTCGCTCCTTATTCGCGGCCGACAGGCTTCTCACTATTTTTCAAGCAGAATAAATAAGGCTCAGGCTAAACATGGCGAATGAACGCATAACCTGGACAAGCCGCATCGGCTTCGTGCTCGCAAGCGCGGGCGCGGCCGTCGGACTCGGCGCCATCTGGAAGTTCCCGTATATGGCGGGAACGAACGGCGGGAGCGTCTTCCTCTTTCCCTACATCCTTCTCACCTTCACCGTCGGCCTCGCGCTCCTCATCGCGGAAATTGCGCTCGGGCGCCTCGGCAAGGGCGGCATCGTCACGACCTACCGGCGCCTCGCCGGCAAAGCCTTCCTCCCGGCCGGATACCTCGGCGTCGTGACGGGCTTTCTGGTTCTTTCCTTCTATTCGGCGATCGGCGGCTGGACCCTTTCCTACTTCTGCGAAGCGCTCGTGGGTCAGGGGCTGATTGCGGACCAGTCGCAGCTCGGCGCTCACTTTGCCGAATTCACCGCCAACCCGGTAACAGCGCTTGGGTTCCAGTGGCTCTTTCTTGTTCTGAACGGCCTCATCGTCGCCTTCGACGTCACGAAGGGCATTGAGCGCGTGAGCAAGATCCTCATGCCGCTTCTCTTCATCCTCATGCTCGTCGTGATCGTGAGGGGCCTCATGCTTCCCGGCGCCTGGGCCGGGGTTGAATTCCTCTTCAAATTTGATCCCGACACCTTCACGCTTTCGGGCCTTCTGCAGGCGATGGGCTTCACCTTCTTCTCGCTCTGCGTGGGCTGCGGCTGCATGATGACCTACGGCTCCTACCTCAACGAGAAGACGAACCTCGTGCGCTCCTGCGTCTGGATTGCCTTCCTCGCGGTCATTGCGTCCCTCATGGGCGGCCTCATGATCATGCCGTCCGTCTTCGCCTTCGGGCTTGATCCGACGGCGGGTCCGGGCCTCACCTTCATCACGATGCCTGCGGTCTTCGCGCAGCTCCCGGGCGGGCAGATCTTCGCCGTGATCTTCTACCTCTGCCTTGCGGTCGCGGCGATCACCTCGTCGGTCTCGATGATTGAAATCATCGTCGCCTTCCTCGTGGACGAAAAGAGCTATACGCGCCCGAAGGCAGCCGTTCTTTCCACGATTGCGCTCGCCGTCGTGGGGGCGCTTCCCTGCCTCTCCTTCGGCGTGCTGTCGGACGTCAAATTCTTCGGCACGAAGACCTTCTTCGACATCTTCGACTTCTTTACGAGCAACCTTTCGCTTCCGATCGGCGGTCTCGTCATTCTCTTCCTCGCGGGCTTCCGCTGCTGGAGCCGAGTTGAGGCGGATCTCGCGGGCGGCGCTCCCGCACCGGGGTGGCTACCGGCGCTGCGCTTCACCATGCGCTATCTCGCCCCGCTTCTCGTCCTCGCCGTGCTGATCACCGGCCTGATGTAAACAGAAACGCGGCTTTCTTTTTCCGTTTCCAACGGGCGGCTCTCCTTTCTGGAGCCGCCCGTTTTCATTGAGCGGCAGCGGAATCCGGGTTTTCCTTCAGTCTCCCTAGGCAGGCAAAAATATCGTTACAATCGAAAAATTCTTTGTTTTTCGGGAATTTTTCAATGTCTCAGGAAATGAATCGTTCCGCCTGGACCTCCAGGGTCGGATTCATCCTCGCATCGGCGGGTTCCGCGGTCGGTCTCGGAGCCATCTGGAAGTTCCCGTACATGGCGGGCACGAACGGGGGCTCCATCTTCATGCTCCCCACCATTGCCTTTTCGCTCACGATCGGTCTCGCGCTCCTCATGGCCGAAATGTGCATGGGGCGGCACGCAAGGGGCGGCGCAGGCACGGCCTTCAGAAAACTCGGCGGCAGCCGCTGGAGCATCATCGGCCTTATTTCGGTGGCAACCGGCGCTCTGGTGCTCGGGTTTTATTCCGTGGTGGGCGGCTGGTGCGTCCACTATCTGATTGAGGCGCTCCTCGGGCGCGCGGCGGTCACGGACCCCACGGTCATGCGCGGCGCGTTTGAAGCGTTTGCGGCCGACCCGATTCAGTCGGTCGGAAGCCACGTGCTCTTTCTTTCCGCTACCGCTGCCGTTGTTCTCGCGGGCGTGGAAAAAGGAATCGAGCGCGTGGGGAAGATCCTCATGCCGCTCCTTTTCATCCTGATGCTCGTTCTCATCATCCGCGGGCTCATGCTCCCTGGCGCGATGGAAGGCGTCAAATTCCTCTTCAAGCCCGACCCGGAAGCCTTCACGGGCGAGGCGCTCCTGAACGCCATGGGCTTTGCCTTCTTCTCGCTCTCCGTGGGTTCGGGCTCCATGATGAATTACGGGAGCTACCTCTCCGACAAGGTGAGCATCGGTCCCTCGACGGCCTGGATCGTCTGTCTCGCCGTGATGGCCTCCATCCTCGGCGGCCTCATGATCATGCCGGCCGTTTTCGCCTTCGGACTTTCGCCGGATGCCGGTCCGGGCCTCACCTTTGCGACGATGCCCGCCGTCTTTGGAAGAATGCCTTTCGGCGATCTGTTTGCCGTCGCGTTCTTCCTCTGCCTCTTCGTCGCAGCGCTCACCTCCGCCATCTCGATTCTGGAGATGACGTCGCAGCACTTCGTCGACCGCCATGACCTGAAGCGCCGCACGTCCATTCTCCTCGTTTCCACCGTTCTCGGACTCATCGGCATCGTCTGCGCGCTCTCCTTCGGACCGCTCTCAGACGTAAAGATCTTCGGGAAAACGGCGTTCGATCTCCTCGACTACGTTACTTCCAACATCGGCATGCCGATCGGCTGCATGGGAATTGCATTCGTTGCGTGCTTCGTTTCCTGGAAAACGACGGAAGCCGAACTTTCCATGAACGCCGCCTGGCGTCCCTGGGCGCTTCGCGCCTTCCGGCTCTTTGCCGGCATTCTGGCGCCGCTCCTCATTCTGGTTGTGGCGGCCAAGGGCATCGGTCTTTTTTAAATCACGGACGGGAAGATGCCTTAAGTCTTAATCCCAAAGGCGCTCGTCAGCTTCAGCTTGCTAAGATTCCAAGCTCACACGCATTAAACCGGCAGGCAACCCGTACTGCCCCTCGCATTTTTTCAACTATCAAGAAGAACACATCATGTCGCAGAACATGACAACCGGCGGCTGGGGCTCCCGCCTCGGTTTCATCCTCGCCTCCGCCGGATCCGCTGTGGGTCTCGGCGCCATCTGGAAATTCCCCTACATGGCAGGAACGAACGGCGGCGCCGTCTTCATGCTGCCCTTCATTTTCTTCACGCTCACGATCGGCGTGTCGCTCCTCATTGCTGAATTCGCGATGGGGCGCGCGGGCCGTCAGGGCGCCGTGGGAAGCCTGAACCGCGTGGCCGGGAAGCCCTGGGGCATTTTCGGCGGCATCGGCGTCTTCACCGTCTTTCTGATTCTCTCGTTTTATTCCGCGGTCGGCGGCTGGTGCCTCAAGTACCTCTGGGACGCCGTGCTCGGAAACGGCCTCATCACGGATACCGCGAAGCTCGGCGAATATTTCGGGGGCTTTGTCTCGAACGCCTTCGACTCCTACGGGTACCTGCTCCTCTTCCTTGCCGTCACGGCCTACGTCGTGATGAACGGCATCGAAAAGGGCATTGAAAAGGTCGCGAAGATCCTGATGCCCGCGCTCTTCATCCTGATGCTCATCCTGATCGTCCGCGGCGTCACGCTCCCGGGCGGCTGGAAGGGCGTCGAATTCCTCTTCACGCCCCGCTGGGAAGACTTCAACGGAAGCGCGCTCTTCAACGCCATGGGCTTCTGCTTCTTCTCGCTCTCCCTGGGCGCCGGGACGATGATCACCTACGGCTCCTACCTCAACCCCAAGGCGGATCTGCCCTCTTCCGTGGGCTGGGTGGCGTTCCTCGCCATCATGGCGGCCATTCTCGGCGGCCTCATGGTGATGCCTGCCGTCTTCGCCTTCAATCTCGATCCGGCTGCGGGCCCCGGCCTCACCTTCGTGACGATGCCTGCGGTCTTCGCGCAGATGCCCTTCGGCCACGGCTTCGCAATCGCCTTCTACGCCTGCCTGACGGTCGCGGCGCTCACCTCATCGGTCTCGATGCTCGAAGCCTGCGCGACGCTCCTCGTTCAGGAATGCCGCCTCACGCGCCGCACGGCGATCCTTGCGACCCTTGCGGGCTGCGCCCTCGTGGGCTTTGCCGCCAACATGTCCTTCGGACCCTGGGCCGACGTGAAGTTCTTCGGCAAGAACATTTTCGACCTCCTCGACTACGTCACCTCGAACGTCGGCATGCCGCTCTCCTCCTTCGGCATCGCCATTGCCGCCGCCTGGATTGCCTGGCCCGCCATGCAGCGCGAACTTCAGACGACGCGCATGCTGCCGCCTTCCGTTCTCACGACGATCCGCATCCTTACGGGCTTCTGCGCGCCGCTCTTCGTGGCGGTTGTGGCCCTCGGCTCCCTCTGATCCTTTCTTCAGTTCCCGAGCTTATCCGTGCTTCCGGCGCTCAATTGCCGCCGGAAGCACTATTCTTATGGGATCCCAAATCAACGGAGACCCTTTCCCGATGACCGACTCCAAATCCGCTTCCACGGAGCCTCTTCTTTCGCTCTCCGACCTCGGCGGAGGCCGCGCATGCCTCGACAATGCCATCACCAAGGAATGGAACGACCACCGGAATGTCTGGCTCGGCGGGAGCGGCATCGCGCTCGTCCTCGCCGTTCTGCTCACCTTCATTCAGGGAGCCAATCCCTGGTGGGCGGGGATGATCTACAACATCGCCTGCGTCGCGCTCCTCATTGCCTTCTTTGCGCTCATCGGCATCATGCTCGTCTGGCGCCACATCCGCGGACTCGCCTCTAAGCTCCATTTCGAGGAGCGCCGCGTTTTCCTTGAGGATGCCGGCCGGGGGCTTCTGAAGTACCTGGGCGGCGTCGTTGCCGCCGTCATCGCTGCTGAAGCCGTCATCTACTGCCTTCCGCTCATGGTTCTCCCGTGAAGAAAGGCGCAAGGAATTGTTCGAAGGCTGCCGCGCCATTGCTTTCTGCCGGTCCGATCCGCGTGACCGGCATGGATGCGGGCGGCGCCGGCCTTATTCGCCTGCCCGACGGACTCGAAGTCATTGTTCCGGGAGCGCGGCCGGGCGACGAAATCACCCTCGCCTACCGGCCTCCGCAGCCGGGCGGCCGCCGGGGGCTCGCCGAATCCTTTGAAACGCTTGCCGCCTCTCCCGATAGAGCGCACGACCGCTGCGCCCTCGCCGGCGACTGCGGCGGATGCCCCATGGCGCGGCTCAATTACTCAAAGGAGCTCGAACTCAAGCGCGATCTTCTCGTCGTGGAGCCGCTGCGCGCTCAGGGACTTCTGGACGCTGAAAACGCCTCCGTCGTCGAAGCCGCGGTCGGCCTCCCCGAGGAAAAGCTCAGAGGCTTTCGCAACAAAGCCGTGCTTTATCCGGGCATTCTCGACGGCATCCCGCACTTCGGCTACTACCGCGCGCGCTCGCAGGAGCTTGTGCCTGCGGAAGGGTGCCCCCAGACGCCGAAGTGGATGGAAGATGCCGCCCGGACGCTAGCGCCATTTCTTACCGATCCCGCATTCGCCCCCTGGAGCGAACGCACGGACGAAGGGATTTTGAGAACCCTGATTCTGCGCGAAGCCCCGGGAACGGGAGAACGGATGGCCGTGCTCGTGGTGAGAAGGCTTGCGGCTGATTTCGCTGCGCTTGAAAAGAGGCTCATCGACGCGCTCGCGCCCATCGGACTCGCCGCGCTGCTCCTCAACCTCCATGAAGCGCCGGGGAGCGCCGTCCTCTCCTTTGCGCCCGGCTCAACCCGCGTGCTCCTTGGAAAATCCGGCATTGAAGCGAATCTTCTCGGCCTTGCCTTTTCGCTCGGCGCCGAAACCTTCCTGCAGGTGAATACCCCGCAGACGCCGGTGCTCTACAGCCTTGCGCTCGACCAGCTCGGAATTGCCGAAGGCGACCGGGTGCTCGACCTCTACTGCGGCGTCGGCACCCTGACGCTTCTCGCCGCACGGCGGGCCCGAAAAGCACTCGGCATTGAGCGCGTTCCCCACTCGATTGAATGCGCCCGCACGAATGCCCGCGCCAATCATCTCGGGAACGCGGAGTTTCTCGCGCTCCCCGTTGAGAAGGCGCTCGAACGCGAGGACGTAAAGGCCTTCGCTCCGACCCTCGTCATCGCCGACCCGGCTTATCAGGGCCTCGCCGGCGGCGCCGCGGAAGCGCTTGGGAAACTCATGAAGGCCTCGGGCGCGAAGCGTCTCGCCTACATTTCCTGCAATCCGAAGAGCTTCGCGCGCGATGCGGCAGTGCTTTCGTCCTCCGGCCTCAGGCTTCGTTCCGTCACGCCGGTCGACATGTTCCCGGGCGCCATGCACCTTGAGGTCGTCGGCATCTTCGAAGCCGAAGCCTGAGAAAAACTCATTGATAGAGCGACTCGTGCCAGCGCTTCGGGTCCTTAAAGAATTGAATGGCCTTCTCGAGATTTCTCGTTCTGAAGAAGTCCGGAAGGCTCTTCATGACGGACTTGCCGTAGCTCTTCTCGGCAATTCTTGCGTCGCAGAGCATGAAGACGCCGCGGTCGGTTTCCGAACGGATGAGCCGTCCTGCGCCCTGCTTGAGGGAGATGATGGCTTCAGGAAGCGCATAGACCCCGAAGGGACTCCCGCCCCTGCGGCGTATCGCGTCCGAGCGCGCCGAAACAATCGGGTCGTCCGGCGGCGCAAAGGGAAGCTTGTCGATGACGACGAGAGAGAGCGCATCGCCCCGTACGTCAACGCCTTCCCAGAAGCTCATGGACCCCACGAGGATGGCGTTTCCGTGCCGGCGGAATTCTGCGACGAGCGCGGCCTTGGGCATTTCGCCCTGAACGAGAAGCGGATAGGGGTTCCCCGCCGTCTCGAGCTTGTCGCGGAGCTCCTCGGCCATTCGCGTAACGGCCGCGAGCGACGTGCAGAGGAAGAAGGTTTTCCCGCCCGCCGCGAGAACGAGCGGCCACGCGGCCTCAACGACCCGCGAGGCGTGCTCGACCGTATTGACGGGAGCCGGAAGCTTCGGGAGGTAAAAGCACCCCTGCTCCCAGTAGTTGAAGGGGCTCTCCCAGGTGAGGGCCCTGGGCGAATCAATGCCGGTTTCCGCACAAAAGTGCGAGAAGTCTCCCGCGGCCGAAAGCGTGGCTGAAGTAAAGACCCACGCGCCGCCCTCGGCCTCGCGCATTTCGCGGAATTCCCCGGCAAAGGAAAGGGGCGTATTGTTGAACCGCAGGCCCGTTGCCGAAACCGAAATCCACTGCACAGAGGATTCCTGCTTCTTCAATGCGAATTCGTCCGTCTTTTCGACGCCCGGAGCTGCTGACTCAGAAGAGGATGCCTCGCCCGCCGTCTCGTCGTCAGCCGCCTCATCCCCGTGGGCGAGCTTTCGGATGATCGATTCCCAGCCGGCCATTTCACGGTCGACCTCTCCCGCATAGCTTAAAAGCGCATCCAATTCGTCATGCCGCCCCTTATTGGCTTCGAGCGCGCGCACGAGCGCGCCGAACGTTCGGAGCACCTGAGCAAAAGGCTGCTCGAGTTCGCCGAAGCGCTCAATGGTCTTCACGGCCTTTCTGTCGCCCTCCTTGAGTCCGATGGCATTGGCTTCAATTCTGAGGTCGTAGACGGCTTTCCTCGCATCGTGCGAGAGCTTGTCCCAGTCCGCGCCGTCGCGCGCATGGTTGATGCCGAGATAGCGCGATTCGTCTGAGATCTGCTCAATCTGCCAGGTGCTGAAAAACGTGCCGAAAAAGTCCGTGGCAATGCCCGGCAATTGATGCGCTTCATCAAAGACCGTGAGGTTCGCGGACGGAAGCATCCCGTCGATCTGGCCGCCCGCGCTCGACTTGAGCGCAAGGGACGACAAATAGAGATGGTGGTTCACGACCACGATCTGGCTCCGGAGCGCTTTTTCGCGCGCGGCGCGCACGAAGCAGTCCTCCCAGTGCGTGCATTTGTCTTTCCCAAGGCAGTTTTCGCGCGTGCTCGTCACCAGAGGCCACAAGGGGTCGTCTTCGGGCACCGTCGGGAGTTCCGAGCGGTCGCCCGTCGGCGAAACGGCGGCAAAGCGCTTGATTTCGCGAAGCTTCCGGTAGCTGTCCCGCTGCGGGAGGAGCCCCTCCTCTTCCGTGCGCTCGAGACGATAGGGACAGATGTAGTTGGCGCGGCCCTTGAGCACCGCTGTCGGAATGTTGACGCCGAAGGCGGCCGAAAGCGCCGGGATGTCCTTCTGAAAGAGCTGATCCTGGAGGGGCTTCCCGGCCGTGGAAATCACGACGACAGAGCCCGAAAGGATCGCCGGAATCAGATAGGCGAAGCTTTTGCCCGTGCCGGTGCCGGCCTCGGCGAGAAGCGTTTCCTTGCCTTCGAGCGCCTCGGCGACCGCGAGCGCAAATTCAATCTGGCTCTGCCGGGGACGGAACCCCGGCGTTGCGCGCGCGAGGGGACCGTCCTCAGCAAAGGCGAGCGCTACGCGCTCGGAAAGGGGCTTTCCCGAATCAAAAAGCGAAGGGAAATTTCTGCGCATGTTTCACTGACCCGCTTTCTCAGAAGTACTTGGCAAGACCGCTCGACTTTTCCTTCTGCCGGTCTTCATAGCGCTTCTGCGCTTCGGATCGCTCCTCGAGGCTCTTCTCGAACTGCTGCTGCTTGGCCTCGCGGTCCTTTCTGCGCTTCTCGGCGCGCTCCTCGGCCTCGCGCTGGCGTTGAGCGGCCTGCGCCTGCTTTTCGGCGTACCAGGCCTCGTTCGCATCCTCAAGGTCCTTTCTCGTGGCATCAGACGGCACTTCGACCTTAGATCCCGGAATCAGCGCCGGGAGCGAAGCCTCCTTCACTTCCTTAGGCTGAATGCCGGCGGGCTCCGACGGCGCCTTCACCTCCTTCGGCTTCAGGTCGACGGGTTCCGACGCTTTTCGTCCATCCGCGCCGTCAAGCTTCATGGGAAAGGACGGCTCGGAAGGTTTTTTAGGCGCAATGCGAATGGGTTCGGGCCGATCGGTCTTCACTTCCTTCGGGGTGATCTTCATCGGCGGCTCGCGCTTCGCAGCGGCATTTTTGGCGCGGTTCTCCTCCATCTTTCTCACGCGCTCGGCGCGGATCACTTCGTCGGCCGCGACAATCACGCGGCGGATTTCGCGCTCGCGCGAAAAGGAGAGGCGCCTTGCATCGTCGATGCATTTATTGACGAGGAATTTTTCCGTGCACGCCGCCTGCACGTCCTTCATGGCGCGCTCGACGCGGCTCAATTCCTTATCCGCAGCATCCTTCACCTTCTCGGCGGTAGCAGGCGAATCAATGGCGCCCTTCGCATTCCAGCGGTCATAGAAAGCGGTGTCGTTAAGCACCGTCTGAGCCTTCTCCGCGCGCGCCTCAAGCTCCTCTTCCGAGAGTTCCGCGGCGTTGGCCGCCCCCGAAGCGATGAGGCTGCAGGAAATGAGCGCAAGGGCAGAAAGCGTGGGGAATCGAAGAGTGCGGAGCATGATGAAATTCTCGGGAACAAAAAGGCTGCCGGGCAGAGAGTTTAGCAACCCGCCGCGGCAGCCTCGCTTAATTGCGCGCCGAGAGATTCGTTAGAGAATTGTTGCGACCTCTTCAAAAGGAAAGCGCGACTTCGGACGCGACGCATTCGCGTCGTCGGCTGAATGGTGTCCGAGCGCAATGCCGATGACGGCATGCCGCCCGACCTTCTCAAGCTCAAGGATTTCATCGACCTTGTCGAACCAGAGGCCGCCCAGCGTCGTCGCATCCACGCCCATGCCGCCCGCGGCAAAGAGAAGGAAGCCGAGCGCGATGCCGATCTGTTCGCGCGCCCAGATTTCGCCCTTGTCGGGTCCGGCGCAGTAGGCATTCACGGCTTCGCCGCGGACGCGCTTCACCACTTTGTCGAAGCCGCTCGCGATCGTCGCCTCATCAAAGCGCCCGTCAAGCGTTTCCTGGCGGTTGAGCTTCTCCACCCGCCCGACGAGATCGCGCTCGAGCGCGATGATGATGACCGCGCTCGCATTGCGGATGCGCTCGACATTAAAGTCCTTCACGGCGGGCGAGAGCGCCTTGATCGCCGCCTCTGACCTGAGCACGTAGAAGTGCCAGGGCTGGATGTTGACCGACGAGGGCGCCAAGCGCATGATCTCGAGGAGATCATGGAGATCCTCGTCCGAGAGGGGCTTTGCGGGATCGTAGTGCTTCGCCGTATAGCGGCGGCGCGCAATCTCGAGCATCGGGTTCATCGGCGCATTCCTCTTGGAAATCACTTGATCTCAGTGAAGATCTCTTCGGTCGCGAGACGCGACTTCGGACGCATGGCGTTCCCGTCGTTGGGATTGCGGTAGCCGAGCGAGAGGAGCACGACGGCCGTGAGTCCCTTTTCCCTGAGACCGAGGATCTCGTCGACCTTCTTGAAGTCGACGCCTTCGAGGCAGGTCGAGTCAATGCCCATGCCGGCAGCGGCGTAGAGCATGATGCCCATGCCGATGTAGGCCTGGCGGGCTTCCCACTCAACGAGGTCCTTTTCCGAACCCATGTGAAGGCCAGCAAAATAGCGGCGGCCCTGGTCCTGCTGCTTCCTGATCTCATCGTTGGGGAAGCGACCGTCGGCGGCTTCCTTTTCAAGAACGCGCTCGAAGTGCGCGTCGGTCAGCTTCGTCGGCACCGTGAAGACGACGACGTCGCTCGCGCCCGTCACGCGGTCGTGGTTGAAGTCGGGAAGCGCCGGAAGAAGCTTCGCGCGGGCTTCAGCCGTATGGGCCGTAAAGAAGTGCCAGGCCTGCGCATTCACCGACGTGGGCGCGAGGCGAAGGATTTCGCAGAGGGTCGCAAACTGCTCGCGCGGAATCATCTTCCCGTTGTAGTGCTTCGTGGTGTAGCGTTCTTCGGCAAGGCGCAGAAAGACGTTCTTTTCCATTTTTATTAAAAGAACCTCAGATCTTCACACTATGAAGAATTCTTAAAAATCAACAAATTGAAATTTCGTGCAAGCCTCAGATGAGTTTCCCTCATTTCTGGGGCTTTTTTCATGTCCGAAATCCGGCCTGGGACTGCTTTTTGACCTTGACAATTAATCCGAGAACATTGATTTCTATAGTGATTAGAACTATAATATATGATATTATCAAGGATATTTTCATGGCCGTTCCAGAGCACATCCGCAAGGTTCCGAGACCGCGCAATACCGTTGTCATCGACAGCGGCAGCAATGGCGCCAAGCGCTATGCGGTTCACAGTCGTCGGGCTTCCATATGCAAGCCCGGCTGCAACCCGCGCCCGGTGAACGGGCCGGTCATTGGGCACATCATTGACGGCAAGTTTGTGCCTCGCCAGTCCGCGGCGAGTCTTGCAGAAGACGGTCCCGACTATCTCTCTTACGGGGCCGCGGCACTGCTTCACGACGAACTTCGAGGGCTCGACGATGAGCTCTTCAAGGTCTACGAAGTCAAGGACGCCTGCATGATTCTTGCGCTCGCCTTGCTCCGCATTGAGCACAAGGGCATCAAGATCTCCCGATGCCGTCAGCATTACGAAAAGTCCTTCATCTCGGTTTTCTACCCCGGACTGCCTCTCTCTGAGAACACCATCAGCAAGTTCCTGAACCTGCTCGGCCAGGACGCCGGCAAGATGAATGCCTTCATCACTGCCCGGCTCGCCGCCGTCTGCAGGGATCACCACATCATCATTGATGGAACGCTCAAGCAGAACACAAGCATCGTCAATGATTTGTCTGCCTTCTCAAGAAAGGCTCGCGTCAAGGGCTGCAAAGAGATTTCCGTCCTCTACGCCTATGACCTTGAAGCACAGGAACCCTTGTGCGCACAGGTCTATCCGGGCAATATGATCGACGCCCGCGCCTACAGCTCATTCGTTTCGGAAAACAAAATCGAACGAGGCGTCCTGATCACGGACAAGGGATTCCCTCCCAAGGCAATTGAAGGCCTGCTCCGAAAGCATGAAGGGCTTCATTTCCTCACGCCGCTGAAGCGCTCGGACAAGAAGATTGCAGAGAACGCCATGCTCGATTTCGAGGATTGTCTGCGCGGCATTGATAAGCGCATCCGCTGCAAAAAGGTAAAGATGGGAAACGGGCGCTTCCTCTACTCCTTCAGGGATTCGTGGAAGGCTCAGGCGGAAGACAACTCCTTCATGGACCGCCAGCGCAGGAGCGATTCATACGACAAGAAGAACTACGATGAGCATTGCGGTTCGTATGGAACAATCGTCTTTGAGTCGGATCTCGACATGACGTGCGCTGAGGTCTACGCATGCTACGAACAGCGCTGGCAGCTTGAGATGTTCTTCGATGTTTACAAGAACAGCCTTGATTTCGGCGTAACCCGGGTCCAGTCCGACTACTCCGTCCGCGGATCCGAATTCGTAGACCTCATTGCCTCCATCCTGACATCCCGCATTGTGAAGCGCATGTCGAAGGCAGGAGTACTCGACAATGCAACATTCGGGGATGTCATGGACTCGCTCAGAACGTGCTGGCGCAATCGCAAGGCGCCGCGGGAGAGCCTGCCGCAGGTTGATGACGAATACTGGAATCGTCTGCTGAAGTGCGATGGAGAGCTGCTGGCGGCTTTGGAGCTCGCCTTGCCCGGCAAAGACAAAGCGCCGGATCCGAAAAAAACGCGGCCGGCCGCGCAAAAAACCGGAACAGACGAAGGCACAGGAAGTAAACCCCCAGCCGAAACGCAAGCCGGGGCGCCCCAGAGTTCGGCCGATCATCTATGGGCCTCCTCGCCCAAGAGGTCGCCCTCGAAAGGAACGCTCTTCCGGCTCACTATAGTGGGAAGAATTGAGGTTCTTTTATTTTATTGAATCTCCAAATATTTGGGAAAGGATGCGGAGATTCGGGAGCCCCTCGAGAGGTTCGAGAGGCGCGCCCGGGTCCCTGATCCCGAATGAAGGGAAGACTAGCAAACCTTCCGTTTGTTCGTCATCGACCAATCGAGGTAGATGGAGCGGTTTTCCGCAACATATTGTGTTTGAGGAGCTTCGTCCGGCCATAGAAAAATGCAAATCCGAGAGTCTTCCTCCTATGAAGCGCATAAGAAGGTCCTTTTCGGGCGCTCTCCCCTGGCGTTTCATTGTTTTTTCTCATGCGCGCTTTGCTAGACTTCTCGCCAAATTTTTTATCGGGTACTCAAAAGTCCCGACCTCGGACATTGATTAAAAAGAGAGAACTCTCATGAAGACTCCCATCCGCGTTGCCGTGACCGGTCCTGCCGGCAACATCGGCTACTCCCTCCTTTTCCGCATTGCTTCCGGCGCGATGTTCGGCGCTGATCAGCCCGTCATTCTGCAGCTTCTCGAACGCAACAATCCCGACAGCCAGAAGGCCGTGAAGGGCGTCATGATGGAGCTTGACGACTGCGCCTTTCCGCTCCTCGCCGGCGTCGTCAATTCGAGCGACCCGAAGGCCGCTTTCCGCGACGCGGATGTCGCGCTCCTCGTCGGCGCCCGTCCGCGCTCGAAGGGCATGGAGCGCGCGGACCTGCTTGACGCCAATGCCGCGATCTTCGTCGAACAGGGCCGCGCCCTCGACGAATCCGCGAGCCGCGACGTGAAGGTGCTCGTGGTCGGCAACCCCTGCAACACCAATGCCTGGATCGCCATGAAGAGCGCCCCGTCGCTCCCGGCAGAAAACTTCACCTCGATGCTGCGCCTCGATCAGAACCGCCTGATGGCTCAGATCGCCGCCAAATCCGGGAAGACCGTCAACGACATCGTGCATCCCGCCGTCTGGGGGAACCACTCCCCGGCGATGGTGCCGGATCTTGAGCATGCCCAGATCTGCGGCCGTCCGGCCCTCGAAGGCATTGACCGCGCCTGGTATGAGGAAACGCTCATTCCGACCGTCGCGAAGCGCGGCTCGGCCATCATCGAAGCCCGCGGCGCGAGCTCGGCGGCTTCCGCCGCCTCGGCCGCGATCGACCACATCCGCGACTGGGTGCTGGGTTCGGGCGACCGCTGGGTGACGATGGGCGTGCCGTCCGACGGCTCCTACGGCGTCCCCGAAGGCCTCGTCTTCGGCTTCCCCTGCGTCACGAAGAACGGCAAATATGAAATCGTGAAGGGCCTTGAGCTCTCCGACTTCATCCGCGCGCGCATGCAGAAGTCGATCGCCGAGCTCGAAAGCGAGCGCGACCACGTGGCGAAGCTCCTCGCCAAATAATCCGCGCCTTGCGCGGGAAGCGGGCTCTTTATGAGAGCGCTTACCCAAAAGCGAAAAAGCGCGTCATCGGGACAGAACGTCGGACTTTTCCGGAAAGTCCGGTCTGTCCCGTTTTTCTTTTATTTGTTGCCTCCCATGATTTCTCCCCGTCTTCACGCCGCCGCAGCCGAACTTGCTTCCCGAACGATGCCCGGGGATGGCTTTCAGACGCCCCATATCGTGCTCGATACGCACATCGTGATGGAGTGCTTCTTCTGGAAGGATGAGAAGGCGATGCCGCTTAAGGCGGCTATTGAAGCGGGAAAAATTCGACTCGCCGCCTCGCGGGACGCGTTCCTCGAGCTCGCGGGCGTGCTTTCCCGCCAGCAGTTCGGCCTTTCCGAAGAAGAGGTGGAGGCGATCCTGCGGCACACGGCTCAATTCTCCGACTTTGCGTCTCCCGAGCGCCTTGAGCGCGCGGCGGAAGGGATCAGCGTGCGATGCCGCGACCCCGAGGATCAGAAATTTCTGACGCTTGCAGGCGCCTCAAAAGCCCGGGCGCTCGTCACGCGCGACAAGCTTCTTTTCAAGGCCGCCAAAAAATTAAGACGCTGCGGCATCGAACCGGCCGCTCCGGAAAACCTCCCGAAGCTTCTTCCGGATCTCTTCCGGGCGCCCTAAAACCGGATGTACTTCCCGGCGGTCAACGCAGCACGTACCAGATCATGCTCACGACGGCGTTGAGGATCCAGAAGCCGCATGCAATGATCGCGACCCAGATAAGAAAACGGATGATGCGTGGAGCCATAAAGCGCAGAAAGTCCCTGGAGAAGATTGTTTTTGAGGAGCCGATTATCTTAAATCCCTCAACTAGTGTTTTCACCTAGTTCGTTCGGGGATTATCAATAAACTCCTTTTTGAAGCTTCAAAGGCTGTAAACACCAAATATCATATTTCCATATTTTTCAATAGTCTATATAGACTATCCTACCCTATTCATGGGACAGGCAGTAAAAACTTGTTGCAAACGCTCCTCATAGAATGATGTTCCGGCGTCGCACATCAGCTGTGATCTTTTAGTACAGCTTTCCAAGGTGTGAATCGAACTGCCGTGATTCATTCATCAATAACAAAAAGCAAGCCTGCCGGAGCGGACCGAAACCTCACCGGAGCCGTTCACTTTTCTTCATTGGCAGAGCCCGCGTTTCTGAGGAGTTTTCTTTCAAATGCAAATGGACAACCTGACTACCCTTGTCCAGAGCGTCAATAGTCTGCTCTGGGGCATGTACTGCCTGATACCGCTCCTTGTGGGTACGGGCATTTATCTCACCATCAAGCTGCGCTTCATTCAGATCCGCCGCTTCGGCGACGCCTTCCGCCAGGTCTTCGGCGGCTTCTCGATCTTCGGCTCCAAGGCCGGCAAGGACGGCATGTCGTCCTTCCAGTCGCTCGCCACGGCGATTTCCGCTCAGGTGGGCACCGGCAACCTCGCCGGCGTCGCAACCGCGATCGCCATGGGCGGCCCGGGCGCCATCTTCTGGATGTGGCTTGCCGCCTTCTTCGGCATGGCGACGATCTTCGCCGAAGCCGTGCTCGCGCAGGTCTTCCGCGCCCGCGACGCCCACGGCCAGATCATGGGCGGCCCGGCCTTCTACATCAGCCGCGGCCTCAACAACAAGCCCCTCGCTGCCTTCTTTGCCGTTTCGATCATCATCGCGCTCGGCTTCATCGGCAACATGGTGCAGGCGAATTCAATCGCCGACAGCGTCTACACGGCCTTCTCGGTACCCCAGTGGGCGACGGGCATCTTCGTCTTCGCGATCGCGGGCTTCATCTTCATCGGCGGCGTGCGCCGCATTGCGAGCTTCGCAGAGAAGATGGTTCCCCTGATGGCGGTCGTCTACATCGTGGGTTCGCTCACCATCATCTTCGCCAACTGGGACATGATCATCCCGGCCTTCAAGTCGATCTTGGTGGGCGCCTTTGACCCGACTGCCGCGACGGGCGGCATCATCGGCGCGAGCATCAAGGAAGCGATCCGCTACGGCGTTGCCCGCGGCCTCTTCTCGAACGAAGCCGGCATGGGCTCGACCCCGCATGCGCATGCGCTCGCCCGCGTGCAGCATCCCTGCCAGCAGGGCCTCGTCGCCTACGTCGGCCTCTTCTTCGACACCTTCATCGTCCTCAACATGACCGCGCTCGTCATTCTCGTCACGGGTTCGGTCGACGGGTCGACCACGGGCATCGCCCTCACGCAGAAGGCCTTCACGGACGGCCTCGGCGCGATCGGTCCGGGCTTCGTTGCGGTCTGCCTCTTCTTCTTCGCTTTCACGACGATTGTCGGCTGGTACTTCTTCGGCGAACAGAACGTCAAGTACCTCCTCGGTCTTCGCTGGGTGCCGAGCTACCGCGTGCTCGTGCTCTGCTTCCTCATGCTCGGCTCCTTCCTCCATGTGGGCCTCGTCTGGGAGCTTGCCGACTTCTTCAACGGCATCATGGTGATTCCGAACGTGATTGCGCTCCTGGCACTCTCGGGCCTCGTCGCCAAGGTGCTCAGGGACTACGAAGGGAAGTTCCTCGTGGGCGAAACGCCTGAATACGGCGCCCTCTCGCCCTCGCGCGGCGAACCGATCGATCTTGAGCCTCCTGCCCAGGACGGCCAGCGCCGCCGCTTCCGCCTTCGCCGCAGAAACCGTCATGTGAATCTCGACGAAATGGCTCAGCTCAAGGAAGAAGGGCTCGACCGCTTCTAACAGGAAATTTCTCCGAGAACCGCTTTGAAGAAGGGCCGCATTCCATGGAATGCGGCCCTTCTGTTTTGAGAAAACAAGGAAAAAAACGAATGCTGCTCAATGCGGACTCAATCCATATCCCGCGGGTAGCCGAACTTCACCCAGACGGGCGTAAGGTCTTTGGGGAGCGCGGGCTGCATGCCGGGCGAGGGCCGCGCGGACCTCGGCGAATGCCAGTCCGAGCCCGTGCTCGCGAGGAACCCCATTTCGCGCGCCTTCTGCGCAAAAATGATGTCGGTGGCTCTCGACTGCGATCCCGAGGTGACCTCAATCGCCTCGCCGCCTGCAGCCTTGAAATCCTCAAGCAGCTGGTCGCTCATCCATTCAGCTGAAAATTCGTAGCGCCCGGGATGCGCGAGGACCGCGACGCCTCCTTCCTCGCGGATGAAGCGCACCGCGTCGACGGTGGCCGGCCACTCAACCCGCGCGTAGCCCGGACGCCCGGGCTTCAGGTACTTGTCGAAAGCTTCCTGATAGTTCTTGACGTGTCCTTTTTCAAGGAGCCAGAGCGCGAAATGCGTGCGCGAGAGCGAGGTCGAATTCTCCGCATAGTGGAGCGCCCCCTCGAGCGCGCCATGGATCCCGACGCGCGCGAAGTTCTCATCCATTGCGCGTCCCCGCTCCACGCGCTTCATCTGGGTGCCGGCAACAAAACCGGCAATTCCAGGGCTCTCCGGATCGAGACCGAGCCCCACCACGTGTATCCCCGTGCCGCCCCAGAGCGTGGAAAATTCAATGCCGGGGATGAACGCAATCCCGAGGCGCTTCGCAGCCGCCTCGGCGGCCTTCGTCCCCGCCATGGTGTCGTGGTCGGTGAGGCTCATGAGCTTCACGCCGTTCTGAGCGCAGAGCTCCGGCAGAGCCTCCGGAGGGAGCTGCCCGTCCGAAGCGTTGGAATGCATATGGAGATCTACTGACATCGTTTTGTATCCGCTCGAAGAAAAACGCAAGAGAGTTTTGCTCAGTCAAGTCTACTTTGACGGCGATGCCGCTAGAATCGCCGCCATCAGGAAACTTTTTTAGGATATTTAACTTCAAATGGACGCTCTTCAGAAGCTTCTTTTCGAACGCGCCAATGTGCGCGGTGAAACCGTAACGCTCGGCGACGAACTCGCGCGCGCCGTTGAACATCAGAACCTCCCTCTGGCGGCAAGACGCTTTGCCGGGGAACTCGCCTCGGCAGCGCTCCTTTCTGCCGGCGCGCTTCAATTTGAGGGCACCGTTGCGCTGCAGATCGAGGGCGACGGCCCCATCCGCCGCGCGCTCGCCGAAGTCCGCCAGGGCTTCACCTTCCGCGTGATGATTCAGATGCGCGAGGACGCGGGCGAAATCGACCCCAACGCCGATCTCACGACGCTCGTGAACCAGACCGGCAGGGGCCGCTGCGCCTTCATCCTCGACCGCGCCAACCGGCCGGCGGAGGAAGCACCCTATCAGGGCATCGTGCCGCTCGAGGGGAAGACTTTTGCCGAGGCGCTCGAAAACTATTTCGACCGCTCCGAACAGGTGGAAACGAAGCTCGCGCTCGCCGCCGACGAACATGCCGCGGGCGGCCTCTTCCTCCAGAAGCTTCCGGGCGAAGGCGGAAAGCTCCCCAAGGACTATGACCCCGAAGGCTGGAGCCGCGTGAAGATGTTTGCCGACACGGTAAAGAGCGAGGAGCTCCTTACGCTCGCGCCTGAAGACATCAACCGCCGTCTCTTCTGGGAAGAGTCGCCGCTCGTCACCTTCGAGACCACGCCTAAATTTGCCTGCACGTGCTCGCCCGAGCGCTTTGACGGCATCGTGCGCTCGCTCGGCGAAAAGGAAGCCATGGCGATCGTGGATGAAACGGGCGGCATCGACATCAGCTGCCGCTTCTGCGGAAGCAAAAAGCATTACGACGCCGTCGACGTCAAGGCGCTCTTCGCGCACGCGGACGGTCCCCACGAAGCGTAATCAGGACGAATCACTCGCGCCGGTCGCGGGCCTTGGGCGCCCGCAGATTCTTCGGCGCGTGATAAAGATCCGATTTCTTGGGCTCAAAGGTCGGCTTTGAGCCCGCTTTTATATCCGGCGCATCGACATTGGGCATCGACTCGATGGCGTTCGTCTTCTTCTGAGCCTCTTCGGCCGTTTCGATCCGGAAGAGCACTTCATTGGGCCGGATCATGTTGAGGTCGTTCCTCGCGTGCTCTTCAATCGCGTCCTGATTGGAGACGAGCGACGCATATTCGGCCGCGAGCGCCTCGTTGCTGCGCCTCAGCTCATCATTCACGGCCTTCTGCTGGCGCAGGCTTTCCCGCAGTTCCTCAATGTGATCCCAGCTCGCCTTTCCCGCCCAGATCTGGTACTGAGCAAAGCAGAGGCCGAAAAAGAGAATGAAGATGAAGAAGCGAACCATCGGGAAAGGAACTTGAAGATCCGACAGAGAAAAAAGAAAAACGGGCGCTGCAGAAATGCCCTGAGGGATGATTTCTGCAGGACGCCCGCTTTTCCGTCAGCGTGCCCGTTAGCTTAGCAACTTAGCCGCGAAGCTGGTGGAACGCACGGCGTCCCGGATAGCAGGCGACGCCTTCGAGATGCTCCTCGATGCGCAGCAGCTGGTTGTACTTCGCCATGCGGTCGGAGCGGCTCATCGAGCCCGTCTTGATCTGACCGGCATTGAGGCCCACGGCGATGTCGGCAATGGTGCTGTCTTCCGTTTCGCCGGAGCGGTGCGATATGACGGCCGTATAGGCGGCGGACTTCGCCATGTTGACGGCTTCGAAGGTTTCCGAAAGCGTGCCGATCTGATTCACCTTGATGAGAATCGAGTTGGCGATGCCGCGGTCAATGCCTTCGCGCAGGATCTTCGGGTTCGTGACGAAGAGGTCGTCGCCCACGAGCTGCACCTGACTGCCGAGCGCGGCGGTGAGCTTGGCCCAGCCTTCCCAGTCGCCTTCGGCCATGCCGTCCTCGATCGAAATGATCGGATAGCGGCCGCACCAGTCGGCAAGAACGCCGATCCAGTCGTCAGCCGTCAGCGCATCGCCCGAGGACTTCTTCATCACATAGCGGCCGTCGTCGAAGAATTCCGACGAGGCGCAGTCGAGCGCGAGGCAGACGTCGCGGCCCGGCTCGTACCCGGCGGCGCCGATCGCGTCGAGAATCAGGTCGAGCGCTTCCTCGTGCGAGCCGATCGTGGGGGCGAAGCCGCCCTCATCGCCGACGGCGGTCGAGAGGCCGCGGCCGTTGACGAGCTTCTTCAGGGCATGGAAGGTTTCCGCGCCGCAGCGGAGCGCTTCACGGAAGCTCGAGGCGCCCACCGGAACAATCATGAATTCCTGCAGGTCGAGGTTGTTGTTCGCGTGCGCGCCGCCGTTGATCACGTTCATCATCGGAACGGGAAGCGTCACCGCACCCGTACCGCCGAAATAGCGGTAGAGCGGGAGCCCCGTTTCCTGAGCGGCCGCGCGGGCGACAGCCATGGAAACGGCGAGGATGGCGTTGGCGCCGAGACGGCTCTTGTTTTCCGTGCCGTCAAGGTCAATCATCAGGCGGTCGATGAATTCCTGGTCGGAGGCTTCAAGACCAATCACCGCATCGGCGATCTCGCCCGAAACGTTGCCCACGGCCTTGGTAACGCCCTTGCCCGAGTAGCGGGCAGGATCCCCGTCGCGCAGCTCAATCGCCTCGCGAACGCCCGTCGAGGCGCCCGAAGGCACGGCAGCGGTGGCGATGCAGCCGCTTTCGAGCCAGACTTCGGCTTCAACCGTCGGATTGCCGCGGCTGTCGAGAACCTCACGGCCGATCACATCGATAATGGCGCTCATTGATTTACCTCTCAGAGAAAAGCCCTGCGGCAGGCTTTCAGAGTCTTGGTCCGCAGGAGAAAGAAATGGGAAAAAATCAGGCGAAGTTTTCCTCGAGATAGGGACGCGCCTTCACGATGCGGTCTATCTCGACGAGTTCGGAAAGAAGCTCCTTCATGCGGTCGAGCGGAACGAGGTTCGGACCGTCAGAAAGCGCCTTTGCCGGATTGGGATGCGTCTCCATGAAGAAGCCCGCAACGCCCACCGCGCAGGCCGCGCGTGCGAGCACCGGAACAAACTGGCGCTGACCGCCCGAAGAGGTGCCGTTCCCGCCGGGAAGCTGCACGGAGTGCGTGGCATCCATGACGACGGGAGCATGGGTCGCGCGCATGATGGCAAGTCCCCTCATGTCGGAGACGAGATTGCCGTAGCCGAAGCTCGCACCGCGCTCGCAGCACATGAAGCGGTCGGGATCGAGCCCGGCTTCGAGAGCGGCCGCACGGGCCTTCTCGATCACGTTCACCATGTCGCCGGGAGCAAGGAACTGGCCCTTCTTGATGTTGACGGGCTTGCCCGACTGCGCGCAGGCAACGATGAAGTCGGTCTGGCGGCAGAGGAAGGCGGGCGTCTGGAGCACGTCGACTGCGGCGGCGACAGCCGGCACTTCAGCCTCGGTATGCACGTCCGTCAGAACAGGAACGCCCGCGACTTCGCGGACCTTCTTCAGAATCTCGAGGCCCTTTTCCATGCCGAGGCCGCGGTAGCTCTTCCCGGAAGTACGATTCGCCTTGTCGTAGCTTGCCTTGAAGATATAGGGAATGCCGAGGCTGCCGGTGATTTCCTTCATCCGGCAGGCGATGTCGATCGCCATCTGTTCGCCCTCGATGACGCAGGGACCGGCAATCAGAAAGAACGGGCGGCGGTTGCCGACCTCAAAACCACAGAGCTGCAAGATGAGTCTCCAGAAAAGGGAGCCGGGATTGACGCCCGGAGGAAGTCAAAGGCGGCGCTTCATCCTTAGGACCAAGGCCGCCTTCGCTTCAGGGCACTGAGTGCGACGGGCCTTTATTCCTGGCTCTTCGCTTCTTCGGCATGCTTCACCGCAGCTTCAATGTAGGCCTTGAAGAGCGGATGGCCGAAACGGGGGTTCGACGTGAATTCCGGATGGAACTGCACGGCAAAGAAGAAGGGATGGTTCGGAAGCTCCATCATTTCCGGGAGATGTTCGCCCGGGGTCTTGGCGGAGATCACCATGCCCTTTTCCTCGAACTGAGCAACGTAGGAGTTGTTCACTTCGTAGCGGTGACGATGGCGTTCTGCCACGACGTCGCCGTAGATCTTGTGGCCGAGCGTGCCTTCGGCAACCGGAACTTCCTGACGACCGAGGCGCATCGTGCCGCCCAGGTCCGAAGACTCGTCGCGGCGCTGCACCTGGCCCGAGCGGTCCTTCCATTCGGTAAGGAGCGCCACAACGGGGTGCGGCGTGTTGGGATCGAGCTCGGTCGAATTGGCGCCGCCGAGGCCGCAGACGTGACGGGCGAATTCAATCACCGCGCACTGCATGCCGAGGCAGATGCCGAGGAAGGGAATGTTGTTGACGCGGGCGTATTCGATCGCCTTGATCATGCCTTCCGTGCCGCGCTTGCCGAAGCCGCCCGGAACGAGGATGCCGTCGAGCCCCTTGAGGATGTCGGTGCCCTCTTCCTCGATCTTGGTCGAATCGATGAGGCGGGTCTTCACGCGGGTGTCCGTATGGATGCCGGCGTGCGTGAGCGCTTCATTGAGGGACTTGTAGCTGTCGGCGTAGTCGACGTACTTGCCCACCATGCCGATCGTCACTTCGTGCTTCGGGTTCTTCAGGCGCTCGACGATGTTCTTCCAGGCGGAGAGGTCCGCGGGCTTGGTTTCAAGGCCGAGCTTCTTGCAGACGAGGTCGTCGAGATGCTGCGCATGAAGCATGAGCGGCACTTCATAGATGGTCGACGCATCCGCCACGCTGATCACGCAGTCCATCGGAACGTTCGCAAAGAGAGAGATCTTCGCGCGCTCGCCTTCGGGAACCATGCGTTCGGCACGGCAGAGGAGAATGTCGGGGTAGACGCCTTCCTCGCGAAGCTTCTGCACGGAATGCTGCGTGGGCTTCGTCTTCAGTTCGCCCGCCGAGGCAATCCACGGGCAGAGCGTGAGGTGAATGAAGCAGGTGTTGTTGCGGCCGACGCGGAAGGACATCTGGCGGACGGCTTCAACAAAGGGAAGCGACTCGATGTCGCCCACGGTGCCGCCGATTTCGACGACGCACACATCGGGCTTGCCGTCCCAGGTGGACGCCGCCCCGCGGGCAATGAATTCCTGAATTTCGTTCGTGATGTGCGGAATCACCTGAACGGTCTTGCCGAGATACTCGCCGCGGCGTTCCTTGCGCAGCACGCTCTCGTAGATCTGGCCCGACGTGAAGTTGTTGGGCTTATGCATCTTCGTCGAGATGAAGCGCTCGTAGTGACCGAGGTCAAGGTCGGTCTCCGCGCCGTCTTCCGTCACGAACACCTCGCCGTGCTGGAAAGGAGACATCGTGCCCGGGTCCACATTGATGTAGGGATCGAGCTTGATCATCGTGACCTTGAGGCCACGGGATTCGAGAATCGCCGCAAGCGAAGCGGCGGCGATGCCCTTGCCGAGAGAGGACACAACGCCGCCGGTGACAAATACGTACTTGGTCATGGTTCCAACCGAGAGGAAAGACGGAAACTGATGAATCCGGGATTATAAGCGGGAGAGACAAACCGAACGGGATATTTTGCTTAGCGCGAGCTCGCCCCGCGCTGAGAGGGAAAGCCTGATGCCGCCTCCAAAGCGCCTTTGCCCTAATTCTAAGGAAAAGCACCTATATTGCACAGCGCCGAAACCGCGAAGAAGCACTAATGCGCGGAGACCGGCGTGATTTCTGCCGGATAGAGCGCCTTCAGAGCGTCGTAAAGCACTTTGGGCGCAATGCTCTCGTCCGTGATGCCCGCATAGTTAACGATCTCCGTGCGGATGCCCTGCTTTTCAAGAAGCGGGACGGCTTCATTGCGGAACGTGCTTTCGTTTCCGCGCTCGAGCCGGGAGCCGTCGTCAATGATGAAGGTGCCGTAGAAAGCCGGCTTCGGGTCCCGCGCCGTGCGCGCGCCCGCCTTCAATGCACGGCGCAGCAGCGCGCCCCGGTCCCACCAGAGGGCGGGGTCGAGAACCGCGTAGCCGTCGAAGCTTTCCGGATGATGCAGAAGCGCGTGAAGCACGAAAAGGCCGCCCAGTCCCTCGCCCGCAATGATGCGGCGCCTCACCTTGAGCTGCTGCGGGAGATTGAGCTCGATGGCGTTTCTCAATTCCGTAGTGAGAAAGTGGTAGAAGCCCTCGGCGCCGCCGCCCCGGGGCTTCATATCGTCCCTGACGTTTCCTTCCTCATCGGCGTTCGATGGCGTGGGCGTAAAGTCTTCAAGCTTATCGCCGCTCACCACCCCCACCACGACGCAGGGACCGAGCCCGGAGACGCGAGGGTCTTCGAGCCAGGCGGCTGAAGCTGCAGCGGACGGGAAATATTTTTCCGCATCCATCACATAAAAGACCGTGACTTCAAGCGGAAGCTTATTCTGCGCGTAGGAGGGAGGTATTCTCAGCCAGTATTCGCGCTCCTCATTGAGAAGCCCCGAATGAAAGCGGTGCTTTTCACCCAGAATAATCGGCTGCGAGGTGGGAGACGAAAGCACGGAGAGATCTCCGGGAGCCGCGCTCAGGAGCGCAGGGGAAAGCCCTGCCGCTGCCAGCGCAAGAGTAAGGAAGATCTTTCGGAGCATGAGGAAAAACGCATTAATCTTTGTAGAACTTGGAAATTATGCTCTTTCCTCTTCTCCAGCAACCGGAATGCCTACTAGGAATAACCCGTCAGCAAAAACCGCCAGGAGCCCTCGCCCCGGATGGGGCGGGGAGGAATGGCGGTTAATCGGTTGTCTGATTCTCAATGTAATTTTTCAGAACTTCCAGGGAAGCTCCGCCAACTGAACAAGCGAAGTAGCTGCGCGACCAGAAAAGCCCTGTTTTGCCGCCATCAAGAATCCCTGGATATTCCTCGCGTATCTTTCGAGACGAACGCGTTTTAAAGCGGTTCACCATCTCGCTGATGCTCACCTTCGGAGGGTAGCTCACGAGCAGGTGCACGTGATCCGCCTCCCCGTTGGCCTCCAGGAGGATGCAGCCTAGATCTGCGGCCGCGATTTTTAGGGCAGCAAGCACGCTTTCGAGCACTTCCGGCGTCATCACTTTGCGCCGGTATTTCGTTGTGAAAATCAAATGCACATGGAGTTTCGTCACGCTGTGACGCGCTCTTTCATAGTCGTCGAACATCGGAATTTTCCTTGACCGCCATATATAAATTATAATAATATCATAATATTATTTAATAATAAATTACATTGACCGCTGCATGCTCCGCGCCGCGAAATTCCGCATCTACCCGACTGCCGCACAGGAAGCTTTTCTCTGGGCGCAGTGGGGTGCTGTCCGCAAGTGCTGGAACATGGCGCTCTTCCTGAAGAAGCATTACTACCGTACGCGGGGCGTATCGCTTGATCTCATCCACGAGATCAAGCCCCTCATCGCAAGAGCCAAGAAGTCGAGGAAGTACGCGAGGCTCAGGGAATACGATTCGATGGCGCTTCAGGAAACAGTGCGGAATCTCAACAAGGGCTACCGCGCTTTCTTTGAGGGCAGAGCAGGCTTCCCTCACTACAAATCCCGCAGAGGCCCGCAGTCGAGCTATCACTGCACCAACGTCTCCGTCGGCCCTAACTACGTGCGCGTGCCGAAGATGGAGCCGATCAAGGCCAGAATTCATCGCGAGGTCGTCGGCAAGGTGAAGAGCATCACGCTTGAAGCCGATGCTGCCGGCGACTATTACGCCGCCGTGCTCTGGGAGGATGGCCTTGCTGAAAAGGAACCTCTGAAGGAAATCTATGAGGATCAGGTCACCGGCATTGATGTCGGCATCACGGATCTGCTTACGGAATCGAACGGCCGCAAGGAATCCAATCCGAGGCATCTGAAGCGCGCCCGCAAGGCGTTGCGCCGCAGATGCCGACAGTTTTCAAGGACAAAGAAGGGCAGCCGCCGGCGCGAGAAGGCGCGCCGCAGGCTCGCACGCGCGCATAAGCGCGTGGCGAATGCCCGCAGCGACAACCTTCACAAGGTCTCTTCGCGACTCGTGAACGAAAGCCAAGCGCTGGCTGCGGAGAGTTTAAGAATCATCAACATGCTGAAGAACCACCACCTGTCGGAGTCGATTGCTGATGCCGCCTGGGGCGAGCTCTTACGCATGATTGCCTACAAAATGAAGCGGGAAGGAAAGTACTTCATGCAGATCGATACTTTCTATCCCTCTTCAAAGACGTGCTCCTGCTGCGGCTTCAAGCTTGAGAAGCTTGATCTTGCTACGCGCGAATGGACTTGCCCGCACTGTGGCGCTCACCATGATCGCAACGCCAACGCTGCGGCCAATATCCGGGCCGAAGGCATCAGAATACTGAGGGCGGAGGGGCTACCCGTCCTGCGGAGAGAAATGTCCTCTCCTAATGCCCGCTGAGGTCGTGTAAATCCCGGAGACATCCGGGTTGTGACCGAAGAAGCGAGAAGCCTCGCCCAATTCGAAGAATTGGACGGGGAGTAGTCACTGCCCGTTGCGTTCAATGGGCGCCTTCTTCGCTTTTTCTTCGCCGGCGGCATTCTTCGGGCAAATCCACCAGGGCGTCATGCAGGCCCATTCCGGCTGCACCGTTACATGATCGATGCCGAAGCGCCCCTTGATCCCCTCGCGGATCTCATGCAGGATTCTCGGCCAGCACTGATAGGAGGTAATCAGCACATGGCACTGCACGGCATCGTGCCCAGGGGAAATCGTCCAGACGTGGAGATCATGCACCTCTTCCACATCCTTTACTGAACGGATGTATTCGCCGACGGCGTCGTAGTCCGTTTTCTCAGGCGTGCTGTCGAGCAGAATCCGGATGGAGTCGCGCAGAATCGTCCAGGTCGCGTGCAGAAGGAGCGCGCCCACGAACATGGAGAGCAGCGGATCAACAATCGCCGGGCCGCCGAGCCAGATCACGGCGCCCGCAATGATTGCGGCGACCGAGCCCATCAGGTCTCCCATGACGTGAAGGAGCGCCGCGCGGGTGTTGACGTTCTTTCTGTCGCGCGAGAGCGACCAGGCCACGCCCACGTTGATGAGAAGACCCGTCAGGGCAATCGCCATCACGTTGAAGCCCGAAACGGCGGCCGGCTCCCGGATGCGCTCGAAGGCTTCAAGGAAAAGCCAGAGCACGACGCCGAGCATGATGAGGCCGTTCACGAAGGCGGCAATCACCTCCACGCGCCCGTGTCCGAAGCTGTGAACCTTGTCGGCGCCCTTCATCGCGATTCGGTTGGCGATCAGCGCAAAAAAGAGGCTCATCGAGTCGGTGAGCATATGGCCGGCATCGCCGATCAGGGCAAGGGAATTCGCGAGCCAGCCGCCAATCAGCTCAACGGCGGAGAAGGTAAGCGTAAGGAGGACGGCAAATCCGAGGACGGACCCCCGGGTCTTTTCCGAGGCGTGCGTGCGGGGACTGTCGCCTTCGCCGTGGCTGAAGAATTCCGAAGGATTTTCGAGGGGTTCCGCCTGCGCAGCGGCAAGCGCACCCTTTTGATTTTCGACTGCCATTTTTGAAATGACTCCTGCGAAAAAAAGCAGAAAAGGGCCTCGAAAATGAGAATGAATCCAAAAATCTGCGCCCGATAGAGCAAAACCGCTTTGAGGCGTTCGGGATTTCCCGGCAGCGCTTCAAAGCGGTCTTTCAACTTCTGCATTCTACAGATAGGAAAAAAGGGCCGCATCAAAATGATGTAACCCTTTGTTTCTCTTAAAGAAGAACGATTCTCAGAAGCGCTCTCTCCCTGAATGCAGGCGAAGCGCTTCTGATGCAGGAATCGCCTTACTTGTTCCCGCCCAGGAGCGGCGTCATGTCGCTGCCGGAGAGGAGGCCTTCCTTCGAGTAGATGCCGAGCTTCGCGCGGGTATCGACGATGTCGAGGTTGCGCATCGTGAGCTGGCCGATGCGGTCTTCGGCCGTGAACATCGAGTCGCCCTTTTCCATCGTGAGGCGCGAGGGTTCGTAGGTAAGGTTCGGGCTCACGGTATTGAGGATCGTATAGTCGTTGCCGCGGCGCAGTTCAAGCGTCACTTCGCCCGTGATGGCCGAAGCCACCCAGCGCATGGCGGTTTCGCGCAGCATGATCGCCTGGCTGTCGAACCAGCGGCCCTGGTAGAGATAGCGGCCGAGGCGGATGCCGTTCGTGCGGTACTGCTCGATCGTGTCCTCATTGTGGATGCCGGTAACGAGGCGTTCGTAGCAGATGAAGAGAAGCGCCATGCCCGGGGCTTCGTAGATGCCGCGGCTCTTCGCTTCAATGATGCGGTTTTCGATCTGGTCGGACATGCCGAGACCATGACGGCCGCCGATGCGGTTGGCTTCCATCATGAGCGCGACCGGGTCGGAGAACTTCTGGCCGTTGATTTCGACCGGAACGCCGTCCTTGAAGGCAACCTTCACGACTTCGGGCTCAATCTTGCAGTCCTCGCGCCAGAAGGGAACGCCCATGATCGGCTCGACAATCTTCATGCTCGAATTGAGGTGTTCGAGATCCTTCGCCTCGTGCGTGGCGCCGAGCATGTTGGAGTCGGTCGAATAGGCCTTCTCGGCAGACATGCGGTAGCTGAAGCCTTCCTTCTGCAGGAAGGCGGACATTTCAGCGCGGCCGCCGAGTTCGCGGATGAAGGTGACGTCAAGCCAGGGCTTGTAGATCTTGAGGTTCGGATTGGCAAGGAGGCCGTAGCGGTAGAAGCGCTCGATGTCGTTGCCCTTGTAGGTCGAGCCGTCGCCCCAGATGTTGACGCCGTCCTCGCGCATGGCGGCGACGAGCATCGTGCCCGTGACCGCGCGGCCGAGCGGCGTGGTGTTGAAGTAGAGCTGACCGCCCGTGGAAATGTGGAAGGCGCCCGACTGAATGGCGGCGATGCCTTCGTTCACGAGCTGAGCGCGGCAGTCGACGAGACGGGCCTTCTCGGCGCCGTATTCCATGGCGCGGCGGGGAATGGCCTCATAGTCCGTTTCATCCGGCTGAGCGAGGTTCGCCGTATAGGCATAGGGAAGCGCACCCTTGGTCTTCATCCAGCGCAGAGCGCAGCTCGTATCAAGACCGCCCGAGAAGGCAATGCCCACCTTCTCGCCAACCGGAACGCTTTGAAGAATCGTTTGAGACATGACTAGAAAACCCGTTTTAAATTCTTTTCGTAACGCCCGGGGAAATATCGGGCCGTCCATCATTATCGGCGCTGAGCGCGTGATTTTGAGGCCGAACCCGCGCTTCGGATTGCTTTTTTGGAGGTGCGCAAAGGGTATAGGCAAAACACCTTATTTCCTTTGCGTAATAGGCTGTTTTTTGTCGACAATTAGTCGAAATTCGCGAAAAATTCAGCCGCTTGCCGGCGATCATTGCGCCCTATCGCGACTCGCCGGAATGATTCCGAAGCGCCAGCGCGATGAAGGGAAGAACCTTCCGGTCGTTGGGTCTGTTGAGGAAATGAAGAAGCTCATGCGGGGGCACGAGGCTCACGGCCTGGCTTTCCCAGCCGGCGTCCTTCGGCGACCCGGCCGTGCGCCTTGCGAGGTAGTAGCGCGTGATCGTCTTCGTGCGCTCAATGTCGCAGAGGTAGCACTGGGGTTCGGCCACGATGCCGCTCTCTTCCCAGCCTTCCTTCACGGCATTGACGACGAGCGAGAGCCCCGGCTCGAGCCGACCCTTCGGGAAAGTGGCCGCGACGCCCCCGAACTGATTGGTCGGGTGCGCGAGCCAGATGCGTCCGTCAGACTCGCGAATGACGAGGCCGCTCGTGCGGCGCTTGGGGCTTTCTGGTTCCGCAGGCTCCGGAAATTTCCGATAGCGCTTCATGAGCGCGCGCCAGTCCTCCTCGCCCAGCTTTTCGTGCGTGAAGGGAATACCGTTCAGGCGCTCCGGGAGAACGCCCGGGTGCGTAACGGACCACGTGGCGGCCTCATCGGGATTAAGCCACGTCCCCGGGGCCGAACCGGGGGTCGGTGAAAAAACGGGAACCGGATCGCCGTTTTCGTCCGGCGCCGGATGAAAGTAAAGCGCTTCTTCCTGCATGCTGTTCGCGAGTTCTTTGAATTGAAGAACGCTACATTCTACGAGGCGATGTTTGCAGAAGAATGACATCGCCCGCCGGACTGAAAAGAACTTCGCTCCAGATAACGCCCACAGCTGTATTCAGTTTCGCATCGGGAAAAACCTTAACTCAAGCTGAAAGGTAAATCTGAATCAAGAAGAGCAGATAAAACCTTCCAGTCGGGCCGCATGCATCTACACTGAAGCCATCTGCAAACGAGCCTTGAGGCATACGAAATTGCTTCCTGCCGCAGCGGCTTATCAGCAGACCCGACAGGCTACGGGCCCGGTGAAGAGGCCTAGAGCCCATACCATCCGAAAAACACAAAAAAGGAGTGTTGTCACATGAACTTTAAGCATTCGTTGCTCGCCCTGACGCTCGCTGCCGCTTCCTCCGCCGCGCTTGCTCTGCCGAACATCGCCGTGCTCGCCACGGGCGGCACGATCGCAGGCGCCGGCCAGTCGGCCACGGGTTCGGCCTACAAGGCCGGTCAGGTGTCGGTCAACCACCTCGTGGCGGCTGTTCCTCAGCTCGCCAAGGTCGCCAATGTGACCCCGGTGCAGGTTGCGCAGATCGGCTCGCAGGACATGTCCGATGAAGTCTGGCTCAAGCTCGCCAAGACGCTCGCCTCTGACTGCGGCAAGTATGACGGCTTCGTCATCACGCACGGCACCGACACGATGGAAGAGACCGCCTACTTCCTGCAGCTCACCAACCGCTGCAAGAAGCCGGTCGTGCTCGTGGGCGCCATGCTCCCGTCGACCGGTCTCTCCGCTGACGGCCCGAGGAACCTCTACCAGGCTGTGATCACGGCTGCTGAACCGAAGACGGCCGAACAGGGCGTCGTCGTTGCGATGGACAACGTCGTCATCGGCGCCCGCGATGTCTATAAGACCAACACCACTCAGCCTGAAACCTTCCAGGCCATGAACTTCGGCAAGGTGGGCTGGATCTTCAACGACAAGGTCACCTACGAAGCCGTGGGCCTGCGCGCCCAGCTTCCGGCTCCGTTCGACGTGACGAAGCTCGATAAGCTCCCGAAGGTCGGCATCGTCTACAACCATGCCGGCGTTGAGAAGTATCAGGCCGAAGCGCTCGTGAAGGCCGGCTACAAGGGCATCGTCTCTGCCGGCGTCGGCAACGGCAACATCCATAAGGATGTCTGGCCCGTGCTCGAACAGGCAGCCAAGGACGGCATCGTTGTTGTCCGCGCCTCCCGCGTTCCGACCGGCTCCGCCACGAAGGACGCTGAGGTTGACGACCAGAAGATGCACTGGGTTGCCGCTCAGTCGCTCAATCCCCAGAAGGCCCGCGTGCTTCTGCAGCTGAGCCTCACGAAGACCGGCGACTGGAAGGAAGTCCAGAAGTACTTTGACAAGTATTAATTTGTCAATGTGAGCCTCCCGTCTGAGGAGGTTCGCCAGCGAGGAAATAAGCCGGCCGCACCGCTTTCGGGCGATGCGGCCGGCTTTTGTCTGGTCCTTCAGTCGTTTTTTGCCGCGAGCCGCATCAGAATGGCACTCTGCCATTCCCCTTTTTTCCTCTGGAGAACATCGTTATGCCGCTGATTGGCGCCATTGCCGGCGATATCCTCGGTTCCCGTTACGAATTCGCCAACTTCTGCGGCCGTGCGGAAGATCTCGTCATTTTTCCGCCGGACGCATTTCCGACGGACGACACCGTTCTCACCTGCGCCGTGGCAAAAGCGCTTCTCGATGCCCGGTCGTCCGACGGCACGATCGACCACGAACGCTTTCAGCACGTGATTGCACCCGCGCTCAGAAAGGTGGCGGGCGACCACGGAAGCGCCGGCTACGGCGCGCGCTTCATGCGCTGGATGCTCTCAGAGAACGCCCCTTCGCCCATGAGCTTCGGCAACGGTGCGGCAATGCGGATTTCGCCCTGCGCCTGGGCGGCGCGGACGCCCGGAGAAGCTCAGGAACTCGCGCGCATCGCAACGCTTCCCACGCACGGACACCCGGAAGGGCTGATGGGGGCGGCAGCAACCGTATGGGCAATCGACGCTTTCCGGGCCCATCAACCCGAAGAAGACATTCGAAGCGAATGGGGAAAGCGCTTCAGCGCGCTGGGCCCCCTTCCGGAATTAAGCCGCCTCACGCCTCCCATCCGGACGGATCTTTCCTGCCGAGGAACCGTACCGCTTGCGCTTCAAATTGCGCTTCAGAGCAGAAGCTACGAAGAAACCATCCGCCGGGCGGTTGCGCTCGGAGGCGACTGCGACACCATCGCTGCCATTGCGGGTTCGATTGCGGAAGGACGCTCTCCCGTGCCGCAGATGATCCGTGAAAAAGCGCTCCGTCTTCTCCCCGACGATCTTCGCCGCATCGTGCTCGACTTTGCCGAGGCCTTTCCGCTCCGGCATTTACGCTGACGACATTCGCAAACTTGCGATTTTCCCGCCATACTCTCACCTGCCGGAAGCCTCCGACCCAGAGAAGCTCCGGCAGAACGCGGCGAAAAAATACCACCCCCAAAAGGAAAAAAACACATGACCCCGGATCTCGTTGAAGATATCCTTGAAGCCATGCGCTTTCACCCCTCCGTAGAAGCCTGGGACGAACCCGGGACCATCGTCAGCATGACGACGGCAAGCGGCCCCTGCGCACTCAAGGTTGCAGAGATTTCACCCGATGAAGAGACCATTGCTGGTTATGACCTGAGAACCAAGACTTTCGTCGTCTGGCGCTTCAGTCAGATCTCAGACGTGAAGATCCTTGAGCGGTGACTTCAGAAATGCCTCTTTAACCACAGCTCCTCTCCTCTGGAGGTCTTTCCCATGCCCAGAGTCAAGCTTCATCGCCCGACCTCCCCTGACGATCGTCCTCAGGCGCCGCAGGATGAGTTTGAGGCCGGCCTTTTCCCGGAAATCGCCCCGGAACCCGCAGAACCCGAGAAGCCCAAATACGAGGCGTGGCCCGACTATGTTCCGGCAGAGCCTCAGCATGAGCGGACCTCATACCTTCCCAACGTGAAGCAGCAGGCGCTCGAACTTTTTCGCGAGGGCTGCGGCTACAAGCGCACCGCGAGCCTCCTCGGCCTCCCGGCCTACACGGTGCGCGACTGGGCGCGGCTCTACCGTGAAGGTAAATTCCACCCCCAGTCGAATAATCCGAATCTCTTTGAAGGACTCGAACGGGAAGAGGAGGAGAAAAAGGACGGTCTCTTTCATCTTCCGGACATCGTGCTTCCAGAGACGCCCTGAAGCGCTCCCGGCGGCGCCATAATTCCTCTCCCAGCATTCCGGGCGCAGCAAAAGCCCGAGAGGACAAAGGAACGCCGTCATGTCCGTCAACTTTCACGAATTAATCGAAGGCTTTCACAACTTCAAGGAATCCTATCTGCTCAAGGAACACGAGTTCTTCGACCGTCTTGCGCACGGCCAGAGCCCTAAAACCCTCGTCATCGCCTGCTGCGACTCGAGAGCGGACCCGGCGATTCTGATGGGCTGTCGCCCGGGCGACCTTTTTGTGGTGAGAAGCATTGCGGCGCTTGTGCCCGGAGCAGACCATGCCGGAGATCCGGACGCCGTCCTCGCCGCGGTGGAATACGGCGTGAAGCACCTCGACGTCGACCACATCATCGTCATGGGGCACTCCAACTGCGGCGGCATTCACGGCGCGCTTTTTCCGAAAAAATCGTGATGAGTAAAGGGCTTCCTCACCCTCTATCATGAAAGATGAGGAAGCCCTCGGCGCGCGACCTGTCTGCGTACGTTTTTTTGGTAACGTTTCTGACGCTTGCCGTCAAAAAATTGCAGCGGAACTTTCGCACCCTATATTGCTCTGTTCGCTGGCTTGAACGCTGGTGACTAGGCGTGTGGAAAAATGAGCGTAGCTTCCGGGTGGTTGCTGCGTCTACCTGTTTCTCCAACATCTTCGTGGTTGCCAGGGCTTCCTCGAACCCCAATCATTTCTTAATGGAGGGGCTATGAGTAAGTCTAACCGTACCGATACGCCATTGCGAGCTGCCCGTGCGCAGATCAGTAATCCCGAAATTACTGTTCACGCGATGTACCGCTCGGCAATAGGCATTGACGTTCATCTCAACCTACTCGTCTGCTGCCATCAGAAGCAGGTTGCAGGTCATCGTGAACAATCTGAGAGCCGGGATTTCAATACCGACCGCGCAAGCATCGATGCTTTCGCCGCCTGGTGCCGTGAATGCAATCCCGACATCATCCTTATGGAATCAACCGGGTCATTGTGGCAGAGCCCGTACGAAGCCCTCGAGAGAGCCGGCTTCACTTCTGAGCAGCTGGCTCTGATCAATGCCCGCGACGCCAAAGCGGCAGCCGGCCGCAAAACGGACCGCAAGGACGCATCACGTCTGGCGTCTCTTGCCCGAACGGGAAACTTCAAAAAATCCTTCGTGCCGGAGAAGGCCTTTCGTCTGCAGCGCGTCATTTCACGTGATCTGCAGAAGAACAGGAATGACATTTCCCGAACTTCCAATCGTTTCGGCAAGTCTCTGAATCTCACCGGATGCCGGCCTACAACGGTATTCAGCGACATCCGCGGAGGCAAAGCTGCCAGCCTCATCCTGATGGCCAAGCTCAGAGATGATCCGCACTTGTTTGATGTCATCAAGCAAAACAGCCGCCGGCTGCGGGCAAGCCCTGAGCAGATCATGCAGGCGCTCAACTTCGAAATCGAGCCGATGATGAAGGAGCAGATTCTGGCGCTCCGGAAAAAGATCGATCAGCTCGAGGAGTACGACCGAAGCACTTTCGAAAGGCTCCGCCAGCTGCAGGCTCCCTACGAGAAGGACATCCAGCTGCTCATTACCATAACGGGGATTCAGGAACGCTCGGCCCGCATGATTTACGCCGAACTCTGTGCGGATTTGAAGGACCACTTCCCCACGTCAGAGCAGTTTACTTCCTGGCTCGGCATTTGCCCGGGGGACAACACATCTGCCGGCAAACAGAAAAGTGGAAAATGCCCGAAAGGGAACAAACACCTGAGGCGCACGCTGATTGAAGCCGCCAGAGGACTTGTGGTCGGCGGTACCGCTGCGCTGAAGGAAAAATTCCAGGTGCTCAAGATGCGGCGCGGCTACAGGCGTGCCATGGTCGCCTTCGCACACCTGCTCGCACGCATCATTTATTCCGTTCTCACTCATCAGAAAGGCTTTGAGCCTTACCAGTCAACGGCGTTTCGGGACACCTTGATGGAACGAGCAAAGAACGGCGTAAAGCAGTTGCTGAAACTCAAAGGAACGAAATACGTGATCGCTGACGGCCTGGTTGTGGAGACGAAAACGGGTGCGATCCTAGGCGCAGTCGTCAGCAGTTAGCGTAGCTTCAGCAGCCTGAGAAGCAGCAGATACCATGCTGGACGTTCTTGTGAGAACGCCCGCAGGGAAGGTCGCGCGCCGAGGGCTTCCTATCTTTCGTGGAAAAATTGCCGATGAAAAATGGATCTCCCGCTGGGTATCGCTCGCCGTCCCGGTAGCCGAAGAAATCCGCCGCGAGGAGCCGCTCGCCGAAACGGAACTTCTCGCACGCCGAACGGAAGAGGGCGCTGTGCTCCTCTCGCTTGAAAATCTCCTTTCCTACGCGTGGCTTCGCGAAAAGGTGGAATCGGGAACGCTTTCGCTCCATGCGCTCTACTACGACATGAAGGCGAAGACCATGAACATCTGGAATGCCGAAAAGGAAGACTTCGAGCCGATCGTGCCCGTCTAAACTATTTTCCCTATTGACGAAGCCGCCATTCTTCAGCAATCATGTTTCCGCGCGCTTCAAAGATTCTTTGCGCGCAGAGAAACATCCTCACCTTGGCACTGGAAATGCAGAACACCTTCACGCACACGCTTCCCGTCTTCACGGGCTACTGGTGGTGGCGCCTCTCGAAAGAGCGGGTGCTCTCCCCACGTGCGCGCGTGAACTGATTCATTAAAGTTCAGAGTCGCATTTCTGAGAAAAAGCCCGCGGAACTTCATCCGGCGGGCTTTTTTCATACCTGGGCTCCTCGAAGCGAGATTCCGCGGCAAACCGAAATCCAATCCCTTCCGAAGGAATCTCCATGCAAAAGCATCAATCGAAAACCGGTTTCCGATGGCCGATGGGCAAATAGCCCCGCCTTCGTCTTCATCCCCGATTTTCATTTTTTCTGCTTTTTCACCTCTTTCGGAGTCCGTCATGCAGTCCTATTTTGAAACCCTTGCCGCCCGCCGCAATCTTTCCCGCGATGATGCCCGCAGGCTCTTCGCCCAGATTTTTGAAGGCAAGCTCGATGCCGCGCAGCTTGCCGCCTGTCTTACCGCCCTCAAGATGAAGGGCGAAACGCCCGAGGAAATCGAGGGCGCCGCCAACGCCATGGTGAATGCCGCCACGCGATTCCCTCGGCCCCGCGGCTTTGAGATCGGCGAGATTGTCGGCACCGGCGGCGACGGCGCGCAGACCATCAATGTTTCCACAACGACGGCCCTCATTGCGGCCGGCATGGGTCTTCACATTGCCAAGCACGGCAACCGCGGCGTCTCTTCAAAAAGCGGCGCTTCCGACCTTCTGAATGCGCTCGGCGTCGATATCCGCCCGACACCGGAGGAAAGCAGCGAACTTCTCACCCGCACGGGCTTCTGCTTCTGCTTCGCTCAGCTCTACCATCCGGCGATGCGCTTCGCGGGTCCCGTGCGCGCGAGCCTTCGCACCCGCACGATCTTCAATATTCTCGGGCCCCTCACGAACCCGGCGCGTCCGGACTACGCCCTGATCGGCGTCTACGATCCGGCGCTCCTTGAAACGGTTGCCGCGACGCTTCGCGAGCTCGGCATAAAGCGAGCCTTCGTGGTTCACGGAGGCGGCCTCGATGAAGTCGCCGTCCACGCCGATACGGATGCGGTTGAACTCACCGAATCGGGCGAACTCATCCGCCGCCGCTTCACTCCGCAGGATTTCGGCATTGTGGAGCCCCACGCGCTCGAGGACCTTCAGGGCGGAGACCCTGCCGACAACGCCGAAATCACGCTCGCGCTCCTGTCGGGACGCGGCACCCGGGCGCAGAAGGACTTCATTGCCGCCAACCTTTCGCTTCTTCTTCTGCTCGGCCACCGCGCGAAAACGCTTCCCGAAGCGCTCGCCATGGCGCGCCACGGGATTGCGCTCGGCTGCGGCCTGAAGACCCTGGAAGCCCACCAGGCTTTTGCCGAAGCCCACCGCAAGGCGATGGGCGAAGCTGCCGCCCGAAAGGCCGCATGATGAATCCGGCACGCTTTTCCCGTCCGCTCCCGGGTCTCGTCGCCGAGGCTGCCCGCATGAACTCGTTCATCGATCCCGAAAAAATCGACGGCACCGTTCTCGCGCCGATCGTCTCGGCGGCCTCTGAACGCGCGCAGAAGCTCCCGGCCGTCTGCGCTCTCGAAGAAGCAAAGGGAAGAGAGGAGCGCGCGGCGCTCTTCCTCAGGGCCGGCCTCGCAGAGTCCCGCACCGGGTGCTTTGAAGCTCAGCTCCGTTCCGGGGGAAGCCGCATGATTCTCGAAGTGAAGGCCGCCTCTCCCTCGAAGGGCCTCATGCGGGAAGAGGTGGACCTCACCGACTACGCGAGGGTTTACGGCCGCTATGCCGATGCCGTTTCCGTTCTGACGGAGCCGCAGTTCTTCGGAGGCTCCTTCGAGCGCCTCGCCGCGCTTCGTCTCCTCACGGAGAAGCCCCTTCTCGCGAAGGACTTCATCGTGAGCCGGGAGCAGATCCTCGCCGCCTTCCGCTCCGGCGCCGATGCCGTTCTTCTTATGCTCTCCGTCCTCTCGGACGAGGGCTATCGGCTTCTCGCGGACTACGCCCGTGCGCTCGGTCTCGAAATCCTCACCGAAGCCTCCACCCCGGAAGAAGCCCGGCATGCCGTCGAGCTCGGCGCCCGCGTGATCGGCATCAACAACCGCAATCTCCGCACGCTCGAGGTCGACCTCGCGAGGGCCCCGGCCATTGCGAATGAACTTTCAGGCCATCCCGTCATCGTTGCGGAATCGGGCTACCGGAATGCCGCCGACATTCTCGAAGCGCGCGCGAAGTCGCCTGCCATCAGGGCCTTCCTCTGCGGTTCGGCGCTTTCAGTCGCCCGCGACCTCTCGACCGGCGTCCGCGAGCTCCTTTACGGGCACTCAAAGTGCTGCGGCATCACCCGTGCCGGCGACGCCATGAATGCCCTCAAGGCAGGCGCCGTAGCGATCGGCATCATTCTTGCCCCGCGCTCGAAGCGCAGGGTGACGCTTGAAGACGCCCGCGGGCTTATCGAGGAGATCCGCCGGGGCGCGGGAGCGATCGGGCTTTCTGCTGAAATCGCGGCCGTCATCGATGCCGCTCAGTTGGACGAGGTTCCCGCCATCGCATCGGCCCTGAAGCCCGATGTCCTTCAGATTCACGGCGACCTCTCGGACGAAACGCTCAAGCGCCTTCACGCGGATTTTCCGGCGCTTCGGCTTGCCCCTGCCGTGACTCCCGAGGGGCTCTCGGCCGACGCGCTCGAGGAGCTCGCTCGACGCATTCAGAAACTGATTGAAGACAAAACCATCGACCGGGCGGTGCTCGACAGCGCCCGGCTCGGTCGGACCGGCGGCACCGGAAGGGCCTTTGATTTTTCGCTCCTCCGTTTTTTCCGGACGATTCCCCGAATCGTGATTGCGGGCGGCCTCTCCCAGGCCAACGCAGCGGCCGCCGCGCACGCTTTCGGAGAGAACTTCTTCGGCCTCGACTTCAATTCCGGGGTTGAGGACGCGCCCGGCATCAAGTCCCCGGAGAAGCTTCGCGAGGCTTTCGGCGCCATCCGGGGCATCAGCAGGTAAAGCACGCCAAACGCACCACAAAACTCTTTTCAAACGGATTTCGCCATGAAGCTCAACCCCTATTTCGGCCGTTTCGGCGGCCAGTTCGTCCCGGAAGTCCTGATTCCGGCTCTTGACCAGCTCGAAGACGCCTTCATCGATGCTGAGAAGGATCCCGCCTTTCAGCGCGAGCTCGCTGATCTCCTTGTCAACTACGGCGGACGCCCGACGCCCCTGACGCGCTGCAGAAATCTCACCCGGGGAACAAAGACGACGATCTACCTCAAGCGCGAGGATCTCATGCACGGGGGCGCTCACAAGACCAACCAGGTGCTCGGCCAGGCGCTCCTCGCCCGACGGATGGGAAAGGCCCGCATCATCGCTGAAACGGGCGCGGGGCAGCACGGCGTGGCGACGGCCCTCGCTTGCGCGCTCCTCGGCTTCCAGTGCCGCGTCTACATGGGCGCCAAGGACGTCGAGCGGCAGAAGCCCAATGTCTTTCGCATGGAACTCATGGGCGCAGAGGTCGTCCCCGTGACGGCGGGCCGGGGAACGCTCAAGGAAGCCTGCAACGCGGCGCTTCGCGACTGGGCCGGGAGCTTCCGCGACACGCACTACATGCTCGGCACCGCTGCGGGTCCGCATCCCTTCCCCACCATCGTGCGCGAATTCCAGAAGGTCATCGGCGAAGAAGCGCGCAGGCAGTTTGCGGAATTTGAGGGCGGCCTTCCCGACGCCGTCATCGCCTGCGTCGGAGGCGGATCGAACGCGATCGGAATCTTCACGGACTTCGTGCCCTTCAGGGACGTGAAGCTCTTCGGCGTCGAACCCGCGGGCCGCGGGCTCGACACGGCCTATCACGGCGCGACGCTCGAAAAGGGCACCCCCGGCATCTTCTTCGGCGCCCGCTCCTACAACATGCAGACGCCCGAAGGTCAGATTGAAGAATCCTTCTCCATTTCCGCCGGTCTCGACTTCCCTTCGGTGGGCCCGGAACACGCCTACCTCATGGAAACGGGGCGCGCGAAGTACGTGAGCGCCACCGACCGCGAAGCGCTCTCCGCATTCATTGAACTCTCGCGCCGCGAAGGCATCATCCCGGCGCTCGAGAGTGCGCATGCGCTTGCCTTTGCATTGAAGCTCGCCCGCGAGAATCCCGATAAAGAGCAAAAGCTCATCGTGAATCTCTCCGGACGCGGCGACAAGGACATCTTCCAGGTGAGCGCCCGGCTCGAAGAGGAAGGCCTCTTCATGAACGGGAAGCTTTCGCCCGATGCCGCCGAGGCGCTTCTGAAATAAAGCGCCCCTCAGGAACCCAACATTCAACTGCTGCCCTCTACCAAAAATGACTGAGCCCAATCGTTTTCAAAAACTCTTCGAAGGCCTCCGCGCCCGCCGCGAAGGCGCCTTCGTTCCCTTCGTCAACCTCTGCGACCCGGATCCCGACACCTCGAGGAAGGTCGTTGAAGCGCTGATTGAAGGCGGCGCCGATGCGCTCGAACTCGGCATTCCCTTTTCCGACCCCTGCGCAGACGGCCCAGTGATCGAAGCTTCCGCAGGACGGGCGCTCGAAGCCGGATCCACAACTGAAAAGTGCCTTGCGATCGTCAAGAGCGTTCGCGAGGCGCACCCGGACCTCCCCATCAGCCTCATGCTCTACGTGAATCTCGTGACCGCGCCGGGAATCGGGAATTTCTTCAAGGCCGTTCATTCTGCCGGGGCCGACGCGGTGCTCATTCCGGATGTGCCCATCTCAATGCGCGAGCGCGAACCGGAATGGGATGAAGCCGCCGCCCGTCAGGGCGTCTCCCTCGTTGCCATTGCGCCCCCCAGCGCAGCGCCCGAACTGCTTCGCAAAGTGGCCGAACGCTCCAAAGGCTACGTGTATCTCCTCTCCCGCACCGGCATCACCGGCACGGAGCGCGCGGCGGAAATGCCGCAGCTCTCCGAGGTTGAAGCGCTTCGCAAAGCCCATGCCGCGCCCCTTCTTCTCGGCTTCGGAATCTCAAGACCCGAACACGTTAAGGCCGCCCTCCAATCCGGCGCCGACGGCGCCATTGCGGGGTCTGCCGTAACGAAAATCATTGCGGAAAACCTTGGGGATCACGCGAAAATGCTCGCTTCCCTTCGTGCATTCGTTAAGGAAATGAAGGCGGCCACCCGTCTTTCCTGATGAAAATTCAAAAAGAGCCGGCTAAAAGAGGCGCCTTCCCGTCACGAGATGCGCCTCTTTCGTCGCGAATGAATCCTGGTTCCTGAAGCGTTCTCAATGCTGCGGGAAGAAATAGCGAAGATTCGCATTTTCCTTATCGCGCGTGAGCAGGCTTCCGGCCACAAAGAAGAACGCTGCAGCGGCAAACGCGGGCACAATGGCATGGAATCCCGCGAGATCGGGCTTCATGAAAAGCGCCCAGCCGTAGACGGCGAAACCCGCAGCGATCGAGATGAGGCAGCCTGCAGACGTTGCGCGCTTCCAGTAAAGCCCGCCCGCGAGCGGAAGCAGAAACGCAATCTCAAGACCTCCGAATGCGCCCATATTGATCCAGGCCACCAGATCCATGGGCCTGAGCGCAAAAATCATCGCCACGACGCCGAGAAAGAGCGTCGTCCCGCGCGACGCCAGAAGAAGCGCACGGGATTTGTCTTCAAATTCCGGACGCATGGCGATCAGAAGATCCTTCACCACGGCAGCAGAGGCGGCAATCAGGAGCGAACTCACGGTCGACATGGTGGCGGCAAGCGGCCCGATCAGCGTAATGCCGGCTTCGAGCGGCGTCATGTGCTGAGCGATGAGGCGCGGGATCAGATGATCCGTTGAAGCGCCGCCGAGCTCAAGCCCGGGGATGCCGCGCGCAAGGACGCCGATCGTCGTCACGCCCACCATGAGAGCGCCGCAGACGATCGTGCTCACGATCATTGCGCGGTGGAGGTCTCCCGATGTCCGGTAGCTCATGCAGCGCACCGCCGACTGCGGGAGCCCCGCCGTCCCGAAGCCGACGAGGATCCAGGCCGAAAAAAGAAGCGTCCAGGGGAGCGCCCCGCCCGCATTGGGCGAAAGCATCGTGCTCGTGGAAATGTCGCGAGCAGGATCACTTAAGCCGGCAGCGGCCACGCGCGCCATCGCGGTCGTAAGGCCCCCTGCCTCACTAACAACGGCGCTTCCCAGCATCACCATGCCGACGAGCATCAGAATCGCGCAGACCATATCGGTCCAGGCAACCGCCCTGAAGCCGCCGAAGGCGGTATAGAAAACCGTAAGCGCGCCGAAGAGAAGGAGACCGGCTTCCGGCGAAATGCCGGCAGCCTCGGAAAAGATGGCCGCGCCCCCGATGAACTGCCCCGTCATCATGGCGGTAAAGAAGAGCAAAAGCGCAATCGAAAGAATGATGGAAAGCGCCCGGCTTCCAAAGCGCTTGTCGATCAGGCCCGTGACCGTGATTGCGCCGCAGGCGCGCGATACGAGCGCCATCTTCTTGCCGAGAAGTCCGAGAATGAAGAAGCCCGCAATAATCTGCGGGGCGGCAAAAACCACCCAGCCGAGGCCGAGCTTCCAGGCAATTCCGGGACCGGACACAAAGGAGGAAACCGAACCATATGTGGCAATGAGGGTCATTGCCAGAACAAATCCCGAGAGCGAGCGGCTTCCCAGGAAATATTCCCCGCTGAATGCTCGTCCCGCTTCAAACTGACGGCTTCGCGTACGCTCCGTCCAGAGCATCGTGAAGACGAGAACGAGGAAGAAAAGGAGAAGCGGAATGAAGATGAGCACGGTGTCGGACATCATTCGGCTCCTTCAGTCGAATGGAGCTTTCGGGGCGCATCGGGCGTGATGTCGAGCGGAATGTCCCGGAAATAACGCTTCACGATCCAGACGACCGCGACAATCGAAAAAAGATAGCCGCCGGGTACGGCAGCCATGAACCAGAGCGGGAACCCGAAGAAACTTGCTTTACTCAACGAAAAGAGAAAGAGCGTTCCCCAGAAGAAAGCCGTCACGGCCGCGGCAGCCGCAAGCGTTGCAGCTGCCTCGCGCGAACAGGAGCGCAGCGCTTCATCGTAATTCGCACTCCCCGCGCATCCGCCAGGATTCTGCTCCTCGCAGCCATTCCGAAGGTTTTGAATTTCAGACATCTTTCACCCGGGATCACTCCGGTTCCACGCGATGCCTTGCGACAGCCCACATATCCGGATGACCATATGATTTAGAAGGTAAACATTGTAGGAGCAGCTCAAAGCGCGCTCGACCCGCAATCAGGCTTAGACAGCCTAGTCCGTATGGCGGAAGATTCCCCGAAGAATCCTGCATTCAAATGCCGTCGCAATGCTCCGGGGAGCTCTGCGTGCAGAGCAGGCTAATTCCAGCGCTTTTCCTTTTCGGGCGGCAGGATGCCGGCATCCCGCATGGCGCTCTTCAATAGTAACAGATCATCCCATGACTTTGCCTTTTCAAGGGGCGAGCGCAGGAGATAAGACGGATGGTAGGTCACAACGGCAGGCACGGTTCTTCCGCCGATCATGACCTGATGAATGCGTCCGCGCTGGCGCCCGATGGAGAAATTTCCCTCGAGCTTCAGAAGCGATCCGACGGCAAAGCGCCCGGCCAGAAGAAGCACCCGGGGTGCGAGGATCTCGAGCTGACGCTCGAGATAGTGTCCGCAGCAGCTGATTTCCTCGGGCTGAGGATTACGGTTCTGAGGCGGACGGCACTTGAGGACGTTGAGGATGACGGCGTCCTTCCTTCGCACGATGTTGAGCGACTCGAGCATCGAGGTCAGAAGCTGTCCGGACTTTCCAACAAAGGGAAGCCCCTGAAGATCTTCCTCCGCACCCGGAGCTTCGCCCACAATGACGAGTCCTGGTCCCGGATCGCCATCGGAAAAAACGACATGCTGGCGGCTCGACGCCATGGAGCAGAGACTGCAGGCATTCGCAAGCGCCTTCAGTTCATCCCAGCCTGCCGCGCGGATTTTTTCCGCGAGCGATTCGGGCATTCCCATGTGCGCGGTCTGAAGGGGCGCTCCCCCCTCTGCGGGCGCCTGAGCCCGGAGCACGGGCCCGGGCCGCGCACCGCTCTGCTCTTTAAGAGCCGCGGCTCCCTGAGTCGGACGGGGAGATTGAAGAGGCTCGCGGAGTTCCCTGACGAGAGTTCCGAGCTCAGGCAGAAACGGATCCTCCGTTTCTCTCAGAAGCCAGACGGGACCGAGCCCCATCGCTTCGATCATTTCGCAGTCTTCGCGGGTAAAGCTCATGCTGCGCTCCCGCCCGCATTCATGCCGCATTCCGGAAGCGGGGAAAGGCTCATGAGAAGCGCATCCTCGCGGCCCGATCCATTTTCGCCCGGATAGTATCCGCGCCGAATGCCGGTCTGCAGGAAGCCGAAGCGCTTATAGAGCCCGATGGCCGGAAGATTTCCCGCCCGGACTTCAAGATTCATGAGAACCGTTCTGCCGCGAAGCTCGCGCAGCACGAAGGAAAGAAGCTTTGAGCCGAGTCCCTGCCGCTGCATGTCGGGGCGAACGCCGATGATGAGGAGCTCCGCCTCGTCGAGCACCGTCATGACGACGGCCCAGGCGGCAATTTGTCCTTCCTTTTCAAGGATGAATCCAAGATGCCCGGCGTTAAGTGAATCGAGAAAATTCTTTTCGCTCCAGGGCGACGCTTCAACCAGCGCTTCGAGGCGCGCGAGTTGAGGCGCATCCTCCCGATGCATCGGACGGATTTCAGTGAGTGCCGTCGTCATTGAAGCCTCTCGCCGCGGGCGCGTTCAGCCATAGTGAGCGCCACGCGGTTGCGGACGTAAACCGGAGCGGCAAGCTCCGGGCTCACCACTTCGCCCGCGGCAGACATCCTGGCGGCAATGCGTCCGATCGCTTCCGGCCGGGAGCTTCGGCTCGCGACATGACATACGGCGTCGTCAAGCGCCATTTCATCGCCATAAACCAATTCCGCGCTTCCGACGAGATGGCGGGCGCCATAGGCGGAAAGGAACTTCATGGCATCCGCAGGCGCCACGATTTCCGGGCCCGCAACGCGCTCGAGCCGCGCGTCAGGGTTCTCCGGCACGCGCCAGACGCCGCCGTAGCACTCATGCATGCGGGCGTCGTTAAGCACGGCAACCACCTCGCCCGCAGGAAGGTGCTCTTCGTCCTTAAGCCACTCCGCCTGCGCTTCAAGACTTGAAACCGGCGCCGTCATGCATTCGAGCGCCCAGGCCAGACCCTGCGCCACGCCGCAGGCTACCCGAAGCCCCGTAAAGGAGCCCGGACCCGCGCCGAAGGCAATCAGGCCGAGTCGGGTCTTGTCAACGCCCGCCTCCGCAAGGAGATCGCGCACCATCGGCAGAATCAGCTCGCTGTGGCGGCTTCCGACCGTCTCCACCCGGCTGGCAATCAGTTCAGTCCCCTTGAGGAGCGCCGCTGCACAATCTTCCTGCGCAGTATCGAGCGCAAGGATCAGAGGTAAGGATCCGGACATAAAAAAAGACGCCTCTTCTCGGCTTGGGATATGGGAAGTTCAGATTATACGAGAGCGTTTCTCAGCGAAAAAAAGCCGGATCTTCCGAAAAGACCCGGCCGGCATTGCGACATGCTTGCATGGAAATTCAATGCTCGAGATGGTGCGGAGCCCGCGGAGGCGGCGGCGGCAGAGGCTGAGCAGAGCCTTCGTGAGCGCCGTGCGCGCGTCTGAACTGCATGTGCACTTCCATGATCTGCTCGCGCATCAGGCGGCGTTCCTCGCCGCAGAGCTTCGGACGCACGAGCTCCCGGCCATTGCGGGCGTCAAAGGAGAAGCGGCGGCGCAAAGCCTCGCGGTCGCGCTCGGAGAGGCACATCCTCAGACTCTTTCTCTCTTCGGGCGTCATGCTGCGCCAGTAGGAGAGCTTCGAAGATTCATCCAGGAACGGCCAGAGCCTTGCGCGTTCTTCCGCCCGCATGCTGCCCCAGAGCTGCACGCAGGGCGCTTCCGCAGTTCCGCAGTCCTTCGCCTGAGGGACGCCAGCGACGGCACCGAGCGGTTCGTCCGTGAGCTCAGCCGCAAAGGCCGGTCCTGCCGCAAGGCAGGCAGCAAGCGCAAGAACTGAAGAGCAGTAACGTCTAACCATGAAATCAAGTCTCAAAGAATGAAGGGAGGAGCCCGCGCCGGACGCATCACAGAAAGCAGCGTCCTAGAGCCATCCCCTCCGGGGTCTCTGTTGATTTCCAATATATCAGGGGGAATCTCTTCGGTTTGCGGCAAGTTTTAGTAAACCGTGACAGAACATTGCCGCTCGTGAGCATGCTTTCTTCAGAAAAAACGGCTTTCTTCTGATACTAAGCGTCAATTTGAGTCGCATAAAACATCAAAAATCCATCCTCAGAAAACCTCTAATTTACATTTACCCCTGAAAGAAACTGCTTTCGAGAGCGATCTAAGGAGATTTTTCCGGGCATGTATCTTTGACCGCGTATTTGTAACATCGAATTGCCCGAGGGTGACGCGAAGGGGAATAAGGTGAAACAATTGAAGCATTGAAATTCATTGGGAAGCCCGCAGCGAGAAGCTCGCCGGGATCTTCCTTCTTCGCCATCAGGAGCGAACAAATGGTTGAACGCACCCCCAAGATTCTTATCGTCGACGATGACCCCCGGCTGCGCGATCTTCTGCGCAGGTATCTCGGTGAAAACGGCTTCACGGTTTTTGTGAGCGAAAACGGCGAGGCGATGAAGCGCCTCTGGGTGCGCGAGCACTTCGACGTGCTGATTCTCGACCTCATGATGCCGGGCGAAGACGGTCTTGCCATTCTGAAGCGCCTGCGCTCTGAAAAGGATACGACCCCGATCATCATGCTCACCGCCCGCGGCGAGGATGTCGACCGCATCCTGGGTCTCGAACTCGGCGCCGACGACTACCTCGGCAAGCCCTTTAATCCCCGTGAGCTCCTTGCCCGCATTCATGCCGTGCTGCGCCGCCGTCCGCGTCAGGATGCGCCGGGCGCGCCGTCGCTTGAGAACGAAGTTGTCCGCTTCGGCGACTTTGAGCTCGACCTCGGCACGCGCGTTCTCAAGAAGAACGGTGAAGTCGTTCCGCTCACTACCGGCGAATTTGCGGTTCTCAAGGCCTTTGCCCGTCATCCGCGTCAGCCCCTCTCGCGCGACAAGCTGATGGAGATGGCCCGCGGCCGCGAATACGAAGCTTTCGACCGTTCGCTCGACGTTCAGGTTTCGCGCCTCAGAAAACTTCTGGAACCCGATCCCTCGAAGCCCCGCTACCTCCAGACCGTCTGGGGCCTCGGCTACGTCTTCATTCCGGACGGCCACGCCTGATTGACATTTCGACGACGCCCGTTTACAAGAAGAGGACGTACGGTCTCAAAAGAAGCCCGTGCGTCCTTTTTGCCTTCTGATGGCGGCGGCTCCTGAGCCTCAAACTCTCTCTTTTCTCCTTCTGCCGTGTCCTGGATCTCACAACTCAAAACGAGCCGCCCGAGCCTCTTCTGGCGGACGTTTCTCCTCCTCTGCGGACTCCTCTTCTTCTCCGTGATCGGGTGGCTGCAGAGTTTTCGCGTGCTCTCCGAACTCCCTTATTCGCAGGGGGTGGCCCAGCACATCGTTTCGACAGTCAATCTCACCAAGTACGCACTCGTCACCGCGGATCCCCTCTACCGCGTGGATCTCCTCAAGACGCTCGCTGCCCGCGAGGGCGTGCTCATCTCGCCGCGCGACCCCACGGACAAGATCTTCCGGATTTCGAGCGAAGGCTACAACGGTCTGATTGATCAGCTTGTGAAGACGTCTCTCGGACCCGATACCATCCTTGCCACGCGCGTGAACGGCAATGACGGCCTCTGGGTGACCTTCGACATTGACGGCGACACTTACTGGCTGCAGACGAAGGACGACGTGCTCGATCCCCCGTACGGCACCACCTGGCTCTGGTGGGCGCTCGCGGCCGGCATTGCGTCTCTTTTCGGCGCCACGCTTCTCGCGCGCCATGTCGTGCAGCCCCTCGCAAGACTCTCGGCCTTTGCGCGCGAGATCAGTCAGGGAAAGAAGCCCGACCCCCTCCCCGAAGACGCCACCACGGCTGAAATTCAGGCGGTCAATGTGAGCTTCAACCGCATGGTGGAGGATCTCGGGCACATGGAAGCCGACCGCGAGCTGCTTCTTGCCGGCGTCTCGCACGACCTCCGCACCCCGATCACGCGTCTGCGCCTTGAGGTCGAACTTGCTGATCTTCCCGGCGACTCCCGCGAAGCCATGGTGAGCGACCTCGAGCAGATGGAAAACATCGTCAACCAGTTCCTGGCTTATGCGCGCCGCACCAACGAGGATCAGGTGATGGTGAATTTCGGCGAGGCCGTGACCGCAGCCATCCACAACGCACGCATTGAAACCGATTCTTCCGTGGAACTCACGGCAAGCAATCTCCCCGACGACATCTTCGTCATGGCGCATCCGCTTGAGCTCTCGCGCGCCATTCAGAACCTCATCGTCAATGCCCAGCGCTACGGCAGAAGCGACGACGGCATTCTGAGGCTCTCCATGACGCTTACGAAGAGCCCCGACGGACGCACGGCAACGCTTGCCGTTGCCGACCAGGGGAAAGGCCTCCCCGAAGACCAGCGCGCCCGCGTGATGCGCCCCTTCGAGCGCGGCGAATCGGCGCGCTCGGGCGTGACGGGTTCAGGCCTCGGACTCGCCATCGTCGACCGCATCGTGAAGCGCTCGGGCGGCTCGGTCGAGCTTGCGGACGCAGATCCTCACGGTCTCCTCGTGCTCGTCAACTTCCCGGTTCTCCAGCCCTCAACCCTCAAGAAGGCGCTCAAGGAACAGGACAAGGCGGCGCAGAAGCTCGCGAAGGAGGAAGGCCTTGTTCCGCCCCCTTCGATGGAAGACAAAAAGAATTCCTGAAGCGCGACCGCACAGAAAGCAAAGCCCGGATGAGTTCTCCCTCATCCGGGCTTTGCTTTCTGGTTTACTTTCAGCCGCTCGCGTCAGAAGCCTCCGGCGAGAAGGGCAAGCACTCCGCCGCGGTTCATTTCGCGGCTGCGGCCCGAACAGGCCTGCTGCACCGAACGGGCAGCACGCTGGGCGCGAGTGCGCAGACTCGAAGCGTGAGCCGCTTCACCTGCTTTTTTTACAACAACCGTACCGTCAGGCGCGATGGAAAAATCCACACTGGAATTGCCTTCCGCAAGACCGAGATAATCGCGAATTTCCTTAGGAATAGTGACCTGACCCTTGATGGTGAGACGATGCGTCGCCATGACCGTTGCTCCTCTTTAGCCGTCTTCAGACCCCTTGTCTGGGCGCGGCAATTCGAAACGAAATCCAGCCCGGAGCATTCGCGTGCCTCCTTTGCACGCCGCGGGCGCTCCCACCCTCACTCGCCCGTCAGTCGGAACGCCTTGATTCTTTTTGGGTGCATTGATGCCCTTCCCTCAGGAGGGAATGCATGAGAACTCAAAGAGAAGAAAAAGCCTTCCGGCGACGCAGACATCACGGATGGGTTCAGGTTCTGAACCCCTGTTGCCTATGCCCGAATAATGATGTGTTTCCCCCGCAGGGAATTGGGCGCAACTCGCACAGACCGGGAGGGACCCGGCATTGTGCTTGGGTTCCCCGCTCGAGTCTGCGGGGAATTCCGGGAGCGCCGGATCAAAACTTCGTGATCCTGCTCCCGGCATCGGGAAAAGGAACGCTTCCTTTTCCGTTCATGATGCTGTGAGGGTTAACGCTATAGATCTTTATATCGAAAAGCAAGTCTTTGGAAGGATCCATCCCATTGATCCGCTACGGCAACCACCTTACTCCACACGACTTAACTCGGTCGGATATTCAATAAAATCAAATAATTAAATCAATAATACCCTCATTTACCCGCCATCGCCTCCTATTTCACCCCAACTCGTCCCAATTCATTCGAAGCAGAACTTTCCTCCAGCGTATATCCTGATGTCATCGTAAAGGATTTTTCCTCCCTTTGACTTTTATCAAGGAGCGACACCATGCCACTCCAAACCTCATCGGTCTCGGTTGATGCGGTCTCGAATTCGACCAAGATCTGGGCGTTTATCCTGGGGCCTGTGCTCGCCATCCTCGTCTACTTCCTGCTGCCCGACACTTTTGTCAATACGGCAGGCAAAGTGGTCGAGTTCGGCCACGCAGGCAAGGCCTGTGCGGCAGTCACGACCCTGATGGCCATCTGGTGGTTCAGCGAAGCGCTGCCGATTGCCGTCACGGCGATGCTGCCGATCCTGCTTTATCCGCTTCTGGATATTGCAACCCCGGTCAACACCATGCGCCACTATGCCTCGGGAACGATCTTCCTCTTTCTCGGCGGCTTCCTGATCGCAGCAGCGATTCATCGCTGGCACCTCGACCGACGCATCGCACTCGTGACGATTTCTCTCTTCGGCACCAAGCCGAAGCAGATGATTTTCGGTCTCATGATCTCCACGGCCTTCCTTTCGGCCTGGGTTTCCAATTCTGCAACGGCGGCCATGATGGTGCCGATCGCGGTGGCTGTGATGGGCGTCATCCGCTCCACCCAGACGAGCCCGGAAATCACGAAGGACGAACGAAATTTCGCCGTCTGCGTGCTTCTCTCCATTGCCTATGCAGCCTCAATCGGCGGCATGGCGACGCTCGTGGGTTCGCCCCCGAACGGCATCTTTGCGCGCTTTGTTGAAGACACCTATCACGTCCAGGTTTCCTTCCTCGGCTGGATGAAGGTTGCGCTTCCGGTGACGCTCCTCCTTCTTCCTGCAACCTACATCCTCCTCACGCGCTTCCTCTTCCCTGTCAACATGGAAGGCATCCCCGGCGGGCGGGAATGGATCAAGGGCGAATTGAGAAAGCTCGGGCCCCTCTCGCGCGGTGAAAAGATCGTTCTTGCGATCTTCGTCCTCGCGGCAGTCCTCTGGATGTTCGGTCCTGTTCTGCGCGGCCTCGAAATCAATGGCGCAAGACCCCTGAAGCCCCTTTCCGATGAACTCATCGCCATGGGCGCAGGCATTCTCCTCTTCATGATTCCGGTTGACGCCAAGCGCGGCATCCACGCGCTTGACTGGAACAGCGCCAAGGATGTTGTTGCCTGGGACGTGCTTCTCCTCTTCGGCGGCGGCCTCTCGATGGCGGCGGCGATTCAGTCGACGGGCGTGGCCGCTCTCATCGGCGCCCAGGCGTCGATCTTCCAGGGCGTGAGCGACCTGGCCTTCATGACGGGCATCTCCACCGTGATCACCTTTGTCTCTGAAGTCACGTCGAATACGGCCCTTGCCGCAACGATGATGCCTGTGGTGGCTGCGGCTTCCGAAAGCCTCCACATCAATCCTGAAGCGCCGCTCTTCGCGATGGTCATCGCCTGCTCGTGCGCCTTCATGATGCCGGTGGGCACGCCCCCGAACGCGATCGTCTTCGGCACGGGGCGCTTGAAGATCGCCGACATGGTGAAGGCCGGCATCTGGCTCAACATCATCGCGGTCATCATCGGCGTCGCCTGCAGCTACTTCCTTGGCCGCGGACTGATCCCGATGGGTTGATGAAAGCCATTTCACCCTGACAGAAAAAAAGACCGGCGGGAGCAATCCTGCCGGTCTTTTTTCGTAGCGGCTCTGCTGATGCCGGAGCGTTAATCAATCTCTACCGTTTTCCAGTCGGCATGTCCCGTTGCCGGAAGCCAGACCTCGAGAATGTCCTTCATCGCGAGCTTGATGCTCGCCGCGTTGGAGCACGGATGCGCGTCGACGAGAGGCACCTCGAGGAGCGCCTTGTCGACCAGCACCTCGACCTGATGCTTTTCGTCAAAAAGAAGGCCCAGGCACGTAACGGCGCCCGGATACGTCCGGAGGCACTCTGCGAGCTTCTCCGGGCTTCCGAAGGATATGTGTCCGCAGCCCAATTGCTTCGCGAGCGCTTTGGAAGAGAAGCTCTTCTCCGACGGCATCATGAGGAGGTAGAAGCGCTTTTTCGCAGTGAGAAAGAGGTTCTTCATGCAGAAGGACCCGTACTCGCACGCGAGCACCCGGCCTTCTTCGACCGTCATGATGGGCGCATGATCGTGCCGCTCATAGGGAATGCCGAGTTCGCGGAGCTTCCCTTCTATGATTTCATCAGGCTTTTGCATCGCTCAGACTCTCCTCGCGGAAAAAATCCGGAGAGACTCCGCATTAAGGAAATGCCTCTCCACTTCGTTTTTTACTCGCTTCAGCGCGCTCAAACTGCGCGGATTATTCTCCCAGCGCATAGAGCAAAAATCCCCGGAACAATAAGTCTTTCCAGGGATTTTTGAACGATTGCGGCTTTTCGTCAATGACCGCTGCCGCCAAGGAGTGCAGCGACCGGACGACGCTTTTCACGGCGCTCGAGGTAGAGGGGCTCGTCCGCCTTCTTTGCGGTGCCGGGATTGCGTTCGATGTAGGGCATGTCGAAAATCGGATCGCGGTGGCGCTGAGCGGGCGGCACGTAGGCGCGGGCGCGCTCGCGCGCAATACGCTCGTCTTCGGGCGTATCGACGCGTTCGACGTAGCCCTGATCGCGGCGGCGCGACATCGCATTTCTGCGGTTTCTCGGCATCGGGGAGACGGCAATGGGCTTGAAGGTCTGCTTCGTGAGGGCTTCGATCGCTTCAACGAGACGCTTGTCTTCAGGCGTGGCGAGCATCGTGGCGACGCCCTTCGAACCCGCACGGCCCGTGCGGCCGATGCGGTGCACGTAGTCCTCAGCGCTGTAGGGAACGTCGTAATTGATGACGAAGGGAAGCTCCTTGATGTCGAGCCCGCGTGCCGCAACGTCCGTCGCGACGAGCACATGGATCGCACCCGTGCGGAAGCCTTCGAGCGCCACCTGGCGCTCTTCCTGCGTCTTGTCGCCGTGAATGGCGTCGGCATTGATTCCGACGCGCTCGAGCGTGCGGGCGAGACGCCGGCAGGTGATCTTCGCGTTCACGAAGACGAGAACCTGCGTGAGGGGCCCGCCCTCCGGACCGCGCGTCTTCAGCATGTCGATGAGGACATCCGTTTTTTCGCGGTCAGAAACCGTGAAGAGTTCCTGCGTGACGGTTTCCGCAGTTGAATTCTCCCTCGCCACCTCAATCACGCAAGGATTGGGCTTCAGGAAATTCTTCGCGAGCTTCTTGATTTCGGGCGAGAAGGTGGCCGAAAAAAGAAGGCTCTGACGATTGGCCGGAAGAAGCTTCAGAATGCGCGAGATGTCCGGCAGGAACCCCATATCAAGCATGCGGTCCGCTTCGTCGAGCACGACGATTTCAACCTGGGAGAGGTTGACGGCCTTCTGTTCGACATGATCAAGGAGTCGCCCCGGCGTCGCCGTGAGGATTTCGACGCCTCTTCTCAGCATCTCCGACTGGGGACGAATATCGACGCCTCCATAAACGACGCCCGCGCGCAGCGGCGTGTCTTTCGAATAGGCAACGAGGTTTTCCGACACCTGGTCGGCCAACTCGCGCGTCGGCGCAAGCACAAGCGCACGCACCGGATGGCGCGCAGGCGACATCGAGGTGTTGGCCTTCGGGAGAATTCTCTGAATCAGCGGAAGGCCGAAGCCGGCGGTCTTCCCGGTGCCGGTCTGCGCCGCCCCCATCACGTCGCCGCCCATCAGAACAACAGGAATAGCCTGCTCCTGAATCGGCGTGGGCGTCGCGTAGCCCATGCTTTTAATGGCGGAAAGAATGCGGGGATCAAGACCGAACTGTTCGAAGGAAGACATCCGAAAATTCAAGAGGGGGAGAAGAAGGCGAGGGAAAAATCAACCGCCTGGAGCAGCTGATCCGACCCTTGTTTGAGGGGCTAATGCGCACGCTCGCCCGGGGACTGGAGAGAGGCTTCACCCGAAAGGAAGATCTGGTAGGCCCGCTGGGACTTGAACCCAGGATAGCCGGATTATGAGTCCGGTGCCTTAACCAACTTGGCTACAGGCCCGCCATGCATTCATGAAAGAGGACGATTCTACCCGAGAATCAGGACGGGAGGAAACTCCCTCAGCCAAGTTCGCTCGAGTAAAAACGCCCTGAGGCAGGTTCTCCATGCTTCAGGGCGCTTCAATGTCAGGGAATCAAATCCTAGGCATCAGTTCGAGAGATAGTCGCGCAGACGTTCCGTAAAGTCCGGCGTACGGAGCTTTCTGATGGCAGCCGACTCGATCTGGCGCACGCGCTCGCGCGTGAGGCCGAGCGTGCGGCCCACCTCTTCGAGCGTATGGTCCTGATTCGTGCCGATGCCGTAGCGAAGGCGCAGCACCTGAGCTTCGCGCGGGGTGAGTTCATTGAGGGACTTCTGAATGCACTCCACCATCGACTGATCCTGGAAGGCAATGCCCGGATCGTCATGCTCGTCGCCCTTCACGAAGTCGAGCTTCGTTGCGTCTTCCTCGTCGCCGATCGGCGCATCGATCGATTCCACGCCGCGCATTGCCTGCGTGAGCAGAAGCACCTTCTGAAGCGGCAGGTCGGCGAGCTCCGCGAGCTCCTGCTCGGTCGGCTGACGGCCGTGCTGCTGCAGGAACTTCTGCTTCTGGCGGCGCAGCTTGTTGTAGGACTCGGTCATATGCACCGGAATGCGGATTGTGTTGCCGAAATCCGCAACCGCACGGGTCACGGACTGGCGAACCCACCAGGTGGCATAGGTCGAGAACTTGTAGCCGCGGCGGTATTCGAACTTGTCGACCGCCTTCATGAGCCCGAGGTTGCCCTCCTGAATCAGATCGGTCATGGCCAGGCCGCGGTTGACGTAGCCCTTGGCAATCGAAATGACGAGGCGCAGGTTCGCCTCGATCATCTTCGCCTTCGCCTGCATGAGGTTCGTCTGGGCGAGCTTCATGGCGCGGCCGAGCTCGCGCTGTTCAGAGAGCTTCAGGAGCCCGTTCTTTTCAGCGCGGATGAGCACGTCCTGCTCTTCCTTCAGAATCGCGATCGAATGCGCAACGCCCTTCGACCAGGGCTTGTCGAGCGCAGCAATGCGGTCGAAGCAGGCCGGGTTCGTCACTTCGTCGCTCTTCAGAAGATCAACGGCATCCTTCTGCGGCATGCGGCACTGATTGACGAGCGTGAGGCGCATCTTCTTCAGAGTGTCGTTCACTTCGTCCATGTGCGTGCCGATGTGGTCCGTGATCTGCGTCACGAGCTTCACGGAGAAGCGGATGGGCGAAAGCGCATCCGACATGTCCTTAAGCGCATGACGGTAGGCGCGGACATGCGCCGGGTCGCCGTAGTTTGCGCGCACGCGCTCGAGCGCCGCGCGTGCGGCGTCAAAGAGCGAAAGCACGCGCTCGCGCATTTCGGAGAGCTGATCAACCGTCATGGCTGCAGCGCCGATGTCGGTTGCGATCTCGTCGCCGTTCGCGGAGTCCGCCGTCTCGCTCGCCTTCTGCGCGGCATCGTTGAAGCCGTCCACCACCGTGTCGACCGCAGTATTTTCGTCGCGAAGCACTTCGCCCAAGCGCAGGATTTCCTCAACTGCGCTCGGATACTGAACAATCGTGGAAACAAGACGAATCGTGAACTGCTCGATCGACTTCGCAACTTCGATTTCGCCCGCACGGGTGAGAAGCTTATGCGAACCCACGCCGCGCAGATACGCGCGCAGCGGATCCTTCGAAAGACCGGCCGATTCTTCGGGCGTGAGCATCACGGCGGCATCATCTTCGTCGATGTCGTCTCCCGTGTCGCCGCCCATGCCGTTGATGAGGATGTCGTCCTCATCGGGCGGGGTCTCAAACACCTGAATGCCGAGGCGGCCCAGCTGCTCGGTCACTTCCTGGAGGTTTTCCGACGTGCGCAGCGCGCTCTCGGGGAGATAGTCGTTGATGTCGACGAGCGTCACCCAGCCGCGCGTGCGGCCGAGGCGCACCAGTTCGCCGTAGCCGTTCTTGGGCTGAGCGCCGGGCTCGCGGGATCCGTCGCCGTCCGCCGCGTCTTCGGGCACCTTGCCTTCCTGCCAGGCGTCAACTTCAGCGGCATCCTCGTCCGTGTCGTCAACGACAATATCGTCGGCTTCCGCGAGATCATCCGGATTGATCGCTTCAACGTCATCGGAAAAATCGCTGTCGTCCGATTCCTCTTCCTGAGCTGCAGCGGCCTTCTTCGCGGTCTTCGTCTTCTTCGGCTTATCCGCCTTGTCTTTTTTGGCCTTCTTCGCCTTGGCGGGCTTTTCAGCGTCATCCGCCGCTTCAGCCTCAGCCTTCTTCTTGCGCTTCGCAGGCTTTTCCTTCTCGGAGTCGGCAGCCTTTTCGGCATCCGCCTTCTTCGTTCTCCGAGCCTTGGCGGGCTTCAGAGCCTTCGCTTCCTCAGCCTTCTCAGCCGAATCCGCAGCCTTGGCCGGCGTCTCGATCACGGCTTCATCCGCGTTGTCCGCAGTCGTCTTCTTTGTCGTCTTGCCCATAGTGCTCTTCCTCGGCACGATTGTTCTCACTTGGCGAGAACAGCCGCGCTTCGGGCGAAATCCTGTCAATAGCGTTCGCGGTTGCCGGATTGCCCGAGGGATTCATCGAAGACGAAAAAAGCCCGCGGCCGCATGGCGCGCATGCAGCCGCAGAGCTTTATTCATGCAAACTGTCCCCCTGAACTGAAGACCTCAGGCCTCCGGCTCGTCCTTCGCCGCGCTTCACTCTGATCAGCAGCTGCTGACCGGAAAAGCCTCCCGCAGAACTTCGGCCTCCTCGCGCACATCTCAAGCGGATCTACATTCCGCGCCATGGATCCCCGCAGCAGCGCTTCGGCTGCCGGGCGGATTCGTTATTCCTTCGTGCGTTCAGGCGGAACCGTCGTTCCCGGACATGCTTTTCTCTAAAGAGGTCGGGCCGCGGCAAAAGGGTGCACAGAATAACCCGCACCCTTCAGTTTTTCAACTTTTTTTCCGGACTTTCTCAGTCCTTTCCCTCGCCCTCAACGAAGCTCTTCAACTTGTCGGCACGGCTCGGGTGACGAAGCTTGCGAAGCGCCTTCGTTTCGATCTGGCGGATGCGCTCGCGCGTCACGTCGAACTGCTTGCCGACCTCCTCGAGCGTATGGTCGGACTGCATTTCAATGCCGAAGCGCATGCGAAGCACCTTGGCTTCACGCGGCGAGAGACTGTCGAGCACCTGACGGACCGTTTCCGAGAGGCTCGAATTCTGCACCGCCTCCGCAGGCGCCACCGTCTGCGTATCCTCGAGGAAGTCGCCGAGATGCGAATCGTCGTCGTCGCCGATCGGCGTTTCCATCGAAATCGGCTCCTTCGCGATCTTCATGATCTTGAGGATCTTGTCCTCAGGCATTTCCATCAATTCCGAAAGCCGGCGGCTGTCGGGCTCAACGCCGGTTTCCTGAAGTTCCTGACGCGTGATGCGGTTCATGCGGTTGATGGTTTCGATCATGTGCACCGGAATGCGGATCGTGCGGGCCTGGTCGGCAATGCTTCGCGTGATCGCCTGGCGAATCCACCAGGTCGCATAGGTCGAGAACTTGTAGCCGCGGCGGTATTCGAACTTGTCGACCGCCTTCATGAGGCCGACGTTGCCTTCCTGAATGAGGTCGAGGAACTGGAGCCCGCGGTTCGTGTACTTCTTCGCGATGGAGATCACGAGGCGGAGATTGGCTTCCGTCATCTCGCGCTTGGCGTTTCTCGCCTTCGCTTCGCCCGTTGCCATCTGCTTATAGGTGTCGAGGAGCTCGTCGACCGTCATGTGCGAGGACCTTTCGAGCTCCGCGAGATGCCGCTGCTCCTCCTCGACATTGGCGCGCACGTGAAGCACGGCCTGAGCCTTCGCCGGGAAGGCCGCCGCCACGTCGTCCACCCAGCCGATGCGGGTGGCGTTCGGGATGAAGTTGGACAGGAACCAATCGCGCGGAATGCCGATCTTGCGCACGTATTCGTCGTAGACGGCGCGCTCGCTCGCGCGCACGTCTCCAATCGTGCGGCGCAGTGACTCGCAGAGCCGGTCGGCCGTCTTCGCCGTGAAGCGGATGCTCATGAGCTCCTGCTGGATCGAATCCTTGAGGGGCTCGAGTTCAGGCGTCTTCGGACCCTTGTCGTCGAAGGCGCGCACGAGTGCATGGAAGTGTTCGCTCACTTTGTCGAAGATCTGGAGGCTCTTTTCCTTCAATTCCTCGAGCTGCCCCACGGTCATGGCCGAGGCGCCCATATCGGTCTCGTCCTCGTGGCTTCCGAGCACGTTCTTCTGGTCATCGGGCGAAACAATGCCGTCGACGATCTCATCAATCGCGGCCGCTCCCGACCGGATGCGTTCGGCGCTCTCGAGAATTTCGCGCACGGTCACCGGACAGCGCGCAATGGCGAGCACCATGTGCTTCAAGCCGTCCTCAATGCGCTTGCTGATCTCGATTTCGCCCTGGCGCGAAAGCAGCTCCACCGATCCCATCTCGCGCATGTAGATGCGCACCGGATCGGTCGTGCGGCCGAATTCGCTCTCAACGGTGGAGAGCGCTGCTTCAGCCTCGGCTTCCGCATCCTCGTCGCTCACCGCTTCGCCCGCGCCCTGAATGAGAAGCTGCTCCTCATCCGGAGCGACTTCATGCACGGCAATATTAAGGTTCCCGAGAATGCTCACGATCGTTTCGATCGCGTCTTCGTCGAGAAGCGTATTGGGGATGTTGTCGTTGATTTCGCTGTAGGTGACGTAGCCGCGCTCTTTGCCGAGGGTAATCAGCTTCAGAAGCCGCGAGCGGCGGTCTTCCTTCGACTCCTCCTGAGCGCCGTAGCCGTGCTGCATGGCTTCAAGAAGCGCCTTGTCGCGTTGAGCGCGCGACTTTCTCGTCCGGCGAACCTTCTTCGGGGCGCCTTCGTCAGCCGCCTCCGTCTCAGGTTCGGGCTCGGCACCGTCTCCCGCATCACCGCCATCGTCGTCGGGCTCGATATCCTCCACATCCGCAACGTCTTCAATGTCCGGAATGTCTTCGTAGTCGCCGCTTCCGTCATCGTCGTCAATCAGATCAACGATGCCGCCGTCGTCGGCAAATTCGTCCGCATCATCGGACTTTTTGGCCTTTTTCGACGTTTTTTTCTTGGAAGCCGCCTTTTTCGGCGTCTTCGCCGCCTTCGGCGTTTTCGGCGTCTTGGCAGTCTTCCTCGCCTTGGAAGTCTTGGCGGGCTTTTCTTCAGCCTCGGCTTCGCCTTCACCGGCCTTTTCGGTCGTTTTTTCAGCGGCCTCTTCGGCCGGAGCTTCTTCAACGACCTTCTTCACGCGCGGCTTGCGGACTTTTTTCGCCGGCGCGTCAGCTTCCTGGGGCTGAGAGGCATCCTCCGCCTTCGCCGTCTTTTTGCGGGAGGTTGTCTTTTTTTCCTGAGCGGGAACGTCTTCGACTTTTTCCTCCGCGACCGCCTCAGACCGGACTTCAGCCGGCTCCATTTCCTCAGCCGGTGCCTTCTTCTTGGCGGACTTTCTCAGACGGGCAGGAGCGCGGGGCTTTTCCGCTTCAACAGATTCAATGGAAAGCGTAAGGCCCGAAGTCTCGAGCTGCGCCGGCGCCTTTGTTTTCTTCTTGCCGTGCTTCTTCGAGCTCGTTTCGATCGTTACTTCCGCAACGACATCCTTCTTTGCCTTTTTAGCCACCGCCATGTACCTCTCCTAAGGCCCTTCGCGGCAGAAGAGATTCCCCCTGCCGCAGAAGTGTGACAGGCCGCCCGTCTGAAGCCTCCTTCAAAGAGGGACGGTCTGTAGTGCGCAGCCGTCTCCGGGAAAAGCCAGTCCTTTCCCGAAGCCGGAGGATCCCGATCTGTTCATACAGAATGCTGTCCTGACACGAGGCGCAAAGCGGAAGGGGTCTCGCAAAGAGAATATTCTTTTTACTCTACGTCCCGAAAGCAATGCACCCCCAAAAAAATCAGGGGGATCGTTCTAAATTTTGCCACATGAACGGATATTTAACCCGACAATTCGTGAAAACCCCACGGAAAATCAAGATCTCGCAAACGATTATTTGTAACGAGATGTAAGCAAACTTGATTTCTGCATGTCGGAATAAAAAATGCGGATCAGACGCCCGTCCGTCCGAGCATGTCGGGATCGGCGTCGGGCACGTCGCCGGGGAGATTCTCCTGAGCCTCCTCAAGGAGTCCTGAAAACTCCTCGTCCGCCATGCCGTCGCCGAAGCCTTCCGGCATTTCCGGCGGCATCGCTTCATTCGCATCAACGGCAAAGGCGCCGGAATCCTCCGGAAAATCCTGATCCGGATCTTCAAGCTTCATGCCGGCACGCTTTTCGGCCTGCTCGCGCAAAGCCCTGGCAATGGCATCGCGGCGCGAGCGCGGCGAATCGGCCGCGGCCTCAGCGTGAACCGGTTGCGAAGAAACAGCCGCCCTCGCCTGCGTCGCGGGTGCCGCCGCAGGAGGCGTTCCGAAAGGCGACATCTGCGGCGTCTCAACCGCGGGCGGTGCGCCGAAGGGGGATGCGCCGGACGATATCGAAGGCGCCGGGGGCTTTCCAAAGGGCGAGGGCGGCGCCCCGAACGGGGACGCTGAGGGCGCCGGAGTCTCTACCGCCGGCTCCGCAGCCGGGATTTTTTTCGCTTCCGCTTTGCCCACGCGCATTTTCCCGAAGAGGAGCTCCTGAATGGCGCGCACCTTGGGATTGTCGGAAAGGGTTGTTGCCCCCTCTCCTAATTCATTTTTGGCAAAGTCGCGCGTGCGGGATACGTCCTCCTGCTCGCGCCGATAAATGCGCTCGTCTTCGACAGCCTTCGCAATAAGCTTCATGAGCTCGGTGCGGCGGCACTTGAGCCGCCTCAGCTCCTCAATGGCGGCGCCGGAACTGCCGAGCACGAGTTCGCGCGCCTTGACGCGTTCGAGCTCAAGCTCAAGGAACGCGCGGCGAAGCTCAAGGCGAGCGCCTTCCTCAGGCGTATCGAGCGTGAGTTCGCCCGCAAGAAGCGACTCATAGCGCGCGGCATCCGGGGATTCAGAAAGCCGCATCAGAAGCGCAGCAGGAGACATCGGCTCCCCGTCTTCCTCGCCCGCCGCTGCACGCCAGACTTCCACGATCCTGTTGGCCGCGGGGCTCGGGCTCATCACGAATTCGTCTTCAATCTGCGCGCTGAATTCACCCAAAAGCTGCGGATAGGCGAGAAAGCACTGCAGCATCCGGTCCCGCACATCCTGGACGCCGATTCTCGGCTCCGGCGCCGGACGACGCCTCCAGTCAAAGCGCGCGCCCCAGCTGCCGAAACGTCCTGTGTACGGGCCGCCTGCACGCGGAGCGGCTTCGAAGGAAGGGCGCTCCACCGTCTTTCTTTCCGTCGCCACGCCCCATTCTCTTTCGAGGTCCTCAAGCTGCAGGCGGGCGAGCGCCGCTATCTCCTTCATGAGGGATAGCTTCAGCACCGGAGCGCTCTTCATGGAAAGAATGAGGGGCTTCGCCTGCTTCACGAGCTTCGCGCGCTCTTCAGCGTAAATCAGCTCCTTTCCTTCAACCAGAATGCTTTTCAGAAATACCGTGAGAGGAAGCGACTTCTCCATCTCGCGCTCATAGGCTTCAGGCCCCTCGGCCTTGATGAGGCTGTCCGGATCATGTTCCGGCGGGAGAAGCACGAAGTGCGCCGACTGATCGTCGCCGATGACGGGAAGCGCGGCATCGAGCGCGCGCTTTGCCGCCTTTCTGCCGGCGCTGTCGCCGTCAAAGGAAAAGTAGACGGAATCGGAGAGCTTGAAGAGCTTCTTGACATGCTCAGGCGTGATCGAGGTGCCCAAAGCCGCCACGGCTTCGCGGAACCCTGCCTGCGAAAGCTGGATCACGTCCATGTAGCCTTCGCAGACGATGGCGCGCCCTTTTTCGACGATCGCAGCTCGGCCTTCATAAAGCCCGTAGAGTTCGCTTCCCTTATGGTAGATGGGAGTCTCGGGGCTGTTGAGGTATTTGGGCTGCTCATCACCCTTCATCGTGCGGGCGCCGAAGCCGATGACCGTTCCCTTCGGAGAACGGATCGGGAACATGATGCGGTCGCGGAAGGCGTCGTAGCGTCGTCCGTTCTTCTCGAGCACGAGTCCGGTGGTAAGGAGTTCCTGCGCTTTGTAGCGGTCTCCTGGGAAAACGGCTTCAAGTCCGTGCCATCCGTCCGGCGAATAGCCGAGGCCGAAGCGCTCTGCCGTTTCACCCGAAATTTCGCGGGCCTTCAGGTAGTCGATCGCCTTCGTCGAATTCCTGAGGCAGGACGTGTAGTAGTCCGCCGCCTCCTTCATGAAGTCGGAGAGCGCGCGGGCTTTCTTCCTCGCTTCCTGTCTGCCGGGCGTGCGGTCCTCGGGGACTTCCATCCCGTAGATTTCCGCAAGACGCCTCACGGCATCCGGAAAATCGAGGCGCTCAATATCCATCAGGAACCCGATGGCATTGCCCGCCTTGCCGCAGCCGAAGCACTTGAAGATCTGCTTCGAGGGGCTGACCGAAAAGGACGGCGTCTTTTCCTTGTGGAAGGGACAGCACGCCATGAAGTTGCGTCCGCCCTTCTTGAGGGTCACGTAGCGGCCCACCACGTCGACGATGTCGGCGCGGTCAAGGAGACTCGTAATGAAGCCCTCAGGAATCATGGAACACGCAGAAAAAAGAGAAGTCTGACCCGGCAGAAATGCCGACTCAGATTCTGAGTGAAAAATGCTTCGCGTGCAAAAAGAAAAACCCCGAAGATTGACTCCGGGGTTCTTCCTTCAGTCCGCAGCGCCCTCAATCATTCCGGAGAGCCCTGCGGCGATACGAAGCTTTCGGCCTCATCGGCATCCGGTGCTTTCAGCTTTCCGATGCCGGCGGCCTGAAGCAGAGCCGAACAGCGATTACTTCGCGGTGAGGCGGGCCTTCACCAGAGCGGAGACCTTGCCGAGATCGGCGCGGCCCGTGACCTTCGCCTTGACGGCGCCCATCACCTTGCCCATGCCGACCATGCCCGTGACGCCCGCGGCAGCAACAGCTTCATCGATGATCGCGATGACTTCGTCATCCGTGAGCTGCTTGGGGAGATACCCCGAGAGCACATCGATCTCATTCTGTTCCTTGCCGGCGAGGTCCTCACGACCGCCAGCGCGATACTGTTCGACCGAGTCGCGGCGCTGCTTGACCATCTTGGTGATGATTTCCATCACCTGATCGTCCGTCGCATCGATCTTTTCATCGATTTCCCGCTGCTTGATCGCAGCGAGAAGGAGACGAATCGTGCTCAGACGGTCGGCATCATGCGAACGCATAGCGGCCTTCATATCTTCGCGGATTCTGTCTTTAATCATCACCATCCTTCGAGCGATATCAGATTTTTTCTGAAAGCCTTTCCGGACCATCCGGAAGGCCAAAGAGAAGCAATTAGTAGAGCTTCTTCGGGAGCATCATGCTGCGCAGACGCTTGTAGTGGCGCTTGACGGCAGCCGCCTTCTTGCGCTTACGTTCAGCGGTGGGCTTTTCGTAGAATTCACGCGCACGGAGCTCGGTCAGAAGACCGGACTTCTCGATGGTGCGCTTGAAGCGGCGCATGGCGACTTCGAAGGGTTCGTTCTCTTTAACGCGAATAGTAGGCATTCGACACCTGGTTGTGATGACCCGGAAATGTATGAAGAAACTCGAGCCCGCGTCTGGTTCCGGGGCAAGATGCGGCTGAGTACGAAGCGCGAATTTTCTCATAAAGCGCATAGATACTTCAACGCCCGAAGGCTATTTTTTTCGCATTTTTTGAGCGTCTCGTCCCGGGTCTCTCTTTTTGCCGATCCGAAGAGGCACGCCCGATGCTCTCCTTTAGAATGACGCCCACTATGCTAGTTCTTGGTATTGAATCATCCTGCGACGAAACCGGCGCCGCCCTTATTTCCGATACGGAAGGGCTCTTGGCCGACGCGCTCCACACTCAGATCGACATGCACCGCGCCTACGGCGGCGTGGTGCCCGAGCTTGCAAGCCGCGATCATATCCGGCGCGTTGTTGCGCTCACCGATGAAGTGCTTGAAAAAGCGGGAAAGACCCGCAGGGACATCACGGCCATTGCCGTAACGGAAGGCCCGGGTCTTGCGGGCGCCCTTCTGGCCGGAAACGCCGTGGCGCACGCCATGGGCTTTGCGCTCGGGATTCCCGTAGTGGGCGTTCACCACCTCGAAGGGCACCTTCTCGCAGCGCGGCTTGCGAAGCCCGCTCCCGAATTTCCCTTCCTCGCGCTGCTGGTTTCGGGCGGCCACACGCAGATCCTCCGGGTTGAATCCTTTGGATCCTATGAGCTCCTGGGAGAAACGCTCGACGACGCCGCGGGCGAAGCCTTCGACAAGACGGCGCAGCTTCTCGGCCTCCCCTATCCGGGCGGCCCCGCCGTATCCGCGCTTGCCGACAAGGGAACGCCGGGCGCAATCGAACTCGCTCGCCCGATGATTCATGCGCCCAACCTCATGATGAGCTTTTCGGGCCTCAAGACTTCGGTCCTCACGGCGGTAACAAACGCTCTCGATCCGAAGGATGAGGCCTTCCGGGCCAATCTTGCACGGGGCTTCGTCGACGCTCTGGTCGACGTCCTTGCCGCGAAGCTCGTGCGCGCGATCAAGATGACGCGCCTCAACCATGTCGTCGTGGCGGGCGGCGTCTCCGCCAACCGGCAGCTTCGCGAACGGCTTACACAGGAAGTCGAACGCCGCCGCGGGAAGATCTATTTCCCGCCAATGCGCCTCTGCACGGACAACGGCGCCATGATTGCCGCCGCCGGCATCGCGCGTCTGGAATCCATGACGGCGGCAGAACGCGAAGCGCTCGTCGACAAGCTCGCCTTCGGCGTACGCCCCCGCTGGCCGCTCGAGAGCCTCCCCAAAGCTCAGGTGCCTGAAGCGCTTACCGTCTGAGGCCGCGCTCCGCTATCTCACTCCTGCTTCAAAACGCCCGGCGTTCCTCACGGAATCCGGGCGTTTTTCACTGCGTGCTTTTTCGTCAGAAAACAGGCGCGAACCAGAACTAAGCGCTTTTGCTCAATCTTGTTGAGAAACGGCACAAATGTTGTGCGGGCATACCTCTAAACGATTAGTAATCTCGTTTACCTTAGGGGTTTGGAGTACTCCATAGACTGACGGGATGATTAGGATGCTTTCCGTGAAAGGGCAGTTTCTCCTTTCACATCTCTTTGGTAAACGAAGAGATAGATTCGAAAATCCAACATCCTTTACATAAAAAAATGGAAACGCAGCAGCAAACTTCTTCAGCGTCTCTCTCCCGGGAGGAAGTAAAGACGCTCGGACTATCGTCCCTCGGGGGCATCCTCGAGTTTTACGACTTCATCATCGTCTTCTTCTTTGCGAAGATTATTTCCCAGCATTTCTTCCCCGCAGGAATCGGTGAATTCTGGGCGCTCCTCAACACCTACGGCACCTTTGCCGCCGGCTACCTTGCCCGTCCGCTCGGCGGCGTCGTCATGGCGCACTTCGGCGACAAGTTCGGCCGCAAGAACATGTTCATGCTTTCAATCGCCCTGATGGTCATTCCGACCTTCTCTCTGGCGGTGATTCCTACCTATGAAACGATTGGTTATGCTGCGCCGATCTTCCTCATACTCGTTCGAATCTGCCAGGGCATCGCGATTGGCGGTGAGCTTCCCGGCGCCTGGGTCTTCATTCAGGAACATGCTCCGCAGGGCCACAAGAACAAGTTCATCGGCATTCTGACGGCCTGCGTGACGGGCGGCATTCTCTTGGGCGCCATCGTCGCCCTCGTGATGAACACGATCTACACGCAGGCGGAACTCTCCGACTGGGCATGGCGCGTTCCCTTCGTGCTCGGCGGCATCTTCGGCCTGATCTCGATCTACCTGCGCCGCTTCCTTCAGGAAACGCCGGTCTTCAAGAAGATGCGCGAGAGCAAGGCGCTTGCCAAGTTCCCGCTCGCCGAAGTGCTCCGCACCTCTCGTTTCGGGGTCTACCTCTCCTTCGTGATCACCTGGGTTCTCACGGGCTGCATCGTCATCTTCATTCTGATGATGCCTGGCTTCACGGGCGGCCTGCTCAAGTTCACGCCGGTTGAGACCACCTACCTGCAGATGGCCGGCATTGTCTCGATCGTCGCCTCCTGCGTGCTCTCCGGCATTCTGGCCGACCACCTGAGCCCGGCGCGTCTGTGCACTTGGTACGCGATCGGCTTCGCCGCCTCCGCGCTCCTCTTCTGCCACAACCTCTATACGGCTGAGCCCAACACCGCGTTCGTCGCCTTCTGGTACGTTGCGACCTGCTTCTTTGCCGGTCTCTACAACTTCTGCCCGATCTTCATGTCGGACGTCTTCCCGGCCCGCATCCGCTTCTCCGGCATCTCGTTCGCCTACAACATCAGCTATGCGCTTTCCGGCGCCGTGACTCCGCAGCTCTGCTTTGCGCTTCACACCTACGGCAAGCTCCATCCTGATTCGATCGGCAGCCTCGGTCTCGGCTTCTACGTCGTCGTCCTCGGCCTCATGGCAATCGGCTGCGCCGTTGCAATGAAGCGTGTCTACGGGAACGGCAACACGAATGCCAACACCGCGCTTTCAGGTGCGCTTTGATGATTCATTAAAGCTCTGAAGCATCCTCAGTAAAAGCCGCGCTTCCATCCGCTCCGGATGGGAATGCGGCTTTTTTCATATCCGGCTGCGAAAAGCTGGAGCCGAAACAATCCTTCATCTAAAGGACGTCGAAATCTGAACGGGCTATCCCACGTTCCGAATGCGATCTGCGGGCGGCAGCGTCCTTTGACGGCCTTGAGTCAGCCAGACAGCATTGTTCTGCCGATCGACGCAGATTTCGACAGCTTCAGGGAAGAGGAGCGTCTTTCCCGGAGAACGCTGCAATGATGCGTATGCACACGCCTGCGTGCTGCCGCATGCCGGGGCCGCTTTCCGGAAGGTGGAAAGCGCGGAAAATGACGTTTCTCGATGCTCCAGATACAGCAAAGCCCGATGCGGAATCAACTGCACCGGGCTTTCTGCGGCTGTCCTGCCGCATGCCTTTCGGCATACGCGGACTGGAACAGAACTCAAGCGGGAATTACTTGAGCTTCGTTTCCTTGTAGATCACGTGCTTGCGAGCAACCGGATCGTACTTGGAGATTTCCATCTTGCCAGACTGAGTCTTGCGGTTCTTGGTCGTGGTATAGAAATGACCCGTGCCAGCCGTGGACTCGAGCTTGATCTTATCGCGAGCGCTTTTCGCCATGGTGAAACTCCTTAATTAGATTTCGCCGCGGGCGCGAAGATCCGCGAGAACAGCATCAATGCCGACCTTATCGACCGTACGCAGGCCCGCATTCGTCAGACGAAGACGAACCCAGCGGTTTTCGCTCTCAACCCAGAAACGGCGATACTGCAGATTCGGCATGAAGCGACGCTTGGTCTTGTTATTCGCGTGCGAGACCTGATGGCCGACCATCGGCGCCTTACCGGTGACTTGACACACTCGTGCCATCTTTAACTCCAAAGAAAATACGTCTCGCAGGCGCGGAGCATCTTTTGAAGGAATGCTGTGCCGAACGAGCGCAATAAAAAGTTAAAACTAGTCACTCTCCGGATGCGTCGCCACCTGCATCAGCGCCATTTATATTGGCGCGTCGCGGCTTGGCCCCCCACAGTGTCAGTACAGGGTTCCCGGCGGCGCGGAGAATATGACAGGGAGCGAATTGTACTCGAGTCCGCGGGTGCTGTGTGCGAAAAAGCCAGTTTTTCTTTAATCTGTTGCCTCAGACTCCATTTCAGAGGCTTCTCATGCAGGTTCTTCTTGCTCAGCCGCGCGGTTTCTGCGCGGGCGTCACGCGCGCCATCGCCATTGTAGAAAGAGCGCTCGCCATTTACGGCGCTCCAATATATGTTCGTCACGAAATCGTGCATAACCGCACGGTCGTCGAAAGCCTCCGCGCCCGGGGCGCCGTCTTCGTCGACAATCTCTCCGACGTGCCGGAGGGCGCGACGGTCGTCTTTTCCGCCCATGGCGTTCCGAAGGCCGTTGCCCGCGAGGCCGAGGAGCGCGGGCTGCGCGTCTTCGATGCGACGTGCCCGCTCGTCACCAAAGTGCATAAGGAGGTGGGGCGCATGCGCCGCGAAGGCCGCACCATCCTCATGATCGGTCACGCCGGCCACCCCGAGGTCGAAGGCACCATGGGCCAGGTTGAGGACGGCATCCGCCTGATTGAAAAGCCCGCCGACGTGGCGAAACTTCCCTATACGGACGCCGACACGCTCGCCTACGTAACGCAGACCACGATCAGCGCCGACGACAGCCGCGACGTGATTGAAGCCCTCAAGACGCGCTACCCGCACATTCATGAACCGAAGCGCCAGGACATCTGCTACGCCACGCAGAACCGCCAGGTTGCCGTGAAGAAGCTTGCCGATGCCGGCGTCGATGCGGTTCTCGTCATCGGATCTGCAACGAGCTCGAATTCCAACCGTCTGCGTGAAGTCGCCGAACGCGCCGGTGTTCGTGCCTGGCTTGTCGACTCGGCCGAGCATGTCAATCCCGAATGGCTGAAGGGCGTCAAATGCGTCGGCCTCACTGCGGGCGCCTCTGCGCCGGAAAGCCTCGTTCAGGGCGTGGTCGACTGGTTGAAGGAACATGCGGGCGCCACGGAAGTCCGCACGCTCGAGGGCGAAGAGGAAAGCGTTGCCTTCCCGCTGCCGAAAGGCCTCTGGGAAAGCGATCTCGAAGCCGCTCAAGCCGAGAAGTCGAGTAAATAAGCCCGCCGCCTCTGACGCACCACCATGGCGCATTGTCTGCTGCGGCTTCGAAACGACTAGTATTAACCCGCAAATTATTAAATCAGGGGCCGGTTCGATGCCGGCCGTCCAAAGCTTTTGAGTTGAGGTGAATGCCGATGTCAAAGTCTCAGCACCAGAGCCTTACGCCCGCGACGCAGTGGCTCAAGGAACACAAGATTCCCTTTGAAGAAAAGTCGTACGAATACGTCGAGCACGGCGGCACGGCGCTTGCCGCTTCCGCCTGCGGGCTCGACCATCACCACGTCATCAAGACGCTCGTGATGGAGGATGAGAACAAGAAGCCCCTCATCATTCTCATGCACGGCGACTGCGAGGTCTCGACCAAAAATCTCGCCCGCCAGATCGGCGTAAAGCACGTCGCTCCCTGCAAGCCGGAACAGGCGCAGCGGAATTCCGGCTACTTCGTGGGCGGCACCTCTCCCTTCGGCACGAAGAAGAAGATGCCCGTCTACGTTGAGGATACGATTCTCGAGCTCGACCACATCTTCATCAACGGCGGCCGCCGCGGTTATCAGGTCGGCATTGATCCGAAGGTTCTGACCGACGTGCTCGGCGCCAAGCCGGTGCACTGCGCGAACCCGGAATAACTCCGGCGATTCCCTTCCCGAAAACGCACAAAGGCATTCATCTGCAGACGAATGCCTTTGTTTTTTTCAGGGAGAGCCGACCATCAGATCAATGGCAGGGAGATCCAACCCGCCGGCTCTCATGGCATCAGAAGAAGCCTGGAGAGATCCCAAGCCAGATGAAGTACGTGCCGCCCGCCGCCAGAAGAAGCAGCCAGTAGAGCACGGACATGACAAACCCGTACCAGAACGATTCGCTCATCGTGTACTTATTCGTGCCGTACAGCATGGCATTGGGCTTGGCGTTGAAGGGAAGCGACCAGCAGACATTGATGCAGAGCGCTACCGGCAGACCCAGCGCCAGAACGCTGATGTTCATTGCCTGAGCAATGCCGATCACAATCGGTATGAAAATGATCGTGCGCATGTTCTTGCTCTGAAAGATAAAGTGGCTGGCGATGAAAATAGCCGTAAGCACTGCATAGAGTTCGAAGTACGACATCGAATTCATGCCGAAAGCGTCCATCAGATGCTTCGTCAGAACTTCCATCAGCTTGGTGTTCGTCAGACCGGCGCCCAGTGAATACGCACCCGCCGAGAAGATCATCAGGTGCCAGGGAATGTCAACGTCATTCCAGCTGATCAGCTTCAGCTGAGGCGCAAGCATGATTACGGCGCCCAGCATGGCAACAATGGTTGAATTGAGCCCATGCAGCTTATCCGTGGCCCAGACGATGAGCACGAGGAGAAAAATAGCCGCAGCCTTCACTTCCGAGACCTTGAGACTTCCCAGCGCCTGATAGGCCTTGATGAGCGCCTCACGCCCGCCCTGCAGCTTAGGCTCTCGATCTTCCTTCGTAAGCGGAAAAACAAAGCGGACGCCGATCATGTAAGAAATGATGCCGAAGGCCAGCACAAGAGGCACGCCCGCAGCAAACCAGTCGAAGTAGTAGATCGTCGTTCCCGCGCCCGCAAGAAGAGCAACGGCCATGAGGTTCGCGCCCGACCCGGTCATGTACATGTTGCAGGATGCATTAATCATGAGAAGGTTGTGCAGGACGAGATTCCGCGCAAAGTTGTTGGTGGTATCTGTTCCCGGCGCTCCGTAGATTGCGGAGACGACCATGAAAAGCGGCATCATCAGCGCGGCCTTGGCGGCAGTAGCGTTGATGAAAGCCGCAAGGATCAAATTGATGGCGAGGAATGTCATGAAGATCATTCCTGCGTTCCTGCCGAACCGGATGATGAGCCACAAAGCAACGCGCTTTACAAGGTCGGTTTTCACCATCGCGCTCGCCATGATGAAGGCGGACACATTCAGCCAGATTACCGGATCGCCCAAGGTTGCCATCGCAGGCTTTGCCTTGAGAATACCTGTGAGCACCAGACCGCAGATAAGGAGCATGGACGTGAGGTAGTTGGGCACCGCCTCAGAAATCCAAAGGAACAGCGCCGTAGCAAATAGTCCGAACATGATCTGCTGACGCTGATCGAGAATCGGAAACTGCACAAGATAGGCAGAAACGACGAAGATCAGAGCAGCAATAGGCAGCCCCCAAAGCCGGAAAAAACGCCCTGCAGGCGATAGCGGCCGCTTGGGAATGCGGTTGAGCGAATAGCTGTTCATGTCGAGAGGATCGTATGTTCCCCGATCGACCTGGTTGTTGGCAGTCATACGGCCTCCTTTAGAGAAAGGTCCTTTGCCTCTATTCTGAAGGCCCTGCACCCCGAAAGAATCGCATAATGTGATTCAACCCATAACGCTTGCTTATCGCTTCAGTTGTCAGCCAGCTTCTGCTTCAGAAACTCCATAAAGACTTCTGTATTTCGCGAAAAGCGACGATCCTGCCGCCACAGCATAAAGATACCGCGACGAGGCTCCCAGCCCGGGACTGAGAGCTCCACCAACCGATGATCCTCGAGTTCACGCTCCACGACCGCCCGGGAAATCACGGCAAGACCCGCTCCCTCTTCAACCGCTCGTTTGATGGCCCCTGCGTCATCCATCTCAATCGTGCTTTTCAGGCGTATGCCCAGTCCCTCCAGCTGACGACGCAGGTTCTGCGCAGAGGCCGTGCTTCGTCCCGGCAGAATGAATTGTTCGAGGGCAGCTTCCTCGGCAGACAGCACGTTCCCCTTCCTAAATTTGCCTCCCGCCGGCGCCACTATGGCAAGCCGATCAGTCCCGATCCTCTTGACGCCGACGTTCCCGGTCCGCAAATGTTCGTCGCCTTCCGCTACGACCGCGAGATCAAAGGCATTTTCTTCCACCAGGCGCCCGATGGTATGTGCCGTATGGATGGAGACCAGCAATTCGATATCCGGGAAAGTTTCCCGAAACGCCGTCAGAATTTTTGGAAGCAGGTAGACCCCAATAATCCTTGAGGCGCCAATCCGGATCGTTCCGCTGTGAAGCTGACTCAGATCTTCAAGCTCTCCCTCGAGGGACCTGATGCGATCCGTAATGTCAAGCGCGGCACGCAGCACCAGCCGGCCGGCGTCTGTGAGCACCACTTTTCGTCCTGTCCGCTCAAAAAGCTTCACGCCGAGCTCTGCCTCCAGTGCGGCGATGTGCCCGCTCACGGCAGGCTGGGAGAGACAAAGTTCATACGAGGCCTGCGTGAAATTCATGACGCGCGCCGTCGTAATGAAAGTCCGCAGATGAATAAGTGAAAGCATGGCGTCGCTCAGCAGAAAAGAGATCCATCAATAAGCATTCATTATGGATGAATGCTCAGTATCTAATGTGTTCTCTTCCCATCCGCTCATACAATTGAACCATGCATTAATTCTGGGAAAGGAGCCTCTATGCCTGCGCTTTTGCTTCAGATCGCCGGCGCCGTAGCGCTCCTTGTCTGGGGCACCTACATGGTGAAGACCGGAATTCTCCGAACCTTCGGGGAATCTCTCCGGGTCTGTCTCGCGAAATACCTTAAAAACCGCTTTCTGGGATTTTTTGCGGGCTTCTCTCTTGCGGCCGTTCTTCAGAGTTCGACCGCGTCCGCCTTGCTGGTTGCCGGACTTCAGGCCGGAGGCCTGGTCACCACAGCCATTGCGCTCGCCGCCGTCCTGGGTGCCGATGTAGGCAGCGCCTTTATGGTACGCGTCCTGACGCTGGATCTTTCTTCGGCAGTGCCTGTTCTTATTCTTGCAGGCACTTTCCTATTTTTGAGGCGCACAAACGAACGCTCCGGCCAATTCGGCCGCATTCTGCTAGGCCTTGCCTTCATTTTGATGGCGCTCCGCATGATCATGGAGGGCACTCTTCCGCTTCGTGAAAGTGAAGAACTGACTGCCGCCACTCAATGGTTTGATGCCTCGACCCCTCTGAGCATTTTGCTGGGAATCCTGCTGGCTCTTGCATTCTTCTCCAGCCTTGCTGTCGTCGCCACCACTGCAGCGTTTCATGCAGCGGGGATTCTCTCCATGGAAGCCGGACTCTGGGTGGTGCTGGGGGCAAATCTCGGCAGTGCACTCCTTGCCATTCTTACCACCTCCGGAAGCTCTCGTACGGCGAGAAAAGCTCCCTTAGGGAACGGTCTCTTTCGAACGATCGGCTTTGTCCTGGGCGCCGTAACTTTAGGTCTGGTGCCTCCGGTCAAATCCTATTTTTCAATGCTCCCGGACGGCATAGTGCTTTTTCACCTGGCCTACAACGCCGTCGTCTGTCTCTTCGGACTCTTATTCGTCGGTCCGGCGGCAAAGCTCATTGACTCGCTTTTCCCTTCCAAACCCGTTCCATCTGATGGGGAAGTTGAACTTCTGGCCGAAGAAAATCTCCTCTCGGTGAAAACCTCTCTCAGACTGGCGAAAAAAGAAATCGCCAAAACGGCCGAAATCCTGGAACGATACTGGGAAGATCTGCGAAGGATGCTTTCCATCAATCCTCCTGCAGGGGAACTTCTTCTGATGGAAAGCCGCAGAAAGCTTCTTGAACGGCGCTGCCGGGCAGTATCCGTCTACCTCGCCGCGGTTGTCCGGCTCGGCCTCACCGCGGAAGAGTCCCGCAGTTGGGATCGGGTCTCAACCCTGAGCGATTCGCTCGGATTTGCAGTCAGCGTTTGCGGCCAGATCTTTAAAACCGTACGCAAAAACAAATGGAGGGACAGCCGCTTTTTCTCTTCTCCCGGACTTACAGAACTTCTTGCAACGCACGATGAAGTAGCCAACATGCTCAGGGAGCTTGAGGAGCTCATTTCTCAGAATGGGAATAAGGAAGTCCTGGTCCACATGCTGGCAAAGGAAGAGCAGGCATTAAGCGGAAAGGATTTCGAGCTGGTCGTCAGGCACATGGATCGCGTTTCATCCGGCGTCTCTGAATCGGTTGAAACCAGTGCACTGCATGTTGAGCTTCTGGCCCTCTATCGACGAGTTGCTGCAATCCTGATGAATGCCGCACGCTCTGCCTGAAGCCTGTACGGCGTTTGTATTGAAAGTCTTCCATCAGGATTGCTGATAGATCCGATTTTGAATTGCCATTCCAAGAGCCTCATGCTGCCTCAGAATGAAGATAAAAGATCTTTGAAGAAGATTTCATTTCTCTCCCGGAGATCCCGGATCTCTAAAAAAGTTCTGTTTGCATTAGGAGCATGAGCATGGCAAAGGAAATCGAAAGGAAATATCTCGTTAAGGGCGATGCCTGGCGCAAATTGGCTCAAGGCGTGCACTACCGTCAGGGATATCTCAACAGTGCCAAGGAACGAACCGTGCGCATCCGCACGGTGGGCGAGAAAGCGGTAATCACCGTCAAGGGCCCCACGATCGGCGTTACACGCATGGAATTTGAGTATTCGATTCCTTTCAGCGATTGCGTGACGATGCTTGAGAAGCTTGCGGAACAGCCCATCATCGAGAAAACCCGCTACAAAATTCCCATGGGCAGCTTTACCTGGGAAATCGATGAATTTTTTGGCGTCAATGCCGGCCTCATCGTGGCTGAAATTGAATTGCCAAGCGAAGACACGCCTTTTGAAAAGCCCGACTGGATTGGTGAGGAAGTATCCGGGGATCCGAGGTACTTCAATTCCAACCTGGTTGCTCATCCCTTCAGTACGTGGGGAAAGTGAGGCTCATCATGACGGATACGTTTTCCAAAAATCAGGCAACCACTGCCGCTGAAGCTGCCAGGATTATTCCCCGTGCAGAGTTCCGCGTCTTCGGCAAAGAAGTCATTGAGAGCGTCAAAACGCATATGTGGCAATGCAAGGCGCAGCTTTTCAAGGCGCGCGTCATGCCGCCCGAAACCTACGTCCTCTCTCGCCATACGGATAAAGCCAACGTCAAGGTGCGCGATGGCCTTCTCGACATCAAAACCAAAACGGGGGAAACTCCCGAAGGATTTGAAATTTTCCAGCCGAGGGGAAAATTTCAGTTCCCCGTCAAGCGCGACGAATTGCTGGCCATCTTTGCTGCGCTCCAGGCAGATCTTCCTGAGACCGGTGATTCCTGCACGTTTGAGGAATTTAAGAATATTGTCCGAGCCAACCCGGATCTGGCCTTGGTTTCAGTAGAAAAAAAACGCTTCGGATTCTCCGTCAACGGCATTATTTGCGAATACGCCGAAGTCTGGTTCAATGGCGCCCGGGTGGAAACTGCCTGCTGCGAAAGCGAAAACTACGATTCAATGGCTGCGGTTGTCGAAACGCTCGGGCTTAAAGGGATGGAAAACACCAACTATCTTCGCGCCGCGAAGAAAGTCATCGGCTGGATTGGAAATTAGCGCAAAGACCTATTAAAAAGGCCCGGACAGAACTTCCGGGCCTTCTTGTCTTTTCAGAGCGGCGCCTTTCAGCGCTGCGCCTTATTCATCACGCTCAAGCACGGCAGCGAAGAAACCGTCCGTGTTGTTCACGTGCGGCAGAAGCTGCATGTAGCCTTCAAAACGCTCGAGCTGGCCGGAACCGAAGTGAATCCCCTGCTGCTCGAAGACTTCCTTCACGGGAACGAGACGCCAGCCGGGATTGACGGCGAGGAAGGCTTCCACCACGTCCTGGTTTTCGCGCTTCAGAAGCGAGCAGGTCGCATAGACGAGGCGCCCGCCCTTCTTCACGAGCTTCGCAGCGCTTGCGAGCACGCTCTTCTGAATGGCGTTGATGCGCTCGAGCTCCTCGGGCGACAAACGCCACTTGAGGTCGGGGTTGCGCCTCAGCGTACCGGTGCCCGTGCAGGGCGCATCGACGAGAACGCGGTCGAACTTGCCGTTCAGCCTCCTCACGCGCTGGTCCTGTTCGCTCCTGATCGCGATCGGATGAACGTTCGTGAGACCGGCGCGGCGCATGCGGGGAGCGAGACCCGCGAGGCGCTTTTCATTCACGTCAAAGGCGTAGAGGCTCCCCGTCGAGCGCATGAGAGCGCCCAACGCAAGGGTCTTTCCGCCCGCGCCTGCGCAGAAGTCGCAGACCATCTCGCGGCGGCGGGGCGTGAGAAGGCGCGCGATGAGCTGCGAGCCCTCGTCCTGCACGTCAACGAGGCCGTCCTTGTAAATCGGCCAGCGGGTGAGGCCGGGCTTCGTCGGAAGACGAACGCCGTCGGGCGAAAGCGGCGTCGGAAGCGCTTCAACTCCGTTCTTTTCGAGTTCGGCGAGCACTTCCTCGCGCGTCGCCTTGAGGAGATTCACGCGAAGGTCAAGGGGAGCGCCTTCCGTCATCGCGCGGTAGAGGTCCTGCGAATCCGGATACTGCGCCTCAATCAGATCAAACATCCACTGCGGAAGCTCGGCGCGCACGTGCGCGGGCGCCTTGGAGGCATCAAAAGCGAGGACATTCTTCAGGGGGCCTTCCTCGGATCCGATGGCGGCGGGCGAAATCGCTTCGATGCCGTGCTGGCGCGCGAGAACGGCAAGGGCCGCGAGCTTCGGAGCACGATCCGGATGGACCGGGCGCATGGCGGCCCGCAGCGTGCCGTAGCGGCGAAGCGCATCGTAGATGCCTTCGGCGATGATGCCGCGGTCGCGCATGCCGAGCTGAGGATTGCTCTTGAAGAAGAGCTTCATGAGCACGTCGGCAGGGCCGTCAAACTTAAGGATCACCTTGAGCGCGCGGGCGAGCTCGTCAACGATCAGGGTCGTCACGCGGACGCGGCCGGGCGCGCGGGGCGCCATGCGGTGTTCCGGCGTCTTCGGTCCGGCTTTTTTCACGACCCCTTCGCGGGCGCGTTCCTCGCGGCGGCGCTTATCGGCGGCAATCTGGCGTTCCGTGCGGCGGCGGCCCGGTTCGGCGCGCTCCGTACGGCGGGGCTTCTGCATTTCAAAGGCACGGCGCCGGGGATGATTTTCAGGCATGTTCTGTCTCGGTCAAACGAACGGCTTCAGAGAAGCTTATTCAAAGCGCTTTCCTGAACGTTCTCAAAAAAATAGGGATAGGAGCGGAAAGCGTTATTCCGCATAAAAGACGGCAAGCTCGCGCGCGGTGGCGTCGTCCATCACGGCGCGGCCGTCAACGAGCTTCACGCGGCCTTCGGCCACGGCCTTCACGCACTTCGGATAGACCTTGTGCTCATAGGGGAGAAGGCGCGCGGCAAGCGTATCGGGCGTGTCGGTCGTCATCACCGGCACCACGGACTGGCCGATGATGGCGCCCCCGTCGAGAACGGCGGAAACGAAGTGCACGGTCGAACCATGAACGCGGCAGCCCGCTTCAATGCAGCGGCGGTGGGTATCAAGCCCGGGGAAAAGCGGCAGGAGCGCCGGGTGAATATTGAGGATTTTTCCTTCCCAGCGGGAAACGAAGCCCGGGGTCAGAATGCGCATGAAGCCCGCGAGCACGATGACGGCGGGTTCATAGGGCTCGATCCGGCGCGCGAGCTCCTCATCGAAAGCTTCGCGCGTGGCGAAGGCCTTGTGGTCGACCGCAAAGGCATCGAGCCCCTCGGCGCGGGCAGTCGCAAGTCCCTTGGCGTCCGGACGGTTCGAGAAGACCGCGGCGATTCTGAGGCCCTCAGCCTCCCAGTTTTCAGCGCGCGCCGTGCGCAGGATGGCTTCAAAGTTGCTTCCGCGGCCGGAAAGCAGAATGACGATGTTCTTCATGGAAGGGTTCCCCGCACGGGCGAGAAGAGAAATGGTGGGTAATTGAGTGGGCGGACATTCTAAGCGCGCGGGCGCTTGCGGATTGCCAGGAACCTTGAATTAATTCTCGGCGTCTTGAGTGAAATCCCCTAGTCACTCTGGCCTCGATTCAGAATCAGAGCGGAGCGCGGGGGCAAAACTCTGCCGGAAGGCGAAGTGCCAGCCGCTCAACAGTATAATTTTTCGCTCCAGAAATTCCTTTTTATTCCGTCATTCACATGCACGTTTTCCGCGGTCTCCCTGATCCCCGCCTGCGCGTTCCGAGCGCCATCGCCATCGGCAATTTCGACGGCGTGCACACGGGCCACCAGGCGCTTCTTCACGGCATGGTCGATGCCGCAAAGGATCGCGGTCTCGTGCCTTCGGTGCTTACGTTCGAACCTCATCCGCGCGAGTATTTCCCGCATCTCGATCCGGTTCCGCGCATTTCGACGCTTTTCGACAAGGTAAAGCGCATTCTCGACTGCGGCGTGGAGCGGATCTACATGCTCCCCTTCAATGAGCGCATCGCCCGCGAAGGGGCCGAGCACTTCGTGAAGGAGGTGCTCGTCAAAGGGCTCGACTGCCGCTGGATCACCGTGGGCGAAGACTTCCGCTTCGGAAGCGGACGCGCGGCCGATGCCCATGATCTTGTGAATTTCGGCAGGGAACATCATTTCGAGACGTGGATTTCCCCGCTTCTCTTTCACGGCGAAAGAAAGGTGAGCTCAACCCGCGTGCGGGAAGCGCTGGCAGCCGGGGACTTTTACGAAACGTCCCTCATGCTCGGGCGCCCCTACACGATGTCTGGCCGCGTGATTCACGGTCAGGCGCTCGGGCGCACGCTCGGCTACCCCACGCTCAACATTGCTCCGATTCCGCCCGGAAGCCGTGCGCGTCCTGCGCTCTCGGGCGTCTTTGCCGTACGGGTCGACGGGATTCTTCCCGGCGCGAGCATTCCGGGCGTCGCTTCGCTCGGGCTTCGTCCGACGGTTACGAGCTCTCGTCGCTGGCTCCTTGAGACCCATCTCTTTGACTGGCACGGCGACGCCTACGGCAGACATATCTGCGTCCGCTTCATCGAGCGAATACGTTCGGAACAGAAATTCAGCGGCCTTCCTGAACTCACAGCCGCCATCAAAAACGACGCCGCCCGCGCGCGTCAGATTCTCGGGCTTGCCCCGGGAACGCCGGAGTGAATTCCCAAGAGTGAGACCCCGGACTCATGAAATGAGAAGAGTCCCTGACCGGATCTCCCCCGACATGGAAGCCTCAGACGGAACCAAAAGCACGGGGATTTTTCCTTGAAACCAACTGAACGCACAGAACGGCGTCCCGCATCCGGGCCGCCCGGGGCGTTCGACCTGAAGAGCCCGAGGGGGCCAGGAGTTTTGACCAAAATGGCACAAGCTGACGATAAGAAGTATCCGCTCAACCTGCCGGATACACCCTTCCCGATGCGAGGGAACCTCCCCAAGCGCGAACCGGGCTGGATTCGCGAATGGGATGAAAAGAAGATTGTCGAGCGCATTCTCGACGCGCGGCGCGACGCGAAGAAGTTCATTCTTCACGACGGTCCTCCCTATGCCAACGGCGCAATTCACCTCGGTCACGCGGTCAACAAGATCCTGAAGGACATGATCGTCAAGGAGAAGACCCTCGAAGGCTTCTGCGCGCCCTATGTCCCGGGCTGGGACTGCCACGGCATGCCGATCGAAGTGCAGATTGAAAAGCAGCACGGGAAGAACCTCCCCGTCGACAAGATGCAGTCGCTCGCCCGCGCCTATGCGATGGAGCAGTCGAAGCTCCAGCTCGCCGACTTCAAGCGCCTCGGAGTTCTCGGTCTCTGGGACAACCCCTACCGCACCATGCGCTACGACACGGAAGCCGCTGAAATCCGGGCGCTGCGCCTCATCATGGAAAAGGGCTACGTCTACAGAGGCCTCAAGCCCGTCAACTGGTGCTTTGACTGCCAGAGCGCGCTTGCTGAGGCTGAAGTCGAATATAAGGACAAGGAATCCCCGATGCTCGACGTCGCCTTCGCCCTCACGGACGAAGACCACGAACGCGTCGAGAAGATCTTCGGCGTGAAGATCGAAAAGCCCTGCTCGATCGTCATCTGGACGACGACTCCGTGGACGATTCCCGCCAACCAGGCGCTCAACATGCACCCCGAGCTCGAGTACGCTCTCGTCGACTGCGGCGACCGCTATCTCATCCTCGGCAAGGACCTGACGGAAGACTGCCTCAAGCGCTACGGCATGACCGGCAAGGTTGCCGCCACCGCCATGGGCGCAGAGTTCGAAGGCGTGCGCTTCAAGCACCCGCTCTACGACATGCACGAGGGCTATCGCCGCTATTCGCCCGTCTACCTCGCCGACTACGTTGAAGCCACGTCCGGTACGGGCATCGTGCACTCGGCTCCCGCCTACGGCGTGGACGACTTCGTGTCCTGCAAGAAGCACGGCATGACGAACGACCAGATTCTCAACCCGGTGATGGGCGACGGCACCTATGCCGAGTGGCTGCCCTTCTTTGCCGGCATGAACATCTGGCAGGCCAACCCCAAGATCCTCGACACGCTGCGCGTTGCGGGCGCGCTTCTCTCCTCCGGGAAGATGACCCACAGCTACATGCACTGCTGGCGCCACAAGACGCCGCTCATCTACCGCGCGACCGCCCAGTGGTTCGTCCGCATGGATGCGCCCGACGAGGATACGAAGAGCGTGCTCGGCCTCCCCTCGTCCGAAAAGACGCTCCGCGAGGCGGCGCTCGAAGGCGTGAAGGCGACGAAGTTCTTCCCCGAATGGGGCATCAACCGCCTCTACGCGATGATCGAAAACCGTCCCGACTGGTGCATCTCGCGCCAGCGCAACTGGGGCGTGCCGCTTCCCTTCTTCCTTTCGAAGTCGACGGGCGAACTCCACCCCGACACGCTCGAAATCATGAAGAAGGTCGAGAAGCTCGTCGCTGAAGGCGGCATCGAAGCCTGGGCCAAGGTGAAGCCCGAGGACCTCCTCGGCGACGAAGCCAAGGACTACGTGAAGTCGACCGACATTCTCGACGTCTGGTTCGATTCGGGCACGACCCATTACACGGTGCTCCGCGGCTCCCACAAGGACATCCTCTCGTGGCCTGCCGACCTCTATCTTGAAGGTTCGGACCAGCACCGCGGCTGGTTCCATTCGTCGCTCCTCACGGGCACGATGCTCGACGGCCGTCCGCCCTACAACCAGCTTCTCACCCACGGCTTCTGCGTCGACGAAAAGGGCGAGAAGATGTCGAAGTCGAAGGGCAACATCGTCCGTCCGCAGGAAATCAGCGACAAGTTCGGCGCTGAAATCCTTCGTCTCTGGGTGGCCTCCACCGACTACTCGGGCGAGCTGCGCCTCGGTCCCACGATTCTGAACCGCGTCGTGGAATCCTACCGCCGCATCCGCAATACGCTGCGCTTCCTCCTCGCCAACACCTCGGACTTCGACTACTCGAAGGAAGCCGTGGCGCTTGACGACATGCTCGAACTCGACCGCTGGGCCGTTGCCTATGCGGAAGACTTCCAGAAGCGCGTGCTCGCCGAGTACAAGGACTACCGCTTCCACAACGTGGTGACGCTCCTGCAGACCTTCGCCTCGACCGACCTCGGCTCCTTCTACCTCGACGTTCTCAAGGACCGTCTCTACACGACGGCCCCGAAGAGCCTCGCGCGCCGTTCGGCCCAGACCGCGCTCTACCTCATCACGAAGATGCTTCTGCGCCTCATCGCGCCGATCCTCTCCTTCACGGCCGAGGAAGCCTTCAAGGTCTTCTCGCCCAACAAGGCCGAGACCATCTTCGTCGAGACCTTCGAGCACCTCCCCGAAGTGGGCGGCGACAAGGATCTCCTCGACAAGTGGACGCAGATCCGCGCCGTCCGCGCCGACGTTCAGAAGGCGATCGAGGACGAGCGTGCAAGCGGCACGATCGGCTCGTCCCTCCAGACGACGGGCGAAATCGCGGCGCCCGCGGGCCTCTACGAGGTTCTCGAGTCCTTGGGCGACGAACTCCGCTTCGTGATGATCATGTCCGAAGTGAAGCTCGTGAAGGCCGAAGGCAATGAAGTGAAAATCACGGTTCGTCCGTCGGAAGAAAAGAAGTGCGAACGCTGCTGGCACTATGTGCCGGGCGTCGGCAGCAATGCCGAACACCCGACCCTCTGCCCGCGCTGCGTCTCGAACCTCTTCGGCGCCGGCGAAAAGCGCCTCTTCGCGTAAATGGCTCAGAGAGTTGACGCAAAGCGCGCCGCCCGACCGGCTCCCGGCCGGGCGACGCCCCTGAAATTCAGCCTCTGGACCTTGTTCGGATTTCTCGTTCTCTCGCTCGACCAGGCCACCAAGTTCTGGTTCGAGCGGGCGTTCGACCCGGGCGACATTCATCCGGTGCTGCCGGGCTTCAACCTGGTGCTCGCCCACAATTACGGCGCAGCCTTCTCGTTTCTTGCGGAAATGGGCGGCTGGCAGCGGTGGGTGCTCTCCGCCTTTGCGCTCGTCGTCGTCTTTGTGGTGCTCAGAATGCTCTGGCGCCACAATGCGCGGTTTCTCTTCAGCCTCTCCCTCACGCTCATCGGGGCGGGAGCGCTCGGGAATCTCTGCGACCGGATGGCTTCCGGGTACGTGATCGACTTTCTCGACTTCTACTGGAGAAACTGGCACTGGCCCGCATTCAATGTGGCCGATATTGCAATCTGCATGGGCGCCGCAGGCATCGTCATCGATGAATTCCGGCACGTGAATAAGGAAAAATAGGCTTTCGCCAACGCTTTTCCTTTCGAAGCGCCTTCTTCCATCCCGGAAGTAGGCGCTTTTTGTTGCCAATTTTCGTGCAGAAAACGACTGTCTCCGGTGGCGCCTTTCAGGCAGAATTCAAGCGTTTCTTTCATTCATCAGCCGTCAGGGGAATTCATGCTCCAGGGCAAACGCATCACGCTTATCGTTTCGGGCGGCATTGCCGCCTTCAAGAGCTGCGAGGCAGCGCGCCTTCTGATGAAGGCAGGCGCAGAAGTTCAGACCGTCCTCACCGAGCACGCCGCGGAATTCGTGACGCCCCTCACCTTCGAAGCGCTCACGGGCAAGCCCGCACTCACGACCGAATGGGCGAAGAACCCCTATTCCGTGATGCCCCATATTGAGCTTGCCCGCACGTCGGACCTCCTTCTCGTGATGCCCGCCACAGCGAACCTGATTGCCAAGGCGGCAAACGGCATCGCCGACGACCTCGCGAGCACGCTCATTGCCGCGAGACGCTCTCCGATCGCCTTTGTGCCCGCCATGAATCAGGCGATGTGGTCGAATCCCGCCTTGAAGCGCAATGTAGAACACCTGAAGCTCGACGGCGCAGCGTTTTTCGGCCCCGTCGAAGGCCTTCAGGCCTGCGGCGACAAGGGAGCCGGGCGCATGATGGAGCCCGCGGAAATCTGCGAGCTCGCCGACGCGCTCTTCTCGCCCAAGACACTCTCGGGTAAGCGCGTCATCATTACCGCCGGCCCCACCTACGAAGCGATCGACCCGGTGCGCGGCGTCACCAACCGCTCGAGCGGGCGCCAGGGCTTTGAAATTGCGCGCGCCGCGAGAAATGCCGGCGCCGAGGTCACGCTCATCGCGGGCCCGGTCAGTCTCCCGACGCCCGTGGGCGTGCGCCGCATTGACGTGGTTTCCGCCCGGGACATGGATCAGGCAGTTCAGACGGAACTTGACCAGTCTCCCTGCGACCTCTTCATCGGCGTCGCCGCCGTCGCCGACTGGCGTCCGGGTGCGGTGTCGATCCGCAAAATCAAGAAGGATGCTTCAGGCCATTCGGCGCTTCAGGACCTCCTCTGGAGCGAGAACCCCGACATTCTCGCCCGCGTGGGCGAACGTCCCGGTGCACCGCTCACGGTCGGCTTCGCCGCAGAGACGGCCGAGGGCGCAACGCTCTCCGCCTTTGCTCGCGAGAAGCTGATCCGCAAGCACGCCGCGCTCATCGTCGCCAACGACGCGCGCTTTGCGCTCCACTCTGAAGAAAATTCCATCCGCATTGTGAGCGCCTCTGAGGAGGAGCATTTCGGGCCGGCACCCAAGCGCGCCTGCGCCGAATTCATTGTGGCAGCTGCTGCACGGGAGCTCGCTCGCCGTGGATAATTCCACCTCCGATTCACACTGAATCCGAAACAGAATTCACAGACACCATGCTCATCGACCTCAAGATTCTTGACGAACGCGCCCGCGAACATCTTCCCAAAACGGCAACGCCGGGCTCCGCCGGCGTAGACCTGCGCGCCATCCTGGATGCGCCGCTCGTGGTTGCCCCGGGCGAAACGAAGCTCCTTCATACGGGTCTCGCCATTCACGTTGCCGACCCGGGCTTTGCCGCGCTCATTCTTCCGCGCTCCGGTCTCGGACACAAAAAGGGCATCGTGCTCGGCAATCTCGTCGGCCTCATCGACAGCGACTACCAGGGCGAACTCATGCTCTCCATCTGGAACAGAAGTTCTGAACCCTATGAAGTGACGCCCTTCGAGCGCTTGGCGCAGCTGATCGTCGTCCCGGTCGTTCAGCCTGAGTTCCGCATTGTCGAGTCCTTCGACGCCTCCGAGCGCGGCACGGGCGGCTTCGGCTCCACGGGCGTGGAATAGCCTGATTGAAGGGCGCATCAACGCCTCGATGCGTTCAGCATTTTTTCGGCAGGGAAGCGCTGCGGACCCGCTTCAGCGCTTCCTGACCGAGCAAGCCTGAAGCTGCTCAGCCGAAGCCGAGCCGCACCAGCATCGACTGAATCCTGCAGTCAAAAAATCGTGATGAGTAAAGGGCTTCCTCACCCTCTATCATGAAAGATGAGGAAGCCCTCGGCGCGCGACCTGTCTGCGTACGTTTTTTTGGTAACGTTTCTGACGCTTGCCGTCAAAAAATTGCAGCGGAACTTTCGCACCCTATATTGCTCTGTTCGCTGGCTTGAACGCTGGTGACTAGGCGTGTGGAAAAATGAGCGTAGCTTCCGGGTGGTTGCTGCGTCTACCTGTTTCTCCAACATCTTCGTGGTTGCCAGGGCTTCCTCGAACCCCAATCATTTCTTAATGGAGGGGCTATGAGTAAGTCTAACCGTACCGATACGCCATTGCGAGCTGCCCGTGCGCAGATCAGTAATCCCGAAATTACTGTTCACGCGATGTACCGCTCGGCAATAGGCATTGACGTTCATCTCAACCTACTCGTCTGCTGCCATCAGAAGCAGGTTGCAGGTCATCGTGAACAATCTGAGAGCCGGGATTTCAATACCGACCGCGCAAGCATCGATGCTTTCGCCGCCTGGTGCCGTGAATGCAATCCCGACATCATCCTTATGGAATCAACCGGGTCATTGTGGCAGAGCCCGTACGAAGCCCTCGAGAGAGCCGGCTTCACTTCTGAGCAGCTGGCTCTGATCAATGCCCGCGACGCCAAAGCGGCAGCCGGCCGCAAAACGGACCGCAAGGACGCATCACGTCTGGCGTCTCTTGCCCGAACGGGAAACTTCAAAAAATCCTTCGTGCCGGAGAAGGCCTTTCGTCTGCAGCGCGTCATTTCACGTGATCTGCAGAAGAACAGGAATGACATTTCCCGAACTTCCAATCGTTTCGGCAAGTCTCTGAATCTCACCGGATGCCGGCCTACAACGGTATTCAGCGACATCCGCGGAGGCAAAGCTGCCAGCCTCATCCTGATGGCCAAGCTCAGAGATGATCCGCACTTGTTTGATGTCATCAAGCAAAACAGCCGCCGGCTGCGGGCAAGCCCTGAGCAGATCATGCAGGCGCTCAACTTCGAAATCGAGCCGATGATGAAGGAGCAGATTCTGGCGCTCCGGAAAAAGATCGATCAGCTCGAGGAGTACGACCGAAGCACTTTCGAAAGGCTCCGCCAGCTGCAGGCTCCCTACGAGAAGGACATCCAGCTGCTCATTACCATAACGGGGATTCAGGAACGCTCGGCCCGCATGATTTACGCCGAACTCTGTGCGGATTTGAAGGACCACTTCCCCACGTCAGAGCAGTTTACTTCCTGGCTCGGCATTTGCCCGGGGGACAACACATCTGCCGGCAAACAGAAAAGTGGAAAATGCCCGAAAGGGAACAAACACCTGAGGCGCACGCTGATTGAAGCCGCCAGAGGACTTGTGGTCGGCGGTACCGCTGCGCTGAAGGAAAAATTCCAGGTGCTCAAGATGCGGCGCGGCTACAGGCGTGCCATGGTCGCCTTCGCACACCTGCTCGCACGCATCATTTATTCCGTTCTCACTCATCAGAAAGGCTTTGAGCCTTACCAGTCAACGGCGTTTCGGGACACCTTGATGGAACGAGCAAAGAACGGCGTAAAGCAGTTGCTGAAACTCAAAGGAACGAAATACGTGATCGCTGACGGCCTGGTTGTGGAGACGAAAACGGGTGCGATCCTAGGCGCAGTCGTCAGCAGTTAGCGTAGCTTCAGCAGCCTGAGAAGCAGCAGATACCATGCTGGACGTTCTTGTGAGAACGCCCGCAGGGAAGGTCGCGCGCCGAGGGCTTCCTATCTTTCGTGGAAAAACAACTGCAATTGAAGATCAGTATCTTCAAACCAGAAAAACTTCTTGATCATCAATTAAAAATCTAATAAAAATTTAATAAAATCTTTAACCATTATTCCATCTATGGATCCCTCAGCCATAGGACTCATCGTGAGGAGGAATTTCGGATAGTTGTCCTTGATTTTCTGAAGCGGCGCGAGTTCCCGCGCCCGGTTCTCATCGGTGAGAAGGTAGCAGACCTGGATGTAGATCTGCACGTCGCGCTTCCTGGCGACAAAGTCAACCTCGAGCGCATCAAGCTTTCCGATGGTCACGTCGTATCCCTTCTGCCTCAGATGGAGATAGACGATATTTTCGAGGAGCCCGGCAATGTCGTCAGGGCGGAAGCCGACAACCGCATTGCGAATGCCGGTATCGCAGACAAAAATCTTTTCCTGCGTTTCGAGAAGTTTTTTGCCCTTGAGGTCGAAGCGTTTTGCCTTCTCAACGATGAAGGCGCGCTCGAGAAAGCGGAGATAGTTGTATACCGTTTCCGTGCTGAGCTTTCTCCCCTGGCTCTTCAGGAAGTCCGACACAGTCTTCGCGGAAAATGGACTTCCAATATTATCCATTAAAAACATAATGATTCTTGAGAGGAGCTCGACATCGCGCACGTTGTTGCGCTGCACGACGTCCTTCAGCAGCACGGCGTCGAAAATGTCGCCCAGGTACTGCATCCGGGCTTCCATGCCGCCGCCGATCTGGTGCAGCCCCGGGAGGCCTCCCTGGCGGACAAAGGCGTCGAAAGCTTTGAGAAGGTCGCACGATTCGGTCTTCAGGCCGTTAAAGAGCAGAAACTCCGCAAAGCTCAGCGGCCAGACGCGGATTTCGACATACCGCCCGGCAATGAGCGTTGCAAGCTCACCGGAAAGGAGCCTTGCATTGGAGCCGGTGATGGTGATGTCCGCATTGAGATCCACCCGGAACGCGTTGACGGCCTTCTGCCAGCCTTCCACTTCCTGAATCTCATCGAAGAGGAGATAGACTTTCTCTTTCGTCTCTCCGGCATTCGCCATGACGCGCTTGTAGAGCGCCATATAGTCGAGCAGATCTGCATTGGCAAGAGACTCAAAATTGAAGCTGAAGATTCTTTCCGGGGGCACGCCGCTATTGAGCAATGCATCTCTATAGAGCTCAAGCAGGGCGCTTTTCCCGCAGCGGCGCATTCCCGTAATCACCTTGACGACGGGGCTGTCTTTGAAGCGCAGAAGTTGTTCGAGGTAGAGCGGGCGCGGATACATATGCATGAGATCCAAGGAAATTCTTTTATAAAAGAATTTTACCGCATTCCCTCTATATTTTTCTTTTATAAAAGAATTTTCATTGTTTTCAATAAAAAGCCGCGGATTCCGACGAAGAGAATCTGCGGCTTCTTCTATTGAGGAAAGCCTTCGGGAGCAGAGTTCCCGAAGCCTTCCTCATGAGCATCACGCGTCAGGCCTGAAGCACGCTTTCAGGCTGATCGTAGACGTAAACGCGCGGAAGCGCCTTCGTCCACTTTTCCACCTCAACGAGCGCGGTCGAAGCGATGTTGCCGCAGGCGAGCGACGACGTGGGTTCATCCATCGTGAGCGTATTGGAGTTCCCGTGCACGTCGACGCGGAGGCCGTCGATATCGAGGGGAGCGAACCAGGCGCCATGGTGCACGACCACAACGCCCGGCTGCACGCGGTCCGTAACGTAGACGCCCGCAAGGAGGGCGCCGCGGTCATTCTTCACGAGCGCGACGTCGCCCGACTTCAGGCCCCTCGCCTTCGCGTCCGCCGGGTTGATCCAGCAGGGCTCGCGGTCGTTGATGTTCGCAAACTGATGGCTCACCGTGCCGTCGAGCTGGCTGTGCATGCGGTAGCGGCTCTTGCAGGCCATGAGCGCGAGCGGATGCGCCTTGGTCTTCGTGTTGACGCCTTCGGTCGGAACGAAGTACGCGGGGTGCCCGAGGCAGTCCTTGTAGCCGTAGGAAGCGATCTTCGGCGAATAGAGCTGAATGAGGCCGCTCTCGGTTGCAAGCGAATTCGCCTTCGGATCCTTGCGGAAGGCTTCAAAAGCCACAAAATTGCGGTCCTTTTCGGCCACGTCGAAGAGGAAGTAGCCCTTCTTCCAAAACGCTTCGAAGGCAGGGAGCTTCACGCCGATGCGTTCGCCCATCTTCTGCGATTCGCCGTAGAGACGCTTGATCCAGCCCATTTCATCAAGCCCTTCGGTATAGGCCGCTTCAAGGCCCATGCGCTTTGCAAGCTCGCTGAAGATCCAGTAGTCGGGCTTCGACTCCCACTGCGGCTCAATCGCCTGCTGCATCGCCACGAGACCGTCGTTCGAGTAGGTGCCGATATTGGTGATGTCGTTGTGTTCGAAGACCGTCGCCGCAGGAAGCACAATGTCGGCGTGACGCGCCGTCGCCGTCCACACCGTGTCGGTGACGACAACCGTTTCGGGCTTCTTCCAGGCGCGCTCAAGCTTCATCGTATCGGGCTGGTGCGCGAAGGGATTGCCGCCCGCCCACATGACGAGGCGTACTTCCGGATAGGTCACCTTCGTGCCGTTGAAGTCGATGGTCTTGCCGGGATTGAGGAAGCAGTCGACAAAGCGCGCGACCGGAATCGTCTGGCTTCCCTTCCAGGGAAGGGTCGAGGGCTTCACGGGCTTGACGCCGCTAGAAATGCCGCCCAGGAACGGTCCCGTGCAGAGGGGCGAGCCGCCGTTGGAATAGTGATAGTTGGTGCCGATGCCGCCGCCCGGGAGGCCGATCTGACCGAGCGCCGCCGCGAGCGCAAAGCCCATCCAGTGCGACTGTTCGCCGTACTGGATGCGCTGGATGCCCCAGCCCATCATGATCATCGTGCGGTGTTCCTGGAGCTCATGCGTGAGACTCACGATTCTTTCGGCCGGCACGCCGCATTCGCGGGCGGCCCAGGCCGGAGTCTTCTCGACGCCGTCGGTCTTGCCGGTAATGTAGTCATGAAGTTCCGGCCAGCCCGAGCAGCACTTCGTGAGGAACTCGGTATCAGCCTTCTTCGTTCTCACGAGTTCGTGGAGCATGCCGAGCATCATGGCGCAGTCCGTGCCGGGACGCGGGGCGATCCATTCGGAGCCCAGATATTCCGCGGTGTCGGGCTTCAGCGGATTGATGGCGATGGTCTTCGTGCCCTTTTCCTTCAGCGCGCGGAAGTAGCCGTAGCTGTTGTGGAGGGTCGTGAGCCAGTCGATATCGTTCGTCACGATCGGATCGCACCCCCAGAGGACGACGCGTTCGGAATGCTTCACCACCACGTCCCAGCTCGTCGAGCGCGGGTCGCCCGTGCCGACGACGTAGGGCAGAATGCGGCTGATGGCGGCCGTCGAATAACTATTGATGCACTGGATGAAGCCGCCTCTCAGATTGAGAAGACGCTGCTGGAGGTTGATCGCGGCATTGACCTTGCCCGTCGACATCCAGCCGTAGGAGCGGCCGAAGACGGCGCTCGGGCCGTAGGCGTCATAGACGCGGTTCATTTCCTTCGCGACGAGGTCAAGCGCCGTCTCCCAGGAGACGCGCACGAACTTCTCTTCGCCGCGGTGTTCGCGGCTCGCGGGGCCGTTCTTGAGATATCCCTCGCGCACCATCGGATAGCGGATGCGGGAAGAGGAATAAGGAAGCTCGCAGAGACCGTTCATGTTGACGGTAGGCGCATAGTCGTGCTCAAAGGGCGTCAGGTGCGTGAGCTTTCCGCCCTGAACATGCGCGCGCACGACGCCCCAGCGGGACGCCGTGATGACTTCGTTTTCGTCGAGCGTCGACTTCCCGAGGCTGAAGGTGTTGGAGAGCTCCAGGTCCTTCTTTGTCGGAATGGAAAGAGGCTTCTCGCGGAACTGTGCGGCGCTCTTGAGCGCTGCAGGATTTCCTGGTTCAACCGGGGCGGGCTTTGCGGCAGCGTTCGTCTGAGGTACGAAGGCGGCCGCCGTGCCGGCAGCACCAGCGGCGAGGAAATTTCTGCGTGTGAGACGGGACATAGCAATTCCTTTTCTTTTTGGATTGGAATGCCGAAAACTTTACGTTTCCCGTCTCCCTCGTCTCAAATGAGAATTGCTCTCGATTGATTCAGATCGAGCTCATCGCCCGATCTTAACCGAGTGTTATTCCTCCAATGAATAGCGTTTTCAGGCTTCCGCCTCATCTTCCTCATCATCGTCGCCAAAGAGCTCCCGATCGAGCGCCTCATGTTCGGCGAGCGACATGCCGCGGGCCTGCTGAATGCCGAGGTCGCCCTCGAGCACGCGGATTTCCGGACGGCGGCCGGCATGGAGCGTGAGCTCAACATTGGCGCCGAACGCTTCCGGCATGCCGGGAATGTCGTTTGCGAGACGACCCGCAATCACGCGGCCTTCGGCGGCCTCGGTCTGGAAGTCCCTCACATAGGCGTCGTGGTCGCCCGCATCGACCTCCGCCCAGACGCCCCAGGTGAAGCTTCCGTCCTCTTCCGTGAAGGGGATTTCAATGACGCCGAAGAGGAACTTCTCGCCTGTTTCAAGCGCCGCAAAGTCCTCGTTGAACTTTCCCGCACGGTAGCGGTTGACGTAGTCGAGCTGCCAGAGGCAGTCGGGAAGCTTCATCTGAATGTCGCGGCAGAGTTCGTCTTCAGCCGCTTCAAGCTTCTCTTCATAGTCTTCGGTCATGGCATTCTCCGGAAATCCGTACTTTTGAAAGTGTCCCGAAACTATACCTGCCTTGCGAAGCGCATACTTGAGGGAATTTTTTTGATTCTTGTCCCCGCAAGTCCTCCCATGGCGCTGTTTCTCCATCACATTGCGCTCTGCGCTCCGCTCTTCATTCTCGTTGCGCTCGGCTGGGCGCTCATCAGGGCAAAAGTCTTCACGCCGGCCGTCACGAAGGCACTGGGAAGCTTCACGTTCCGGCTTCTGATGCCGGTGATGCTCTTCGAGCTTCTTTCCAACCTCTCCGAGATGCCGCCCATTGACTGGCGCATCCTCATTGCATTCTTCGGCTCCTGCGCCATCGTTTATCTCGCGGGCCGGGGCGCCGTGAAGCGCCTCTTTCATTCCGACGCCGCCGGCACGACCGTACTCGCCATGGCCGGGATCTTCGGCAACAACGTGCAGCTCGGCGTCCCCATCGTGCAGGTGAGCCTCGGCGACGCGGCGATGCCCTCCATTTCGATCATCATTCTCTTCAACGTGCTCCTTCTCTGGACCGTTGCCATTGCATCCGTCGAATTCGGACGAAGCGGCCGGATCACCAATCCGAAGGAAGTTCTCGCACCGATGCTGCGCGTCTTCCGCAATCCGGTCGTGCTCGGCATCATCGTCGGCACCGCCTGGGGGCTCACGGGCTGGCACCTTCCGGGCTTAATGACATGGACCACCCACTGCATCGAACCCGTTCGAGCGAATGGGCGCGACAATAGGTGTATCTACCTCTAATACCGCAGGAGGCCATGCCATGACAAAGAAGCATACGCAAACGACGCTTGATGTTTCCATCGAATATTCCGCGATCGGGCTGGACCTCGCCAAATACGACGTTTCCTTGGCAGCGGTGACGCTCAACGAGGGAGAAATTATTTGTATCGACCGCGTGACTTATGCTGAGCTCTATGAGCTTGCCGACAAGCTCTCCCCGACGCTGTTTGCAGTTGAACCGTGCTGCGGCTACTCGCAGCTTGCCCTTGAGCTCGAGGCTCGCGGCCATGAGATGCGCGTTATCAACGGCAAAGTCGTCAAGATGTGGATCGACACGCATATGTCGGGCCAGAAAACCGACATCAACGATGCGCTCGCGCTTGCCCGGCTGACGGCCGATCCGGATCTTCGGCCTATTCGCGCGAAATCTCTCGAAGAATGCCGCATTATGACGGTGCAGGGCGTGCGTCAGCAGCTGATCGGACAACGTACGAAGACGCTCGTCAGCTTCAAGGGCTTTGCCCAGACCTGGGGAATCCACATGCCTGCCGGCAGGCGCAATCTCAAAAAGATGCGTGAAGCCGTGGAAGCTAAGGCAGACATGATGGGCGACGCAGCTGTCTCTGCTCTGACGACGATGCTTGACCGCGTGAAGACGCTCGATGATCAAATTCATCAGCTCGACAAGGACCTTGAAGCACTGGTCAGCGCCAATGCCAACGGCAGGCTGCTGAAGAGCGTCATGGGCGTCGGCACTCAGATCGCCGCCCGCTTCATTACGGTTGTCGGCGATGTAAAACGGTTTGAAACGTCACGCTCGCTTGTTGCCTACATCGGATGCGTGCCGAAAAATTACATTACGGGGCATGTGAATAAGCCCAGACAAAAGAAGAGCTCTGCTCCCGACCTGAGCAGCAAGGGCCAGGGGCGAATCAGCCGCCGCGGCGACAAATTGCTGAGATCCCTGCTGATGCAGGGTGCGGCCTGCATCTACATGCAGTACTGCAAGAGGCAGCTGCCCGACTGCCAGCTCACAAAGTGGATTGACAAGCAGCTGGCGGTGAGGAAGCCCTACGGCAAGATCATGGTGTCGCTGGCGGCGAAACTCATCCGGATCGCATGGGCGGTGCTCACCTACGGCAAAAAGTTCGACATCCACAGAGCGGGCGTCCCCCGCTCGGTGCTGGCGGCGATGGCCGTTCAACCCAGCAATGAGGCTGCCGCTGCAGCATGAGGCATCGGCAATTCCATAACTAATCGCGTGAAATGAGAAACCCTTTTCTGTAAGGCTTGTCCGACAGCTATTCATGTCGAATTGCACTTGATGCATGTGGCTTTTTATTGGCAAGGACAAGACTTCTGATGAGTTCATTTTGGCCATGGCATGCAAGCATGCCGACAGGCCTGAGAGATTAACGGAAGCGGCCTCTCTCGTTGATGCGTGATTACTGGGACTGGAATACTGCCGGCAACAACCAAAATGACATAACACGGATTAGCCGATGTAGGGTCGCTAAGTCCGAATGCGGGCTGCGCTTCGCTTGTCGCATTCGCACATAGCGACATTGTATCGGCGGAGGTCCTGTAAAGCGGCTTACGCGGCATATGCTCCGCTCGGCCTGAAGGCCGTGCTCGCTATTCCACGACCGCTTGACAGGAATAGGCTCAGTGCCTGAAGGCACCAGGCCAGCAATGCCGCCAGCTGCCGCTATAAGGCGCTCGACTAACTCACTGCCCGCAGCTTCGCTCCTGAGCTCGCGCGTTACCGTACTTGGAGCTTGACAAACGTGGGTGGTCCAGAGATCGTCATGGAGTCCGTTCATTATGTGTCGGTCGCCACGACGCCCATGTGCCTCATCGTGGTCGGCATGGGACTCGCCGAACACAGCTTCTCGTCAGCACTTCCGAAGGGCGTTTTCGTTACGATCGTGAAGCTCATGATCCAGCCTTGTCTTGTCTGGCTCATCGCCCGGCTCCTTGGGTTGGGTGACCTCGAAACGAATGCCGTCACCCTTATGGCGGCGCTCCCCGTGGCGATCAACGCCTATCTGATGGCGCAGGACTTTGAGGCCGAGGAAGGCGGCGCGAGCAATGCCATTTTCGTCTCCACCTTCGCTTCGGCAATCACGGTTCCGCTTACGCTCACGCTCCTCGGCGTTGCGCCCGTTCTGTAGCTGAGCCTCCTGGCTCATGCGGATTGACGGCCGTTGAGGTTGATATGTACGGGGACGACGTTCAAGCGGTCGAAAGGCCGTCGTTTTTCCTTCACGCACTTTACCTAAATTTCATTAAGGTAAATTCACCGAAGGAACCATCTAAAGCAAGGATGCGCCATGCGCTTTTATGGTCGCGAGGAAGAAATCCATCTCCTTAGAAAAGAGCTTGATCTCGCCATGCGGAACAAAGCCGGACGCCTCACTGTCGTCTGCGGCAGAAGACGCATTGGCAAGACGCCCCTGATCCTGAAGGCGTTTGATTCCGCATCGTGCCCGGTCATCTACTTTTTTGCCGGGAAACGCACTCAGGAATCCGAACTTATCGCCTCGTGGACCGAAGCGCTCGGGGAAGCGCTGTCGCTCCCCTGTAAGCCAGCATTTGCAAACATCAATGAGATTCTTGAATTCCTCCTCAAGGCATCCGCGAAAAGTCCCTTGGTCGTCGTGATTGACGAGTGCCAGGAACTCGAGCGCAGCGTCAATGCTTTCTGGAGTCGCCTCCGGGAAAGCTGGGACCGCTTTCATCGGGAAAGCGAGCTCGTACTTGTCATGAGCGGGTCATCAGCCGATTCGCTCAGGCGGATCTTCAGCAATGCATGTGAACCGCTTTACGGACGGGCTGATCTGCTTCTGGAGATCAAGCCTTTTGACAATACGCTCCTTACCACTATTGCGCGGAATGAATTTCCAGGCATTCCGCCGGAGGACCTCCTAACGCTTTTTGCGCTCACCGGCGGCGTTGCTCGTTACGTCGAATTTTTCGTCGACAACGGCATCGGCAGCACGAACGACATGATCAATCTGGTCTTTTCACCTGAAGGCGCCTGGTTTCGCGAGGAAGGAAACGTTCTTCTCGCAAACGAGTTCCGGATGGAATCTCCCGTCTACCAGAGCATTCTTACTGCCGTTGCGCGCGGCGCAAATGAATGGAGCGCCATCAGCGGGAAAACCGGGAGAGCCGACGTGACGGTGTACCTCTCCCGGCTCGAGAACATCTTCAAATTGATTGAAAAATCGTGATGAGTAAAGGGCTTCCTCACCCTCTATCATGAAAGATGAGGAAGCCCTCGGCGCGCGACCTGTCTGCGTACGTTTTTTTGGTAACGTTTCTGACGCTTGCCGTCAAAAAATTGCAGCGGAACTTTCGCACCCTATATTGCTCTGTTCGCTGGCTTGAACGCTGGTGACTAGGCGTGTGGAAAAATGAGCGTAGCTTCCGGGTGGTTGCTGCGTCTACCTGTTTCTCCAACATCTTCGTGGTTGCCAGGGCTTCCTCGAACCCCAATCATTTCTTAATGGAGGGGCTATGAGTAAGTCTAACCGTACCGATACGCCATTGCGAGCTGCCCGTGCGCAGATCAGTAATCCCGAAATTACTGTTCACGCGATGTACCGCTCGGCAATAGGCATTGACGTTCATCTCAACCTACTCGTCTGCTGCCATCAGAAGCAGGTTGCAGGTCATCGTGAACAATCTGAGAGCCGGGATTTCAATACCGACCGCGCAAGCATCGATGCTTTCGCCGCCTGGTGCCGTGAATGCAATCCCGACATCATCCTTATGGAATCAACCGGGTCATTGTGGCAGAGCCCGTACGAAGCCCTCGAGAGAGCCGGCTTCACTTCTGAGCAGCTGGCTCTGATCAATGCCCGCGACGCCAAAGCGGCAGCCGGCCGCAAAACAGACCGCAAGGACGCATCACGTCTGGCGTCTCTTGCCCGAACGGGAAACTTCAAAAAATCCTTCGTGCCGGAGAAGGCCTTTCGTCTGCAGCGCGTCATTTCACGTGATCTGCAGAAGAACAGGAATGACATTTCCCGAACTTCCAATCGTTTCGGCAAGTCTCTGAATCTCACCGGATGCCGGCCTACAACGGTATTCAGCGACATCCGCGGAGGCAAAGCTGCCAGCCTCATCCTGATGGCCAAGCTCAGAGATGATCCGCACTTGTTTGATGTCATCAAGCAAAACAGCCGCCGGCTGCGGGCAAGCCCTGAACAGATCATGCAGGCGCTCGACTTCGAAATCGAGCCAATGATGAAGGAGCAGATTCTGGCGCTCCGGAAAAAGATCGATCAGCTCGAGGAGTACGACCGAAGCACTTTCGAAAGGCTCCGCCAGCTTCAGGCTCCCTACGAGAAGGACATCCAGCTGCTCATTACCATAACGGGAATTCAGGAACGCTCGGCCCGCATGATTTACGCCGAACTCTGTCCGGATTTGAAGGAGCATTTCCCGACGTCAGAGCAGTTCGCTTCCTGGCTCGGCATTTGCCCGGGGGACAACACATCTGCCGGCAAACAGAAAAGTGGAAAATGCCCGAAAGGGAACAAACACCTGAGGCGCACGCTGATTGAAGCCGCCAGAGGACTTGCGGTCGGCGGTACCGCTGCGCTGAAGGAAAAATTCCAGGTGCTCAAGATGCGGCGCGGCTACAGGCGTGCCATGGTCGCCTTCGCACACCTGCTTGCCCGCATCATTTATTCCGTTCTCACTCATCAGAAAGGCTTTGAGCCTTACTTGTCAACGGCGTTTCGGGACGCCTTGATTGAACGAGCGAAGAACGGCGTAAAGCAGTTGCTGAAACTCAAAGGTACGAAATACGTGATCGCTGACGGCCTGGTTGTGGAGACGAAAACGGGTGCGATCCTAGGCGCAGTCGTCAGCAGTTAGCGTAGCTTCAGCAGCCTGAGAAGCAGCAGATACCATGCTGGACGTTCTTGTGAGAACGCCCGCAGGGAAGGTCGCGCGCCGAGGGCTTCCTATCTTTCGTGGAAAAAGAGCTCCGCTCAGCGGCCGGCTCTCCGGGAAAGGCGTCCGCTATTACCTGAGCGACCCATTCTTCAAATTCTGGTACCGCTTTGTCGACCCGCTGGACCAGAGGTCTCTGGCTGCCCGCGCTCAATGGCAGCGGCTGCAGGACTACTGCCGGGAAAACTGGCCGACCTATACGGGACGAACGCTCGAGGACTGGTTTCTCGCCCGATACCGCAGCGACCGCCAGTGGGATCAGGTCGGACCGTGGTGGGACAGACGCGGGGAAAGTGAGATCAACCTCGTCGCCGTTTCTCATGCCGACAAAAAACTCGTCTTTGCCGAGGTGAAGCGGAATCCCGAACGACTCGACATGCAAGCGCTACACGTCAAGGGAGAAGCGTTTCTGAAGGCCAACGGCGCACTTGCCGGCTACGAACAGGAGTACCGCGGTCTTTCGCTCGAAGACCTTTAAGTCTGCTTCCGCTCGTCAGGGCGCGAACGGCCAAATGCAAACGGGGACGCCCGGAACGGAAAAACTCCGCCCGAAGCGTCCCCGCGAGAGATTGCGTCTCTGTTCAGACTCGAACGCTTACTTGAGCGTTGCAGCGTTCGTGCCGGCCGTACGGCCGAAGACCATCACGTCGGCAATGGCGTTGCCTCCAAGACGGTTGCTCCCGTGAATGCCGCCCGTCACTTCGCCCGCGGCATAAAGCCCCGGAATGACGTGGCCTTCAGCATCAAGCACCTGCGCCTTCACGTTGATCCGGATGCCGCCCATCGTATGGTGCACGGTCGGAACCTTCCGGCAGGCGTACCACGGACCGCCGTCGAGGACCTTGTCCGCGGCATTGTTGGCGAGGAAGCCGAGCGGATCCTTGGCCTTCCCTTCAACAACGGCGTTGTAGCCCTCAACGCTTGCCTTCAGCTTAGCCGGATCCATGCCGGTCTTCTTCGCGAGGTCGTCGAGCGTATCGCCTTCAACGACGCTGCCGAGCGCGAGCATGTTGCGGATCGTCGCGCCGTTCGCATCCACGAAGTCCGGGCTCGGATAGCGGAGCTTATTGACGACGATCCAGTAAGTGCCCTTGGGCTGCGCGAAAATCGCCTTCGCGAGCACGTCGCGCGCCGCGCCTTCATTGACGAAACGTTCTCCCGAGAGGTTGACGAAGATGCGGTTGCGCCCGGACGTGCGGATGTTTTCCATGAGGCCCGTACCCGGCGTTCCGCACGGATGAATCTGGATGTCGTCGAGACCGATCAGCTCAGCACCCACTTTCTTCGCCATCACGAGACCATCGCCCTGAGCTGCCTTTGCAAGATTCGTGCAGCCGATCGAATTGTCGAGCTTCACTTCCTTCCAGACGCCGGTGTTGTACTCCTGACGCATCTTGATGTTGGCGCCGAAGCCGCCCGTGGCAATCACCACCGCGCCCGCATCAACGGTAATCTTGCGGCCGAAATTCTCGGCCATGACGCCCGTGACGCGCTTGTTGGCGGTAATGAGATCCGTCACCTTCGTATCCGTGAGAACCTGAATGCGGCCGCCCGAATTCTTAATGACATCTTCGAACGTGCGGATGTAGGTATTGCCCGAAGGCGTCGCCGGATAGTGGCTTCTCTGCCAGAGGGCGCCCGTTGCGGTGCCGATCTCATCCTTAAACTTGACGCCCAAGCCTTCGAGCCAGTTGACCTCGTCCATCGAGTGGGACGTGAGGTACTTCACGAGCTCCGGCGTTCCCTTGTTGTGGCCGCCCTTCATCGTCTGGTCGTAGAACTTCTGGACCGAGTCCTCGATGCCCTGCTTGCCCTGACGGACCGGGTCAACGGCGTTCAGAGCGCCTTCGGACACATTGGTCGAGCCCCCGAGGAACCCGAGCTTCTCGAGCACGAGAATGTGCTTCGCGCCCGCTTCTTCAGCAGCAATGGCAGCGGCAAGACCCGCTCCGCCGCCGCCCACGATGACAACGTCGGCCTTGTAGGTCTTTTCAACCGCCGGATGCTTCTCGACCTTCTGGCTCAACGCCTTCATGTCGCCGCCCGCCTGCTTGAGGCAGTCGCGAACGCCCTGAAGGAGCGCGAAGCTCGAAATGGTCGCGCCGGTAACGGCGTCAACGCCTGTCGACTGGTAGTTGAGCACTTTCTGGCTCACGAGGTCGAGCGCAACCTTGCCGACGCCGATCGTTTCCAGATTCTTGGAATAGTCGATCTTCTCAATGCGGTTCTTCGACACCGTCACCTTGACGGTCATCGGCGCATTGTGGCCGTTGACGGTCGCTTCGTAGACGCCGGGCTTGAAGGTGCTCGGCGCCGTGGCGGCTGCATTTGCCGTCGCGGCAGCGCTCGCGACGCCGAAGAAGGCGGCAAGCACTGCTTTTGCAAGCAGATCGGTATGCATGGACATGTTTTTCTCTCCTTTATATGAAATGCCGGAATTTCACGCCTGTGTCAGTGCGAATTCGGCATTTCCATTTCAAGATCGAGACTAACAGTGCCGAAGCGTAAACAACGAAAATTATCTTCTGACTATCCCTTAGAGAAAGTGGTTCCTGGTCAAAGACGGTTGCTTCAGATGCAAAAAAGCGGCCCGGGATGAATCGGACCGCTTCTTCTTTGCTTCAGGGCTTTTTAAAGGCCCGGCTGCAACGCTTTAGAGCGCGAACTGCGCTTCGGCAAACTTCCAGTTCACGAGCTTCGCGAAGAAGGCTTCAATGAACTTCGGACGAGCGTTGCGGTAGTCGATGTAGTAGGCGTGCTCCCAGTCGTCGAGCGTGAGGACGGGGGTCTTGCCTTCAGCAACCGGCGTGCCGGCGTTCGAGGTGTTGACGATCGCGAGCGAACCGTCGGCATCCTTCACGAGCCAGGTCCAGCCGGAGCCGAAGTTGCCGGCAGCCTGCTTCGAGAAGGCGGCGACGAAGGCGTCAAAAGAGCCCCAGGTCTTTTCGATTGCGGCGAGGAGCGCGCCTTCCGGACGGCCGCCGCCGTTCGGGGTGAGGCACTTCCAGAAGAAGGAGTGGTTGAAGTGCTGCGCGGCATTGTTGAAGAGACCGCCCGCGGAACCGCGGATGATGTCTTCGAGCGCGCGGCCTTCCCATTCAGTGCCCTTCACGAGGTTGTTGAGGTTCGTCACATAGGAGCGGTGATGCTTGCCCCAGTGATATTCAATCGTCTCGGCGCTCATCGCGGGAGCGAGCGCATCGTGAGCAAAGGGGAGCTCGGGGAGCGTGAATTCGGTCATTTTTGTCTCCTGAATAAGGGAATTCCTGGTGCCCTGCATCATATCATTCGGGTTTTCCCTTCTGCCCGGATTACGATCCGGCATCAGAAATAAATTTGTTGCGAAATCCGACAGATATGATTTTCCTAACTTGTCGATAGAAAAGACATTTGCCGCAAAACCTCGGATCACATTTTTTCGGAGCGAACATTCACCCGCTCAACAATCGCTCCCGCTTCGCCGTCGAAGAACCGGACCTCAATTGAGTTCCCTTTCGAAAGATCCCGGGCCGCGCTGACAACGCGGCCTCCCAAAGAGATCCGGGCATAGCCCGCTCGCAAGGGACGGTCCGGGTCAGCAAGCTTCAGCGCCGTCTCCGCCTGAAGGAGGCGCTGCGAAAGCAGGGAAACGGCACGCATGGGATCGGGCTTCTGCTGAAGCGCCCGGCGGTATTCCCTCTCGGCGTCGCCGAGCTTTCTCTCAATTGCGTCGTTGAGACGCTGCCCGGGCCAACCGAGGCGTTCACCGCGTCTCTTTTCCTGAAGGTCCGCCATGGCGAGGAACTGTTCCGTGCGGTCCTCGAGCACGCGTTCGGGCGCCGAAAGGACGCGCTCCGGATCAGCGAGGAAGGCTGCGGCCCGCTCCACGCGCTCCGAATGCGTGCGGAGCACGAAGTCCGCCGACTTGAAGCGCTCTGCCATGAGGTTCACGGCCCTTTCGGCATTCGCGAGCCTCAGATCCATATCGGGCATGAGAGCCTGAGCGCGGTCGAAGCGCTGCATGGCATGCTGAATTTCGCGGGTGAGTCCGCCCGAAAGCGCATCGAAAAGCTTCTCGAGGCGCTTCATCCAGTATTCGCGGTCGGGACCAATGGATTCGGCAGCGGCCGTCGGGGTCGACGCCCTCAGATCCGCCGCGAAGTCCGCAATCGTAAAGTCCGCCTCGTGCCCGACGCCGGAGATGACGGGCGTTCTCATCGCACGGATTGCTCGGGCGAGCTCTTCATCATTAAAAGCCTGAAGATCCTCATAGGCGCCGCCGCCTCTCACGAGAAGCACCACGTCCGCCCCCGTCCGGTCAGCGACGCGAAGGGCGGCAATCAATCGTGCGGGCGCGTCCGTCCCCTGGACCGGCGCCTCCACGTGAAGAATCTGCACCCAGGGGGTTCTGCGCTCAATCGTGCGGCAGACGTCGCCGTAGGCGGCAGCGATCGAACTCGTCACGAGCGCAACCCGCCTGACGAATCCCGGGATAGGACGCTTCTTCGAAGCATCGAATAGTCCTTCAGCCTCGAGCTTCGCCTTCAACCTCAGGAAAGCCTCGTAAAGACTCCCCTGTCCCGCCGGCCGCCAGACCGATGCAATGATCTGGAGCTTCCCGCGCTCGGCATAGATGTCCGTTCGCCCGCGGATTTCAATCTTTTCGCCGATCACGAAAAGACGCCTCCCCTGCCGGGCGCCGCCGAAAAGGACGCAGTCGATCAAGCCCCTCTCGTCCTTGATGCTGAAGTAGACATGCCCTACCCCGGATGTTTTCACCGCCGCGACCTCGCCCGAAATCCATAAGCCGTCGATGACGCCGTCGAGCGCATTCCGGATCCGAGTCAGGGTCTCCGAAACCGTCAGGGGCTTTGCTTCCGCGACCGCGCCTTCGCGGTCGGGCGACGAACGGTTCATGAGCGCCGCCGTCCCTTCAAAGGCCGGAACGGCTCCCCCGCGCGCAGACGACATCGCCGACATCAGGGAGGGGGGCTCTTTCGGATAAGCCGGAGGCGGCATGAAGGGACTTCCCGCGGGGCTCGCGGAAACGCTCCTCGTACGGCTCACGCCCGAGGAACAGCTTCCGAAAGCCGCCGTACGGGATCGGGAAAAACGTGCGGAGGCCGTGTCCTGAGAACCCAGGGCACGATTGGGCTCTGCTGAGGCTCGCCGCCTGAAGCCTTGCTCCTCCGGCTTCGCCTTTCCTGCGAGAGCGTCGTAACGGCTGCTGCGGACCTGCCGAACGGTGCGGACCTCCCTCTCGGCCTCTTCAAAAAGGCTCTCGAAAAAGAGTGCATCGTCCGCCCCGGGATCATTGAAATCGTCGGGCGGTCCGCTATGGAATCGGCTGGCCATGGAGGATCTTCTGAAAAGGAATGGAAGGAGGCTTTCGGGCGCTTCATTATGACAGTACCTCATCCTGCTGTCGGGACACGGGCGGTGGATAACGGCCGCTCCTTTTCCACAGGTTCGACCAGCCTCACCCCAATCGTCCGGCACCTTGCTGATCAAGGCTTCCGGGCAGGAAGGCGACAGATCCATCCACAGGAAATGTGAATAACTTGCCATTTGCACAAAAAATAGGCAACAAGAAAATTTTAAGAAAACTGAAGACATTGAAATATTTCTCCCAAAGTTGTCCACATGTCTGTCCACGGACAAAGAGGACAACCCGGGGACAGAACTTCCGCACCGATTTGTCCACAGCAGATTCCGGTGAATTTGTCAAGGGAGGAACGGCATCGCAAAGGATCATCCGACGCGCCTATTAATGCCGAACACCCTACATAGAGAGGAAAAGAGAAGAATGATACGGGTATCACTCTGAAGCTCATTTCCGTCCGTTTCATTCGTTTTTCCGCCGGAACACCTTTCTGTCCACAGAGTTATCCACAGACTTGATTGCGTTTTCCCCTTCCATGACGAAGCACTGCGATATAGGGCTTTCTAATTAGTTCCGATAGTTGCAGTCTTGTAATGAGAAAAAGCCGGAAGAAGTTCTCCACTTTTCCACATGAAAAGTTGTCAACCGGGAATCCGCAGCGTCGGGCGTTCAAAGCCGCCTCCGGCGCCTCCACAAAAAACTTCAGCTCCGGCTGCCGGACATTCATCCGGCAAACGGAGCTGCAGTCTCTGAAGGGCCCCGGGAACTCCAGGGCCCTGAGGCGTCGGAAGCGTTACTTCGCGTCCTTCATGACTTCTTCGCCCGCGATGTGACCGAAGACGAGAAGGTCTGTGAGCGCATTGCGGCCGAGGCGGTTGCCGCCATGAATGCCGCCCGTGATTTCGCCCGCGGCGAAGAGTCCCGGAATGGGCTTCGCGTTCTGGTCGAGAACGCGCGTCTCCTCATCGATCTTGAGGCCCCCCATCGTGTGATGGATCGTAACCGTGATGGGCACGCAGTAGTAGGGCGCCTTGTCGACGGGCCAGCCGATCACGGCCTTCGGCACGGAGAGCGCGGAATCGGACTGGAGCTTCGCTGCTTCGTTGTAGACTGCGATCGTCTTTTCGAGACCTTCAGCGCTGATGCCCGCGGCCTTTGCGAGTTCGGGGAGCGAATTCGCGCGGAAAGCGTAGCCGTGCGTGATGGCGCGTTCGATATGTTCCGGACGCACCTTCTTCGCGTCGATCGTCTTCTGGTCGTAGATCGAAAAGGCAACCTTGCCGGGCTGCGCGAGGATGCCGTGCGAGATGTCGTCGCGGCGGCCGGTTTCATCGGCAAAGCGGAGGCCGAGCTTGTTGACGTAGGGCGTATCCTGCGGACGGCCGGCGATATTGGATTCAAGGTCGCCGTTCTTCGGATTGCCGTGCGGATGGATCTGGATCCACGCCATGCCTTCGAGCGCCGCGCCGTCCTTCACCGCTTCCTCGATCACTTCGCCCGTCGTGCCGGGCTGGTTCGAAGTGGCCGTCACGCTGATGCCGTTGTACTTCTTCACCATTTCAAGATTGGCGCCGTAGCCGCCGGCAGCGAGAATCACACCCTTAGAGGCCGTGAACGCATGCTTCTTGCCGTTCTTGTCGAGCGCAATGACTCCTGTGGCGCGGCCCTTTTCGCGCACGATGTCGACGACCTGCATGTTGGTGAGGATGCTCGAGCCCGCAGCCTTCACCTTCTCGGCCAGAGGCTTGATGTAGGCGTCATAGGTTGAGATCGGAGAGACTCCGTCCTTTGCGCGCGGGAACTGAGCGCGCGGGTAGAGCGCGCCGATCCCCATGTCGACATACTTGCGGGCGATGTGCTCCCAGGTCATGTCGGACTGGTCGTCGAGCCACTGCATGGCGCGCGTGGCGTTTCGCGCCATCACAAGTACGAGCTTCGGATCGGCCTTGCAGTCGCCTCCGATGAGGGTCTGAAGCGCGAAGAGCTCCGGCGTATCGAAGATTTCCTTGCGGCCTGAAGCCTTGTAGTCGGCGTACTGCTTTCGCACGGCATCCTGGATCGCCTGGATTTCCGCGGTAGGCACCTTGGCATTGAGATACTTCTCGACAATCGCCTCGAGCGCCGGCGTCATCGGCTGGAGCTTTTCGGGTTCCGGGTCGATCGCCGACATGTTGCCCTCGCTGCGTGCGGTGTTGCCGCCGATCATGGCCATCTTTTCGAGAACGATGACCCTGGCGCCCTGCTCCACTACCGTGGCGGCAGCAACGAGACCGGCGCCGCCGGCACCCACGATGACGACGTCAGCCTTGGTCGGGAAGGAGGCGGCGGCGGCATCCTTATGCGCCGCCTTCGCCTTCATCGACTTCGGATCAGCGCCCGCCTTTTCGAGCGCCTTCGAAACGGCAGCCTTAATTGCGTCGGACGTAATGGTTGCGCCCGAAACAACGTCGACGTTCGGGGACTGTGCGGCAACGATGGCCGCGGGGAGCGCATCGGTCGCGAGCGACCCGATGCCCGGAGTTTCCGTGCTTTTCACAATGCGGACGGCCTCAATGCGGTTCGTGGAGACGTCGACCTCAACGGCGACTTCGCCGTTTCTGCCCGTGGCGGAGCCGGCGAAAGTGCCAGCCGTCATGGCCTGGGAGACGCCGGCGGCAAGGAAGGTGAGAGAAAAGAGGACGAGATTGCGGGAGGTAGGCATGATGCTTTTCGGTTTCTTCTTCGTGATTGTTTTATTTCGGGTGCGGCCCCTGACGGCCTTCACGCGATGGACGAAATGTTAGGAGCGCTTCTCAAAACGGAAAATGCGAAAATATCCTCTTCCCGACATCAAATTTCGAAGCGACTTCCATGCAGAAATCGACCTCCATCGACACCTACGCGCTCGAATTCCTTCTTTCGCTCATGGAAACCCGGTCGCTTGCCGCCTCGGCCGACGACTTCGCCGTGAGCTCCGCCACGGCGCAGCGGATGCTTCAGAAATTGAGATCGCATTTTTCCGACCCGCTCTTCACGCGCGAAGGCTTCGCGATGCGCCCGACTGCGAAGGCCGAGAGGATTGCCGTAAAGCTCCGGCCGCTCCTCGCAGGATTGCGCCGCCTCGGGCGTGATGCGGACGAGGACTACAGCGCACGTCGGAAGACGCTCCGGTTCGCGGCCTACGACAATGCGTGCGCTTCGATCTTCGCGCCCCTTTTTCCCCGCCTCATGGCGCGGGCGCCGAATCTCACGCTCCAATTCCTGCAGGCCGACGAGCGGATGTTCGAGCTTCTGCGTGCCGGAGACCTCGACTTCGTGATCTACGCGAGGCAGGGGCTCTCGCCCGACCTCCGTTCGGCGGTGCTCCTCACGACGCCCTATGTCTGGGTCGCCCGAAAATCCCATCCGCTCGAAGAGAAAGTGCGGAAGAACGGCTTCATTTCGCCCGCCGACGCGGAAAGCTTTCCTCAGGTGATCGCCAACGCCCAGCCCGACCGCAGAAGAACGCCCAACGGTCCCGCCGAAGGATGGTTTCAGCCGAAGCACGGGCGCGCTCCGGTGCTCCATCTTCCGTTTTTTCTCGCCGCGCCTTATTTTCTTGAAGGCTCGGACGCGCTCTGCGTGCTCCCGAGGGCGCTCGCTGAGCTCGCGCTCGACCCCGGCCGATTCTCACTGCTTCCCGCCCCCGTGAATGCGCCCACGCTCACGATGCGTCTTGCGTGGCATAAGCGCACGGATGAGGACCCCTACTTTCAATGGGTGCGGGGACTTTTCGAGGTGCTCCTCAGGGAAAGGGAAGCGCCGCAGCCCGCATTCGCTCCGGCCTCCTCGAAGTCCCTAACGCAAAAAGAGGGACTTTCTCGGGAAGAGACCGGGACAGCCGGCGCCGCTACCGATTAAACTTTCAGTTTCGCTTTGGCTCTGAGGCTCGTTTTAAGCCCACTTCTCCTGCTATATGTCTGACGACAAACCACCGCGAAGATCCGCGGCACTCTCCGGAACCGGAATTACCGGCTTCCATTCCTCATTTCTTTTTTCGAGAGCGTGCCGCCAATGAGCAACCATCCCCGGCTTGAATCCTGGGTGCACAGCGTCTGGTCCCATCGGGGCCCGGTCGCCTGTCTCCTTTATCCGCTCTCGCTCATCTACCAGGCGGTAAGCGCTTCGCGCCGCCGCAGAACGGTAGCGAACCACCTCCCGGTGCCTGTCGTGGTCGTCGGGAACATCTACGTGGGCGGAACGGGGAAGACCCCCGTGACGATCGCGCTCGTGAGGGCGCTCCGCGCCCGCGGGTGGACCCCCGGCGTCATCTCGCGCGGGTTCGGGCGCTCTGAAGACGGCGTCCGCCTCGTGACGCCCGATTCCGATGCCGCTCAGGTGGGAGACGAACCGCTCCTCATCGCGCGCGAGTCGCTTGCTCCCGTGGCGGTCGGCCGCGAACGCGTGAAGGCGGGGCTTGAGCTCCTTCGAGAGCATCCCGGCGTCAACATCATCATCTCGGACGACGGTCTTCAGCATGCGGCGCTTGCCCGCGACGTGGAGCTTGCCGTCATCGGCGCAAGAGGACTCGGAAACGGCTGGCTCCTGCCCGCCGGTCCCCTTCGCGAACCAGTTTCGCGTCTGGACGACGTCGACGCCATCATTCTCAACACGACGACGGAATCCGTAGTGGAAAGCCGCACGCCCCGCTTTGCCGCCTCAAGCTGCTTCGGCGCCTGCAGACGGCTCTCGACGGGCGAGGTGCGCGACATCGACACGATTGCCGCCGACCTTGAGCGCTCGGGCGAAAAGGCGCTTGCCGCCGCTGGCATTGCCGCGCCGGGACGGTTCTTCGCGATGGTGCGCGGTCACGACATTGACTGCGCGGAGCTTGAGCTCGGCGACCACTTCGACTTTTCGAGCAACCCCTTCAGGGGCAGAAAGGAAGGCGTCATTCTCATTACGGGAAAGGACGCCGTAAAGTGCGCGCAGATCCCTGAGATCAAGGGCGACGACCGCATCTGGGTGGTCGGACTCGAGGTCGTCCTCGACCCTTATCTCATCGACCTGATCGACACCCGGGCTTCCGAAGCCGCACGCAGGCTCGGCCGCCATCCTGAAGCCCAGAACGACAGCATCGAATAATTTTTCTTTCAAAAGACATCCATGACCCAGCGCATCCCCGATTTTTTGGTCTGTCCCGTCTGCAAGGGAAAGCTCATTGCCGGCAAATCCGAAGCCGCCGCCTCGCCCGAGGAACTTCTCTGCCCTGCCTGCGCGCTTGCCTTCCCGATTCAGGACGGCATTCCCATGATGATCCCTCAGGACGCACGAAAGCTTTCGGACGAGGAAGCCGCGAAGGTTAAGCTCGAGGCTGAGCGACTCTCCGGCAAGGCCCCGCGCCCCGGTCAGTTCTGAGTGCATAGGATCGAAGAGGTTTTACGCATGAGCTTCACCATCATCATTCCGGCGCGCATGAAGTCGACGCGCCTTCCCGAAAAGCCCCTGAAGGACATTCTCGGGAAACCCATGATCGTGCGCGTCGCTGAAGCCGCCCGCCGCACGAAGGCCGCCCGCGTCGCTGTTGCGACCGACCATGAGGCGATTCTTGAAGCCTGCCGTGCTGCGGGCGTTGAAGCCGTTCTCACGTCGCCCGACCATCCGACCGGCACGGACCGCCTCGCGGAAGCCGCGCGCCTCCTCGGACTCGGTCCCGATGAAATCGTCGTGAACGTTCAGGGCGACGAGCCCCTGATGCCCGCCAACGTTGTGAACGAAGCGGCCGAACTCCTTGCCTCCCGCCCCGAATGCGCGATTGCCACGGCAGCTCACACGCTCACGTCGATCGAGGACTTCTTCAGCCCCAATGTCGTCAAGGTTGAGCTCGATGCCCGGGGGAATGCCCTCACCTTCTCGCGCGCTCCGATTCCGTGGCCGCGCGATGCCTTCCGGAAAGACCAGTCGAAGCTCCCCGAAGGCTTCAAGCCCCTTCATCACCTCGGGCTCTACGCCTATCGCGTTGCGTTCCTCGAAAAGTTCCCGACGCTTCCGCCCGCTCCGATTGAGGAGACGGAAAGCCTCGAGCAGCTGCGCGCCCTCTGGAACGGCGAAAAGATTGCCGTTTTGGTGCTCGATGAAGCGCTCCCTGCGGGCGTGGATACCGAAGCGGATCTCGAGCGCGTAAGAGAGGTCTTCAAGGCCCGCCTCGGGGCGTAAGACGCTTCAATGGAAGCGTTCGCACGCTTCTGATGGCTCCATGCAAACGGCGCATTCCGTCAGCGGGTGCGCCGTTTGGCGTTTTGATTTCAGTGCAGACCCGCTTTCTTCCATAGAGTTGACTCAAGCAAAAACCAACTCCGGTTGAGATAAAACCGCTTGCGTACACTAAATGATGTTTTAGTGTACGCAACGCGCCTTTCATGAACTCAGGATGCCTTTCTGTTAAGACAAGATGCGTCTTCTGAGGATGCCTCAGGCCCCAAGCGATCTCTGCCTCTCCCGTCATATGCCGCCCCCCTTCAATCTTCCCCGGCTTCCCCTTGCGGGCGAGCCACTGCCCTGGTCATCCGACAGTTTTCGCGAATTTGCGGCCGCTGCGGCCTTGTGTCGTCTTGACGGGATGACGGAGGCTTTCGCGAGGAGGGATCACCTCTGTTCTACCTGGTTGCTGAAGGAAGCTCAAGCCTCGAACCTCATTGAAGGCACGGCGACAACGTTCGATGAAGTCGCGGGCGCCCAGGCCGGCGTCGTTCCTCCACTCTCGAGACGGGACGACGTGATGGAAGTCCTCAATTGCCGGAAAGCGATGGCTGAAGGCATCTGTGCCGTACGAGGAGGCACGCCCATCACCTTGTCTCTGATTAAGGATCTTCACGCCATGCTGCTCGACGGCGCCGGAAGCAGAGAGAAAAAGCCGGGAGCGTTCCGAAATGTTCAGGTTCATATCGGGAGGCCTGGGGCCGGCATCAAACATGCCGTCTACATTCCGCCGGCTCCTCTGCATCTTCAGGAGCTTCTTGAGAACTGGCTGCAGTTCCTTGCACGCACTGACATGAATCCCCTCGTTCAGGCGGCGATCATGCATGCTCAGTTTGAGCTGATCCACCCGTTCACCGACGGCAACGGCCGCATGGGGCGGCTGCTCATTTCATTGTTCCTCGCGATGAAGGGAGTTCTCCACACCGACTGCTTCTTCATCAGTCCGTATCTGCTGTCGCACAGAGCGGACTATTACGCCGCGCTCGGCCTCATCTCCCGGGAAAAGCGCTGGGATCCCTGGATCTCATTCTTTTTGACAGCCGTTGAGGAAGAGAGCCGTTCGAACGCGAAGCTCCTCGCAACCATGGTCGGGCTCTATGAGGAATCCAAAGCGATTTTCGCCAGTGAAACAAAGGAGCCGCTCGCGATCGCCATCCTCGACTATGTTTTCGCGAACCCCGTCTTTACGCTCCCCAAACTGCATGAAGAATGCCGCGAGCACATCTCGAAGCAAGGCATGGTGCTTCTGATCAGGAGGCTTGAGGAATCGGGAGCCATCCGCAAAATCGAACCCGGCAGGGGACGCCGGCCGGCTCTCTACAGCTTCACGAAGCTCTTGGAGCTTCTGAAGTAGCCCGCGCCTTCAGAGAAAACCGCCCGGACCTCATGGCGGGACTTGCATTCGAGTACCGGGCTTTCGCACGAGGGAATTTCCGGCATGGCTGTCATCTCATGCGGAATCTAACGGATCTAACCGTTAGATTGTAAGATTTTTAACGTACATCTTAGATTCACTGTACTGCAGTGAAATTTTCGATGTTAGATTAAATATTTGATCCAGATTGAGCCACGGAAAAACTGTAAGAACGGTACAAAGTTCGCTTTCAACTCACCATGATTCCCTCACTCAGCTGCTCTCACCCGGGCGTACGAAGCCTGCTGCAGCGCGGGATCCTGCCGTCATTCTTTCGAAGACAAGGTTCCCCCGTCAGATCGGATCCCGGGCACGAGAAGCTGCGGACGCACGCCTCTGCGGGTGCAGTAGTCGTTCACCCACTTTCTCGCTGTGCTCGCGGAAATGCCGGTGCGTTTGGTGAGCTCCGCCCAGGAGATGCCGGAAAGCCGCATGCGGATCACGTTCTCGCGGACATCCTTCGAATGCGTCTTTGTCGGAGAGTGCCGTAACGCCCCATCTGGGAATAAAAGGAACGGAGGCTTCAGCTTGCCGCCGGGCCTCCGTCTCTCTATAGCCTTAAAGAACCTCCGGATCCATCTTCGCCCGATGGCTCCCTGAATCCTCGAACGCCGCTCACGCCGTCTTCCACCACTCCCGGGTGCTCTTTCTCAGCGCAGGATCGAGCGCCACCGCCTCGCCGATCTCAGGCGTGAGGAGCGAAAAGCCTTCCTCCCTTGTGGTTGCAAGCGCCCGTTCGAGCGGTTCCTGCCACGAGTGACGGCTTAAGCAGAACTTGGAATTGTGCATGGCGAGCACCGCTTCCGGGCGAATGACTTCAAGCGCCTCTCCCCAGGCTTTGGGAAGCAGATGAACGCCCGGCCAGTCCTCGTTGTACTGCCCGTCTTCAAGGAGCGCAATGTCGATTTGCGGGAACATTTCCCGGATCTGCGCAAAGTGTCTACCCCAGCTCGTGTCGCCCGAGTGATAGACGTTCACGCCGTTCGCAGAAAACATGTAGCCCGCCCAAAGCGTTTCGTTGCGTCTGAAGGTCCGGCCGGAAAAATGCTGCGAGGGGAGCGCCGTAATCGTGAGGGGACCCGCCTTCGTCGCCTCGAACCAGTCGAGCTCCGTGATGCACTCGGGCTCCCATCCCCAGGCCTCGAGGTGCGCGCCGACGCCCAGGGGGCAGACGGCTCTTTTGACGCGGGACTTGAGCTCCCGCACGGTCTCGTAGTCGAGATGGTCGTAGTGATCGTGCGTGATGACTAAGAGGTCTGCAGCCGGAAGATCCTGAGGCTGATACGCATCCGCCCCGGGAAAAGGCTTATAGAAGCCGGGGAGCGGAAATGCCTGATGAAGCGCCGGATCAATGATGACCGAAACCCCTTCCATCCGGAGGAAGAACCCCGAGTGCCCGAGCCAGACGAACTGGTTCTGAGGGAGTTGAGCGAGGTTCGTCTTCATGTGCGGCAGGATTCCGACGGGGAACCGCGCCGGATTCCGGTCGAAAAGAAACTCGCTCATGATCTCGAACTGCGAGCGGTCCGCAGGGGGCGCCGCCATCGGGTCGAGATTCTGGAACTGCCCCTCCGCCCAGTGGGGAGACGCCATCATGCGTCTCAAGCGCTCGCCCTCGGGCTTTCCGCCAAAGTCAGGTCTCGTCATGACGGTTCCGCCCGCAGCGGCGGAAACCGCTGCGAGTCCAAGAAAGGCTATTCCGCCTCGAATCAGTCTGCGGCGGCCGGAACTGATCTGAGCCATGGGTTGAAGCGCTCCTCTTCAGGAAAAAGACAAAATGGGATCGGGATGCAGTGCTATTTTCGCTTTGATCGTTCCTGCGAAATTGCCTGATTTCGTTATTTCTTTCTCCAAAACAATCATTTTTCCGTAGAGCGATTGAAGAAAAACGGTCTGATTCTCTCCGCCTGGCGTCTAAAGACAGGGCTCCGGAGTCTGCAGAAATTTTCCGGCATCTCCCGTGAGGGGTAGAATTCTAGGATTCTCTTCGGACGATCATGCGCATGCCCGCATGCGCGCCCTCAACGTTTCATTTTCAGGAGTTCATCAGAATGCGCCTTATTCTTATCGGACCGCCGGGTGCGGGCAAGGGCACGCAGGCCAAGTTCATCTGCCAGAAGTTCGGCATTCCGCAGATCTCGACGGGCGACATGCTTCGCGCCGCCGTGAAGGCGGGCACGCCCCTCGGTCTTGCCGCCAAGGAAGTGATGGACAAGGGCCAGCTCGTCTCCGACGACATCATCATCGGCCTCGTCAAGGAACGCCTCTCGCAGCCCGACTGCGCGAACGGCGCCCTCTTTGACGGCTTCCCCCGCACGATCCCGCAGGCTCAGGCTCTGCGCGACGCGGGCGTGCCGATCGACTACGTTCTCGAAATCAGCGTTCCTGACGCCGAAATCGTCGAGCGCATGTCCGGCCGCCGCGTGCATCCGGCTTCCGGCCGCACGTACCACGTCAAGTACAACCCGCCGAAGGTTGAAGGCAAGGACGACGAAACGGGCGAACCCCTCGTGCAGCGCGACGACGATCGCGAGGAAGTCGTTTTGAAGCGCCTCAAGGTCTATCACGACCAGACCGAAGCGCTCGTGGGCTTCTATGAAGAGCTCGCCAAGTCGGGTGCCGCTGATGCGCCGAAGTATCGTTCGATCTCGGGCCTGGGCTCCATCGATGCGATCACGGAACGCGTCTTCAAGGCGCTTGCCTAACTGGCAGCCGGGAACTTCTGAAACCCTCTTGTTTACTTAGGATTTCGGAAGCTTCCCCAAGCCCCGCTCCAAGAAAGGCCGCTGGAATTTTTCCCGCGGCCTTTTTGCATTTTGGGCTTCGGATGCGCTCTAATTTGAAAGCTTTCCCCCGAGGCGGCTTTCCCGACAACCGCTCTCCTTCCCTCCTTTCCTTCAGGCTCCTGACTCATGAGTTCCACCATTTCCACCCTTTCTGAAGAGGATCGCCTGCGCCTGCTTCGCGAGCTTTCCGACCGCCTCGGCGCCGACCACGTCATCACGGATGCGGGAGAAATCAAAGCCGCGTCGCTCGATTCCCGCCGGCGCCGCCAGGGCGAAGCGCTTGCGCTCCTTCGTCCGGGGACGCCCGAAGAGGTTGCTGAAATCCTTCGCTTCGCCTCCAGAAGCCATCTCGTCGTCATTCCCCAGGGCGGAAACACGTCGACGGTGGGCGGCGCGACTCCCAATCCGGAGAGCCCTCTGAATGCGCGAACCCTGATCCTGCAGCTCTCCCGCATGAACCGCATCCTCGGGATCGACGCCGTCAACGGCACGATGACGGTCGAGGCGGGCGCCGTGCTTGAGCGCGTCCAGGCGGCGGCCAGGGAAGCCGGGAAGCTCTTCCCTGTCTCGTTCGCCGCCCAGGGCACGGCCCAGATCGGCGGCATGCTCGCCGCCAATGCCGGGGGCGTCCATGTCGTCCGCTACGGGATGGCCAGACGCAACTGCCTCGGAATTGAGGTTGTGCTCGCGGACGGCCGGATCCTCAACCTCATGAGAAGCGTACGGAAAGACAATGCAGGCTACGATCTCAAGGACCTCTTCATCGGGTCCGAAGGAACGCTCGGCGTCATCACGAAGGCAGTGCTCGATCTTTCGGCGCTCCCTGCCGGGCGCATTACAGTCTTTGCCTCTCTGGGGGAACTCCGCGCCGTCGAAAAGCTCTTCACGACGCTCGAAGATTTTGCCGGCCCCTCGCTCACGGCCTTCGAACTCATTTCAAAGCCCGCGCTTGAGCCCGTCATTGCCGCGGGGAGAAAGGCGCCCATAGAGCCTTCCGACTGGATGGTGCTCTTCGACCTCTCCTACACGAAGCGCGAGGATCCGGAAGCGTTTGCCGAGAGCCTCACGGATGCCCTTTCGCCCCTCTTTGAGGACGGAACACTCGCCGACGCCGCCATTGCCCAGACGGAAACGCAGGCCGAAGCCCTCTGGACCCTCCGCGAGGAGATCCCGACTGCAGTCCGTGCATCGGGCGGCAACATCAAGAACGACATCAGCGTGCCGAGAGGGAGTCTCTGCGCCTTCATCGAAGAAACCTACGTGCGTTTTGAAACTGAAGCCCCCTGGCTCCTTCCCATGATCTTCGGGCACTACGGCGACGGGAACCTTCACTTCAACCTCGGCAGCAAGCCGGACTTCGGGCCCGGCTACTGGAAGGCGCACGAGCGCGAAATCCATCGGCTCGTCAACGATGAGGTCGTGAAGTTCGGAGGATCGGTCGCCGCTGAGCACGGTGTCGGCGCCAAGATCCAGGTGCTCGAGCGCACGAAGGATCCGCTTGAACTTGAGCTCATGAAGAAACTGAGGGGCGTCTTCGACCCCGAGGGAATCCTCAACCCCGGACGCGTTGTGCGCTACCCCGAGGACGTCTGGCAGAACCCGAAGGAAGCCTGGGATTAAAGGACCAGAAACTGCATGGCGGCGTAACAGGTTTCAGGGGTGGTGTTATCCCTGATATTTCAGCTGCGAGAGCGCTTGCAATCGCCCGTCCGCCCGCCATAATTACGGAAACTGTCACTTCCATTTCTTGAGGGAGAAGCGCTTTAAGCCTGCACTTCTCCCCGGAGCCTCATTGATGTCTCTTAAGCTCTCCCGCCGCCCGCTCATCGCGGCGGCTCTTTGCGCTGCACTTCCCGGAGCCTCGATTCTGCTCTCAGGGTGCGCCTCCACGCCGGTAGCTTCCGCAGTGCCCGCCTCCGAAGCGCCGCAGAAAAAGAAGAAGCCCGAACCCGTGCTGATGCCGATGCCGACGATCGACGCCTTCAAGGGCGCCGGCCTCTTCTACTTCGACGACAACATCCGCACGCAGCTCTTCATCAAGGACAACATTGCCGTCAACGGCCGCTATGCCGTGCAGGAAAACTTCCCGCTCGGAAGCCGCCACGGCTTTACGTGGGGCGGCGGCGCGGCAGCCATTCTGCGCAACGGTTCGCCCCTTGACGCCCAGCGTCCGCTCTTTCTGACGCAGGGCAACAAGGGCCGCGTCGTCATTCAGTTTGAGGGGGGCGGCAGAAAACCCCTCGCGCTCCAGGTGAAGCTCGTTGCCTACAGCCTTGAGGGACTTCCCATCGGCCCCTACCTCGTCACGCGCCAGAATACGGCAACCCCGTCGGGCTACGTCATCGCGAACCGCTACGTCTTCCCCAAGGGTGCGGTCGGCTATCGCGCCATGCTGATGATTGACAACGACGAAGTGCTCGTTCCCACGAAGACCGCCTTCACGGGGTCCGACTCGATCGAAAACTTCTCAAAGCGCTTTACGCGCGACATCCCCTACTGCCTGCGCTACATCCCGACCCGCCGCTCTGAACCCGTCGGCATGCGTTTTGCCAAACCCATCACCAAGCAGACGAAGCGCGTGAAGGGGAAGCTCCAGGAAGTTGCCCAGTCGGGCGAAGCCCAGCTCATGAGCGTGAAGAAGGGCACGCTTTTCTGTCAGCAGGAAGGAAAGTCGCAGCTCTCCAACGCCCGCTGGGATCTGCGCTACATCAACGGCACGCGCGTCCTTTCCTTCACCTTCCCCGAAGAAGTGCGCTCCGCGGACTTCGGCATTCTGAATCAGCACCGCGATGCGCTCCGCCTCGCATTTGCCGAAGAAATTTCAACCGAACGCAGGAAGACCGTGAAGAAGGTTCGCCCCGGCGTCGTCTGGCTGGGCGGGAAGGAAATCCTTGACGCCCAGTGGCGCTTCAACGAAGTCGCTGCGGACGCGATCTCTGACGCCATTGCGCGCACGAAGGATCTGAGAAAGGACTGGGAAGCCCGGAACGGGAAGAAGAAGTAGCACTTTCGTTTCCCTAAAAATTCCTACAGCCCGCTCTTTCGTGAGGAAGAACGGGCTTTCTTCTTGGCCGGAAAGGAACCGCAGAGCTTCTTTTCAGCGCCCGGACGTGAGCGGGTTTCTGAGAATATCCAGGGCCAGCGCCGCCTCATAGCGGGCGCCGACAGGAAGCGCGGCTTCGCTGAAGCGGTATGCCGGATGGTGATTCCGATGCGGGTAGCCTTCCTCTGAGTTTCCGCCTCCTAGAATGACGTAGGAGGCGGGCGCGCACTCGGCAAAGTAGGAAAAATCCTCCGAGGCGCTCATGCCGGTTCCGACGGCGGCCTTCCCGGGAGGCAGAGTTTCCCGCGCCACGCGAAGCGCGCGCTCGATCATCTCCGGATCCTGAATGACGGCGGGGCAGCCGGCCAGCCACTCAAACGCAGCGGTTCCGCCATTAGCTTCGGCGATGCCGCGGATCAGCGCCTCCACGCAGTCGTGAATCCGAACGCGGTCGTCCGGGTCCTTTGTGCGGATGTTGATGCCGATGCGGGCTTTCTGCGGAATCGCATTGATCACCTCGCCCGCCTGAAAAACGGTGGGCGAAACCACGGCGAAATGATCGGGCGAAATGTTTCTCGACACGATCGTATGGAGCGCCATGACGACTTCGGAACCGATCATCACCGGATCAATGCCGCCTTCAGGCATGGAAGCGTGCGTGCCGCACCCGGTGATCGTCGCCCAGACGCAGTCGGAAGCCGTTGAAAAAGCCGGGACCGTGCAGACGCGGATCTGACCGATCGGATCATTCATGACATGAAGCCCGATCACGGCGTCGACGCCCTTCATGACGCCCGCCGCAACAAGCTCCTTCGCGCCGCCCGGAGCCGACTCTTCGGCATGCTGAAAAATCAGGCGGACAGTTCCCGAAAAGTTCGGGCGCTCTTTCATCAGAATCTTCGCCGCGCCGAGCAGCATCGCCACATGCGCATCATGACCGCAGGCATGCGACACGCCCGGATTGACGGAGCAGAAATCAAGGCCTTCGGCTTCCGGAACAGGAAGCGCATCCATGTCGGCGCGGATGGCCGCAACGGCCGGACGGACGCCTGCCGGAGAAGGAGCGAGTCCCCTGATATCCGCCACGCGGCTCGTCGGCGTCGGCGCCGAAATATCGGTCACGCCCAGCTTCCGGAGCTCCTCTTCGACATAGGCTGCTGTCCCGGATTCGTGGTAGCTCAGTTCCGGATGCTGGTGCACGTGGCGGCGCCAGCGGACAAGATCCGGAAGGAGCGGATCCTGGATTTGCGTTTCAGTCATGATCGTAAACAGAAGAAGACGATGACGGGAAAGGTTAGCGCAAAGGACGATGCCTGGAGAGGAGCAAAAAGCGCCGTCAGATGCTCCGTCAGGCCGGAGGCGAGTCGCGCCAGGCCAGTCTGAAGCAGAGGCAGCGAACTTTCCTACTTATTACTAACAGGTAGATTGTTAGTAAAAGAACCTCAATTCTTCCCACTATAGTGAGCCGGAAGAGCGTTCCTTTCGAGGGCGACCTCTTGGGCGAGGAGGCCCATAGATGATCGGCCGAACTCTGGGGCGCCCCGGCTTGCGTTTCGGCTGGGGGTTTACTTCCTGTGCCTTCGTCTGTTCCGGTTTTTTGCGCGGCCGGCCGCGTTTTTTCGGATCCGGCGCTTTGTCTTTGCCGGGCAAGGCGAGCTCCAAAGCCGCCAGCAGCTCTCCATCGCACTTCAGCAGACGATTCCAGTATTCGTCATCAACCTGCGGCAGGCTCTCCCGCGGCGCCTTGCGATTGCGCCAGCACGTTCTGAGCGAGTCCATGACATCCCCGAATGTTGCATTGTCGAGTACTCCTGCCTTCGACATGCGCTTCACAATGCGGGATGTCAGGATGGAGGCAATGAGGTCTACGAATTCGGATCCGCGGACGGAGTAGTCGGACTGGACCCGGGTTACGCCGAAATCAAGGCTGTTCTTGTAAACATCGAAGAACATCTCAAGCTGCCAGCGCTGTTCGTAGCATGCGTAGACCTCAGCGCACGTCATGTCGAGATCCGACTCAAAGACGATTGTTCCATACGAACCGCAATGCTCATCGTAGTTCTTCTTGTCGTATGAATCGCTCCTGCGCTGGCGGTCCATGAAGGAGTTGTCTTCCGCCTGAGCCTTCCACGAATCCCTGAAGGAGTAGAGGAAGCGCCCGTTTCCCATCTTTACCTTTTTGCAGCGGATGCGCTTATCAATGCCGCGCAGACAATCCTCGAAATCGAGCATGGCGTTCTCTGCAATCTTCTTGTCCGAGCGCTTCAGCGGCGTGAGGAAATGAAGCCCTTCATGCTTTCGGAGCAGGCCTTCAATTGCCTTGGGAGGGAATCCCTTGTCCGTGATCAGGACGCCTCGTTCGATTTTGTTTTCCGAAACGAATGAGCTGTAGGCGCGGGCGTCGATCATATTGCCCGGATAGACCTGTGCGCACAAGGGTTCCTGTGCTTCAAGGTCATAGGCGTAGAGGACGGAAATCTCTTTGCAGCCCTTGACGCGAGCCTTTCTTGAGAAGGCAGACAAATCATTGACGATGCTTGTGTTCTGCTTGAGCGTTCCATCAATGATGATGTGGTGATCCCTGCAGACGGCGGCGAGCCGGGCAGTGATGAAGGCATTCATCTTGCCGGCGTCCTGGCCGAGCAGGTTCAGGAACTTGCTGATGGTGTTCTCAGAGAGAGGCAGTCCGGGGTAGAAAACCGAGATGAAGGACTTTTCGTAATGCTGACGGCATCGGGAGATCTTGATGCCCTTGTGCTCAATGCGGAGCAAGGCGAGCGCAAGAATCATGCAGGCGTCCTTGACTTCGTAGACCTTGAAGAGCTCATCGTCGAGCCCTCGAAGTTCGTCGTGAAGCAGTGCCGCGGCCCCGTAAGAGAGATAGTCGGGACCGTCTTCTGCAAGACTCGCCGCGGACTGGCGAGGCACAAACTTGCCGTCAATGATGTGCCCAATGACCGGCCCGTTCACCGGGCGCGGGTTGCAGCCGGGCTTGCATATGGAAGCCCGACGACTGTGAACCGCATAGCGCTTGGCGCCATTGCTGCCGCTGTCGATGACAACGGTATTGCGCGGTCTCGGAACCTTGCGGATGTGCTCTGGAACGGCCATGAAAATATCCTTGATAATATCATATATTATAGTTCTAATCACTATAGAAATCAATGTTCTCGGATTAATTTTCAAGGTCAAAAAGCAGTCCCAGGCCGGATTTCGGACATGAAAAAAGCCCCAGAAATGAGGGAAACTCATCTGAGGCTTGCACGAAATTTCAATTTGTTGATTTTTAAGAATTCTTCATAGTGTGAAGATCTGAGGTTCTTTTAGTTAGAAAAATAACGATTTTTATTAGAAAATCTGTGAGATTCGCAAAACCGCAGAAAGCCGCCCCCAGGCGCAAACCCGGAAGACCGAAAGGCAGCAAGAACAAAAAGACCCTCGAACGAGAGGCGCGTGAAGCTCGAATAGCTCAGGGCAAGCGCGGACCAGGTCGACCGAGAGGAAGTAAAAACAAGCCTAAACCCGCTCGAAAAGACGAGCTGGAGTGAGATCGATGCCGGAAATTACGCCGCGTCAGTTGCCCGTAAACGGCGCGACGTAACATTCTGGTGGAAATTCACGGTCCTCGGGAATCACCGCTATTTTCGTCGAATAGGAAGTCAAAGCGCACGGATCCAAAGCCCGAAGAAAGGATCCTCGAACTCGTAATCTTCTTCGCGAACAATCAGCCCGTCCTTCTTCATGCGCCCGACGGCTGAGTAGACCGTACTCATGGGAAAGGCATCGATATCCTGCAGCTTGTCTCCCCGCGCAATGTATTGAAGCGCAATGCGCTGCGGCATGGAGAGCTTCGTCCAAAGAAACGCGTACCCTGGCGAAACGCTGCGAATGATTGCCTCAGCCGCCGATTGCACGGCGGCCTTTTTGCCGATTCGTTCGTAGAGATCCCAGAAGCCGGCAGCCAGCTGCTGCGTATAAAAAGGCTGGCACTTGGAAAGATCGAGAATCTGGCGGGCAAATTCCTCAGACCGGCTTCCGCAAAGCGGCGCCAGTCTCTCCGAAAGGAACCGGCAGAAATCATCGTACGGGATGCGGCCGAGATGCATGAGCGCCCCGAAACGAAAGAAAGGCGACCTGATGTCCTCGAACAATGCGCGCATCTTGCTTTCCCCGCTCCCGAGGAAGACGTAGTTGACGTTCTCATGCATCTGCATGACCGCACGCAGCAGCTTGTCGGTTCCCGGCGCATAGTCGGCAATGTCCTGGAATTCCTCCAGGATGACGATGAGGCGATTCCCGGGGTCGCTCTTTTCGTTCATCAGGTTGAGCACATCCTCCAGAAGGAGGCTTCCGTCTTCAGAAGACCTGAACAACGCCTCCATCTTGTCGGTGCTCGGATTGTAGGTGAAGGTCGGGCTCGCCCGGAACCGCTTCAACCCATCCTTGATCCGTTCCCAGGGATGAACTTCTAAAAATCGATTCAGAAGGAGTCGGGCGAGGTCCGAGGCGCAGGCCGCCGCCTGAACGTTCACGAAGACGAACGGCCGGCTGGTTTCCCTGACGGCCTTTCGGATGAGACTCTTTTTGCCGTAATGACGGGGACTGATGAGAACCAGGTAATTGCGGCTTGAGAGGGTCTACTTGACATGCGGCAATTCATCGCGCCGACCTGTGAAATATTCGCCGTCGACAACCGATCCGAACTTAAACGGGTTTTCCATCTGCCGCATCACCAGCCTCATCACGATGTTTTAAAAATCAACCATCACGACAATTATCGTTACGAGTTTTGAAGTGTGAATAAAAACGATGATTGTCGTGACGCAATGGTGCGCAACGGCCGCACAAACGAGGTGCGCTTTTGGTCGACAAATCAATTGTTTACGGCGACTTTCCGCCTCATTCATGACCCCTTCATCAATTTTTAGGGTGATGCGCCGAGAGCATGGCCATCGGGAGCAAACACGCGCGAAATAAGAGGACGCCCAAGCGCTCTTTGCCGATACATTTCGCATTCAGAGCGCTCGTGGGAGCGCTCCCGGCAGCAGTCCCTGCCGTCAAACCCTTTCATGTTCTGCGTGCATTCCGGACCATCACGCTTTCATTACAGCTCCCCCAAAAGAGGATCTTCACCATGTCTCTCGCCTCTCTCAAGAAGCACCTTTTCTGCGCGGCCGCAATGATGCTCGCCGCCGGGTCGTCCTTTGCCGCGGGTACGCTCACGATGGCAACGGAAGGCACTTTCCCGCCCTTTGAATTCCACGACAGCAAAACGAATGAGCTGATCGGCTTTGAGCTCGATCTTGCAAAGGCCGCCGCCGACAAGATGGGGGCGACCCTCGACATCAAGGAATTCAAGTTCGACGCCATTCTCCCGGCGATCGTGAGCAACACGCTCGACTTTGCCGCCGCGGGCTTTGCCGTAACGCCCGAACGCGCGAAGCGCGTGCTCTTTTCCGATCCCTTCTACATGTCGGGCCTCACGATCATCGTCCCGAAGGGCAACCCCAAGGGCATCAAAAATTTTGACGACCTGAAGGGCCTCAACGTCTCCGTGCAGCTCGGCTCCATCAGCCACGACCGCGCAAAGAAGATCCCGGGCGCCAAGATCACGACCTTTGAGAGCGGCGCGGACGCAATGCTCAACATGATCTCCGGGAACGCCGATGCCGTCATCAACGCGCAGCCCGCGACGGACTACATGATCGTTTCGCGGCCGTCGCTTAAGACCAAGCTCGAGCGCCTCGACTTCGTTGCGGATGCCGTTCCGATGGCGATGATCTTCCCGAAAAACCGCTCGGATCTGCAGAAAGCCGTCAATAAGGCGCTCGCTGAAATCCGCGCCGACGGCACGTACGAGAAGCTTCACATGAAGTGGTTCGGCCGTCCGAAGCAGTGATTGCTTACGGCTGCACGCAGCCGATGGCTCAGGCTCCAGGGATCGCGAACCCCGCGGGAGCCTGAGAACAGATTCAAGAGCAGGAGGTCAGAGAGGCCTGCTGCTCTTTTTTAATTTCGCGGACTCCTGTCATTCGCGAGATCTTGTGCGGGTAGGGAGCCGTGATGAGTTTGGCTGCATCCATCCTCCCGAAGAGTCCGATGTACTCCTGCTTCCTGCCGTGCAGTTCCGGCAGCCCTTGATTCAAAAGAGAAGAGAAGAATCGGCGGCTTGATTCAGAGTTGAACTATCCTCAAAAGTACAGTTAGAGGTATACCTGTAACGATCACTTGTATAGTTCACTTATAGTCAGATTTGTTATATCTATGATATTCAAGTGATATTTCAAATTTACCAAGTATACTGAGAAGTATACTTCTCAGTATACTTAAGCTGTAAACAGTACAGTTCAGTATAGTTCAGTACAGTTCCCGCGCGAGCATCCATCTTCAGCGGCATCGCCCGCGCGGTTCGTCACTCTCGCATTCAGGCGTCATCCTCCTCGCGCAGAAGCGCAAGAAGCCGCTCGGCCGCAGGCGTCATGACCCGATCCTTCACCCAGGCGACGGAAACGCCTGCCGTGAGTTCCGGCTCAAGCGGCAGCCACACGAGATTGGACTTCGGCTCCGGGTTGATGATCCCTTCGAGCGCGAGGACGCTACCGACGCCCGCTTCAGCCAAGAGATAGGCGTTGTAGAGAAGGTTGAAGTGCGCGGCGACGCGGATCTCCTGAGCGTGCTTGCCGAGCCACGAGAGGAGCTCGTTATTCTGCGATGCCTGAAGCGACGCGAGGAGCGGCCCCCGGAGCAGGTCCTCAGGGTGAACCGACGTTTTCCCCGCCAGTTCGCCGTCCCGCCGGGTGAGAAGCCCCCAGCGGTTTCGTGCTTTAAGCGAAATGCGGCCGTATTGCAAAAGATCCACGTCGCCGATGAAGACGCCGAAATCCGTCACGCCCGAATGGAGTTCCGAGCGCACGATCTCTTCGTGACCGCTCACGATGACTACTGTTACGAGGGGCGCCTCCTCGCGAAGCCGGGCGATAGCTCTTGCGAGGGGCCTCAGGCACGGCGTTTCGCCCGCTGCAATCCGGATTTCGCCCGCAAGCTCCTCCTCGGCCTTCATTTCAGCCTTCGTGCGGTCAAAAAGCGCCGTAATGAGGAGCGCGCGCTCATAAAAGAGCTTTCCCTTCGGCGTGAGGAGAAGCCGCCGGTTGCTTCTTTCAAAGAGCTTGTGGCCGAGCTCCTCCTCAAGATCCATAAATTGCCTTGAGAGCGTGGGCTGCGTGACGTGCACGCGCGCGCAGGCGCCCGAAATGCTCCCGGCTTCCACGGCAGCGATGAAGTAGCGAAGAACGCGGATGTCCATGAGGTCAACCTTTTCAGTTCAAATTATGCTTAAAAAGCATGGAATAGAATAAAAATAAGGTATTTGACATAGTATTTTACGCTAAATATAGTTTTCATCAACAAATTAATCGAATGAATGCCTTAAAAGCATTCGCTCTAAACATTGATGGAGACTTTCACAATGAAAGCGAAACTCACCGCTGCGGCGCTTTCCGTTCTGATGGCTTCTGCGGCCTCCTCTGGCGCCTTTGCCGCCGATGCTGCGGGCGGCCCGGACAACTTCTATAAGAGCGACCGGGTGACGATGGAAAAGGTGTCCTTCCACAACCTCTACCGGATGAATGTGGTCGGGAACCTCTATCTGCCTAAGAATGCCGACCAGGCCAAGGCGCTTCCCGCGGTGATCGTCGGCCACCCGATGGGCGCCGTGAAGGAGCAGAGCTCCAACCTCTACGCGCAGAAGCTTGCTGAAGCGGGCTTTGCCGCCCTCGCGATCGACCTCTCCTTCTGGGGCGAAAGCGCGGGCGAACCCCGCCAGTCGGTCCTTCCCGACGTCTATTCGGACGACTTCAGCGCAGCCGTGGACTTCCTCGGCACGAAGCAAGGCATTGACCGCACGAAGATCGGCGGCCTCGGCATCTGCGGGAGCGGGAGCTTCCTCATCAGCGCCGCGAAGATTGACCCGCGCATCAAGGCTGTGGCCACGGTTTCCATGTACGACATGGGGGCTGCCACCCGCAATGGACTGCGCCATGGTCAGACTCTGGAACAAAGAAAAGCTGTGATTGAGCAAGCTGCCGAAGAGCGCTGGAAGGAGTACGAGACAGGAAAAATCACGCAGTACACGAGCGGCACCGTCAATGAACTCACGCCTCAATCGACCGCGATTGACCGCGAGTTCTACGGCTTCTACCGCACGCCGCGCGGGGAATTCACTCCGGCATCTTCAACCAAAGAGCTCACGACGCATTCGACCTTAACCAGCAACGTGAAGTTCATGAATTTCTATCCCTTCAACGACATCGAAACGATTTCCCCGCGTCCGATGCTCTTTGTGGCGGGGGAAAACGCGCACTCAATCGAATTTTCCGAAGACGCCTACCGGCTCGCCGCAGAACCGAAGGAACTCCTGATCGTTCCGGGCGCCGGCCACGTGGATCTCTACGACCGCACGGATCTCATTCCGTTCGAGAAAATCACGGGCTTCTTTAAGAAGAGCCTTGAGGTGAAGTAATCGTTCCTCAGGATCGATTTCCTCATTCTTCACGATGTGCGGCCGCTCTCTCCCCGAAAGGCGGCCGTCTTTACTCCCGCAGAGCATTTCCATCATGCCAGTCATCCAGAGTTCGCCGGACAAAGCCTTCACGCCCGTCATCCTCGGGCTCTTCACCGGGGTCACCGCACTCATTGCGTCGGAATTCATTCCGGTGAGCCTCCTCACGCCCATATCGGAAGGCCTCGGCATCACGCCGGGGACTGCCGGCCAAACCGTTACCGCTGTCGGTGCGGCGGCTTTCCTGACGAGCCTTCTGATCGCGCCGATGCTCCCCGGAACGGACAGAGGGCGGCTTCTTCTCCTCTTCACCTTCCTCACCGCGCTCTCAAACGCCCTCATAGCATGGACGGACTCGGTCGCGGTGCACTTTCTCGCCCGTGCGCTCTTAGGCTTCTGCGTGGGCGGCTTCTGGTCGCTCTCCGTCTCGGTCGTGCAGCGCCTCGTTCACCTGAAGGCGCTTCCCAAGGCGTTCTCCATCGTCTATTCGGGTGTTTCCGTTGCGACCCTCGTGGCGCTCCCCGGGGCGTCAGCCATGAGTGAAGCCTTCGGCTGGCGCTCGGTCTTCTGGGCCGCGGCGCTCCTTTCCGCGGTCACCTTCGTCTGGCAGTTCCTCACGATGCCGGCGGTGAAGCCGAACCAATCGGCAGGCTTCTCCGCAATGAAGGAGCCTTTGCGCGACCGGCGCGTGGTGTTCGGGCTCTTCGCCACTTTTGCGTCCTACGCAGGCTACCACACGGTCTTCACATACGTGAGGCCCGTGCTCGAAGAAAGCGCCGGTCTCTCGCCCTCGGGGGTCTCCATCGCGCTTCTCGTCTACGCACTCGTCAACGTTGCGGGGACCCTCATTGCCGGAAAGCTCTATGAGAAGAACTTCGCGCCCGCCTTCATGGCGACCGCCCTGCTTGCGCTTGCGGCGCCCATTCTCATGTGGGCGCTCTCGGGCCACATTGCCGTCATCGGCGCCCTCATTCTCTCCGCACTCGTCTTCGGATTCATCCCCGTTGGGTGGTCAGTCTGGATGGTGCGCACCGTCCCCGGACACACGGAAGTCGTTGGCGGCCTTTACGTCGCCGTTGTTCAAGGGTCTGTGGGCTTTGCCGCCAATATGGGCGGCATGCTCTACGACGTTTCGGGCGTCATGCCGCTCTTTCTCATGTCGGCGGCGATTGCGCTTTTCGGACTTCTTCTGATTCCCGGCGCGCTTTTCGGGAGGATCACCGGCTTTTCATCTGCCCGTGCGGCCTCCCGCTCTGTTGAGGGTGCCCGATAAGAGGGAAAGGAAGCTTTCCCGCCCGGTCCTCAGGATCGGGCGGAAAGCATTTCGTTCAAGAGACTCAAAAGCCTTCGCCGAAGGCTTCCCGCCAGGCGTAATGGAAGAGCTCCGGCCCCTGCTCTCGGATTGCCTTGGGGTCCGCGAGCGTGCGGCGCCAGGCGCGCGCGCCGGGAAGCCCCTGGCAGAGGCCGTTCAGGTGCCTTGAGAAGGCGCGAAGCGCATGTTCGTCGTCCTTCCAATGGGTCTTCACTTCTTCCGTGACGGCTTCAATAACCTCTCGCCGCGTCACCTTGAAATCGTCCCCGAAAAGCGCGCTGTCGACCCCCGCGAGCACCCAGGGATTCTGGTACGCGGCGCGTCCCATCATCACGCCGTCGATGCCGCGGTCAAGAAGTTCGCGCGCGATCGAGAGATCCGCAATCTGCCCGTTCAGAACAAAGGTGGAATCCGGAAACTCGCGCTTCAGATCAAAGGCAGCCTCGCGGTTCAAAGGCGGCACCTCGCGGTTTTCCTTCGGGGACAAGCCCTTCAGCCACGCAGCGCGCGCATGCACGATGAAGACGCGGCACCCGGCGTCATGCACTTCGCCCACGAAGTCCCTCACGAATCCATAGTCGTCCCGGTCGTCGACGCCGATCCGATGCTTCACCGTCACGGGCTTTTCCGTCGCTTCCTGCATGGCCCGCACGCAGTCGGCAACGAGCTTTGCGTCGAGCATCAGGCAGGCGCCAAAGCTTCCCTTCTGCACGCGCGGCGACGGGCACCCGCAGTTGAGGTTGTATTCGTCGTAGACGTAACCCTCGGCTTCGGCCGTACGGATCGCGAATGCAAGCTCCTCCGGGTCGGAACCGCCGAGCTGGAGCGCGACCGGGTGTTCCGAGGGCGAGAAGCCCAGGAGCATTTCGCGGTTGCCGTAGCGAATCGCACCGGTGGTCACCATCTCGGTATAAAGCCGCGCTCGGCGGGTGAGAAGCCGGTCGAAAAACCGGCAGTGGCGGTCCGTCCAGTCGAGCATGGGCGCGACCGTGAAGCGCCAGGGGGAGTATTGAGGCTCTTGGGAGGCAGTCATCAGGAAAAATTGGATTGAGGACGTAAAGAAAGCGCCCGGGCCGAATGAGTCGGTTCGGGCGCTTCTCTGCGGAAAAAGGAAAAGGTCGGCGTCAATGCGCTTCAGCGTGCTCCGGCGGGATCGAGCTGGTCACCCTCCACGTAGACCCAGCGGCCGTCGGGTTCGCGGCGAAAGCGGGAGTGCTCGCGCATGCGGACGGCGCCCTGGGAGGTGCGCGCAAGCGCGAGGAATTCCACCTCTCCCGTCCGGCCGTCGGGCGAAACGCTCGAACTCAGGATCCTGAGCGACACCCATTTCGGCCGCGGTTCTCCGGGCCCGAAAAGCTCCGTCGGCCGCGTTTCCGGCGCCCAGGTGGCGAGCACGTAGGCATCGTCGCCGAGCGCGTAGGCCGTAAAGCGGCTTCGCATGAGGGAGAGCGGATCGGGCGCCTGGAGGGGCGAGGCCCCGCCCGAAAGCCACCTGCCGCAGCAGGCGGAAAGCGCCACGCCGCTCCCGCAGGGGCAGAGGGGAGCGTCAGCTGCTTCCCTCCTACCCTTCTTCTTTTTCCCGGGGTTATTCACCGAATTCCTTCGAGTCGGCGCGGGCAGCACGCTTGCGCTCGAAGTCCTTGAGGTAGCGCTTTCTGAGGCGGATGCTCTGCGGCGTGATTTCCACGAGTTCGTCGTCGTTGATGAATTCAACGGCCGATTCAAGCGTGAGCTTCACGGGCGGCACGAGACGAATCGCTTCGTCGGTGCCCGAGGCGCGGATGTTGGTGAGCTGCTTGCCGCGGATCGGATTCACGACGATGTCGTTTTCGCGCGAGTGCTCGCCGATGATCATGCCTTCGTAGAGCTTGTCGCCGGGCGAAACGAAGAGGCGGCCGCGTTCCTGAATCTTCCAGAGCGCATAGGCCACGGCTTCGCCGTCGTCCTGCGAAATGATGACGCCCGAGCGCCGTTCGCCCACATCGCCCGTCTTGATGGGACCGTAGTCATCAAAGACGTGGCTCATGATGCCCGTGCCGCGGCACATCGTCATGAACATGCTCTGGAAGCCGATCAGACCGCGGGCCGGGATGCGGTACTCAAGACGCACGCGGCCCTTGCCGTCCGGCGCCATGTCCTGGAGGTCGCCGCGGCGGCGGCCGAGCTCTTCCATGACGGCGCCCTGGTGCTCTTCCTCAACGTCGACCGTGAGGAGTTCATAGGGTTCCATCTTGACGCCGTCGATTTCCTTCAGGACGACGCGCGGACGCGACACGGCGAGCTCATACCCCTCGCGGCGCATGTTCTCAAGCAGAATCGTGAGGTGAAGTTCGCCGCGGCCGGCGATTTCCCAGACCGTTTCGTCCTTGGTCGGACGCATGCGCATGGCGACGTTCGACTTCAATTCACGCTCAAGACGCTCGCGGATCTGGCGCGAGGTCACGAACTTGCCTTCGCGGCCGGCGAGCGGGGAGGTATTCACCTGGAAGTTCATCGTGAGGGTGGGTTCGTCCACCTTCAGCATCGGGAGCGCCTCAGGCTGATCCTTGTCGGTGATGGTCGTGCCGATGTTGAGTTCCTCAATGCCGGTGACGAGGATGATGTCGCCCGCCTGAGCTTCATCGACTTCCTTGCGCTGCAGACCCTCGAACTCAAGAATCGAATTGATCTTGGCGCGGCGCGGCGTGTCGTCGGGACCATTCATGATCGCGACTTCGGAATTCGGGTAGATGCGGCCGCGATGGACGCGACCCACGCCGATCTTGCCCACATAGCTCGAATAGTCGAGCGAGCAGATCTGGAGCATGAGGGGACCGTCGGGATTGTCGTCGCGAACCGGAACGTACTTGATGACGGTATCGAAGACGGCGCGCATGTTGCCGATCTTCTTCAGTTCCTCAACGTCGTCGGTATAGCCCGCGAAGCCGTTCAGGGCCGAGGCGTAGATGACCGGGAAGTCAAGCTGATCCTCGGTGGCGCCGAGCTTGTCGAAGAGGTCGAAGGTCTGGTTGAGCACCCAGTCCGGACGAGCGCCCGGACGGTCGATCTTGTTGATGACGACGATGGGCTTCAGGCCCTGGGCGAGGGCCTTTCTCGTCACGAAGCGCGTCTGAGGCATCGGGCCCTCGACCGCGTCGACGAGAAGGAGCACGCCGTCGACCATCGAGAGCACGCGCTCGACCTCGCCGCCGAAGTCGGCGTGACCCGGGGTATCGATGATGTTGATGTGCACGCCTTCGTATTCAACAGCACAGTTCTTGGCAAGAATCGTAATGCCGCGTTCGCGTTCGATGGCGTTGGAGTCCATCACGCGCTCTTCAACCTGCTGGTTGGCACGGAAGGTGCCCGCGCACTGCAGAAGACGGTCAACCATCGTGGTCTTGCCGTGGTCGACGTGCGCGATGATCGCAATGTTGCGAATAGCTCGAGTCATGGGAGTCTCAGTGTTTTAAGGAAAATTTGGATCAATGTGCAATAAGGCGTTCGGGTTCGAGCACGCCGCGGTCTGAAACCGCAGCCGTCCCGAGCAGTCCCGTACGGGGGCCGTAGACGCGTACACGCGCAAGGGCCCCGAGGCCGAGCGCAAGGCGCTGGCCAAGCAGGAATCGGGCTTCATCCTCGGCCGAAAGGTCGACCCGGGGAAGCTTGGTAATCAAAGTGTCTGCGGGCGAGAGTTTAGCGCGCACCGCCTCCGGCGTCGCGAGCGCCCGCAGATTTTCAAGCGTGAGGGCGCCTTCGAGCGTGAGATGACCCACGCGCGTGCGCCGGAGCGCCGTGAGATGCGCGCCGCACCCGAGCTTTCTGCCGATGTCCTCAGCGAGAACCCGGATGTAGGTGCCTTTCGAAACGAGGGTCTTCATCGTGAAGGAGGAACCCTCGAAATCGGACACTTCCATTTCGAGAATCCTCACGCGTCTCGGCTCGCGCTCCACCGTGCCGCCCTTTCGCGCGATGTGGTAGAGGCAGACGCCGTCCTTCTTCAGGGCCGAATACATGGGCGGAATCTGATCAATATCGCCCAGGAACGACTCGGCAGCCTCGCGGATCATTTCGAGCGTGATGCCGTCGGTCGGGGCTCTACCCGTCACTTCGCCGTCGGCGTCCCCGGTATTCGTCGTGACGCCGAGCCTCACGCGAGCTTCATAGCCCTTTTCGGCGTTGAGAAGGTCGGCGGAAAACTTCGTCGCGTCGCCGAAGCAGACGGGAAGGAGCCCCGTCGCCATCGGGTCAAGCGTGCCGGTGTGGCCCGCCTTCTGTGCGTTCGCGAGGCGCCTCGCGATCTGCACGGCCGCGTTCGAGGAGAGCCCTCCGTCCTTGTCGAGAAGGAGCACTGCGCTTATCGGGTCGCCTTTCTTCGCCATTTTGTGAAGTCACTCAGTCAATAAAGGTAATGAGAGGCGCCGGGAATCAGCCCTCTTCGCCCGAACCGGTCTTTTCGGTCTGAGCAATGGCGCGCTTGATGAGCGCATCCATCTGGAAGCCCCGGACGGTGCTCGTATCGAGCTCAAAGTGAAGCGTCGGCACCGTATGGATATGGAGCTTCTTAAAGAGGTGCGTGCGCAGCATCCCGGCGGCGGCGTTGAGCCCTTCGGCGGTTTCCGCCGGATCGGAGCCGAGCACGGTGAAGTAGACGGTCGCATGCGCGTAGTCAGGCGTCACCTCGCAGCCCGTGAGCGTAACAAGGCCCACGCGCGGATCGCGCACTTCCTGGGGAATGAGCTGCGCGAGATCACGAGTGATCTGGTCGCCGATGCGCTGCGCGCGGCCGGGTTTGGCGTTCTTCATAAAAATTCTTTCTTGCACTGAAAATTAGAGGCGCCCGGATCCGCTTTTCCCCTTTTTGTTCAGAAGGAGAAAGCGCTTCCGGGCGTCAATGTTTGAGGGGTCTTCACCGGAACTCCCCGGCGGGGCGGCGCCCCATCGGAGAGAATCCGGGAGGAAGACGCCGTCAGAGCGAGCGGGCGACTTCGGTCACCTCGAAGACTTCAAGCTGGTCGCCCGTCTTGATGTCCTCATAGCCCTTGAGCGAGAGGCCGCATTCGTTGCCGGCCTTCACTTCGCGGACGTCGTCCTTGAAGTGCTTCAGGCTCGCGAGCTCGCCCGTCCAGACGACGACGTTGTCGCGAAGCAGACGCACCTGAGCCGTACGGCGCACAAGGCCTTCGAGCACGCGGCAGCCGGCGATGTTGCCCACCTTCGGCACGCGGATGATCTGGCGGATCTCCACGAGGCCGAGCGGCGTCTCGCGGCGTTCGGGCGAGAGCATCCCGGAGAGCGCCGCCTTCACATCGTCCACGGCGTCGTAGATGATGTTGTAGTAGCGGATGTCGACGCCTTCGGTTTCGGCAAGCTTTCTCGCCTGAGCATCTGCACGAACGTTGAAGCCGATGATCACGGCCTTCGACGCCGCAGCGAGGTTCACGTCGGATTCCGAGATGCCGCCCACGGCAGCATGCACGACGCTCACGCGCACCTCGTTGTTCGAGAGCTGGGTAAGCGCATGGATGAGCGCTTCCTGCGAGCCCTGAACGTCCGCCTTGATGATGAGGGGAAGCGTCTTCACTTCGCCCTCGCCCACGTCGGCGAAGAGGTTGGCGAGGTTCGTGGCGTGCGCCTTGGCGAGCTTCACGTCGCGGTACTTGCCCTGGCGGAAGAGCGCGATTTCGCGGGCCTTTCTTTCGTCGGCGAGCGAAATCACCTCGTCGCCCGCCTGCGGGACGCCCGAGAGACCCTGAATTTCAACCGGGATCGAGGGGCCGGCGGTGTTCTGCGCCTTGCCGAGCTCGTTGATCATCGCGCGCACGCGGCCGAATTCGGCGCCCACGAGCACCACGTCGCCGCGGTGGAGCGTACCCGACTGAACGAGGATCGAAGCCACCGGACCGCGGCCCTTGTCGAGGCGCGATTCAATGACGAGACCCTTGGCGGGACCTTCGTCCGGAGCCTTGAGGTCAAGCATTTCAGCCTGCAGAAGCACGTTTTCAAGGAGTTCGTCGACGCCCTGACCGGTCTTCGCAGAAACCGGGCAGAAGGGAACGTCTCCGCCGTATTCCTCAGGAATGACGCCGGCAGTGACGAGTTCCTGCTTCACGCGTTCGGGATTGGCTTCAGGCTTGTCGATCTTGTTGATCGCCACAACGAGCGGAACGCCGGCAGCGCGGGAGTGCGAAATTGCTTCCTGCGTCTGGGGCATCACGCCGTCGTCGGCCGCCACCACGAGAATCACGATGTCGGTCGCCTGAGCACCGCGGGCGCGCATGGCCGTAAAGGCTTCATGGCCCGGGGTATCCAAGAACGTAATGATGCCGCGCGGCGTCTTCACATGATAGGCGCCGATGTGCTGCGTAATGCCGCCCGCTTCGCCGGCCGCGACCTTGGCGCGGCGGATGTAATCGAGGAGCGAGGTCTTGCCGTGGTCGACGTGACCCATGATGGTGACGACCGGAGGACGGGGCTTTTCGGGATAGTCTTCCTTTTCCTCGATTTCGCCGAGCCAGGCTTCCGGATCGTCCGCCTTGGCGGCGATCGCCTTGTGGCCCATTTCCTCGACGACGAGCATCGCCGTATCCTGGTCGAGCATCTGGTTGATCGTGCACATCTGACCCATCGTCATGAGGGTCTTGATGACTTCCGTCGCCTTCACGGCCATCTTGTGGGCGAGATCCGCAACCGAGATCGTCTCGGGCACGGTCACCTCGCGCACCACCGGTTCCTGGGACTGCGGAACGGGAGCGTCCTGACGATGGCGGTCCTGGCTTCTGCGGCCGCGGGCCGTACGCCATCCGCTCGACGAGGTTTCATCATCCACGGCGCCGCGGGTCTTGAGGCCGCGTCCCTTGCGGTCATTTTCCTGCCAGTCGCTCTGGCGGCGCGCACCCTTCTTCTCGCCGTGCGGACGCTTGTCGCCCGAAGTCGAGGGAGCGGCTGCCGGACGGGTCGCATTGTTGCGGCGCGTCTGCTGCGCGGGCTTCTTGTCGTCGCGCCCTGCCGCCTTCTGGGGCTGAGCGGGCTTCTCCTCGGCCTTGGGCTTCTCTTCCTTCGGCGGCTTCTTGGCCGTCAGCACGCCGGCCTTGCGGTTCATCATCTCGCGGATGCGGCGGGCTTCTTCCTCAGCCTTCTTCCTTGCGGCTTCACGGCGGGCGTTGGCGGCCGCCTCGGCTTCCATGCGCGCGGAAGTAGCCTGAGCAACCTCGGCCTCGAGCTTCGCCTTTTCGGCTTCGCGGCGGGCAGCCTTGAGCGCGGCCTCATCAGCCGACTTCTTGGCGGCTTCCTCGCGGGCGCGGGCTTCCTCGGCCGCCTTGGCCGCTTCAGCAGCGCGAGCGGCCGCTGCGGCGCGCTCGGCCTCCTCGCGTTCGCGACGGGCCTTTTCTTCCGCGGCGCGGCGTTCTTCCTCGGCCTTGCGGCGTGCGGCTTCAGCCTCTTCGCGAGCTTTCTCTTCCGCGGCGCGGCGCTCGGCGATCGCACGGGCTTCAGCCTCCATGCGCGCCTCTTCCTCGGCCTGCATCTGGGGATTCTTCACGAAGACGCGCTTCCTTCTCACCTCGACCTGAATCGTATGAGCGCGCCCCGAGGCGTCGCTCTGCTTGATCACGCTCTTTTCCTTGCGGGTGAGCGTGATCTTCCTCTGGCTCGACTGCGTGCGCTCGATGCGCAGGCTGTCGAGAAGCCGGCTCTTGTCGGCATCAGAGAGGGTATCGGTTTCATTCGACTTGTCGACGCCGGCAGCGCGCAGCTGCGTAATGAGGGTCTTCGCAGGGACCTTCAGTTCCTGCGCAAATTCCTTAACCGTCATGGTCATATTTTTCTACTCCTTCGAACGCGGCGCTTCTTGGGGCTTCATGGGGCGGAAAGGAAATCGCTTCAAGGCACTTCCTTCTTCCGCCCCGCCGCATTCGCGCGGGATATCGGGTTGTTTCTAAACGGCTCCCGCGGGAGCGTTATTCGGTCTTCTTCGCTTCGGCTTCCTGGGCTTCACCCTCGCCGAACCAATGGGCACGGGCGCCGACGATGAGGTTCTTGGCGGCCTCCTCGTCAAGCCCCGTCATTTCAACGAGCTCTTCCGTGGCAAGGTCAGCGAGGTCGTCGAGCGTTCTGACGCCGCGGCTCACGAGCTTGCTCGCGAGATCGTTCGTCATGCCTTCGAGCTTGAGCATCTCCGGATCGGCCTTCCTCAGGTTCTCTTCGCGCGTGATGGCGTCGGCAAGGAGCTTGTTGCGGGCGCGGGCGCGAAGCTCTTCGATCGTCTCCTGATCAAAGGCCTCGATCGAGAAGAGCTCCTTCTCGGGCACGTAGGCGATTTCCTCGACCGAGGAGAAGCCTTCCGAAATGAGCACGTTCGCAGCCGCTTCGTCGATGTCGAGGTTCTTCATGAAGTCCTCGCGAATGCGGGAGACTTCAGCCTCGCGCTTCTCGCTCGCTTCGGTCTGCGTGAGAATGTTGATCTGCCAGCCGGTCAGCTCGGAAGCGAGGCGCACATTCTGGCCGCCGCGGCCGATCGCAACGGCGAGGTTGTCCTCGTCGACCACGACTTCCATCGTGTGGGTGTCTTCGAGCATCACGATCGAACGGACCTTGGCGGGCTCGAGAGCGCCCACGACGAACTGCGCCGGGTCGGCATTCCAGACGACGATGTCGATTCTTTCGCCCGAAAGTTCGGCCGTAACGGCATTGACGCGCGAACCGCGCATGCCGATGCAGGTGCCGATCGGGTCGACCCTCTGGTCGTGCGACGTAACGGCGATCTTGGCGCGCGCGCCCGGATCACGGGCAGCCGCCTTGATCTCGATGATGCCTTCCTCAATTTCAGGGACTTCAAGCTCAAAGAGCTTCTTCAGGAATTCAGGCGACGTGCGCGAGAGGAACACCGTCTTGCCCTTGGGCGTTTCGCCCACGTGGTCGACGTAGGCGCGCACGCGGTCGCCCGTGCGCATGTTTTCGCGCGGGATCATCTGATTGCGGGGCAGACGCGCCTCAAGACGCTCGATCTCGACGATCGCATCGCCCTTATCCATGCGCTTGATGAGGCCGTTCACGATCGACTGGTTCTTCGCGAGGAATTCCGAGAGGATCTGTTCGCGTTCCGCGTCGCGCAGGCGCTGCAGGATCACCTGCTTGGCATCCTGGGCAAAACGGCGTCCGGCGGAGTCGATGTCGACATTTTCAATGGGGCGCTCGATGTAGTCGCCCGGCTGAAGATCCGGGAATTCGTCATGAATGTCGGAGAACATCTCCTGACGATCGGGTTCCTGAAGACCTTCCTCATCGGGCACGACGAGCCAGCGGCGCACGGCGGTGAATTCACCCGTGGCGCGGTTGACGCGAACAAGAATGTCGGCGTCTTCGCCAGGGAAGCGGGCGCGCTTCACGGCGCTCGCAAGCGCAATTTCGAGGACGCCGAAGACGATGTCCTTTTCGACGTTCTTTTCGCGGGCGAGCACGTCGACGAGCTCGAGCATTTCACGGCTGTTCATTTTTTCCATTACCCCTTGAAATTGAGTTCCTTAATCAGATGGGCGCGCTCAACGTCGGAGAGCGGGAAGACGACGCGCACCGGCGCGGATTCCACCGTCTTCTTCTTCTTCGCGCGCAGAGCTGCAGCGCGAGGCGTGCGGGCCACGTCGACTTCGAAATAGTCGAATTCAATCTCTTCGGCGCCTGACTCACCGGAAATCCCGATGATGCGGCCCTCGAGCTTTCTGCGGCCGGCTTCGGGGAAGCCTTCGGCCTGAAGCGGCGCGAAAAGCTCGAGCGCGGCCAGTTCGCCTTCAAAGCGCTTCCAGTCGCGGGCGCGCTTGAGCGGCCGCTCAACACCGGGGGAAGACACCTCAAGACGATCGTAGGCGATGTCCTCGACCGTAAAGAGGTGCGTAAGCTGATCGCTCACGCGCTCGCAGTCCTCAAGCGAAATTCCGCCCTCGGCGGTCGTGTCGATCGTCACGCGGACAAGGCCGCGCGCGAGACGCTCGCAGTCGACGAACTCGTACCCGAGTCCTTCAACCGTCTTTTCCACAAGGGCGCTCAGCGCTCCGGAGGATGAATTCATTGATTGACAAATCCTTCAAACATGCGAAAAGGGCCCCCCGAGACCCCGAAGTCATCCTCCGGAATCAGGGCGCCGCGTTCCGCTTAAATCAAAAAAAAATGGGCATTCCTGCCCATTTCTCTCTCCATGCAGTCCGTCAGCCCGGAGTTGTCTGATGCAACCCTCTCCCGAAGCGGACCAGCAGGCGGCAGGCGCAGTAGAAAATCTTTTCGCTCAGGTCATGAGCGGCGCGCTGCCAGAATGCGACGTCTCAGAGCAAACTGGAAAAAAGGCCCGCAGGGGCGGTTTCTCGCTGCCGAAAGCAAAGAAAAGCGCTTTGGGCATTCGGTCTCCGGCCTTCGGTAACGAAAGCGGCTCTGACCGGCTCTGAAGAATGGGCTTGATTCTAGGAGAATCGAGGCGGCGACGCAAGCGAGGTGGGAGGCAAATTTGCGTACGCTCTCCCGGAGAAGCGCTTTTCTCCGGGAGAGGTGCGAATGCTTCTCTCGCCCCGGGCGATCAGAGACGGCCGCCCCTCGGACCGCGGGAGTTTCTCGCGGCTCCGATGCCGCGGGGCACTCTCTGCGGACGCTCCGTGCGTTCCGTGCGCTCCGCACGCTTTCCGCCTTCCGGCTGCCCGTCCTTCAGGTAGTGACGCTGCGTGGGTCTGGCCGACATGTCGCGCGCCCCCTTGAAAGGCACGCCCGTACGGTCGGAAGCGCCCTCGGGGCGCCTTCTCTTCGGCGCTTCCTCCGCTTCGCGTTCTTCCTTTTCCATGCGTTCGCGCCAGCGGATGCGGGCGGCAGCCTTTTCAGCCTTCACCTGCGCGGCCTTTTCGGCCTGAGCTTCCGGCGTCGACTGCTTGTCGAGGCGGTCAAGCTCGGCAATCCAGCGCTTCACGTCTGCGGGCTCGAGCTCCTTCATCTTGCCCCTCAGAAGCCCCGAAGGGAGCTCAACGGCGCCGTAGCGCACGCGAATAAGGCGCGAGACCGTGAGATTCACCGCTTCAAAGAGACGGCGCACCTCGCGGTTTCTGCCTTCCCGAATCGTGACGGTGTACCAGTGGTTGAGGCCTTTGCCGCCCTCGTCGTTAAGCGTCAGGAATTTGGCCGGGCCGTCCTCGAGCTCAATGCCGGTGAGAAGCTTCTGCTCATCCTCGACGGGAAGCTCGCCCACCGTGCGCACGGCGTACTCGCGCTCCATTTCATAGCGGGGATGCATGAGACGGTTGGCAAGCGCTCCGGAAGTCGTGAAGATGAGGAGCCCTTCGGTGTTGAAGTCCAGACGACCCACTGCAATCCAGCGGCCGCCCGGCACGCGAGGCAGATGATCAAATACGCTCGGACGGCCTTCCGGGTCGTCGCGGGACACGATCTCTCCGGCGGGCTTGTGGTAGAGCAGCACGCGCGGCGCTTCGCCCGGCTCCTGGGCCGGACGGCGCACAAGCCGGCCCTCCACGCGGATGACGTCAAGCGCGCCCACGCGGTCGCCGAGCTTTGCGGTAGACCCGTTCACCGTGACGACGCCCGATTCAATCAGGCGCTCCATCTCGCGCCGCGAGCCCCAGCCCGCATCGGCGAGCGCTTTCTGAAGCTTTTCGGTGAGCGTATTGCCCTCAAACCCCGCTTCCGCTGGCATTCCCTCCGCCGTCGCGTCCGGGCGCGGACGCATCGGACGGGGCTTCTTCATGGGTGCCCGGAAGGGCGTGCGCTTCTTCATCTGAGGGCCCTGCGGGCGATTCCCGCGACCCTTCGTTTCGTTCCTGGTCAAAATTAAGTTCCTCCTGCAGCTGCATCGAGCCGATACCGGGCGATTCCTGCGCCTCCGGGTTTTCGTCGCCGAGCTCAAATTCCTCGGACGGCGCTTCCTTCAGATTGGGCAGCTCTGCCAGGCTTTTGAGACCCAGATCATTTAAAAATTTCTTCGTTGTTCCGAGAAGCGCCGGTCGTCCCGGCGTCTCCCGCCAGCCCACGGTCTCGATCCATCCGCGGTCCTCAAACTGCTTGAGAAGCTGCGCGGTGAGCGTAACGCCGCGGATTTCCTCGATGTCGCCTCTCGTCACCGGCTGCCGATAGGCAATGATGGCAAGGGTTTCCATCGCGGCGCGCGAGTAGCGGGCCGGACGCTCTTCTTCAAGACGCGAGAGCCAGGTCATGGCTCCCGGCGCCGTGCGGAAGCGCCAGCCCCCGTCAGCGAGCTCCTCGAGCCTCATGCCGCGGTCTTCCCAGAAGCGCCTGAGCGCCTCGAGCTCCTGACGGATCGTCTTCGCGGACGGCCCGTCATTGAAAAGACGCCTCATCTCCCGGATGGTCAGGGGCTTTCTTGACGTGAGAAGCGCCGCCTCGAGAATGGTTTGAGAGGTGAAGTCGGCCATATGACCCGATGAAGAGCCAGCTGAAGGCTCACTCCCCGAAAACGAAGAACAAATTCGATTCTAGATCGAAAAAGCAAAAAAATCCCGGGCTTTCATGAACCCAGGACGGTAAGTTCTATCTTGCGGCGAAAGAGACTGTCGGGAGCGCGCAGTTCGCGAAACCCGGGCGAAAAGTCGCCCGCTTATCGCGAAGCAATTCGAACATGTCCGAGGCTCAGTCCCGCCAGCAAGGATAAAAATCAGTAAAGGGGGCGGATTCTAACAAAATGCATGCGCTTTCGTGCAGCAAACCCGCAGGATTGTCGGTCATTTAGCGCAGACCTCATCCTCTCGCTTCATCGGCATAAGCGCTCCGCCTCATGGCTTATCCTTGACGAGATCATGGATGACGATCTTGGGGCTCTCCAGAAAAAATGCAGACGCTCGAGGCCGACAGTTTCGGCGAAATGGGAAGCTTCCTGCTCTGCCGCGGCTCCAAACAAAAAGCCCCGCGCAGAACATCATCTGAACGGGGTTCTTTTTCTCTTCTTATGGCACTACTTATGGCGGATTCTAAAATCGTCGCGATTTCCTACTGCCACAATGTAGTTTGGCGGAAGGGGTGGGATTCGAACCCACGATACGGTATAACCGTATACCGGATTTCGAGTCCGGCGCATTCGACCTCTCTGCCACCCTTCCGCGTCAAGAGAGAGGACGCATATTACAGAGCTTTTTGGAAAAAAGCAAATTTCCATAATGAAAATCCCGCCGCTCGCGTGGAGAAGGCGGGATTTTCCTCAGTTCAATGAGAACTTCAGCGGATTACTTCGCAGCCGGAACGATCTTTTCCTTGCCGTTCATGTAGGGGCGAAGCACCGTCGGAATCGTGACGGAACCGTCGGCGTTCTGATAGTTCTCAAGAACGGCGACGAGGGTGCGGCCGACCGCAAGGCCCGAGCCGTTCAGGGTATGAACGTAGCGCGTGCGGCCGTTTTCGTCCTTGAAGCGGGCGCCCATGCGGCGGGCCTGGAAGTCCTCGCAGTTGCTGCAGGAGCTGATTTCGCGGTAGGTGTTCTGCGCGGGAATCCAGACTTCAAGGTCGTAGGTCTTGCAGGAACCGAAGCCGATGTCGCCCGTCGAGAGCGCCATCACGCGGTACGGGAGCTCGAGCTTCTGCAGAATGGCTTCAGCGTCGTTCGTGAGCTTCTCGAGTTCGTCATAGGAGCCTTCCGGACGGACGATCTTCACCATTTCGACCTTGTCGAACTGGTGCTGGCGGATCATGCCGCGGGTGTCGCGGCCGTAGGCGCCGGCTTCGGAACGGAAGCAGGGCGTATGGGCCGTGAGATAGATGGGGAGATCCTTCGCCTTGAGAATCTGGCCCGCAACCGAATTGGTAAGGGTCACTTCCGCCGTCGGAACGAGGTACATCTGTTCCATATCGGAGTAGGCGCCGCCCTTCTTCGCAGCGAAGAGGTCCTCTTCGAACTTCGGCAGCTGGCCCGTGCCCGTCATCGTGGTCGCCGTGACGATGTACGGGGTGTAGCACTCGGTATAGCCCTGTTCGCGCGTATGAACGTCGAGCATGAACTGAGCGAGCGCGCGGTGCAGATGCGCCACTTCGCCCTTCATGAAGCAGAAGCGGGCGCCGGAGAGCTTCGCAGCGGTGTCGAAGTCAAGACCCAGGGGAGCGCCCACGTCGACGTGATCCTTGATCTCAAAGTCGAATTCGCGCGGCGTGCCCCAGCGGCGGACTTCGACGTTTTCCGTCTCATCCTTGCCGATCGGCGTTGTGGGCGAGGGAAGGTTCGGGACGCGAAGCATCAGGTCATGAAGCTTCGTGCGCGTTTCCTCGAGTTCATCCTCAAGCTCGGCGAGCTGAGCGGGGATTTCAGCAGCACGGGCGAGAAGCTCGGTAGCGTCTTCACCCGCCTTCTTCTTCATGCCGATGTCCTTCGAGAGGGCATTGCGCGCAGCCTGAAGCTCTTCGGTCTTCTGCTGCACGTTCTTGCGGCGGTCTTCGAGCTCAGTGAAGGCCTCCACGGGAAAATCGAAATTGCGCGTCTTCAGGCGAGCCACCACTTCCGGAAGGTTCTTCCTGAGCATCGTCACATCGAGCATGTTTATTTGTCCTTGGATATTGACATGAATGACGCAAAGCCCCGTTTCTTTCGTATGAACCGAAGAAGCGGGATCTGCATCCATAAAAAATCGGTCATCCCTCACCCGGGCATTCGGCATGCCGAATGCTTCAGCCGGGAATTCTGAGGGAATAAACTATTATTTTCGCGGTTTCGGCCGCCCTATGCAAATGAACTAGCCTTGTCCGCGCTTTCTGCCGCGGCCTTCGGCCCGCGCTTTTTCGTTGAGCGCCGCGAGACCCTTCAGCTTTTCAGCAATTCTCGCCTCGGTTCCCCGGTCTGTCGGCACATACCAGCGCTTGCCCTCGAGCCCCTCAGGCAGATAAATTTCTCCCGCCGCAAAGGCTCCGGGCTCATCGTGCGCATAGCGGTAGCCTTCCTTGTAGCCCAGATCCTTCATGAGCTTCGTAGGCGCATTTCTGAGGTGCATGGGAACGGGACGCGTACCATCCTTTCTGATGAATTCCCTCAGTTCATTCATCGCAGTGTAGACGGCGTTGCTCTTGGGAGCGCAGGCGAGATAAACAGCAGCCTGAGCGAGCGCGAGCTCTCCCTCGGGACTGCCGAGGCGCTCAAAGATTTCCGCCGCTTCCAGCGCGACGGTTGCCGCCCGCGGATCCGCGAGTCCGATATCCTCCACGGCCATCCGCATCAGACGCCGCGCGATGTAGCGGGGGTCGCAGCCGCCGTCAATCATGCGCATCATCCAGTAAAGCGCTGCATCGGGGTCCGAGCCGCGCACGGATTTATGCATGGCGCTGATCTGGTCGTAGAAGTTGTCGCCGCCCTTGTCAAAGCGCCTCAGGGTCGCGGGCGTCGTTTTTCTAAGAAACGAAGCGTCAATCTGAGCGATCCTGCGCTCGCGCGCCATGGTGCAGGACACATCGAGCGCATTGAGGCAGCGCCTCGCATCGCCGTCAGCGAGCGTGATGAGAATCTCTCTGGCTTCAGGCGTGAGATGGAGTTCTGCAAACTCGCGTTCCATGGCGCGGTCAATCAGTTCACCCGTTTCTGCCGGCGTCAGGCTTTCGAGCTGATAGACGGTCGAGCGCGACAAAAGTGCGCTCACCACCTCAAAGGAGGGATTCTCCGTCGTTGCGCCCACAAAGATGAAGAGTCCGGACTCAACATGCGGGAGAAAAGCATCCTGCTGACTCTTGCTGAAGCGGTGCACTTCGTCGACAAAGACCACCGTGGGCTTTCCGGTTGCCGAGAGCGTGCGCTTTGCCTGATCCACGGCGTCGCGGATATCCTTGACGCCCCCGAGCACGGCGGAGATGGCAATGAAAGGCAGATCGAAGGCGTCAGCCATCAGGCGCGCAATCGTAGTCTTCCCCACGCCCGGAGGTCCCCAGAGAATCATGGAGTGAGGGCGGCGGTTTTCAAAGGCCACGCGCAATGGGGCACCCGGCCCGAGAAGCTTCTTTTGTCCGATGACATCATCGAGCGTACGCGGGCGAAGACGCTCCGCAAGCGGCTGCAGAATGGGCTTCGCCGGCTGACTCGGAGCGGGGGCTTTGCGTTGGGATGCATCAACCGGATCGCTCCCGAAAAGCGTGTCCTCAGACATAGATTCTCGAAAACTCTGGATAAAGACAATAAGAAGAAGGATTGTACAGAGAGCCCGAACAGCGAAAAGCCCCTGCTGACATCAAATCAACAGGGGCTTCGTTTATAGGGAGCCTGGCGATGACCTACTTTCACTGGAAATACAACCAACTATCATCGGCGCGGAGACGTTTCACTGTCCTGTTCGGAATGGGAAGGAGTGGGGCCGTCACGCTATGGTCACCAGGCTTAAAAGGGGTGGAAAAGCAAAGACTTGCAGTTGCGACTGCTTTCTCGATTCTCTTGAAGTTCTTCTCACCGTCATGATGAAAAGCTTCACGGTTATAGGATCAAGCTTCACGAGCAATTAGTATCGGTCAGCTCAACGCCTCGCAGCGCTTGCACACCCGACCTATCAACGTCCTGGTCTCGAACGACTCTTCAGGGAGGTCAAGCCTCCAGGAAGACTTATCTTCAGGCAGGTTTCCCGCTTAGATGCTTTCAGCGGTTATCCTTTCCCCACATAGCTACCCGGCGGTGCCACTGGCGTGACAACCGGTACACCAGAGGTGAGTCCATTCCGGTCCTCTCGTACTAGGAACAGCCCCCGTCAATCTTCCAGCGCCCACGGCAGATAGGGACAAAACTGTCTCACGACGTTTTAAACCCAGCTCACGTACCTCTTTAAATGGCGAACAGCCATACCCTTGGGACCGGCTACAGCCCCAGGATGAGATGAGCCGACATCGAGGTGCCAAACACCGCCGTCGATATGAACTCTTGGGCGGTATCAGCCTGTTATCCCCAGAGTACCTTTTATCCGTTGAGCGATGGCCCTTCCATGCAGAGCCACCGGATCACTATGACCTACTTTCGTATCTGCTCGTCTTGTCGGACTCGCAGTCAAGCACGCTTTTGCCATTGCACTATCAGCACGATTTCCGACCGTGCCTAGCGTACCTTCGCACTCCTCCGTTACCCTTTAGGAGGAGACCGCCCCAGTCAAACTGCCTACCATGCACGGTCCCCGAAGCGGATTACGCTCCCAGGTTAGAACCTCAAACAAATCAGGGTGGTATTTCAAGGATGGCTCCGTTAAGACTGGCGTCCTAACTTCACTGCCTCCCACCTATCCTACACAGATCGGTTCAAAGTCCAATGCAAAGCTGCAGTAAAGGTTCATGGGGTCTTTCCGTCTAGCCGCGGGGAGATTGCATCATCACAAACACTTCAACTTCACTGAGTCTCAGGAGGAGACAGTGTGGCCATCATTATGCCATTCGTGCAGGTCGGAACTTGCCCGACAAGGAATTTCGCTACCTTAGGACCGTTATAGTTACGGCCGCCGTTTACTGGGACTTCGATCAGGACCTTGCAGCCCATCAATTAATCTTCCAGCACCGGGCAGGCATCACACCCTATACGTCGACTTTCGTCTTTGCAGAGTGCTGTGTTTTTAGTAAACAGTTGCAGCCACCAATTCTCTGAGACCTCTTCATGCTCCGGATGTTTCTTCCTTCACACTACAAAGGCACACCTTATCCCGAAGTTACGGTGTCAATTTGCCGAGTTCCTTCTCCTGAGTTCTCTCAAGCGCCTGAGCATATTCAGCTCGCCCACCAGTGTCGGTTTGCGGTACGGTCAATTACAGGCTGATGCTTAGAAGCTTTTCCTGGAAGTCCATTCAGTCACTTCAGCTGAAACCAGCCTCGATGCTTCGCCTCGGAAATTCGCCGGCGGATTTGCCTGCCGGCTTCCTACGCTCGCAAACCGGGATATCCAACACCCGGATGACCTTCAGCACTCCGTCCCTCCTTCGCACCTGCAATCGGTCCAGGACTATTAACCTGGTTCCCATCAGCTATGCTTCTCAGCCTCGCCTTAGGGGCCGACTCACCCTGCTCCGATGAACGTAGAGCAGGAAACCTTGGGCTTGCGGCGAGCGGGCTTTTCACCCGCTTTAACGTTACTCATGTCAGCATTCGCACTTCCGATACCTCCAGCAGCCCTCGCGGGTCCGCCTTCTCAGGCTTACGGAACGCTCCCCTACCACTCAACCTTAACGGTCGAATCCGCGGCTTCGGTTATTGACTTAGCCCCGTTACATCTTCCGCGCAGGAAGACTCGATCAGTGAGCTATTACGCTTTCTTTGAAGGATGGCTGCTTCTAAGCCAACTTCCTGACTGTCTTAGCCTTCCCACTTCGTTTTCCACTTAGTCAATATTAGGGACCTTAGCCGGCGGTCTGGGTTGTTTCCCTTTTGAGTCCGGACGTTAGCACCCGGTGCTCTGTCTCCCGTGCTCTGACTTCCAAGTATTCGGAGTTTGCCATGGTTTGGTAAGACGCCATGTCCCCCTAGCCATAACAGTGCTCTACCCCCTGGAGCCCTACACGAGGCACTACCTCAATAGTTTTCGGGGAGAACCAGCTATCTCCAGATTTGTTTAGCCTTTCACCCCTATCCACAGTTCATCCGCTAATTTTGCAACACTAGTCGGTTCGGCCCTCCAGTGTGTGTTACCACACCTTCAGCCTGACCATGGATAGATCATCTGGTTTCGGGTCTACGCCCAACGACTGAATTTCGCCCTGTTCGGACTCGCTTTCGCTGCGCCTCCCCTATTCGGTTAAGCTCGCCATTGAACGTAAGTCGCTGACCCATTATGCAAAAGGTACGCAGTCACCCTTGCGGGCTCCTACTGTTTGTATGTATGCGGTTTCAGGATCTATTTCACTCCCCTCCCGGGGTTCTTTTTACCTTTCCTTCACAGTACTGGTTCACTATCGGTCGATCACGAGTATTTAGCCTTGGAGGATGGTCCCCCCATCTTCAGACAGGATTTCTCGTGTCCCGCCCTACTTGTCGCAAGCTCAGTCTCACAGATCCAATTTCCCGTACGGGGCTGTCACCCTCTGTAGCCGGCCTTTCCAGACCGTTCCGGTATCGAATCTGCTAACGCTTGCAGGCTCTTCCAATTTCGCTCGCCGCTACTTTCAGAATCTCGGTTGATTTCTTTTCCTGCAGTTACTTAGATGTTTCAGTTCACTGCGTTCGCCTCAATGAGCTATGTATTCACTCATTGATACTTCCCGAAGGAAGTGAGTTTCCTCATTCGGACATCCGTGGATCAAAGCTTGCTTGCCAGCTCCCCACGGCTTTTCCCAGGCTGCCGGGTCCTTCATCGCCTGTGATCGCCAAGGCATCCACCACATACACTTAGTCGCTTGATCCTATAACTCTGAAGCCTTTTGCCTTCAAAGTAACAAGACGACCTGTAACGCGCTGCTTCTCTGAATCATGTCGGTTCTCGATGAACTTCAATGAATCGATGTTTTGAATGCAATCACAACCCCTGAAGCTGTCTTTATCTGAAGAGAAGCATCTCAACTTCCCTTCAAGACAACTTCAGAATGTCTTTACTTTTCCAAATTTTTAAAGATCGAAATGACTGCTTCTTTCGAAGCACCATTTGAAAGAGCTCTGCATTCTACAGAAGAAGCAGAACTTTGTCAAATGGTCGCGCAACTTTTTTAGTTGGTGGAGGCAAACGGGATCGAACCGATGACCTCCTGCTTGCAAAGCAGGCGCTCTCCCAACTGAGCTATGCCCCCACGAGTACTGAACATACGCTCATATGAACGCAGGCTCAAGCTGCACAGTGTCTGATTCAACGACCTGATAAGTGTGAACACCGTGAAAGTCTTCGAAGGCGTTCTCTAAAGAACTCCGACTCTCTTTAAAGGAGGTGATCCAGCCGCACCTTCCGGTACGGCTACCTTGTTACGACTTCACCCCAGTCATGAAGCCCACCGTGGACGCCGCCTTCCTTTCGGTTGGGCAAACGTCTTCTGGTGAACCCCACTCCCATGGTGTGACGGGCGGTGTGTACAAGACCCGGGAACGTATTCACCGCGGCATGCTGATCCGCGATTACTAGCGATTCCGACTTCATGCAGTCGAGTTGCAGACTGCAATCCGGACTACGATCGGTTTTCTGGGATTGGCTTCACCTCGCGGCTTCGCTTCCCTCTGTTCCGACCATTGTATGACGTGTGAGGCCCTAGCCATAAGGGCCATGAGGACTTGACGTCATCCCCACCTTCCTCCGGTTTGTCACCGGCAGTCTCACTAGAGTGCCCTTTCGTAGCAACTAGTGACAAGGGTTGCGCTCGTTGCGGGACTTAACCCAACATCTCACGACACGAGCTGACGACAGCCATGCAGCACCTGTGTCCAGATTCCCTTGCGGGCACCCCCGAATCTCTTCAGGGTTCCTGGCATGTCAAGGCTAGGTAAGGTTTTTCGCGTTGCGTCGAATTAATCCACATCATCCACCGCTTGTGCGGGTCCCCGTCAATTCCTTTGAGTTTTAATCTTGCGACCGTACTCCCCAGGCGGTCTACTTCACGCGTTAGCTGCGTTACCAAGAGATTGCTCTCCCAACAACTAGTAGACATCGTTTAGGGCGTGGACTACCAGGGTATCTAATCCTGTTTGCTCCCCACGCTTTCGTGCATGAGCGTCAGTCATGTCCCAGAGGGCTGCCTTCGCCATCGGTGTTCTTCCAAATATCTACGCATTTCACTGCTACACTTGGAATTCCACCCTCCTCTGACAAACTCAAGTCTTGCAGTCATATATGCAATTCCCAGGTTGAGCCCGGGGATTTCACATCTATCTTACAAAACCGCCTGCGCACGCTTTACGCCCAGTAATTCCGATTAACGCTTGCACCCTACGTATTACCGCGGCTGCTGGCACGTAGTTAGCCGGTGCTTATTCTTCAGGTACCGTCAGCAGAACACGGTGTTATCGCGTCCCTTTTCGTCCCTGACAAAAGCAGTTTACAATCCGAAGACCTTCATCCTGCACGCGGCATGGCTGGATCAGGGTTTCCCCCATTGTCCAAAATTCCCCACTGCTGCCTCCCGTAGGAGTCTGGGCCGTGTCTCAGTCCCAGTGTGGCTGGTCGTCCTCTCAGACCAGCTACCGATCGTCGCCTTGGTGGGCCTTTACCCCGCCAACCAGCTAATCGGACATCGGCCGCTCTTCCTGCGCAAGGTCTTGCGATCCCCTGCTTTCACCCTCAGGTCTCATGCGGTATTAGCTGTCCTTTCGGACAGTTATCCCCCACAAGAAGACACGTTCCGATGCATTACTCACCCGTGCGCCACTCGCCGCCAGGAGCAAGCTCCCGCGCTGCCGTTCGACTTGCATGTGTAAGGCATGCCGCCAGCGTTCAATCTGAGCCAGGATCAAACTCTTTAGTTCAATCTCTGTTTTGTCGCTCTTATTTCGCCGGAATTGAAAGAGAAGAATTAAATTCTTTTCTTTCGGCTTCAATAAGCGCGAACTTCGTAAAATTTTTGAGTCTTCGGAATCGTGAAATTCCGATGCTCTTTAGTGAGCTCCTCAAGCTTTCCGATGTTCACACTTATCGGTTCGTTGAATCTGATTTTTAAAGAACTTTTTGCTGTTTGATCAGCGAAGGATCGAAATCATATAGAAGTCGTTTCCTTTTGTCAAGCGTCCGTGAAGAAAGTTTTTAACTTCGCTTCAGGGTCGCTTGTTTTTGCTGCCCCGTTTCCGAAGCAGGACGCGAATTATGAAGAGCATTTCAGGCTTTGTCAAGTGGCCTGAAAAATATTTTTCGTTGCGGCGCATCACCTCCAATCAGGCGGACTACTCAGGAAATTTCTCTCTCTGCCTTCTTGAGCCCCATAGAATGAGAGCGGCTTAGGCGGAGTAGAACCGCTGCCGCCAGCGATCCGCAGAATGCGGCTGCATCAGCCATTCGTTTTGCGAACCGAAGGAAAGAGCCGTCCGATGCATTAGCATTCGGGCGGTTTCTGATAAGGGAGAGGTCAATGTACAAAGGACGCGGGCACAATCTTCCGCGCTCAATAGCTGCGTTGCGTACTGTCAAGCGCGCATTCGCCGCCTGCGCCGTAATGGCGATTCTGCTCGGCATCGTTGCCTCTCTTGATACGCTGATCGCTGGCCTTCGGGCACCCGAAGGTGAAATTGCACTGGTTCCCGGTACCTCAGAAATGATTTCCGGCACGCTGCCGGATCGAGAAGCCTCGAACCTGATCATACGCATTACGCCCATCACGCCTTCAATTTCAGTAGATTCCCTTCGCTTTTCGGAATCTCTCATTCGTTCCGACCTCCGCTGGCATGCATCGATCAGCGCGAGAGAGGATGCGATTCCCGGCGAGTACAACGTCATTGCCGAGGATCCGGGTCAAGCGGACCGCCATTCTCTGCGTCACTGGGCGCTGAAGCTCTATCCGTCATTGGGCGAATACCGCGAACACTCCTACTCATTCTTCATGCGCTTCTTCGGGACGGACTCGCTGCAGCTTGCACTGCGTTCATTTGCGGTCTTCCTCGTGAGCAGCATCCTGCTCCTGCTTCTCGTTTATTTCGGCGGGAAGAGTCTTGCCCGGCAGGGCTACTGCCGCGTGTACTACGCGCGGGCAGAAGGCAACGACACCATGCTTTACTGCATTGATTCGGAAAGTCTTCTCTCGGACCAGCACTCCTATCCGGTCTTCACTGCCGCCGGGCAGCTCCTTGGCCTGGCGGATGTAACCGCCAGAGGGACGCGCCACTGCGTGCTGAAGCTTTACGCAGCCCAGGCCCGTGCCGGCTGCCTCGTTGCCGTCACGCCCTGATCGTTCACTCAATAGATATCGGTCGGTAGCAAACCGCTCCGCGCTCGTTCCGATAGGACTCAAAAAGGCGTGCCGCAAAGACTTTGGTCTTAAGACCCGTCATTCGCGGCAGGTGAGGCAAAGCCCCGGGCTCGGGTCCTCTCCAGTCTCTCGCCAGCGTAATGTGCGCGCGAAAGGGCTTTGCGTCAAAGGAGATGCCGAGCCGCTTCAAAAGTTCCCGCACCTCCAGGCTCATTTTTTCGAGCTCATTCTTTTCCGCAAGTCCGGCCCAGAGAATGCCGCTCCGGAAAACGCCAACGCCGGCGAGATCCATCGTGAGCGCATGAGGCGGCAATGAGCGTAGTTTTGACGCGATGCGCCGGGCGGAAGCCTCATCGGCTTCGCCGATGAAGGCAAGCGTCAGATGCAGATTTTCGCGGCGACTGAATCGCCCGGCTTTCGGATAAGTTCTTCTGAGCTTTTCCATGTAGGCCCAGATTTCACGTTCGACGCTTCTCGGGAGGCTGAGCGCAACAAAAAGCCGCATGATGAAATTCTCCGCTTGTGCTTGCTAACAAAAAGAGGTGCGCCAGGACACCGTTCAATGCCTGGAACACCTCCTCCTGGGATTAGAGCTTCAGCGCTTTAATCAGCTGTTCTGCTTCTTGCGCCAGGCGGCAATTGCCTCAACGCTGTCCGCAACCAGCTTCGGACCGTTGTAGATGAAGCCCGTAAAGAGCTGAACCAGCTTGGCGCCGGCTTCCATCTTCTCAACGGCATCCGACCCCGTCATGACGCCGCCCGAAGCGATGATGGGAATTTCACCCTTGACGTGTTCGGCAACGAGGCGAACAACAGCGGTGGAGCGCTCGCGAAGCGGAGCACCCGAGAGACCGCCCGTTTCCTCAGCGTGGAGAAGCCCCTCAACGCCCTTGCGGTTGATGGTCGTGTTCGTGCAGATCACGCCGTCGATGCCCTTTTCAATCAGCGTATCGACGCAGCGCAGAATGTCGTCGTTCTCAAGATCGGGGGCGAGCTTCACCGCGATCGGCACATGCTTGCCGTTGCGCGCAGCCTTCAGTTCTTCGCGCTTGGCGACAATGCCCGAGACCAGATGCTCGAGTTCGCCGGCGCCCTGAAGCTGGCGGAGGTTCTTCGTATTGGGCGAGGAAATGTTGATGGCGATGTAGTCCGCAGCATCGTAGACCTTGTCGAGGCACTTCTCATAGTCGGAAAGCGCATTCTCGATCGGCGTCACGGCATTCTTGCCGATATTGATGCCGAGGATGCCGCCGCGCAGACGGAAGGCATCTGCAGAACGGAGGTTCTGCAGAACCTTGTCCACGCCTTCATTATTGAAGCCCATGCGGTTGATGACGCCGCCCGCGGGAATCAGACGGAAAAGACGGGGCTTGGGATTGCCCGGCTGAGCAAGCGGCGTGATCGTGCCGATCTCAACATGGCCGAAGCCGAGACCGCCGAAGGCGGAAACGCGTTCGCCGTCCTTATCCATGCCGGCCGCGAGGCCAATCGTATTCGGGAAACGCAGTCCCATCACTTCAATGGGATCATCATCGGGCATGTGCGTCACGAGATTCGTGAGACCGAGCTGTACCGCCCAGTCGAGGTTCGCCATGATGACGTGATGAGCCGTCTCGGGGTTCATCGAAAAGAGAATGCGCCGGGCAATGTTGTAGAGCATGACTTCAAAGTAAGCGTACGAAAGCTTCAGCTCCCTCCTGAGGGGCAGAAGCAGGGAAAATCGACTAATTATAACGATCTAGTTTTGCTTCTTTCTGAAGCCTCCTGATTGTGATGACGATATGGTCGATTCCGGGAGGCTCAAATTCGTCCCCCGCAACCAGGACACTGCGGAAATGAAATTTTCTTTTCTGCAGCTCTTGACAAAATGGAATTTACTCTGCATAATTTCAATCTCTGCTTCTGAAGCAGACCGGATTTACCGCGGGGTGGAGCAGTCCGGTAGCTCGTCGGGCTCATAACCCGAAGGTCGGAGGTTCAAATCCTTCCCCCGCAACCAAAATTGAAACCCGTACCACTGACTTGGTGGTGCGGGTTTTATTTTGCCTGCTCGTCGACTCCCATCCGACAAGAAATCCGGGTTTCCCCATACGTTTCTTCAGGCGCATCTCAACAAAGCTCGTTAAAGTGACGGTTTCATTCGGCCTCTCAATTGGTTAGTGAGGCCAAACCGCATTTTCGACCAAGAAGAAGAATGACCGCTCCTATGCCCGCGGACTTTCCCATCCGCCCTGCTTTCTGGAACGTCCCGATCTGGGGCGAAATCGGCGTCTACCTCCTCGCCGCCGTCACCATCGCGCTCTGCGCCTGGGGCGTCTGCCTCAATGTCAAACGCTGGCAGAAATCCCGCAGCGACAGGCTCGCCTCCGACCCTGAGCGCAGGAATCGCCTCGTGAGCGAAGTCGCCCTCCAGTCGCGCATCCGCGAAACCAAGGCGGGACGCATGCATGCGATTCTGGTTCTCGGCTTCTTCGTGCTCTTTCTCGGAACTGCCACAGCGACGCTTGACTGGGACGTGGGCCATTACGTCTTCGGAACGCAGTTTCTGAAGGGGAACGTCTACCTCTTCTATAAGCTCGCGCTCGACATCGCTGGTCTGGCGGTTCTCCTTGCCATCGGCTTCGGCGTCTACCGCCGCTGGTACACGCCGTCGGACCTTCCCCGCGACGCGCGCTTTGTCTGCGCTTATTCGAGTCTCGCCTTCATCATTCTCTCGGGATACGTGATCGAAGGTCTTCGCCTTGCGGTGCAGCAGCCTCAGTGGATGAATTTTTCGCCGGTCGGCGCGCTTCTCGCAAAGCTCTTCCTTGCAACGGGCGCCGGTACGCCCGCACTGGAATCCGCGCACATCATTCTGTGGGTGGTGCACGGCTTGGCTGCGCTCGCCTTCATTGCGACCATCCCCTTTACTTTCTATGCGCATCTCTACAGAACCCCCATGGGGATCGCAGTCAGAAAGCCCGGCCCCAACGGCGCCCTGAAAAAGATCGACAACATTGAAGAGCAGGAAACCTTCGGACTTTCCTCTGTCGCGCAGCTTCGCTGGACGGACCGTGCCGCGCTCGACGCCTGCGTGGAATGCGGCCGCTGCAACGATGTCTGTCCGGCCGTACGCGCCGGTACGCCGCTCAAGCCCCGCACGATCGTGATGAAGCTCCGCGACCGCGCGAAGGAAGGCGAAGCCGACGGAAAGAAGCTCGTGGGCGACATCGTCACGCACGAGGAGCTCTTCTCCTGCACGACCTGCGGCGCCTGCGCGCGAGCCTGCCCGGCCGAAATTCAGACGCCCGACTTCATCGTCGACATGCGCCGTCATCTCGCGCTTGAAGCCGGCGAATTCCCGGAAGGCGCCGCCGCGGCGCTCGAAAATACCGCTAGCGTCGGCAATCCCTGGGGGCTCGACCCCTATGAACGAATGGACTGGGCCAAGGACCTTGACGTTCCGGTGGCCGAGGAAGGCGAACGCTACGACGTGCTCTACTGGGTCGGATGCGCCGCAAGCTACGACCGCCGTGCGCGCCGTATTGCGAGGAGCATGGTGAAGATCCTGCGCGCCGCCGGCGTCAACTTTGCCGTGCTTGCCGAAGAGCGCTGCCACGCGGAGTTCGCAAGACGCCTGGGCGAGGAATATCTCTACCAGACGGCCGCACAGGAAAATATTGAAAACCTCTCGCGCTACACGTTTGAAAGAATTCTTACGGCCTGCCCGCACTGCTTCAATACTCTTGGGAATGAATACCCGGAATTCGAGGGCGGCAAGTTCACCGTCATCGATCACCCGACCTTCATTCGGGAGCTCATGACGTCCGGACGGCTCAGGCTCGAGGGCGGCGTGACCGATGAACTTACCGTCTGGCACGATCCCTGCTACCTCGCGCGTCAGAACCATATCGTCGAGGCGCCCCGCGAAGTGCTGGGCACCCTGCGGCCGAATAAGACCTTCCCGAAGGAAGCGGGAGAAAAAACCTTCTGCTGCGGCGCCGGAGGCGGTCAGATGTGGACCGATCAGCAGAACGGCAAAAAGCGCATCAACGTGATCCGTCTTGAAGCCCTGCGGGAAACGGGGGCGAATTCGGTTGCAACCGCCTGTCCGCACTGCCTCACCATGCTCGAGAGCGCCCGCGCCGTGAGCGGAAAGGAAGCCGAAGACATGCGCATTGCCGATATTGCTGAAATTGTGGCGAGCGCCATTCCGGACGAAGAAAAAAGCGCCTGAGTTCCGGCGCCGGTACTGAAAGACTGAAGTCTGAGAGGCCCGTTTTTCTCCTCTGCGGAGAGAAGCGGGCCTTTTCTTTTCGTTCTTTCCAAGCGCGAGATGCGAAGAAGCCTCCGCACGCTTTCATGCAGAGGCTTCGGGCCGGGAATGTTTCCGCTTGAGGGCCGGTCAGAAGATCACCCAGGGCGCGACCGCAGCAAATTCCTGACTGAACCGATTTTCCGCTGCGACATAGTCGCGCATCGTGCGCATGTCGTTCGCGCGCTTGGCGTTGCTCGGCGAATCAAGCACCACCATGACGAGGCGGCGTTCGCCCACGTCGCTCTGAACCACCATGCAGCGGCCTGCGGCCGTCGTGAAGCCCGTCTTCTGAATGCCGATCTTCCAGGACGGGTCGCCGATGAGGCGGTTCGTTGTAGCCAGACGCACGCTTCTCTTCCCGGCAGTAATTCTCGCTACAGGCTGGGTCGAGGCTTCCCGGATTTCCTGATACTGATAAACAGCGGCGACGAGCTTGCCCAGATCGCGGGCGGTCGAATGGTTGCGGTTGTCGAGCCCCGTCGGATCCGCAAAGAGGGAGTCCGACATGCCGAGTTCCTGGGCTCGCTCATTCATCTTTGCCACAAAGGCGCGCTTCCCGCCCGGGTAGGTGCGGGCGAGCGCATGCGCGGCGCGGTTGTCGCTCGACATGAGCGCAGCCTTGAGGAGCGCTTCGCGGGTAATCCGCATGCCGTTCGCCATCTTGGAGCGGGCGGTCGAGCGGACATAGTCCTCGCGCGTGATGCGCACCTTTTCATCGAGGCTGAGGTCGCTCTCGGCAATCACGAGGGCCGTCATGAGCTTCGTGACGGAAGCAATGGGAAGCGGCACGTCCGCGTTCTTCACGACGAGCTCTTCGCCCGTATCCTGGTCCATCACGTAAGCGACGGAACTGCCGAGCATCAGGGGATCCTCGGTTTTTCTCAGGCCCGCGAGCGTTGCCTGCGAAGGCGACATGCCGGCGCGGCGCACCTTCGAGCGCTTCACGGGGCGTTTTTTCTGAATGGCAACCTTCTTTGCAGAGGCTTTCAGGCGGTTGACGGACGTTTTCTTCGCCGTTGCCTTTTTGGGCGCCGCCTTGGCGACCTTTGCCGTCTTAGCGGCAGTCTTCACCGTCGCCGCGTTCGAGGCGGCAGCCTGAGCCGGAAGCGCCGCGCCGACAGCGTACGCAGCGGCAGCTGCCGCAAAAATCAGATGCTTGAAGGAAAAACGCATGTCCCGATGCCGTCGATCCGCGCGATGGGAGGCCCGAACCGAAAAGAAGGAAAAGAGCGCGCTTTTCCCGCACTCTTTTCTGCAAATGAGTCTAATTGACGAATCTTATTATTTTCCCGCAGATCAGCGAGTTCCGACAAGCCCGGAGAAACGAGAGAAACAATCCGCTTACATTTGCCGAGAAGCAGCGCAGACGACCTTCCTTCCCGGGAAAAAAAGCCGCCTGCGTCCGCCGGAAAACAGCCGCTCAAAGTCTTGAAATCGACTGCCAGATGCGCTCGAGGCGCTTCACGCTCACGGGCATCGGCGTCCTCAGCTGCTGCGCGAAGAGCGAGACGCGAAGCTCCTCGAGCATCCACCGGAATTCCTCGAGGTGCTCGTCGGGCTGACCGCGGCGGGCGGCCACGGCCCGCTGCCAGGGCACGGAGAGCCGCTCGATCTGAGCCTGACGGGAAGCGTCTCTTGCCGGATCGTCGCTGAAGTGCTCGAGCCGGTAGACGACCGCCTTCAGGTATCGCGGATAGTGCATGAGCTGGCTGAGCGGCGCCGAGAGGAGAAAGTGCGGCGGAAAGAGCCCCTCGAGCTCGCGCGTCACATCCTCGCAAAGCGACTTTTCCTGCGTCATGCGCTTCAGCTTCAGCGGAATCGTCCCCGCAATGGTTGCGACCTCCGTGAGGAGCCTCGAGACCTCGCCCGCAACGAGAGAAAGCCGTCCGCGGGCATCCTCGCGCCGCGCCTGGAAGGACTCTTCGTCAGTGGGCAGCGGATCCGCCATGGCGGTCGCTTCAAGCACGCAGTCGACCACGTCGTTTTCGAGGTCGTCGAAATTCTCGAAGTTTTTCGCAAGTCCCGGAACCACTGAGGCCTGCATCTGCACGCGCCCGAGATCTCTCAGACTCCTTTCGACAAACTTCACCTGTTCGCGAAGCGTGAGGCGGAAGAGCTTTCTCAATCCCTTCCGGTGCGCTTTCTGGGCTTCGAGCGGATCGTCGAAGACTTCGATCGCGCAGGCGTCGCCTTCGTCGACGAGCGCAGGATGACCGATAAGCGTTTCGCCCCTGCGCTGGATCTCCATCAGTTCCGGCAGTTCGCCGAAAGTCCAGTTGGTGATCTGATCCGCGAGGTCCTTGGCGACCTCTGCATCCTGCTGCGCGACGTTTCTGAAGGTTTCCTGCGCTTCAGCACCGAGTTCAGCACGAAGCTGCGCGAGGTTGCGGCCCATGGCGAGCTGCCGGCCGTGCTCATCGATGACCTTGAAATTGAGGATCAGATGGGCGGGGAGCTGCTCGACCTTGAAGTCGGCGGGCGTACAGGGAACGCCCGTTTCGGAACGCACGTCGTCGGCGAGAACCTCGAGGAAGCCGCGAGGCTGCGGAGCGCCGCCCCCCGATCGCGTGAGGAATCCCGCGGCATAGTCCGCGAGCGGCACGCAGTTGCGGCGGATCTTCTGCGGAAGGCTTTTGAGCAGCACCTGCGCTTTTTCCTTCACCATGCCGGGCACCAGCCATTCCGCACGCACGGGATCGAGCTGATTGAGCGCAAAGAGGGGCACCGTCATCGTGATGCCGTCCCGGGGACTGCCGGGTTCAAACTGGTAGGAAAGCGTCATGTCGATCCCTGCCATGCGGATCGACTTCGGGAACCATTCGTTCGTGACGCCTTCGGCGCCATGACGCATGAGTTCATCCTTCGTGAGCTCGAGCACCTTCGGGTTCTTTTTTCTTTCCTCCGCAAGCCACTTCTCGAGCGTCTTCAGGGAACACACATCCTGAGGAAGCTCCCGGTCGTAGAAGCTGAAGATCAATTCGTCGTCAACGAGCACGTCCGGACGCCGGGTTTTGTGCTCGAGCTCCTCAATCTCGCGCACGAGCCGCTGATTGTGCTGAAAGAAGGAGAGCTTCGCGTCAAGTTCGCCCGCCACGAGCGCCTCGCGGATGAAGAGTTCTCGTGCGAGCTTCGGATCATGGGGCGCAAAGGAAACGCGTCTTTGCTGATAAATCGTGAGGCCGTAGAGCGTTCCGCGTTCCATCGCCACCACTTCGCCGCGGCGCTTTTCCCAATGCGGTTCGCTCCAGGCGCGGCGGATGAGGCTGCCCGCAGCGGCTTCAATCCATTCGGCATCAATATCCGCGACGCAGCGCGCATAGAGCTTTGTGGTTTCAATGATCTGCCCCGCGAGCACCCAGCGTCCCGCCTTCTTGGCGCGCACCGACCCCGGCCAGATCCAGAACTTGATCCCCCGGGCCCCCGCATAGGGAGGCGCCCGGAAGTCGCTTTCCACGGTTTTGGACCCGATGTTGCCGAGAAGACCGGTCAGAAGCGAGCGATGCACTTCCTCGTACGTGGCGGGCGCCGTATTCATGCGCCAGCCGAGATCGGTGACGAGCATTCTCAGCTGCCCCTCGACCTCGCGCCACTCGCGAAGGCGCCTCGGCGACAGGAAGCGCCGCTTCATTTCCTGATCGAACTTGCGGTTGCTTTCCTTTTCGGACCGCGCTTTTTCGACAAAGTCCCAGACCTTGACGAAGGAAAGAAAGTCGGAGCGCTCGTCGGCGAGCTTTCTGTGCGCCTCGTCGGCCGCCTGCTGCTGATCGACCGGGCGTTCGCGCGGATCCTGCACGGAAAGTCCCGACGTAATGATGAGGAGCTCTCTGAGCGCATTCTTTTCCGAACCAGCAAGCAGCATGCGTCCGAGCTTCGGGTCGACCGGAAGACGAGCGAGCGCGCGGCCCACTTCGGTAAGTTCTCCCGCATCCGTAAGGGAACCGAGTTCCTGCAGAATCGCGTAGCCGTCGGCAATGGCCTTCGGCGGCGGCGCCTGCACGAAGGGGAACTCCCGGATGTCGCCGAGATGGAGCGAAATCGCGCGCAGGATCACGGCGGCAAGGTTCGAGCGCATGATTTCCGGATCCGTGAAGGCCGGACGGCGGTTGAAGTCGTTTTCGTCGTAGAGGCGGATGCAGATGCCGTCGGCCACGCGGCCGCAGCGGCCCGCGCGCTGATTGGCCGAAGCCTGGCTCACGGGCTCGACGAGAAGCTGCTCGACCTTTGAGCGGTATGAATAGCGCTTCACGCGCGCGAGCCCCGTATCGACGACATAGCGGATCCCGGGCACCGTGACCGACGTTTCCGCCACATTGGTGGCGAGAATAATGCGCCTCAGGCCCCCCGAGGGCTTGAAGACCCGATCCTGCTCGGAAGCGGAAAGACGCGCATAGAGGGGGAGGATGTCCGCCTTCCCGACGCGGGATTTTCTGAGCCAGTCCGCCGCATCCCGGATTTCGCGTTCGCCCGGAAGAAATACCAGAATGTCTCCCCGGCCCGCGATTTCAAGTTCCGTCACGGCGTCGTCAATTGCCGAAAGGATCTGATCGTCGTCCTCGTCCGGATCCTCGATCGGCCGGTAGCGGATTTCCACCGGATAGGTGCGCCCGGAAATCGTGAGGACCGGCGCGTCCTTCCCGTCCTTCGCGAAGTGCTTTGCAAAGCGCTCGGCGTCGATCGTGGCCGAAGTCACGATCACCTTGAGGTCGGGGCGCTTGGGCAGAAGGCGCTTCAGGTATCCGAGGAGAAAATCAATATTGATCGATCGCTCGTGCGCTTCGTCGATGATGATGGTGTCGTAGGCGCGAAGCAGGGGATCCCCCTGCGTTTCGGCAAGGAGAATGCCGTCCGTCATGAGCTTGATCGTCGCGCCCGGGGCCGTATGGTCCGTGAAGCGCACCTTGAAGCCCACAACATCGCCCGGCTCCGTTTTAAGTTCCTCGGCAATGCGGCGGGCAATCGAGCTCGCGGCAATGCGGCGCGGCTGCGTGTGCCCGATCCGCCCCGTCTGACCGCGGCCGGCCATGAGGCAGATTTTCGGAAGCTGCGTGGTTTTGCCCGAACCCGTTTCGCCGCAGACGATGATCACCTGATTCTCTTCAATTGCGCGGATGATCTCCGGCGCCCGCTCGGAAACCGGCAGTCCCGGCATGAGAGCAAAAGGCGGAATGGGGGTCCGGCGTTCAAGAAAGCTGAGCTTCTCCCTCCCGCGCGAGCGCCCGTCCGTCTTTCGTTCCGCGCCGTCAGGCTTCCTTTTTTGCGGACGGAGGCCCTCGCGCGCCGGGGTCCCGTTTCCGGGACGCGTCTCGGGCCGCCTTGCGGCCGGGCGCTTCTCCTCGTTGGGCGAACCCCTGCGCTGAGGCGCGGGGCTTTCCCGACGCGCCGGATTCGCACGCACCGCCTTCGAAGGCTCCCCGACGACGGAAGCGTTCTGATTTTTCGGAGCCTCCCGGACTTCAGGGTTCTTCCTGTCTTCTGCCGAATCGCGCCCCTTCGCCTCGCGGAATCGAGCGCCCGAAGCGGCGGCCGCATCGGCGAGCATGGAGCCGAAGGCGCCCTTAGGCGTCGAAAACCTCTGCGGCTCCTTCGGAGGCTGAGGCTTTGGAGAAGACGCCGCGGAAGGCTTCCCGACAGGTCTCGGGGCGGGCTTAAGAAGCGGCTTTGCAGGCGCCTTCTCTACGGACTGCGAGACAGATTTCGCGGCGAGCTTCTCCCCGGGGATGCCGGCGCGCTTACGGCGCCGTTCCTCAAGGCGCGCGGCCTCCTCGGCCGCACGCTTTTCAGCTTCCTTTCGGCGCGTTTCCTCGAGCGCCTGATCCACATCTGCGCGCACCTTCTGAAAGGCCGCAAAAAGAGCACGGTTGTCCGCCATGAGAATCCTGAAAAAATCGAAGGCTCTCCGAAGGTTTTCTTCGGAAAAGAGTGTTGCATTATAGAAATGACGGAGTCCCGGAGGATGATCCCCCGCCGCACGCGTCCGGGAGGCAATCGTGTAGACTGATTCGCTTGGGGCTGCGCCTTCCCGGGAATTTTTCCCCGGCGGATTACGGCGCAGACGCCTGATGCCTTTTACTGGAGTGCGCGTCTGCAATTCTGAGACGCGGCATCCTCTCGAAAAACCTATAGGGAGATCTTTCAATGGCCCGTATGGTCCACTGCGTGAAGCTCGGCAAGGAAGCCGAAGGTCTTGACTACCCGCCGTTTCCCGGCGAGCTCGGCAAGCGCATCTGGCTCAATGTGAGCAAGGAAGCCTGGGGCGAGTGGACGCGCCTGCAGACGATGATGGTGAACGAGTACCAGCTCAATCTCGCCGACCTTTCGGCGAGAAAGCACCTGATGAGCCAGTGCGAGCGCTACTTCTTCGGCGACGGGAAGACGGGCGACCTTCCCAACTACACGCCCAAGGCCTGAGCCGCCTGAAGCGCTTGAAGCGCCTGTAGATTCGCCAGAAGCACAAAGCCTCCCGGGAGAAGTTTCCTTTCGGGAGGCTTTCCTTTTGGAAAAAAGGCTACTCCGCCTTTCTGAAGGTCTTCACGCCCTCGGACGTGCCGAGCAGAAGCACGTCGGCGCCACGATGCGCGAAAAGCCCCACCGTCACGACGCCGGGCCAGCTGTTGATTTCATCCTCGAGCGCCTTCGGATCCGAAATGGAAAGACCGGCCGCATCGAGAATGCTGCAGCCGTTGTCGGTCACGAAGTCGCGCAGCTTCACGCTGGCGCCCAACGCCTCAAGACGGCGCCGGATCGCGCCCGCCGCCATGGGAATCACCTCCACGGGAAGCGGGAAGCGCCCGAGCACGTCGACTTTCTTTGAGGCATCGGCAATGCAGACGAACTTTCCCGAAATGGAAGCGACGATCTTTTCGCGCGTGAGCGCGCCGCCGCCGCCCTTGATCATCGCAAAGCCCGGATCAATTTCATCGGCGCCGTCAATGTAGACCCCGATCGATTCGACCTCATTCATGTCGAGCACCTTGAAGCCGAGCGCCTCAAGGCGCTTCGTCGACCGTTCGGAACTCGAGACGCAGGCCGGAATCCGCTCGCGGATGCCGGGCAGCTGGTCGATCAGCTGGTCGACCGTCGAGCCCGTGCCGACGCCGAGAATTTCGCCCGGCACGATGTAGTCGAGCGCAGCGCGCGCGACAAGGCGCTTCAGTTCCGTCTGACTCATGGGCTGTTTTTCCGTCATATGGGTTCGTCCTGAAAGAAGAGAAAAGGGAAAGGGCGCGAAGAGAATGGCTTTTCTCAAGGAGGTCCTCATGCGGTCCTTCATCGCATGGGAATCCCTGAGCCTTCGCGAAAATTCTGATCTTTCCTCATTTTAAAAGAGAGACTTCCCGCCTGAGGCTTCTACAATGCGAACGTCACCATTTTGAGCCTTCTCTTCGAGCGCATCCATCATGTCCACACCACGTCCGGACCCGCTGATTACAGACGCCTTCAAGAACCTCAACGCTTCCGACAGGCTCCCGGCCATCACGCAGCGCGCGCTCTGGGCCTCCTGGGCGGCGCTCTTTCTCGTGGCGGCCTTTCTTCTCGGCATCTCCTGGCTCGTGATCGGCGCCGACCGGGAGGCGGAAACCATCCGCCTCAAGCAGTCGACCGACCTCGTCATCCAGTCGATTGAAGCCCGCATTACCGGCACGGCCGAAATTCTGCAGAAGCTCTCGATGCGCCTCATGCATTCGCCCGAAGGGAACTATTCCCTTGCCTCGGCCGATCTCTCCGCCTCAACCCTCATGGCCGACCGCCGGGAGGTGATTGAAATCGCGCTTGTTTCCCGCGAGGGCGACGTGATTCACGGCTGGCGCTCGGTGTCGCTTCAGACGCAGGCGATCTTCAATTCCGCTTCCGACGTGCGGGACGCGCCGACTCTGCGCGCCATTGAAGAGGTCCTCCTCGAGGACCGGTCGGCCAGCACGACCTTCTACTCTTCGGAATCGTCCGACCGGGTCTTCATCAACCTCGTGGTTCCGACCCCCACGCGCTCGCATGTGCTTGTGGCCCGTCTTGACCTCTCGTGGCTTCTCTCAACAGCCGAGCAGCGCCTTTCCTCGTCGCGCTACCAGTTCCAGTTTCTCCTCAACGACCGGCCCGTACTCGCGTCGGGCGGGCAGCGCTCGACCATTGCCTCCTCCTCCCTCGTCGCCCCCATTCACTACCGCGCGCCCATCACGTTCCTTCACCACGCGAAGGGCGCCAACATGATGCTCGAGGCGAGAAGCTACGAACACGCGCTCTTTGCGACGAACCGCGTGCAGTACTTTGCGGTTGCCGGACTTGCCGTAATGCTCCTTCTCGCGGTCGCCATCGTCTTTTACTACCAGCGCCAGCAGCACCGCTCGCACCGGCTCCTTGCGACGGAATATTCGCTTCGCCGCGCCATGTCCGAGTCCGCCGTGGTCGGCCTCCGGGTTGCGGATCTCTCGGGAAAAATCCTTTACGTCAACGAAACCTTCCCGAGGATTGTGGGCTACCCCGCGAAGGATCTTCTCGGGCGCGAACCGCCCTATCCCTACTGGATCGAAAATCTGATGCCCCATATCGATGCCGCACTCTCGCATGCGGATTCATCGGCTCAGACGCTGCGCTTTCAGGCAAAGAAGAAGAACGGCGACCTCTTCTGGGCGGAGCTCCGGCTTTCCCCCATTCTTGACGAAACCGGACGCGCCTTCGGCACGATCGGCGCGCTCTTTGACGTGACGCCGCTCGTGACCGCACGGCAGCGCGTCGAGGACGCGAACGAGCGCTTCACGCGCGTGGTGGAGTCGATGGCAAGCGCCATTGCGGTGCTCTCCGAACCCGACCGCAGCACGCTCTTCTTTGCCAACCGCTCCTACCGGACGCTCTTCAACGACCTCCCCTACGGGGGCGCAAGACTTCTGAAGCGCTTTGAGGCAACGCCTGCGTCCGTACAGAGCGAAGGCATCTTCGATGAGGAATCGGGCCGATGGTTCGACGTGCGCCTGCAGCCCATCGTCTGGACGCGCTCCGAACCCGCCGTCATGATGATCGCCACCGACATTACCGAGCGGCGCGAGCTTGAGCTTGCCCGCGAGGCGCAGCTGAGGCGCGCCGAATCGACGCACCGCCTCGTGACGATGGGCGAGATGGCAAGCTCCCTCGCTCACGAGCTCAATCAGCCGCTTGCCGCCATCGCCAACTACGCCAATGCGGCCGCCACGATGCTCGCCGCCGGCACGCTTTCGAAGGAGCGCGAGGCGCAGAGCTTCTCGCGCATTGAAAATCAGGCGCAGCGTGCGGGCCGCATCATTCAGCGCATCCGCGGATTTGCGAAAAAAACCGACGCCAAGCTCGAGCCCGTGGCCGTGCAGACTGTGATTCAGGAAACGCTCGAACTCGCCAACATTCAGGCGAGAAAGCTCGAGAGCTCGATTGAGCTGCATGTTCCGGAGAATCTCCCCCTCATGATGGGCGACGGCGTGATGCTCGAGCAGCTGCTTCTCAATCTTCTCAAAAACGGCATGGAGGCCTGCGCCGGGGCGAACCTCCCGCCCGAGCGCCGCGTCATGAGGCTTTATGCGGAAATTGATCCGCAGGACGCTTCGCGCATCCGCTTCTCGATCGTCGACCACGGGCCCGGCATTCCGGAGGAGCTTCGCTCGAAGCTCTTTGACGCCTTCTATTCAACAAAGAGCGAGGGCATGGGAATGGGACTCAACATCTGCCGCTCGATTGCCGAGCTTCACGGCGGAGAACTCATTGTGAAGACTACTCCCGGAGGCGGTTCCACTTTCTCCTTCACGGTGCCCGTCATCGGACCGGGAAGCGAAAAGGCATAAGGAACGACAATTTCAAAAGTCTTTTTTCGTGTTTCGCCCTATTAGAACTTGGCTAAAATAGAATTTCCCGAAAGGAGACAACCAGAAAATGCTATCCAGCTACGACTACACCAACGAGCTTTCCGGAGAAAACAAGAACGGGCTCGTCTACGTAATCGATGACGACGCAGATGTTCGTGAATCGATCAAATGGCTTCTCGAGTCCACGAACTACCGCGTTGAGGACTATGAAAGCGGAGAGACCTTCATTGCCCAGTTCAATGAAAATGTTCCCTCCGTCATTCTTTGCGACCTGAGAATGCCCGGCATGTCGGGTTCCGACGTGCAGGACCATCTGCTCAGGCGCCGCATTGATGCTCCTTTCATCTTCATCACCGGTCACGGCGATGTGCCTCAGGCGGTTCAGGCCTTCAAGAAGGGCGCGATGGACTTCATCCAGAAGCCCTTCCAGCAGCCGCAGCTCCAGAAGCTCGTCGAGCGCGCCATGAAGACCGCCAAGGAGCTCTTCCAGCGCCGCCAGACGCTCGCGCAGAACCGTACGCTGATCGAGAAGCTCACGCCGCGCGAACAGCAGGTGCTCGAGCGCATCGTGAACGGACGCCTCAATAAGCAGATCGCCGACGATCTCGGCATTTCCATCAAGACGGTGGAAGCGCACCGCGCTTCGATCATGGATAAGACGGGGTCGGGCACCGTTGCCGACCTGATGCGCGTCATCGTCAAGTCCGAGCTCTATCCGAAGATTTCCTCGACCCTCGCTGAGGCGGTCGCCGCGCTCCCGAGCCGGCTCGCTGAAACGGGACTTCCCCATACGGAAGAAAATGCCGAACACCTGCGCCGCCTCGATACGGAGCTGCGTGAAGCGGAAGCCGAACGCCAGCGCCGCGAGGAAGAAGCGACCGTGACGGGCATCAACAGCTCGATCGGCGGCCCCACGAGCGGACTCGTCTAAGCCCGATTCCCTCAGTCCCGGGCTTTGAGCCCCTGAAGAATGCGTCCTGCCGGATATCCCGTCAGGGCGCTTTTCTTTGGCGCTTGTCGACGCCGCTCCCTGTGCTTCATCAAAAGCGCGTTCGGATTTCTTCCATGAGAAGAAATCGGCTGCGGGCGTTTCCGGGCAATAATGGTCATTCCCGGGAGAAGGATCCCTGAAGCGTCCCCGACCCGACACATCACTCTGATACAAAGAGGAGAGAAGAATTGACAGCACAGATTATTGACGGCAAGGCGCTTGCCCGCGAAATTGAAGCGCGCGCCAGAAAGAGAAGCGAGGAACTCGCTCAGCTCCCCGGAGGACGCCGCCCCGGACTTGCCGTCGTGCTCGTGGGCGAAGACCCGGCGAGCTGCGTCTACGTGCGCAACAAAACCCGCGCCTGCGAACGTGCGGGCGTCTCCTCGCGCGAATACCGTCTTCCTGCCGACACCAACCAGGAGGCGCTCCTCAAGCTCATCGGCGAGCTCAATGCCGACCCGACGGTCGACGGGATCCTCGTGCAGCTCCCGCTCCCCGGGCAGATCCGCGCGAGCGCCGTCATTGAGGCGATTGATCCAGGGAAGGACGTCGACGGCTTTCACATGCTCTCTGCGGGCGCGCTCTTGGTCGGCCGCCGCGACGAAGGCTTCCGCCCGTGCACGCCTGCGGGCGTCATGAAGATGCTCGAATCCGTGGGCGTCAACCCCGAGGGACTCGAAGCCGTCGTGGTCGGGCGCTCCAACATCGTCGGAAAGCCCCAGGCCCTCATGCTCCTTGAGGACCACGCCACCGTCACGGTCGCTCACAGCAGAACGCCCAACCTTGCCGAAATCACGCGCCGCGCCGACATTCTCGTCGCGGCCGCCGGCCGCGCCCGAATGATCACGGGCGACATGGTGAAGCCCGGCGCCGTCGTGATCGACGTCGGCATGAACCGCGATGAAGAAGGAAAGCTCTGCGGCGACGTCGACGAAAAGAGCGTCTCGGAAGTCGCACGCGCCCTTTCGCCCGTTCCGGGCGGGGTCGGCCCCATGACGATCGCCATGCTGATCTCCAACACGGTGCTCGCGGCCGAACGGCATCTCGGTCAAGGCGATACACTTTGATGCCTGAATCAATGCGGGCCGTTCTTCAGAAAGAACGGCCCTTTCTCTCCCTTATTCCTACTGCTTCTTCAGAATGACGACTGCTCCTCAGGAAGCGGACAACCCGCTTCTCAACATTACCGATCTCATTGATTACGCCGCTGTACGCCCCGAACACGTCATGCCGGCCGTGAAAAAGCTTGCCGGGGATCTTGAAAAAGCGCTCGCCCGGGCGACCGCCCCCGAAACGCCCGCGACCTGGGACGCGGTTGTCGCGCCCCTTGAAGAAGCCTCGCTCGCCTTTTCCCGCTCCTGGGGCGCCATCGGCCACCTGCAGAGCGTCGTCGATACGCCGGCGCTGCGCGACGCCTTTAATGAGGCGCTTCCGCTCGCGACCGACCTCTACCTGCGCATCTCGCAGGACGAAGCGCTCTATAAAAAGTATCTTGAAATCGAGAGAAGCTGCGCCTTCGAAGCGCTCTCGCCCGTGCGGCAGCGCATCATCCGCCGCGAAATCCGCGATTTCGAGCTTTCGGGCGCCGCGCTCCCGAAGGAGAAGCGCGAACGGGTGAAGGCGATCGGCCAGGAGCTCTCTCAGCTCTCGCAGAAATTCAGCGAGAATCTCCTTGACGCAACGAACGCCTTCGAGCTTCTTCTCCCGGATGAAAGCCGCCTCGCGGGCGTGCCCGCCGAGACGATTGCGCTCTACCGCGCGAGCGCGAAGGCGGCGGGAAAGTCGGGCCTGAGGCTCACGCTCCAGTTCCCCTCCTACCTCCCCGCCATGAAGTACTGCGCCGACCGCGGCATTCGCGAGGCGCTCTACTACGCCTTCTCGACGCGCGCGGCGGAATTCGACGACGGGAAGTACGACAACACGCCGATCATCAAGCGCATTCTGGAGCTGCGCCGCGAAGAGGCGGAGCTTCTCGGATTCAAAAATTTCGGCGAATTGTCGCTTGCCACCAAGATGGCGAAGGACCCCGCGGAAGTGCTCGCGTTCCTGCGCGACCTCGCGAAGCGCTCGCGCCCGCGCGCGCTCGAGGATGCGGGCGAAGTCGACGACTTTGCAAAGAAGACCCTCGGGATCGACGAGGTCGAGCCCTGGGACCGTCCCTATGCGGCTGAAAAGCTCCGCGAAGCCCGCTACAGCTATTCGGACGCCGAGGTGAAGCGCTACTTCACGCAGAATGCCGTCTTCGCCGGACTCTTCCGCATGGTGGAGACGCTCTTCGGAATCGAAATCGAGGAAAAGCACGCTTCCGTCTGGCACCCGGACGTCAAGTACTTCGAAGTGAAGCGCGCGGGGAAGCAAATTGCCGCCTTCTACGCGGACCTCTACGCCCGCGAGGGGAAGCGCTCCGGCGCCTGGATGGACGGCGAGCGCACGCGGCGGCGTCTTTCAGACGGCACGCTCGTCACGCCCGTCGCCTACCTCGTCACCAACTTTGCCGCTCCGGTCGAAGGAAAGGAAGCGACGATGACGCACGACGAGGTGACGACGCTCTTTCATGAATTCGGCCACACGCTCCACCACATTCTCACGGCCCAGGAAGAGGCGCAGGTTTCCGGCATCAACGGCGTCGAATGGGATGCGGTTGAGCTCCCGAGCCAGTTCCTCGAGAACTTCGCCTGGGAGCACGATGTGGTGAAGGCGATTTCGCGTCATGCCGATTCGGGCGAGCCCCTTCCCGACGAGCTCTTCTCGAAGATGATCGCGGCGAAGAACTTTGAAGCCGGCGCCTTCTGCGTGCGTCAGGTCGAATTCGCGCTCTTCGACATGCTCCTTCACGCGGAATTCAACCCGAAGACGGGTTCGGTTCCGGCGCTTCTCGACGCCGTTCGCAAAGAGGTCGCCGTGGTGTTTCCGCCAAAGTGGAACCGCTTCCCGCAAAGCTTCGCGCACATTTTCGCGGGCGGCTACGCCGCGGGCTACTACAGCTACAAGTGGGCGGAAGTGCTCTCGGCCGACTGCTTCAGCGCTTTCGAAGAGGAAGGCGTTCTCAACCCTCAGACGGGCCGGCGGTTCCTCGCGGAAATTCTCGAGCGCGGCTCGAGCCGCGATGCCATCGAGAACTTCGTTGCCTTCCGCGGCAGAAAGCCTGAGCTCGATGCCCTCCTGAGGCTCTCGGGCATTGTCGAAGCGCCCGCGAAGGCTTAAAAACAGTCCCGAGAAAAAGAAAAGGCCGCCCGGAGTTCCTAGAAAGCTGCGGGCGGCTTTTTTGTCGATGATGCGCCGGGAACGATGCGCGTCCCCGAAGCGCTCAAGGCGTTGCTTTAGGCGAGGGTCGCCACCATCAGCGCCTTGATGGTGTGCATGCGGTTTCCGGCCTGCTCGAAGACGATCGACGCGGGCGATTCAAACACGTCTTCCGTGACTTCAACGCCGTCCTTCAGTTCGGGATGCTGCGCAATCACCTTGGCGCCCACCTTCGTTTCGGCGTTGTGGTAGGCCGGGAGGCAGTGCATGAAGCGCACGTTGGGATTCCCCGAAGCGGCCATGAGGGCGGCATTCACCTGGTAGGGCTTCAGGAGCTTGATGCGCTCGGCCCAGACTTCGGCGGGCTCGCCCATCGAGACCCAGATGTCGGTATGGATGAAGTCGGCGCCCTTCACGGCTTCGACGGGATCCTCGGTAATCGTGATGCGCGCGCCCGACTTTTCAGCCATTTCAGTGACGAGCGCGATCAGTTCTTCGGAAGGCCAGCATTCCTTCGGCGCGCCGATGCGGACATCCATGCCCATCTTGGCGCCGACCATGAGGAGGGAATTACCCATGTTGAAGCGCGCGTCGCCCATGTAGGCGAAGGAAATGTCCTTCCAGGCCTTGCCGCTCGCTTCCTTCATCGTCATGAGGTCGCAGAGCATCTGGGTCGGATGCCACTCGTCGGTGAGGCCGTTGTAGACGGGAACGCCCGCATAGTCCCTCAGCTCCTCGACAACCTGCTGCGAGAAGCCGCGGTATTCGATCGCGTCGTACATCTGGCCGAGCACGCGGGCCGTATCCTTGATGCTTTCCTTGTGGCCGATCTGCGAGGACGAGGGGTCAAAGAAGGTCGTGCCGGCGCCCTGATCGTGGGCGGCAACCTCAAAGGCGCTGCGCGTGCGGGTGGAGGTCTTTTCGAAAACGAGCGCAATGTTCTTGCCGACAAGTCGGCGCGCTTCCGTCCCCATGCGCTTGGCCTTCTTGAGGTCAATGGCGAGATCGATGAGATAGTCGATCTCGGCAGGCGTGTGGTGAACGAGACTGAGAAGGCTGCGGCCGCGAAGATTCATCGGCATGGAATGCTCCAGGAATAGAAAGGTGTATGAGAAATTCGCTCTTCGCCTTCCCCGGCGAGCGCATTTTGGATGCTCAGCGAGGCAAGGCGCATTTCATTCTAGGAGGAGGCAGGGGCCTTCCGCTAGTACTTTCTACCTAGGCTCCGTGACGCGCCCGAAGACCATAACATATTGTTTTTATTATGTTTCTTATTGTCGACCATTGGCACAGGATGACATGGACCAAGGCGCAAAAAGACAACCGAATGCATTCAAACGGTTGAAGACGGCTGTGCTTATGAGGCTACTTTGACGTTTTTTCAATCGGCGCCTGAGCCGCTTTTGCCATTTCCTTCATCCGCATGCCTTCTGCAAGGAGGCGCCTCGTCCATTCGGAGCCGCCCGCGGCATGCCAGAACGCCAGCTGTTCGGCCGTGAGGCGCGCCGAGCAGCGCAGATACCCTTTTTCTTCCTTTTCCACGCTCTTCTTTCTCGCCTCCTCAGGACGAAGATCAATCGGCGTCCCGGGGGTGCGCTTCGCCTGAGCTTTTTTGATGAGCCTGAGCACGGATTTGGATTTTGCCGCTCCTTTGGAAGGGGCTTTGCCGGCAGCCTTTGCTGAGTCTTTTTTTCCCATGATCGAAATTCGGTCTTCTGTTCGTACGGAAACGCTTCGGAGTTTGAGCGGGGACCTCCGCGGGGATCCTCCGCTCCCAATGATAGGCTGTGCGGTGCATTATTCCAAAGTGCGGAAGATTACCGATTGTCCCTGAACAGAAACGCTGCCCGGTGCTTCTTCCCCGAAGGATTCGCTGTGGCAAACTATGGCGCCTGAAGTTTTCGTCTGAAAGGACTCTTCTCCGCCATGCCTCAACTCCGTCTTGCCTCCTGGAATGTCAATTCGCTCAAGGTTCGCCTGCCTCAGGTGCTTGAGTGGCTCGAACTCTCCCGAACCGATGCGCTCGTGCTTCAGGAAACGAAGCTCACCGACGATCTTTTCCCGATGGAGGCCTTCCTCGAGGCCGGGTTCGATGCGGTCTTCACGGGACAGAAGACCTATAACGGCGTTGCCCTCATCTCCCGCAGGAGCACCGTCAGGACGCCCGAGGCGGTCGAACTCAACATCCCGGGGTACCCCGACGACCAGAAGCGGTTCGTGAGCGCGCTTCTCACGCCCGTCGCCGGGGGCGAGCCGATACGCTTCTGCGGCGCCTACTTCCCGAACGGGCAGGAGATCGGCACGAGCAAGTACCTCTACAAGCTCGACTGGATCTCCACGCTCTCGCGGCATCTGCGCGCACTTCTTGAAGCATCGCCCCGCCTCATTCTCGGGGGCGACTTCAACATTGCGCCCGCAGAAGCCGATACGTGGAATCCGGCCTACTGGGAAGGGAAGATTCTCTGTTCGCCCGCGGAGCGCGCGGCGCTCCGGCGCCTTGAGGCCCTGGGCCTTCGCGACAGCTTCCGGCTCTTCAGCCAGCCCGCGGAAACCTTCTCCTGGTGGGACTACCGCCAGAGCGGGTTTGAAAAGAATCACGGCCTCAGAATCGACCTCATGCTCGTCTCCGACGCCCTCGTTCCCTTCGTGAAGGAAGCCGCCGTCGACCCCCGTCCCCGAGGGAATGCCCAGCCTTCCGACCACGCCCCCGCCACGCTTCTCCTTGAGTACTGATCGTGATCAACGCGAAACCCCGGCTCCGCATCGGCATTCCCGGCGACTACCTGCCCTTCGGCATCATCGACGAAGGCTCTCAGGCGGGCTTTGCCGGGCACGACATCGACCTCATGGAGGGACTCTGCCGGGAAGCGGGCCTCGCGCCGCAGTTCATTCTGACGAGCTGGCCCGCGCTCTTTGAGGAGCTTTCCGCCGGGCGCTTCGACGTCGCCGCGGGCGGCGTCTCCTGGCTTCCGGAGCGCGCAAGGCGCTTTGACGACCTGCCGCGCTACGCGCCCTTTGCAAAAGTGGCGCTCATCAGAAAATCCGATGAAAAGCGCTTTCTCGTCCCGGAAGACCTCAATCACCCCGCGGTCCGCGTCATCAAGAACCCGGGCGGCACGAATGAAGTCTTCGTGAATACGCACCTCAAGCGCGCATCGGTCGCGACCGTCGCCGACAATGCCTCGATTCCGGCGCGCATTGCGTCCGAAGTGGGCGACGTCATGATTACCGACTCCTTTGAAGCGCGCTGGTATTCCGCCAGAGACGTGCGCCTCACGCTCGCCTTCGGCGGCAAGGGGCTGACCCCCGAAAGCTGGAAAACCATTCTCGTGCGCCGCGGCGTCAGAAAGCCCCAGCTACCCGGGAGGGAAAGCCTTCCCGGAGAACTTCTCATCACGTCGCTTCTCTCCGCCTGGGGAAGGCTAGAGCGCACAGGGTTCTTGGCCGAACTCTCCCACAAGTGGCTCGGCAGCTGACGCAAAACGCCGCATAACTTCTAACGCACCTCCTCCGGCTCCATCCCGATTCCCGCCGGGAGGATTCCGTCGGGCCTCTCCGGGCTTTTCCGACTTTCGAGCCATTTTCTTAGGTTCCTCTCCCTAGTCGAAATGAGATTCGGCAAGAACGCCGCAAGTCGCCGCTTCGGAGCATGCGCGCACCTTTCTCGGGCGTGCTCTAATTCAGGTCTCAGGCGCCACTTCGCAAATTGAATTGCAAAGGAAGCGCCATATATTTCATAGTCTTTGCTGAAACCAAAGACTATTTTTGCATCAAGAAAGGAGCATCCCTTATGCAGCGTCGCACTGTACTGGGTGCCATCGGAGCGGTGGCACTCTCGAGCGCCTCTTATTTTCCGATGAATGCCTGCGCCGCGGCGCTCAAGGGTGAGGGCGGCAACCCCATCCGCATCGTGGTTCCCTACCCGCCGGGAGGTCCGCTCGACGTTTCCGCGCGCGCCATTGCCGACGCCGTGACGCCTGTTCTCGGCACCGTCGTGGTTGAAAACCGTCCCGGCGCGGGCGGCAACGTCGGCATGAGCTATGTGAGCCATGCGCGTCCCGACGGCCATACGCTCGTGATGGGCGCGGTGGCAACGCTCGCCATCAACCCCTCGCTCTTCAAGAAGCTCCCCTACGATCCCGAAAAGGACTTCAAGCCCGTGACGCTCGTCGCCACTGCGGCGAACGTGCTCGTCATCACGCCGGAATTCTCTCAGAAGACGGGCGTGAAGACAGTGAAGGACCTGATCGACTATGCGAAGAAGAACCCAGGAAAGCTCAATTACGCTTCGGGCGGAAACGGCTCGGCGGGCCACATGGCGGGCGAGTTCCTGAAGCGCCAGTGCGGCATCGACATGGTGCACATTCCGTTTGCGGGCGCCTCCCCGGCGCTCCTCTCGGTGATTTCCGGCCAGACCGACCTCATCTTCGACAACCTTGCCTCGGCTGCGGCCAACATCAAGGCGGGCAAGCTCATCGCGCTCGCGGTGACGACGAAGACCCGCACGCCGCTCCTTCCCGACGCGCCCACGATGGAGGAGGCGGGCGTTCCCGACTTCGACATCTACACCTGGTTCGGCCTCATGGTGCCGGGCGGAACGCCCGACGACGTCGTGAAGGCGCTCAACGACGCGATTGTTCCGGTTCTGAAGGACCCGGCCACCGACAAGAAGTTCCGCGCCTTCGGCGCGCTTCCCGCCCCGACGACGCCTGCTGAATACCAGAGCCTCATTGACGAAGAGGCGAAGAAGTACAAGGTGCTCGTCGAGATCGCCGGCGCCCGCGTCGACTGACGCCTCCCAAGCGGCGCCCGCAGCCTTCCGGAAGGCGCTTCTTGAAGCCCCCCGGCGGCTGCGATGAGAGCGGTCCGTGCTTTTCCATTGATTGGCAAAGTTCGGGCCGCTTTCGCGTTTTCTCTTTTGGGGACGGCGCGTCAGGGAAGAAAGCCTACTTATAATCCTCGGATTTTCACGGACTCCTTTCTGAAAAAAAACAGGCGTTTTTCCGGAAAGGGAGCTCCTCTTCCAGCATCCAACAACGAATTTCCTTTTCCGTCCGATCGGGCCCGGTCCCTTGGCGCGGCCCCGGACACGAATCAACATGCTCAAAAACCAGAAGGATTTCGCAGCAGGGCTCTTTTACATCGCGATCGGCCTCTTCGGCGCGACGACCCTCGGAGAGAACGAAATCGGAACCCTCGCGCGCATGGGGCCGGGATACTTCCCGCTCATTATTTCGGTTGCCATCATCCTCACGGGCCTCGTCATCGTCGTGAAGGCGCTCCTCACGACGCGGGTCTCTGAAGAGAACGCCCGCATCGACTTCGGCAAACCCTTTTCGGCGCTCCTCATTCTCGGCAGCGCCGCCTTTTATGCGGCAACGCTCCTCACCCTCGGCTTCGTGCTCTCGATCGGCCTCATGGTGGTCATTTCCTCCCTTGCCCACCCGCTCTTCAGGCTGCGCGACGCCCTGATTTCAGCGGTGCTCCTCACCACGCTCTCGGCGCTCCTCTTCATCGGCGGCCTCGGGCTCATCGTGCCGCTCTGGCCGACATTCCTATAAGGAGAGTACGGGATGGATCTCCTCAATAATCTTCTCATCGGCTTTCAGAACGCCGTCACGCTCACGAACCTTCTTTACTGCTTCGTGGGCGTCTCCCTGGGCACGCTCGTCGGGGTGCTTCCCGGCATGGGCCCCGTCGCCACCGTGGCGATGCTCCTTCCGATCACCTATGCGCTCGACCCCTCGTCCGCGCTCATCATGCTCGCGGGCATCTATTACGGCGCGCAGTACGGCGGCTCCACCACAGCAATTCTCGTCAACATTCCGGGTGAAGCCGCCGCCGTCGTCACGTGTCTTGACGGCCACAAGCTCGCCAAGCTCGGACGCGCGGGCGCGGCCCTCGGCGTTGCCGCCTTCGGCAGCTTCATTGCCGGGTGCTTCGCGACGGTTCTGATCGCCGCCTTTGCCGAACCGCTCACGCTCGTCGCCTTTGAATTCGGTCCCCGCGAATACTTCAGCCTCATGGTGCTCGGCCTCGTGGGCGCGGTGGTGCTCGCTTCCGGGTCGCTCCTGAAGGCGATCGGCATGATCTTCATCGGCATTCTCCTCGGCTGCGTCGGCATGGACGTGAATTCCGGAGCGCTGCGCTACGTCTTCGGGGTCGACGAACTCATGGACGGGCTTGACTTCGTCGCGCTCTCGATGGGCGTTTACGGCTTTGCGGAAATCATCCGCAATCTCGATGCGGCCGGGGGCCGCGAAGCCGTGCCGGCTGCCGTCGGCAAGGTCCTTCCGAGCGCGAAGGACCTGAAGGACAGCGCGGGCGCCATTACCCGCGGCACGATCCTGGGATCGCTTCTCGGCATTCTCCCCGGGGGCGGCGCGCTTCTCTCCTCCTTTGCGTCCTATACGCTTGAAAAGAAGCTCGCCGGCAAAAACGCCAATCCGCCCTTCGGCGAAGGCAATATCCGCGGCGTGGCGGGACCGGAATCCGCCAACAATGCGGGCGCACAGACGAGCTTCATTCCGATGCTCACGCTCGGCATTCCCTCGAACGCCGTGATGGCGCTCATGATCGGCGCCCTGATGCTGCACGACATTGCCCCGGGCCCGCAGGTCATGACGACGAACCCGTCGCTCTTCTGGGGCCTCATCGTCTCCATGTGGATCGGCAACGTCTTCCTCGTCATCCTCAATATTCCCCTGATCGGCCTCTGGGTGAAGCTTCTTCGCGTACCCTACCGGCTCCTCTACCCGGCAATCCTCGTCTTCTGCGCCATCGGCGTTTATTCGATCAACAACAACCCCTTCGACATCTGGATCACGATCGGGTTCGGGATCTTCGGGTGGATCGTCAACAAGTTGGGCTGCGAATGCGCTCCGCTCATTCTCGGCTTCATCCTCGGGCCCATGCTGGAGGAAAACATGCGCCGCGCGCTCCTGCTTTCGAGGGGCGACCTCTCAACCTTCGTGACGGGACCGATCTCCGGGTCGCTCCTTGCCGTCTCGGCGGTTCTCCTTCTCCTCGTGATTCTCCCCTCCGTGCGCTCCGGCCGCGAGAAGGCGTTCGTTGAGGATTAAAGGCACTTTTCTCCTCTAGGACAAAAAGAAACCCCGCCAGTGGAAGTTTGGCTTCCGGCGGGGTTTTTCTTTTTTGGGATTTTTCAGCTTCTCTTCGCGAGCCTCAGACGCTCGACCCAGAGCCCTGAGGATTCAAGATCGGAAAGAGACGCCCCGGCGGGCTTCCTTTTCTCTTCCGACCAGAGTCCGGAGGCAAAGAGATCCTCTTCCCTCAGGACCGGGAGATTGACGCCGGGATAGGTGCCGGGGGCCACAGCTTCCGCCGGAATCATGGCCGCCTTAATCGTGGGGAAAGCGCACTCCCAGGCTTCAAGCGGCACGAGGACGCCGCCGTTTCTGCCGATGATGACCGGAAGCGCCGTCTTCTCCTCATCGCTTCCCCGGACTTCAGGCGCGAGGAGCACGAGGACCTCGGCCGCCCAGAGGCGTTTGGCCCTCAGGCGGTCTCTCAGCGCAAAGAAGGGCCAGAGGACGAACATCGCCCAGAAGGGCGCCGTCAGGATCGCCGCAATGGCGATCCACGAGCCCGAGAGCGTGCCCCGGAAGGAGACGGCGGCGCCGAAGACCGCCCAGATCCACCAGAGGAGCCAGAAGCGTCTTCTGCGTCTTTGCGGAATCGGCGTTTCTACGGCGGCTTCCGCGCGCTCGAGCGTGGTCTTCTCTTTCTTTTCAGTCATTTCGTCTCCCTTTTAAGCACCCGGGCGCGAAGCTGCCCGCAGCCGCCGTCCACATCCTGCGCCGCCGAATCGCGCAATGTCGCAATGATGCCTTTGCCCCGCAGGCGCCGCACAAGCTCCACCGCATGCGCGCGGTCGGGCCGCACCCAGGGCGAATCCTCGACGGCATTGACGGGAATAAAGTTCACCATGGCGTATTTCCCCTTAAGGAGCCCGGCGAGCCGGTCGATCTCTTCGAAGGAGTCGTTGACGCCCTTCATCAAGGTCCACTCGTACTGAACGGGATAGCCCGTGGCCCGCGCCCAGCTTTCAGCGCGCTCGATGATGCGGGAGACGGTCATGCGCGCGCCTTTGGGGAGAAGCCTGCCGCGCTTTTCGTCATCCGTCGTATGAAGCGAGACCGCAAGCGCGGGCTTCGCGGCCGAAGCGAAGAGGCGCTCGAAAAGCCTTTCGTCGCCCACCGACGAAATCACCAGGTCCTTGTGGCCGAAGTCGCCGAACTGAGCCAGAAACTCCACCGCGCGCATGACGTTTGCCAGGTTGTGCGAAGGTTCTCCCATGCCCATGAAGACCACCTTCTTCGTTGCGGGACGGAGCTCCCGGGCGATCGCCGCCTGAGCGACGATTTCAATGTCGGAAAGCTGCCGCACGAGCCCGCATCTTCCCGTCATGCAGAAGACGCACCCGACGGCGCAGCCCATCTGGGTCGAAACGCAGACGCCCTGCCGGGGAAGCAGCACCGATTCAATCGTCTGGCCGTCGGCGAGCGTAATGAGAAGCCGCTCGCTTTCGGGATCCGCCCCCGGATGGCGGGAGCGAATGGCGGCCGCCTTCCCGAGAGCCTCCCGGATGGCGGGAAGCTTTTGAGCAAGCGCTTTCGGAAGGCGAAGCCTGCGGCTTTCCGCCGCCTCTTCCCAGCCGATTTGCCCGAGCCAGGCGCGGAGCACCCGGCGCTCATGCGCGGGCCCGGCGCCGAGACTCATGAGGAGCTGATGAAGCTCCTCGAGCGAATTTAGAGATGGGAGCGAATCGGGCGTTGAAATCAGATCGGGCATGAGAGAAGGCGCTTCCTCGCTCGCCAGGCGGAAAAATACAGCAAAGACCCGGGATTTTAGTCGAATTTCCCTAGAGAAATTCCTCGCGCACGAAGAGCGTTCGGATCGCGCGTGCGGCTTCTTCGGGAAACCCCGGCCGCATGCTTTTTCTCGGTACCGGGAGCCCGATCATGAGGGTCTTCTCCCAGCGCTGCCCGAGAATCCGAAGCCTTTCGCCCGAGAGCCGGAAGGCGGGTTCGAGCGGATGCCCGGCGACGGGCGCGAGGAATTCCCGCACGGCCGGGTCGTTCGCCGCATCAAGGAGCTGGCTCGAGAGGAAAACCGCAATGAGGGGCGAGCGCTTTTGAAATTCGTCCCGAAGCCTCCCGGCCTCGCGAACGGCATCCCTCGCGACGTGGCCGTCCCGCGCGCGGCCGTCCCATGCCGCGGGCCAGGTGAAGATCGAAAAGCGCTTCGCCTCCGCCTCCACGGGAAACCCGGCGGCAGCCAGCCACCGAAGGGTCTCGGAGACCGCAAACCCCCGGTCGATGCGGGACGCCGTAATGACGCCCCTCGGGCGCATCAGTTTTTCAAGCAAGGCGCGGCGCGCCTCCCCTTCGGGAGGGAGCTCCGCATCATTCAATTCCGGCCCGAACCCGGGAGGCATCACGATCAGCACGCCTCGCGCGAGATTTTCGGGCGCATCCGCCGTCCCCGGGGCATTGAGCTTCACTTGTCCCTGCCTCCGGGAAGGTCCTCGCCCGTGCGCCTCAGGGGCGGGAGCCTTTGGGCGAGTTCGTCCGAGAGTCCAAGCTCCTGAATCTTTCGCGTGAGCGTGTTTCTGCCGACGCCGAGACGCTCGGCCGCCTCAATGCGGCGGCCGCGCGTCACCTCCATGGCGCTCCGGATGATCGCGCGTTCGAATTCGTCGGAAAGCGTCTGCCAGACGCCGGATTCGCCTGCCTGAAGGCGCTTCCTTGCCTCTTCGGCAAGGAGTCCGGTCCAGGTTCCGGCGCCGGCTCCGGTCTCTTCGTCCGCGGGAAGCGCTGGAGCCGCCATCAGGCGCATTTCGGGCGCTTCCGAGGCGCTCCTGATTTCAAGCGGCAGATCCTCGACGCGGATTTCCTTCGAGGGCGCCATGACAAGGAGCCACCGGCAGAGGTTTTCAAGCTGCCTCACGTTTCCCGGGAAGGGAAAGCGCTTTACAACCTCAAGCGCCTCAGGGGTCAGCACCTTCTCCTCAACGCCGAGCTCGCGCGCGCCGGTTCTCAGGAAATGCGCCGACAAAGGCGCGATGTCCTCAACGCGGTCTCTTAAGGGCGGCAGCCTCAGACGGATCACGTTGAGGCGGTGGTAGAGATCCTCGCGGAACTGCCCTGCCTTCACGCGCTCCTCAAGATTCTGATTCGTGGCGGCGATGACCCGGACATCCGCCTTGATGGGCTGACGGCCGCCGACGCGATAAAAATAGCCGTTCGAGAGCACGCGCAGGAGCCTCGTCTGAAGTTCCATCGGCATGTCGCCGATTTCATCGAGAAAGAGCGTCCCGCCCTTGGCCTGTTCGAAGCGCCCGAGCTGCGTGGCCGTGGCGCCCGTGAAGGCGCCTTTTTCGTGTCCGAAGAGTTCGCTCTCAAGGAGCTCGCGCGGAATCGCCGCCATGTTGATCGCAATGTAGGGCGCGCGGCTTCGCTTGCTGTGCTTCCAGATGGCGCGGGCGACGACTTCTTTCCCCGCGCCCGATTCGCCCGTGAGGAGCACCGTGACGTTGCTCTGCGAGAGCCTTCCGATCGCGCGGAAGACTTCCTGCATGGCAGGAGCCTGACCGATCAGGTCGGGAACGGCAGGCTGCGGCTCCCCGGAAGGCGCTTCCTCGCCGGGCGAGGCGGCCGCCCGGTGCTTCGCATCCTCCATCGCGCGGCTGATGAGCTCAACGGCCTTCGCGACGTCAAAGGGCTTCGTCAGGTATTCGAAGGCGCCGCCCTGGAAGGACGAAACGGCGCTGTCGAGGTCCGAAAAGGCCGTCATGATGATGACGGGCAGATCGGGCGCGATTTCCTTCACGCGCGCGAGGAGATCAACCCCTGAAAGCCCCGGCATCCGGATGTCGGAAACAAGCACGAGGGGACGCTCGGCTTTGGAGGCTTCAATCGCCTCGAGCGCGGCGAGCGCATCCTGACCGCGCTCAAAGGTGCGGCAGCCGATGCCTTCGCGCGAAAGCGCGCGATTGAGTACCCAGCGGATCGCGCGGTCGTCGTCAATCACCCACACAGGTTCGCTTCCGGCCGCTGCGGAAAGCTCAATTTGATGAGTATCGTCAAGCATGAGGGATTTCTGTCCTTTCGCCCGTTCATTCGTCTCTGACTGGAAAGGAGCCTGATGAAGCCGGGCGTCAATGGTGTGCGTTCTTTAAATTTTTATGCCGGTGCCGCCCGTCGGGGAGCGGTCGCTCTTTTCCGCTTCCTTCCGGGACCCGAGGGGAAGAATCACCGTAAAGTCCGTCTTTCCCGGACGGCTTTCGACGGAAATGGCGCCGCCCGCTTCCTCGACAAAGGCGCGCACGATGGAAAGTCCGAGGCCGGAGCCTTCCGCGCGCCCGGTAACGAGCGGGAAGAAGATGCGCCCGCGGATTTCCTCCGGTATTCCCGGGCCGTTGTCGACGACGTCGACCCTGAGTGCGAGCCGCACGCGCTTGCCGCAGAGCATCACGTCGCGCGCAATGCGCGTGACGAAGACGATTTCCGCCTTTCCCCGGGCACGCTCGGAGGTCATTGCTTCCGCGGCATTCCTCGCGAGGTTGAGGAAGATCTGAATGAAGCGTCCGCGGTCTCCGATGACGGCGGGCGCGGAAATATCGTAGTCGCGCTCGATTCTGAGGCCGGTCGCGAATTCGAGTCCGATCAAGCTCCTCACGTGCTCGAGCACCTCATGAATGTTGACGGGCTCGGAGGTCCGCGGCCTTCTGTAGGGCGCGAGCAGCCGGTCGACCAGGGACTGGAGCCTTGCCGCCTCTTCGAGAATCACGCTTGTGCATTCCCGGTCCTCATCGCGGACGAGCTCGGTCTCAAGGAGCTGCGCCGCGCCCCGGATGCCGCCCAGCGGATTCTTGATTTCGTGCCCGAGATTCCTGAGGAGTTCGCTGTTCGCGGCGCGAACGCTCGCCTCCATGGCGCTTCTTTCCGCCTGGAGCGCATCCTCGAGTTCCGAGACTTCAAGGAGGCATGCGGTATCGAAGGGAAGTCCCGACGCGCGGACGTCCTCCGCAGAGAGGGAGGAGAGGACGGCGCGGACGCGGACGGGATCGGCCAGTCCCCGGCGAAGTTCCGTGAGGGACGCATAGGAAACCATCCCCGCATTTTCTGATAGCGGGAACCAGGCCCCGGCCTCCTCGATGAATTCCGCTGCGGGCTCTCCCTGAAGCCCTCTTCTCGTACGTCCGAGAAGGGTTTCGGCCGCCGAATTCACGGTCGTGATCCGCCCGACGCGGTCAAGCGAAAAGACGGCCGTGGAAAGCGCATCAAGGAGCGGAGCCGAATTGAGAGCGCCTTTTTGTGGCTCATGCGGAATCTTTGTCGTCATGCCTGCCGGAGAGAAAAAATGGTTTTTCCGCAATGCACCGGCTTCAGACGGGCACTCCGGAAAGGCAAACCGGGGAACGATGACTCAATGCACCGTTCCCCGGAAAAACGTCCTTCGAATCCTTCGGACGGGACCGGAAGATTCCGGTCCTCAAAGTCCTTCGGATGCTTCTGGCCTCAGACCGATCAGTGCGAGTAGTAGAGGTCGAAGTCGAGCGCCGTAACGGCCATTTCGGCCTTGAGCACTTCCTTCCTCTTTTCAGCAATGTAGGCGTCGATCAGATCGTCCGAGAAGACGCCGCCCCTCGTCAGGAACTCGCGGTCCGCGTCGAGGGCGTTCAGAGCCACCTCGAGATTGGGCGCGACGGTCGGGATCTTGGCGTTTTCCTCCGGCGGCAGATCGTAGAGGTTCTTGTCGGCGGCTTCGCCCGGATGGATCTTGTTCTGGATGCCGTCGAGACCGGCCATGAGGAGCGCGGAGAACCCGAGGTAGGAATTGCAGAGCGGATCGGGGAAGCGCACTTCGATGCGGCGGGCCTTGGGGCTGTTGACGAACGGAATGCGGATCGAGGCCGAACGGTTACGGGCCGAATAGGCGAGCTTCACCGGCGCTTCAAAGCCCGGAACGAGGCGCTTGTAGGAATTGATGCCGGGGTTCGTGATGGCGTTCAGAGCGCGGGCGTGCTTGATGACGCCGCCGATATAGTAGAGCGCCATTTCGGAGAGGCCCGCGTAGCCGTTGCCCGAGAAGAGGTTCTGGCCGTCCTTCCAGATCGACTGGTGAACGTGCATGCCCGAACCATTGTCGCCCTCGACGGGCTTCGGCATGAAGGTCGCGGTCTTGCCGTAGGCGGCCGCAACGTTCCAGACGGTGTACTTGAGAATCTGCGTCCAGTCGGCGCGCTCGACGAGCGTCGAGAAGCGCGTGCCGATTTCGCACTGGCCGGCGCCGCCCACCTCGTGGTGGTGGATTTCAACGGGAACGCCCTGCTGCTCGAGGAGCGTGCACATTTCTGCGCGCAGGTCGGCCATCGAATCGACCGGGGAGACCGGGAAGTAGCCGCCCTTCATGCGGTTTCTGTGGCCGAGGTTGCCGCCTTCCATGTCAAGGCCGCTCGACCAGGGCGCTTCTTCGGAGCCGATCTTGAAGAAGGAGGAGCCGGGACGATGATCCCACTGAATCGAATCAAAGACGAAGAATTCGGGTTCGGGGCCGAAGTAGGCCGTGTCGCCGATGCCGGTCGACTTCAGATAGGCTTCGGCGCGGCGGGCGAGCGAGCGCGGGTCGCGGTCGTAGCCCTTGCCCGTCGTCGGCTCAAGCACATCGCAGTTGAGCACGAGCGTGTTGGCTTCGCGGAAGGGGTCCATGCGGGCGGTGTTGGGGTCCGGCTGCAGAAGCATGTCGGAAGATTCAATGCCGCGCCAGCCGACGAAGGACGAGCCGTCAAAGGGCTGGCCGAGCTCAAACGTATCTTCGTCGATCTTGTCGGCCGGGATCGTGAGATGCATTTCCTTGCCGAGCAGATCGGTGATGCGAAGGTCCACGAACTTGCAGTCGTTGTCCTTAATCATCTGCAGCACATCAGCAGCGGACGTCATACCTCTTCTCCTAAAAGTAGCGTGCGGCCGGTAGGTGTTGCGGACCGCGTCAAAAAGAAATCGGGAAAGAGACCCGGCGGAAAGGCCTCGCGCGCTCAAAAGCGCTTCGGGCCTCCGAATCTCCTCGTCTTGTCTTAAAGCAAAAGGCGTGCCAAAGAGGATTTTCATAGCAAAAACCCTCAATTCATAGAATCCCTCCCCCATGCCGCCGGGATCGGCCGGAGAAGACGCATTCATCATGCCGGACGCACCCGGAATTATGCTCCAGCCGGGCGCTCAACGCACCAAATGCGTGCATCAAAGGAAAGCTTCCTGCACGTCGGAGAGGAAGTTGAGCCCGAGGCGCGTCGTCCGGATGCGGCCGGGATCGTCTGCAATCAGCCCGCGGGCGCGCAGGTCCCGGAGGGTGGAAGCGATTTGCTCGAAAGGAAGGCCCGTGCGCTCCGAAAAGGTGCATTCGGGGACCCCTTCGAGAAGCCTCAGGGCGTTCAGCATGAATTCAAAGGGAAGATCCTCCGGATCGACCCGGTGAATCTCTGCCGCAGCGCTTCTTCCCTCTTCGACCGCATGGAGGTACTGCCGCGGGTTCATGAAGCGCATCTCGCGGCGGATGCCCTCCCGGGTCGTAACTTTCCCGTGCGCGCCCGCGCCCGCGGCGAGGTAGTCGCCGAAGGTCCAGTAGTTCAGATTGTGCCGGCAGCGGCGGCCTTGTCTCGCGTAGCCCGAAACCTCGTAGCGCGTGAAGCCCTTCCCGGCCAGAAAGGCTTCGACGAAATCCCCCATTTCGGCCGTTTGGTCAGCGTCGGGAAGTTCCTCGGGAAGGTGCTTCGCGAACGCGGTTCCGGGTTCGATCGTGAGCTGGTAGCAGGAGAGGTGCGTCGCCCCCGAATGAGCCGCCTCGTCGAGCTCTTCCTTCAGGCCCTCCATCGTCTCGCCGGGAAGGGCGTACATGAGGTCGAGATTGAAGTTCTCGAAAATATCCCGCGCAAGGCGGATCGCTTCGCGCGCCTCTCTCACGTTGTGAATGCGCCCGAGGCGCTTCAATCGATCGTCCGAAAAGCTCTGAATGCCGATCGAGAGGCGGTTCACGCCCGCCTCGCGAAATGCTTCGAACTTCCCGGCTTCGAGCGTCCCGGGATTCGCCTCCATCGTGATCTCGGCATCGGGCGCGAGCGAAAAGCGCGCGCGCACGCCGTCGAGAAGCCCCTTCATGGCGCGCCCCGACATGAGGCTCGGCGTGCCGCCCCCGATGAAGATCGATTCGATGGGTCTTCCCCCGACATCCGGGAGCCACGCCTCGAGGTCCGTGAGGAGCGCGTCGACGTAGGCGCCCTCGAGCGCCTCCAACGCGCCGGGCTCCTTCGGCGCGCCGTGCGAATTGAAGTCGCAGTAGGGGCACTTTCTCACGCACCAGGGCCAGTGAAGGTAGATCGAGAGCGGGATGACGGCGGGATTGAGCCGGATCTCAGGGGAATCGGTCATGTCGGGATCGGTTTGAGTGCTTCAAGAGTCGGCCGCTTCAGGCTTTTTAAGCCTTCCAGCCCCAGCGCTCCTCGAGGAGCTTCGCCATGCGTCTTAAGGCTTCGCCCCGGTGGCTCTGCGCGTTCTTCTCTTCCTGAGAGAGTTCCGCGGCGGTGCGCTTTTCCCCGGGCAGATAAAAGTAGGGGTCGTATCCGAAGCCGCCCGTGCCCGCGGGGGACTCGGCGATCTCGCCCTGCCAGAAGCCTTCGGCGATGAGGGGCTCCGGGTCTTCGGCAGAACGGACGGCCGCGAGCACGCAGGTATAGTGGGCGCGCCGGTCGGTCTTCCCCGCCATCTTCTCAATGAGAAGGCGGTTGTTGGCCGCATCGTCTCCGTCTTCGCCTGCAAAGCGCGCGGAGAAGACGCCGGGGGCGCCGCCCAGCGCATCGACGCAGAGGCCCGAATCATCGGCCATGGCGGGAAGCCCCGTTTCCCTTGCGGCATGACGGGCCTTGGCGAGGCAGTTTTCAATAAACGTGCCGTAGGGCTCGTCGCAGGAGCTGACGCCATATTCCTTCTGTCCGGCAACGCGCACGCCCAAGGGCGCAAACATGGCCTGGAACTCGCGGATCTTTCCGGCATTGCCGGACGCGAGAACGAGGGTGGGGAGCGCGGATTCTTTGATTTCCGTTTTCTGAGTCATGAAGAAAAACTCCGGGATTGTTTTATAGCTGCATAGGCCGCAGACATCAGGCGCCGCCGCGGCCATCCATGCCGTCTTAAAGAGGCTTTGCGAGCGCCTCGCGCTGGAGTTCTGCGAGACGGGCATTGCCCTTCTTCGCGAGCGCGAGAAGCTTCATGAGGTCGTCCTCCGTAAAGGGCGTGCCTTCGGCCGTCCCCTGAATTTCAACGAAGCCCCCGAGGCTCGTCATTACGACATTCATGTCGGTGTCGGAATGGCTGTCCTCGATGTAATTGAAGTCGAGCACGGGCTCGCCTTCCCACATGCCGACGGAAACGGCGGAAACCTGCGCGAGGATCGGATCCTCCTCGATCATATGTTCGCGAAGCATCTTGTCGACCGCGTCGCGAAGCGCCACCCAGGCGCCCGTGATCGAGGCGCACCGGGTGCCGCCGTCCGCCTGGAGCACGTCGCAGTCGATCTGGATCGTGAATTCTCCGAGCTTTCTGCGGTCAACCACTGCGCGCAGGCTCCGCCCGATCAGGCGCTGAATTTCCTGCGTGCGGCCCGTCTGCTTGCCCTTTGCGGCCTCGCGGTCGGTTCGGGTACCGGTCGCGCGCGGGAGCATTCCGTACTCCGCCGTCACCCAGCCTTCGCCCTTGCCCCGCAGAAAGGGCGGCACGCCCGGCGTTACGCTCGCCGTGCAGAGAACGCGCGTGCCGCCGGCTTCCATGAGGACGCTCCCCTCGGCATATTTGGTAAAGCCCCGGGTGATCGAAACCGGACGAAGCTCGTCGGGCGCGCGCCCGTCAGGACGCGGGGAAAGGCTGGCTAAAGGCTGAGACATGTTGCGTATGCTCCAAAAAAGATTCCTTCGGATGGGATGCTACTAGCACTCGGCCAAAGCTGCCCGGAAGAGGAAGGGAAGCGCTGCCGCTCTCCCGCGAAGGCTCTAAAATGCCGCAATCTTCAAAATTATCCTGAAGCTTCGGGTTCAGGCTGCTGACGGGCGCTTTGGAAAAAGCGCGGCATCGGCATCCGGCCATCGGTCAAGCTTCGCTTCTTCATCACGGATACAAAGGACTTTTCTGATGCCTTCAGTCGCAAGCATGACGGGATACGCCGCCCTTGACGGCAAGACCCTCGCGGGCACCGTCACTGCGGAATGCCGTTCGGTCAATTCCCGCTTTCTCGATCTGACGCTGCGCCTTGACGATGCGCTGCGCTTTACCGAACCCGCCGTTCGCGAGCGTCTCCAGAAGCGCCTCACCCGCGGGAAGGTGGAGCTGAGGCTCAACCTCACGGCCGATGCATCCGCGCTTCCGGCTTCCGTGAACGAGGAGGCGCTCAGGCGCGTCCTTGCGCTCCAGGAAACCATTCTCAAGCTCGACCCGCAGGCGCAGGAGCTTTCCGTCGCTGAAATTCTGGAACTCCCCGGGATTGCAGCGGCAGAGACCCCCGACCGCGACAAGCTCCTCCAGGAAGTACTCGCGATCGTCGACCGCACGCTTGACGAATTCATTGCGGCGCGCGAGCGCGAGGGCGCTGCCCTCGCTCAGGTCCTCTCGGGCTACTGCGACAAAATGTCGGCGGTGGTGAAGGACGTGCGGGGCGCCATGCCGCAGATCATCTCGCAGCTCGAGGGGCGCCTTACCGAACGCCTCACCGATGCGCTCGCCGATGCCCTGAAGGAAAAGAGCACGCTCACGAAGGAAGAGGTCACTGACCGCATTCGTCAGGAAGTGACGATGTATGCGATCAAGATGGACGTCGACGAGGAAATGAACCGTCTCGACACGCACCTCGCGGAAGTGAAGCGCCTTCTTGCTCAGGGGGGCGCCGTCGGCAGAAAGCTCGACTTCATGGCCCAGGAGATGAACCGCGAGGCCAATACCCTCGGCTCCAAGGCCGCCGCCATTGAAATGACGCAGGCCTCGCTCGCCCTCAAGATCACGATCGATCAGATGCGCGAACAGATTCAGAATCTCGAATAAACGCCTTTCGAAGGACTTTGAGCCATGAACGACATGATCTCCCAGCAGAATTCCGCTCCCCGCCATCCCGGACGGCTTTTTCTCGTCACGGCCCCCTCGGGCGCCGGAAAGTCCTCGCTGGTGAATGCGCTTCTCAAGCGTCAGCCCAACATCAAGCTCTCGATCTCCTCAACGACGCGCGATCCGCGGCCGGGCGAAGTGAACGGGCGCGAATACCACTTCATCACGGAAACGATGTTCCTCGAGATGAAGAACCGCGGCGAATTCCTTGAAACCGCGCTCGTGCACGGCAACTACTACGGCACCAACCGCACCTGGATCGAAGGCCAGATGGCGCAGGGGAACGACGTGCTCCTTGAAATCGACTGGCAGGGCGCGCGCCAGGTCCGCTCGAAATTCGCGGGCACCGTCGGGATCTTCATCCTCCCGCCCTCCATCGAAGCGCTCGAATGGCGCCTTCACCATCGCGGAACGGATTCCGACCAGACCATCACGCGCCGCCTGATGGGCGCGGGCGCTGAGATCGCGCATGCCCCGGAATTTGAGTACGTTATAATCAATGAAGATTTCGATACGGCCCTCAGCCAGCTTGAGGCCATTGTGACGGCAAGCCGCCTGACCTATGCTCAGCAGGCGATCCGCCATCATGATCAGTTCGCGAACCTCGGCGTTCCGGTCTGATCTCCAGGGCTTCGCCGGCTTTCAGGGCCTTTTTGCCCCTTTTTCGATTATTCATCCTACTGGACCCTAAATGGCACGCATTACTGTTGAAGACTGCCTGAAGAAGATTCCCAACCGCTTCCAGATGGTTCTGGTTGCGGCCTACCGCGCCCGCCAGATCTCCCAGGGCTATGCCCCGAAGATCGATGCAAAGGACAAGCCCGCCGTCATCGCTCTGCGCGAGGTTGCCGACGGACTGGTCGGCACGGACATGCTGAAGCATGTGCAGTAATTCAAGGCCCCGAAAGGACGCCTGACCGCGACGGCCGGACCGCCATCCTTCTCTATCGCATAGGGAGTGAGGGCGCCGGCCGTTCTTGTTTTCAATTCCGACCAACCCATCAATCTCCGCCCGGAAAGCCCCCTGCCGCCTGCCCCTTCTCTCACAGGCGGCGAGAATAAAGCATCAGCCCCCGGAGCCTCCGGCCGGAAAAGCGGCGCTTCCAATGCTGCAATCGTTCCCGATTCGGCAGAGCACGCAAAAAGAAGAAAGAGGAAGTTCGCCATGGCCCTCGACAACGCTCCCACCTTCCCGGAAGACATGTACGCCACCCGTGAAGAAGGTGCCGTTCCCCTTCCGACGCCTCCGAGGAAGCCGATTTCGCCCTTCGGGTTCGCCAAGCACGCCGTGCGTTCGCCCCTGCCCGCACCCGTCATTCCTGCGAAGCTCCCCGATGCCGACCTTCCGCTCTTTACGCCTCAGGCGCCTGTGGGCGTTGTAACCGCGCAGGCGCTCGTCGATACCTGCCGGCTCTATCTTCCCCAGGCTGAAGTCGAGAAGATCCGCGAAGCCTACCGCTATGCCGACAATGCCCACCTCGGGCAGTTCCGCAAATCGGGCGAACCCTACATCACGCATCCGATCGCGGTCGCATCCATCCTCGCCTCCTGGCGCATGGATGCCGAGACGATCGAGGCGGGCCTCATGCACGACGTGCTGGAAGACACGGGTACGAGCAAGCGCGAGATGGCCGAAAAATTCGGGATTGAAGTGGCGGACCTGGTCGACGGCGTCTCCAAGCTCGACAAGCTCAAGTTCTCCTCCAACGCGATTGCCCAGGCCGAGAGCTTCCGGAAGATGCTCCTCGCCATGTCGCGCGACGTGCGCGTCATTCTCGTGAAGCTTGCCGACCGCCTCCACAACATGCGCACGCTCGGCGTCATGCGGCCCGAGAAGCGCGCCCGCATCGGCCGCGAGACCCTTGAAATCTATGTGCCGATTGCGCACCGGCTCGGTCTCAACAATGTCTTTCGCGAGCTCCAGGAATTGTCGTTTGCGAACCGCTATCCGCTTCGCTATCGGGTCCTCTATGAGAACGTTCTCAAGACCCGCAAGAACCGCCGCGAATTCCTTGAAAAGGTTCTGAACGACGCCAAAACCGCGCTCGCGAAGGCGGGCATTCCCTGCCGAATACTCGGGCGCGACAAAACGATCTACGGCATCTACAACAAGATGCGCGAGAAGCACCAGTCCTTCTCCGATGCGCTCGACATCTACGGCTTTCGCGTCGTTGTGAGAACGCGCGGCGACTGCTACCTTGCGCTCGGGGCGCTCCACCAGCGCTGGAAGCCCGTCAACACGCGCTTCAAGGACTTCATTGCCATTCCGAAGTCGAACGGCTACCAGTCGATTCACACCACCGTGATCGGCCCGGACGGAACGCCCGTGGAGTTTCAGCTCCGCACCGAGGAAATGCACAGGATCGACGAGGACGGCATTCTCGTCCACTGGCTCTACGCCTCGAGCGACGATACTTCGGACCTCCAGTCGCGCACGGCCGCGTGGCTTCAGAACCTCCTTGAAATTCAGCAGACGAGTACCGACAGCACGGAATTCCTCGAAAACATCAAGGTCGACCTCTTCCCCAACCAGATTTACGTCTTTACGCCGAAGGGAAAGATCATTTCGCTCCCCAAAGGGTCGACGGCCATCGACTTTGCCTACGAAATTCATACCGACGTCGGGAACCACACCGAGGCGGTGCGCATCAACGGCGAACCGAAGCCCCTCACGGATGCGCTCAAAAACGGCGACCTCGTGCAGATCATCACGTCGCCCGACGCGCACCCGAATCCGCAGTGGCTCGAGAGCGTCCATTCGGGGCGCGCGCGCGCCGAGATCCGCCAGTACCTGAGAAGTTGCCAGTTCGATGAATCGGCGCGCCTGGGGAGGCTTGCGCTCGAAGCCGTGGCGGAAGAACAGAAGATCGACCTCATGGCGATTCCGACCTCGATCGAACAGAAGCTCGTGAAGGAATTCGGAGCTGAAAGCCTCGCGTCGCTCTATGCCATGATCGGGCTCGGAAAAGCCCTCCCGGCGGCGGTGCTCCACCGCCTTCGCATGCTGATGCGCGAGGAGAACCTCGAGAGCGCGAATGCCGAACTCCCCGCCGTCATCGTGAACGGCAACGAAGGCGTTGCGCAGCACCTTGCCGTCTGCTGCCACCCGATTCCCGGGGACGACATCACGGGCTACAACCGCCCCGGCCTCGGACTCACGGTTCACCGCGAGGACTGCCCGCACGCAATCCGCGGCAAGCAGGCCGATCCCAACCGCTGGATGCATCTCGAATGGGGAACGCCCAAGCCCGGATCCCACTTTGCGGTGCCGCTTGAAGTTCGCGTGAAGGACTCGCACGCCGGCCTCGCCGCAGTCGCCGCCGCCGTTGCGGAAGCGAATTCGAGCATCACGGCGGTGACCCTCGAAGAGCGCGGCGACGAACACATCGTGCACGTGACGGTCCTCGTGCGCGACCGCAACCACCTCATTCACGTCACCCGCACGATCCGTCAGACCGACGTGGTGCTCAAGGTGAAGCGCGTCTTTGAGGAAGGTACGCCCACCCGCAAGAAGATCTCCGTCTGAGGCGCGGTATAGAAAATCGCTCTCAAAACGCAAAAACGCCTCCCGGCCGCAAGGATCACGGGAGGCGTTTTTTTTGTTTTTTTGACTGCGAAATCAGGGAATCGGCTGATCGTTCGTGTAGGTGACTTCGAGGATCTCAAGCGTGTCGACCCCTGCCGGGTGCGTGCTCGTTGCCGGCGTCGGAAGCTTCACTTCGTCGCCCTCATGGTGCTTGAGGAACACGCGGGCAATGGGGCTGATCCAGCTCACGTCGCCGTGTTCGGCATCCGCCTCATCGATGCCGACGATGCGGATCTTGCGCTCCTCGCCTCTTTGATTGGCATAGAGCACCGTGGCGCCGAAGAAAATCTGATCGGTTTCCGGGTGCGCGGCCGGATCCACCACCTCAGCGGACTCGATTCGCTTGTTGAGGAATCGAATCCGGCGGTCGATTTCGCGAAGGCGCTTCTTGCCGTAGAGATAGTCGCCGTTTTCCGACCGGTCGCCGTTGCTCGCCGCCCAGGAGACGACGTTCACCACCTCAGGGCGCTCAACGTTGACGAGATGCTCGCGCTCATCAAGGAGGCGCCTGTAGCAGGCAGGCGTCATGTAGTTCTTCGTATTGGGCGGGAGTCCGGGGAGCTTCACCTCGTCGTCATCATCTTCGGCCATGAGTCGGGTCCTTCTGGAATGCGTTTCTGCGGAAAAGCTAATCCTACGCGCGTTGGAGCGCTTCGGGCAGCGATCAACGCAGAATATCGTGCGGATATGGTCATCAGGAATGTCCTCACTTTTCGCGATGCCGGGCCGTCGATAAAATGAATCTCCAGCAGCCGGCTGATTACCTAGCATCCTCGGACAGAGAATTCCGGACAAAAGGACAGCGCCAACCGCGTCTGCCGAACACACATCTGGAGAAACAGATGCAATTCACAATCTCTCGCATCGCCTTTATTGCCGCGGCGATGCTTGCTTCCTCCGCGTCATTTGGAGCCGACGCGGTTTCTTCCGCTTCCGTCAAGCCCGCTCAGGAGCCCGCCGTGGTTCTTGAAGGCCAGAAGACCATGGCCGCCAAGGGAGGCGACGCGCTTCCCGCCAACGTGGACGCCGTGACCTCTGCTTCCGTCGTGCCGCAGAAATACCGGCAGACGGACTTTAAGCCCAACGGCTTTACGGAGACACAAGGCAAAAAGCGTGCGCTATTCATTCTTGACGACCCGCGCCACGAATCCGTGACCTACGACCTCTGCGTCACCGCGATGAAGTTCTTTGAAGAAAAGGGCTTCGAGGTTGAGCTTCGCGATCTGATCGCGCAGAAATTCAATCCGCTCATCACGTCGCGCGAGGAGTTCTATCACGCGAAGGACGGCTTCGGCCCCACGCCGAAGGACGTTCTCGTCGAGCAGGCGTACGTCAAGAAGGCCGACCACATCATCTTTGTTCAGCCCAACTGGCAGGACAGCGATCCGATGTTCACGAAGGGCTACAAGCTTCGCGTCTTCTCGAAAGGCTTCTCCTACGACGACGGCCCCAAGGGCCGCGTGGGACTGCTTCCGGGAAAGACCTTCTACACCATCATGAACGCAGGCTGGCTCGGCATGGGCCAGGGCCAGAGCGGGGACTCTCTCAACAAGAATCCTCAGGAATGGGAAACCTGGATGTTCGCGATGCGCGTGGTTGACGACGATGCCGCCGTCGGCAAGGACATGAAGAATCTCGGCCGCTTCGTCAATGACCGTACGCCCGGTAATCTCGATCCGGACTACGGCACGAAGATCGAAGCCTTGAGAAACGTCCTGAGGTCCCGTCTCGCTCGCGACTTCAATCTCTGACCTTCTTCACGTCTCAGGTTGAAAAACCAAGCGCCCGCAGCCGGGGATTCATGAGCGTCCCCATCTGCGGGCGTTCTTTTGCGCGGGAGGCTTCAGCTCCCGCTGATGCAAACGTCCTTCAGCCGTCAGATCTTTCTCTGAGCAGCGTTGCGGCCGGCCACGCGGCCAAAGACCACGCAGTCGGCGATGGATACCGTTCCGAGACGCACCATGCCGTGGACGCCGCCCGCAACTTCGCCGGCGGCATAAAGCCCGGGAATCACGTTGAGATCGGTATTGATCACCTCCGCCTTCGGGTTGATCGCGAGACCGCCCATGCAGTAGTGAACGCGCGGCCAGAGGCGGCAGGCGTAAAAGACGCCCTTGTTTTCCTTCGTGTCCTTGAAGATCTTCGCGTTGAAGTCGGGATCCTTCTTCGCGGCGACTGCTTCATTCCAGCGGGTGACGGAAGCCTTAAGCGACTCCGCATTGATGCCGTAGAACTTTGCGAGCTCATCCAGATTCGCGAAGCGCCGGATGGAGCCGTTTTCCATGCCCGCCTTGATGGTGGAGGGAGGCACGTGGCCCGCATTCTCTTCAGAAACCAGAATCACCGCCGGATGTCCCGTCGCGATGATGGCGTCGGAGCGCACCTTGCGGTTCCCCGTTTCGTTGACAAAGCGCTTGCCGGTCTTCGGATCCACCATGAGGCCGTAGCCCACCGACGACTCAACAAACTTCGGGCAGACGCCGAAGCCCTTTTCGTCGGGCGAGGTCCAGGGACCGAGCTGAATCCAGTCCATCTGCACGTCCGCCGCGCCGATTCTCTGTGCCGCCATCATGGCGTCGCCCGTTGCGCCCGGCTGATTGGTCGACTCCAGCTGGGGCCCGAGCCTCGGATCGTGAAGCATTCTGAGCTTCACGTTCTGCGAAAAGCCGCCGCCCGCCACCACGACGCCTTTGCGGGCGCGAACGAACATCCGGGTGCCGGAATCCTCTTTGGGGAAGACGTAGCCTTTAACGAGCTCTGCGCCCACGACGGCACCCTTTTCATCGGTCACGAGATTGACGAGACGCGTTCTGGTTTCAAGCGCAACACCGAGCTCCTTCGCCTTCTTCGCCATCGGCCCCACCATATTGGCGCCGTTGCCGTTCATGTAGCAGGCGGAGCGCGCAACGGAATGTCCGCCCTGGTAGCCGAGGCGGTCGAACTTGACGCCGAGGAAGTCCTTCGCCCAGCGGTACGCATCCAGGGCGCCGTAAGCGACAACCTTCGCGCACTCCACATTGGCAAGCCCGCCCCCGGACTTCAGCATGTCGGCGAGGAGCAGTTCAGGACTGTCCTTAATGCCGGCAGCAACCTGAAGGTCGTTGCCCGGAGATGCAAGGCCGCCGCCCGACAGAATGGAATTTCCCCCGACGATCGACATCTTTTCGATGCAGAGCACATCTGCGCCTTCCGTTCTAGCTTCAATCGCCGCGGCGAGCCCCGCAAACCCGGAGCCCACCACGAGCACGTCGACTGTGCGGTCCCACGCCTGCGGCGCCTTGACGCCGCGGGCAAGTGCGCCCGAAGAAGCGAGCGCTAATGCCGTGCCGCCTGCGAGCCCTAATGCTGCGCGGCGATTCATGCGTGCTGAAGTCATTTTTGCCTCCTTGCTGTTGATCAGGCCTGGATGTTCTTTTGCCGAAACGAAAACCCGGCCATGCAGAAGCAATGTATACCGGCGCGCAAAAAACATGAAGGCCGGCAAAGAAAGCAAAAAATATCGGGACTGCAGGATTGGGGAGCCTCCAGGGACTGATCCCTGGAGCCCGCTATGCAATCGGCTGATGCTCTGAAAGAGAGATGTTCGGAGCGGAGTCAGATGCAGGTTATGCAAACCCTGCAGATACGAAAAACGCCTGTGAAAACAGGCGTCTGATCGTCGGCTTGAAGCCGAAAGAATTCGGTCGTGGTGGAGAAGAGGAGGATCGAACTCCCGACCTCTGCATTGCGAACGCAGCGCTCTCCCAGCTGAGCTACTTCCCCAAACCGTTGAGGAAAAGAATTCTGCCTTGATTTTTTTATTCTGACAAGAGACTTTTATGAAGATACCATCTTTACGGTATCTACCCAGTGAAAATGCCCCGCTGCACCGCCAGGCCGTTCCCGTCGGGATGCACTGCCTCCCTTTGTCGTCATTAGGGTTTGAAACAACTCTTTTGCGGGATTTTTCCAAGGCCTGCGTCATAATGCTGACTATGCAGAAGATTGACTTTCACTTCAACGTTCCGAACCGCCTGAGGTACGCATGCCTCGTTGCGCGCACCGTTTATAAGCGCGGGCTCACGCTCGCCTTCTGGACATCGGATGCGGAGCGTCTGAGAAATTTCGATCAGCTCCTCTGGAGCTTCGACGACCTGGCTTTTCTTCCGCATGTCCGCGCGAACGCCGCGCACGCAGACGAAACGCCCATTCTGCTTTCCACGGATCTGAGCGAACTGAAGGGCGACGTACTCGTTCTCCTTGACGATCATCTGCCCGAAAGCTGGAAAACGGATTTCGAACGCTTCGGGCGCATCATTGATGTGGTGAGCACGGACCCCTCGGAGCTCAAACTTTCGCGCGACCGCTACCGCGCCTACAAGGCCGAAGGGGTCGAGCTCGCCGCATACGACCGCCGCCACTGATCTTTTCGGATCTTCCCGAAGCACTGCCCGCCATCATTCTTCTCTTCCTCCAGGTAACACTCCGATGAATCGACAGGAACCCGTCATTGATGCGAATGCCAAGCCTTACAAGACGCTCACGGAGCGCGTGACGCTTTCCTGGAAGGAACTCCTCGGCCTCAAGCCCGCCGCCGGCCCTCAGGAACCGACGCTCGGGCTCGAACCCGAAAGCGCCGCCGCCCCTGCTGCAGCACCGAAGGTTCAGGCTTCTGCCCCCAAAGGACCGGAAGTCACGGTGCCCCCCGCCGATGCGCTGGCACCGAAGCCCTTTGAGCCGCAGCCCCTCGTGCTCTCCGAAGAAGAAAAGAAGGCCATCATTGAAAGACTCACGCCTGGAATTGAAGCCTCGGTGCGCGAGGGTCTTCGCGATGTGCTCGACCTCTCCGTTTCAAACGCCGTCGCGCGCATGAAGGGAGATCTCGAGCGCACGCTTTCTTCGCTCGTCACTCAGGCGATCGAACGCGAGATCAAGTCGCTCAAGGTGGACGACATCGTGAAGCGGTGACAAAAGCCCCTTCATTCCGAGGGGGAAGCGCCTCCATGAAGCAGTTTCCCCGGAAAAATGCGCCCGGACGACATCGCCCGGGTGTTTTCATTTGGGCCTTTTCCCGTCTTCGTGAGAAAATGGCCGGTATCTTTGCCCATTTAAGAGAGCGCGGGAGGCTTTTGTGAGCAGCTTCGCCCCGCAGTTCTTCTCAACCCGATTCTTTACCCCTTGATGATGTCCGGGCACGGAACGCATTGAAAGGTTCCTGCGACAGAAAATCATCCCATTCATACGAATAAGCCATGACGGAACAGCAAAACCAGGAGCTCGCCAAGAGCTTTGAACCCAACGCAATTGAATCCCGCTGGTATCCCGTTTGGGAAAAGCGCGGCTACTTCCGCGCCGGACTTGATCCCAAGAAGCCCGCCTTCTCCATTCAGCTTCCCCCGCCCAACATCACCGGCATTCTGCATATGGGCCATGCCTTCAACCAGACGGTGATGGATACGCTCACGCGCTACCACCGCATGGCGGGCTACAACACGATGTGGCTCCCGGGCACGGACCATGCCGGCATCGCTACTCAGATCGTCGTCGAGCGTCAGCTCGAAAAGCAGGGCTTCAAGCGCCGCGAGATGAAGCGCGAGGACTTCATCGCGAAGATCTGGGAGTGGCAGAAGTTCTCGGGCGGCACGATTCTCGAGCAGATGCGCCGCATGGGCGACAGCGTCGACTGGGACCGTCTCTACTTCACGATGAATCCGAAGCTCTCGAAGGTTGTGATTGAAACCTTCGTGCGCCTCTATGAAGAAGGCCTCATCTATCGCGGCAAGCGCCTCGTCAACTGGGACCCGAAGCTTCAGAGCGCGGTCTCCGACCTTGAAGTCGAAAGCGAAGAGGCGACGGGCCACCTCTGGGAAATCCGCTATCCGGGCGCTGACGGTTCTGAAGGCGTCGTTGTTGCGACGACCCGTCCCGAAACGCTTTTCGGCGACCAGGCCGTTGCCGTTCATCCTGAAGACGAGCGCTACAAGTCGCTCGTCGGCAAGATGCTGAAGCTCCCCCTCACGGACCGCGTGATTCCCGTTATTGCCGATACGTACGTCGACCGCGAATTCGGTTCGGGCTGCGTGAAGATCACGCCGGCCCACGACTTCAACGACTTTGAAGTCGGCCGCCGCCACAATCTCGAGATGCTCAACGTCCTCACGAAGACGGCGCGCATGAACGAGAACGTGCCCGAGAAGTACCGCGGCATGGATCGCTACGAATGCCGCAAGGCCGCCGTTGAGGATCTGAAGGCCGCCGGGCTCCTCGTTGGCATCAAGGAAATCAAGCACATGGTGCCGCGCGTCACCCGTACGGGCGAAATCGTCGAACCGATGCTCTCCGAGCAGTGGTACATGGCGATGAGCAAGCCCGCGCCCGAAGGAACGCTCTACCCCAATAAGTCGATCGCCGAAGTGGGCCTTGAAGCCGTGACCTCGGGCGAAGTCAACATCTTCCCGGCAGAATGGCGCGGCGTCTACCGCCAGTGGCTCGAGAACATTCAGGACTGGTGCCTCTCGCGCCAACTCTGGTGGGGTCATCAGATTCCGGCCTGGTACGACGAATCGGGTAAGGTCTACGTCGCCCGCTCCGAAGCGGAAGCGCAGAAGCAGGCCGGCGTTGGCGTCAAGCTCACGCGCGACGAGGATGTGCTCGACACGTGGTTCTCCTCCGCGCTCGTTCCTTTCTCGACCATCGGCTGGCCTGACGCAGAGGGCGACGAAAAGACCGCCTACGACCTCTACCTCCCCTCGACCGTCCTTGTCACGGGCTACGACATCCTCTTCTTCTGGGTGGCGCGCATGGTGATGATGACGAAGCACTTCACCGGCCGCGCTCCCTTCAAGAACGTCTACATCCACGGTCTCGTGCGCGACGCAGAAGGCAAGAAGATGTCGAAGTCGGAAGGCAATACGCTCGACCCCCTCGACATCATTCAGGGCATTGATCTCGAACACCTGATCGAAAAGAACACCCGCGGCCTGCGTCAGCCCGAAAAGGCTCCGATCGTCGAAAAGAAGCTCCGCAAGAACTATCCGGAAGGCATTGCCGCGCACGGCGCCGATGCGCTCCGCTTCACGATGGCCGCCTACGCTACGCTCGGTCGCAACGTGAACTTTGACCTCAAGCGCGCCGAAGGCTACCGCAACTTCTGCACGAAGCTCTGGAACGCCACGCGCTTCGTTCTCATGAATGTTGAAGGGAAGGACTGCGGCATCGGCGAAACAGCCTCCCAGCCGATGACCTTCTCCTTCGTCGACAAGTGGATTGCGAGCGAACTCGCCCGCACCACGAAGGAAGTCCGCCAGGCCTATGCCGACTACCGTCTCGACATTGCTGCCAACGCCATCTATTCCTTCGTCTGGAACCAGTACTGCGACTGGTACCTTGAACTCTCGAAGGTTCAGCTGAAAGGTACGGAAGCCGAGCAGCGCGCAACGCGCCATACGCTAGTCACCGTCCTCGAGACGATCCTTCGCCTCGCGCACCCGATCATCCCCTTCATCACCGAAGAACTCTGGCAGAAGGTTTCCGTCGTCGCAGGCGTGCGCCGCGCGGACGAGGAAACCTCCATCATGATTCAGAGCTATCCGGAGTACGACGAAAAGGATGACGATGCGGCAGCAACGAAGCGCATGACGACCATCCAGCAGATGATCGATTCGATCCGCAATCTGAGAAGCGAAATGAAGCTTCCGCCCTCGCAGAAGCTCCCGCTCCTCATTTCGGGCGACGAAGCTGAATGCCTCGCGGCTGCTCCCTACCTCCAGCAGCTCGCCCGCGTCGAACCGGTCGAACATGTTGAAAGTCTCGAGCAGGAAGCGAAGGGCTCGGTCGCGCCGGTCGCGATCGTGGGCGACTTCAAGCTCATGCTCAAGGTCGAAATCGACGTGAAGGCTGAACGCGAACGCCTCGAGAAGGAAGCTGCGCGCCTCGCGGGCGAAGTGAAGAAGTGCGAAGGAAAGCTCTCAAACGAACGCTTCGTTTCGAAGGCCCCGGCGGCGGTCGTCGACGTGGAAAGAAAGCGCCTCGCGGACTTCACCGCGCTTCTTGCCAAGGTGACTGAACAGCTCGCCAAGCTTCCTCGCGAATAAGCCCATAAGAACCCGCTAGAGCCCTCTTCCCCGAAGGGCCTTAAGGAGTCTGGAGAGCCGACATTGCAATTGCCGGCTCTCTTCTTTTCAAGGTCTTGATTTCTTTGGCTCGCAAATGTTTCGCAGATCCCCATCAGCCTGCAGCTTCTTTTTAAAGCCTCTTGTCTTTTTCCTCGCCTTTCTCGTCATCCTTTCGCTCATCCGAATCGCCTTCTTTGCGGAGTTCCGCACGGGCGACTTTGGAGTGAGGGACTTTCTTCCGGCTTTCTGGATGGGCGTGCGCATTGATGCCAAATGGCTCGCGACCCTCATTCTCCCCGCCTGGATTTTCTGGCTCATGAGCGCAAAATGGCCGAAGGCGAAGAAATGGGCGGAAGCGTTCGGGCTCATAGCGGGCGGCCTGATGGTGCTCCTCGGCTTCGTCAACATTGAGTTTTTCAGGTTTTATGGGACACCGCTTTCTGCGGTGATCTTCGGCCTCTTTCAGGACGACACTCAGGCGATCATTAAAACGGTACTCTCCGACTGGCCGATTCTTCCCTACGTTGGGATCTTCCTCGCCGCGATGGCGGTGCCCGTCATTCTTTCCGCTCTGATTCCGTCGAAGGGCACGAACCCATACGGCGGAGCGATCAGCTTGAGAACGAAGGGGAATCTCATCATTGCGGTTGTAATGACGATTCTTTTGTCGCTCATCCTGCGCGGAAGTCTCGGGAAGTTTCCGCTTCGCTTTCAGAGCCTTTCCGTCTCGCCTCACACGTTCATCAATCAGTGCGTGCCGAATGGTGCCATTCTTTTCTATGAAGCCCTGTGCGATCAGTCGGCCCTCAACTTCAAGGACGGACGCGACGGCGAACTGAAGGCGCTTGGATTCAAAAATATTGACGAAGTCAATCAGGTGCTCACCGGCGCTTCACCTGCGGCACAGCCTCTGAAGCCGGCAAAGAAGCCCGACGTGGTGCTCGCCGTCATGGAATCCATGGGGCGCGACCAGTTCCTCTCCCATGTGCCGGGGAAGAACGACACGCTCGGGCGCCTTGCTGGCGAGCTTCGTGACGCCTGGGTCTTCACGAACGGCCTCACGATCGGTCCGGGAACCTTCCCGGCGCTCGAAGGCATTCTTTTCGATACGCCCTATACGCCGCTCTCGCAGAGCCGTTATGGGCATCTGCCGTTTCCTTTCTCCAAGGTGCTCCCCTTCAAAGAAGCGGGCTATGAAGTCGTTTTCGTGACTGGCGGAGACGCGAACTGGCGAAATCTCAGGGAGTCGCTCCCGCGTCACGGCTTTGACAAGGTGTATGGCGACGCGTCCATTCACGCCGCGTTCCCGGAAGCCGAAATCGGCACCTGGGGGATCGGCGACGAGTGGATGTTCAAGTTCGCAAAGCGCCTGATGGATGAGCGGAAAGCCTCCGACAAGCCCCTTCTCCTCGTGCTTCTCTCAACCTCGAACCACCCGCCCCATGAGGTGCCCGACGGCCGTGCGACGCTCCCAGTTGACCCGGATCTGCTCCCTCAGGCTATTGAGCGGGATAAGCCCCGCGCTGAATTCACGAAGATGCTTCAGACCTACCAGTACGCTTCCGACTGGCTTGGCTGGTTCGTCGGCAGCCTCCGTGAGGAAGGAAAGCTCTCCAATACCGTCGTTGCCTCCACGGGCGACCACAATGCGCGCTTCAAATATCCGCCTCAAGGGGCTTTTCATCATCAGTTGGGCGTTCCGATTCTTTTCTGGGTTCCGGCAGAGATCCGAAAAGAGCTTCCGCAGGTTGACCAGACCCAGTGGGTGACGGAGCGCGACATTTTTCCGACCCTCTCCGCACTCGCGCTTGGGAGGCTTCCTCTGCCCGAGGAGGGCCGGAACCTCGCGCTTCCGCACCGCAGCTTTGCCTACGGCTACTTCGGCGTTGGCAAATACGGCGTTGCCGTCGGGAAATCCGGAGCCGTGAGAATTGACTCCAAAGGAAAGCTTCAGTGCTTCCGACTGGAAGGGGACAAGTTTGAGAATCAGCCCTGTACGGAAGAACTCCTCCGCGAAGGGCGCTTCTCGGCTGCCCAGCGCGCGAAGGTCGGATGGGTGATTCGTTCTGCGCTTCTGCACTGAATGAAAATGGCAGGCACAAAAAATCCCGAACCGCATAAAGCTCATGAGACAGACTCATGAAACGGAACGGGAAATTCTGATGGTCCGCCCGGCGAGGCTCGAACTCACGACCCTCTGCTTAGAAGGCAGATGCTCTATCCAACTGAGCTACGGGCGGACACTTTCTTCTGGTCGGGGCGGCGAGATTCGAACTCGCGACATCCTGCTCCCAAAGCAGGCGCGCTACCGGGCTGCGCTACGCCCCGAAGATTGCAGATTATATGGAACTTCTTTCAAACAATCAAGAAACTTTTTTCTATTGGTCGAAAATTAATTCCATATAAATCACGGTCAGTCTTTTTTCTGCATAATAATGCGTCGAATTTCTGTGGAAGATATATTCGCAGTGCGGGGCATATATACCACCTTACAATATTTAGATAAATAATCAAAATGGCCCGCCCAGTCGTCACCTATAGCAAACAATCCAATATTATACTTTTTAATATCAGCAACCTTTTGCTCCCAATCATTTTCGGGAAATACTACATCTACCGCTCGAAGCGATTGCAGTAAAGTCACCCTATCTTCATACGACATAAAGGCGACCTTCCCTTTTTGCAAATTAAAAGCATCTGTTGATACACCTACGTATAGCTTATCTCCAAGAGATTTAAGTCTATTCAACAAAATCACATGCCCATAATGAAGTGCATCGAATGTACCATAAGTCAAGACATTCATTTTACTGCCTTTCTATAAAATGAGAAATTTTTATTAAATCTTCTATTGGCAGTTTACTTATCAAGGTATGAGGCAACTGCTTCCAGTTTGGAGTTTTGTAATTTCCATAAAGTAGCGTCAGATGATGATCGAGATTTTTTGGACATGGGTATGAGCGACCCTCAAACTGAGTTGTACGCAATGGGAAAAGTTCGTCCTTATCTAAGAAAATAGATGGGTGCGAAGCATGATGAAACTCAAATCCGTATACGACAGTTTCAGCATCTGCAAAATTATCAACAAAATCAAATCCAAAATTATGAAGCTTTCTAGCAAAATACGCTGAACGTTGCGTTGATAATGATTTATTTTTGAATATTGGATCAGAATTCAATGAACGCGTCAACGACACTTTCTCCGCGATCGTCATACGCCTTCCGATAAGATCTAAAACAAAAATATCCATGCCAATATATTCAGGCAAACATTGGTTATGCAACTTAATCAGCCCAATTTCTGGATAATACTTAAAATAGTATCCATCAAAAATAATTTTCTTAGATTTCTCTAGATTTAAAATAGCTTCAAAATCCCCCCCCCCCCTCAGCATACTAACATCAATATCATCATCCCATGGAATAAATTTAGAATTACGCGCCGCACCCAACAAAGTTCCAAAATCCAACCAATAATGCAACTTATGATCTTTGCAGAACGCATCGAAAGCATTTAGAAATTTAATCTGTATCAATTGCAAATTTCTATCTCCCCCCTTTGCCTCCAAACTATCCGACCTATCACACATTAAAAACTCTACGCTGCGTTCAACGTGATTTAATGTATTATTTATCCGCTCCAAAATTAATTTAGAGCGAGTCCACCCACAAAGCCTTATTCCAAGAAAATATATTGACCTCTTACAGGTTTCTTTATCATCAATAATTTTTAACATCGCGCAATATAGCTAAATGAGTTATAATTAAAGACTTATAGCATTTAGTCGCACAGTTATCCCGAAAGAACACAATACGTACCAACCTTCATCGTACCGTTTAAAATGCCACGGCACAATGCTCAATACTTCTAACAATGAGGCAGACTTCATGAGCCAAGCTCAAGACAATTCCAACGATCCCCTGCATGCCAAGAAGAAGGCCTGGTCCGGCCGCTTCTCTGAACCGGTTGACGCTTTTGTTCTTCGCTACACCGCGAGCGTTGACTTCGACAAGCGCATGGCGCTCGTTGATATTGATGGTTCCGTTGCTCACGCAACCATGCTCGAAAAGGTCGGCGTGATTTCCGCCAAGGACCTCGAAGACATCAAGCGCGGCATGGCTCAGATCCGCGAAGAAATTCAGTCCGGCAAGTTTGAGTGGCAGCTTGAGCTTGAGGACGTCCATCTCAACATTGAAGCCCGTCTTACCGCACTCATCGGCGACGCCGGCAAGCGCCTTCACACGGGGCGTTCCCGCAACGACCAGGTTGCCACCGACATCCGCCTCTACCTTCGCGGCGAAGTCGATGAAATCATCAATCGCGTCGAACACCTCCAGGAAGTGCTCGTTGCGCAGGCCGAGAAGAACTACAACGTCATCATGCCGGGCTTCACGCACATGCAAGTTGCCCAGCCCGTGACCTTCGGCCACCACATGCTCGCCTACGTCGAGATGCTCGAGCGCGACCGTGCGCGTCTCATTGACCTCCGTCACCGCGTCAACTCCTCGCCCCTCGGCTCCGCTGCGCTCGCCGGCACCACCTACCCGATCGACCGCGAATACACCGCGAAGCTCCTGGGCTTTGAGACGGTTTCCCAGAATTCGCTCGACGGCGTTTCCGACCGCGACTTCGCCATCGAATTCTGCGCTGCCGCCTCCCTCATCATGATGCACATCTCCCGTCTCTCGGAAGAACTCGTCATCTGGATGAGCCAGCGCTTCGGCTTCATCAAGCTTCCGGACCGCTTCACGACCGGCTCCTCAATCATGCCGCAGAAGAAGAACCCGGACGTTCCGGAAACTGCCCGCGGCAAATCCGGCCGCGTCTACGGCGACCTCATGGCGATGCTCAACCTCATGAAGGGGACGCCCCTTGCCTACAACAAGGATTTCCAGGAAGACAAGGAACCGGTTTTCGATGCGATCGATACGGTGAAGGACACGCTTCGCGCCTTCTGCGACATGATGGCCGGCGTCGAACCGCAGGCGGAAACGATGCACCAGGCCGCGCAGATGGGCTTCCCCACCGCAACCGACCTCGCCGACTACCTCGTCCGCCACGGCGTTCCGTTCCGTACCGCGCACGACATCGTCGGTCAGACGGTGCGTGCCGCCGCTGAACGCAACTGCGGCCTCGAACAGCTCCCGCTTGAAGTCCTCCAGGGCTTCTGCGACAAGATTGAATCCGATGTGTATTCGGTTCTGAGCCTTGAAGGCTCCGTCAACGCCCGCAATCACCTGGGCGGCACGGCGCCCAATCAGGTTCTTGCTCAGACGAAGCGCTGGGAAAAAATCTTTGCGGAACGCGCAGCAGCCAAGGCTTCTAAGTAACAATAAGCCTTGACTCCATCAAAAGCCGTCCGGCCTCAAGAGTCGGGCGGCTTTTTTCATAACGTTCCCCGGAACGTTTCTCCCCATCATCCCCAACCTTTCCGCCGAAGAAGAGCACACCATGGAAAGCTTCGTCAACACTTTAAACAGCATCATCTGGTCGCCGGTGCTGGTCGGTCTCTGCCTTTGTGCGGGCCTCTTTTTCTCCATCCGCTCCCGGTTCGTGCAGATCCGCATGATTCCGGAAATGTGGCGCCTCATCTTCCAGAAGAAGGAAGACGACATCGGGCTCTCGAGCTTTCAGGCGCTCACCATGACGCTGGCGAGCCGCGTCGGCACGGGCAACATTGCGGGCGTCGCCACGGCCATCTGCTTTGGCGGCCCCGGAGCCTTGTTCTGGATGTGGATGGTTGCTTTCCTCGGCGCCTCTTCCGCCTTCGTGGAATCGACGCTCGGTCAGATCTATAAGGAGAAGATCGACGGTCAATACCGCGGCGGCCCGGCCTTTTATATTGAAAAAGGCCTCAACTGCAAGCCTTATGCCTGGGCCTTCGCGATCGTTACGATTCTTGCTTCGGTCTTTTTCTGTCCCGGGGTCCAGAGCAATACGATTGCTGCCGCCTGGTCTCAGGCTTTTGAGATTGAACCTCCGATCACCGCCGCGATTATCGCGACGCTTCTCTGCTTCATTATTTTCGGCGGCTTGAAGCGCATTGCCCAGTTCACGAGCATCGTCGTCCCCTTCATGGCGCAAGCCTACATCGTAGTTGCCGTCATCATCGTCGGCGTCAACTACGAGCAGATTCCTCATGTCTTAGGACTCATCATCTCGAGCGCCTTCGGCATGGACTCTATCCTGGGTGGCATGTTGGGTGCTGCCATTTCCTGGGGCGTGAAGCGCGGCATTTATTCCAATGAGGCTGGCCAGGGTACTGCCCCGCATGCATCCTCTGCTGCTGCCGTTTCTCATCCGGTAAAGCAGGGTTTGGTTCAGGCGTTCTCCGTTTATATCGACACGCTTTTCGTCTGCACTGCGACCGGGCTTATGGTGCTCATGACGGGCTGCTACAACATTGTTGATCCCAATGGCGCCGTGCTTCATGAGGGGCTTCCTGGCGTTGAAGCCGGTCCGGTTTATACGCAGCTCGCGATTGATCAGTTGATGCCGGGGTGGGGCGGCCCTTTCATTGCCATCGCCATCTTCTTCTTCGCCTTCACAACGATTCTTGGCTACTACTACATGGCGGAGACCAATACGGCTTATCTCAATCGCACGATTAAGAAGCCGATTCTGATGCTAGTTGTGAAGGTGGTGTTTCTTGGAACTGTGGCGTTCGGCACGTTGCGTGCATCTTCCTTAATCTGGGCGATGGCTGACGTTGGCGTTGGGATGATGGCGTATCTAAATTTAACAGCTATATTATTATTACAAAGTATTGCTTTTATAGCTTTGAAAGATTATGAATATCAAAAAAAGCTATATATAAACCCTATTTTTCACCCAGATCAATTAAATATTAAAAATGCAACTTATTGGGATAGTGATCGTGCAGAAAAGAATTTAGTCGTAGAAGAAAGTCAAGGAGTCGACAATCTTAACGATATATCAAAAGTTAGAAGCCATACAAATTAATAAAAATAACATGAAAAGCAATACAGCCCTTGTTACAGCATTCTTCGACATTAATCGAAGTAAATTTAAAACATCAAAATTAGATAATTCAAAATACTTTGAATACTTTAAATTCGTTGCACATCTTCAAAACGATCTATTTGTATTTACAGATACAGATGAGCACAAAAAAATAATAGAGAATATTAGAAACAAATACTGCCCAAATTTTATAACAAAAGTTTACATTGAAAAATTAGATAAAATAGACGAAGATCTTTATAAAAAAATCTTAAATACATTCAATGAATTTGACCAGTCAACAATTCGAAAAGATCCAGACAGAATTGAATGTCTATACCCGAAATATTGCTTTATCAATATAGTTAAATTTATTTTCGTATCCAAAATAATAAACGATCACAATCAATATAACTATTACGGATGGATAGATTTCGGATTCAATCATGGAACAGAATATTATTCCACTCCATTAGCATTAACAGCATCCGTTGAAAATTTAAAGAAAAGGATAAATGCAGAAAGTGATAAATTAATTTTGTTTAAAACCCCAGAAAAAAATACAAATAACCGATCAATTGCTGAACTTTATATAACTCTTAATACTCCCATCATGGGAGGACTACAACTTGGAGGTAAAGGTGCATGGTCCATACACTATAAAAACATGCGCACCGCAATAAATACCTTCAATTCTCTAGGCATAGTAGACGACGATCAATTATACCTATTATATTGCTATAGGAATAATAAAGAAAATTATTTACTGTCACCAACAAATGCATGGTTTGATTCTTTAAATTACCTATTACCAATCAATTCAAAAATACAAATAAATACCGCCATTAAAAAATATAAATATTACTTATCTATATGCGGAAAATATTATAAAAACAAATATTTTCTTAAGGCTATAGCATCACTATCTAAAGCTTTGTTGTATTATATTTTTAAAAGAAAAGCTAAATGCAGACAGTGCAAAATTTCACGTGTCGACGACAATATTGATATTAACAAAGCAATGCTATAGTTGACGAATGGGCTACGGGCGGCTTGGAGTCAGGCTGCCTGTACCTAAAGGGGACTCTCATTCGAAATATACAAGCACGAATGAGGGGCTTCAGCTAGAAATGTTCTCCTGCGTGTGCTCGAGCTTTTCTTCGTGATTCTTCGCCCCTTTCAGTCGCAGACTCGTTTTAAGCTAACGATTCAGAAACTCATCCAGGTTCAGTTCCGGCTAATAAGGGGGACGAAAAAAGAGTTCTATCTCTTCCTCATGAGCCTCGCACCAGGCGGGTGAACAGCCCTGGCCTGCTATTGTCGCAGATGACGAAGAGCTTTCTGCCTTGGCCGTCCACAAGGCAAAGCCGAACTTCAGCTGCGCGGGACTCTTATCGACAATCCAGTTGATAACCCCTTCTTTGCTTCTTCACGGCTGAGCTGCCTCATTTCTTTTGTAGCTGTCCCCCTCATGCCACGCTTCTTGCCGGCCACGGCGCTGTTAAAGCCTTTAACCTAGTAGATCGATCTTGGTAACCCATTGGCGGCTCAGTCCTAGTCTGCGTACCATTTCAGCGCTCTTGACTCCCTCATGGAAGTAAATGTAAATGACAAAGCGGCGGCAAAGCTTTATTTGAGCTTCACGAGTGGACTTGCGGCCGCGAAGGTAGTGGTAAATTTTATATCACAATGCATTTAATATGTAAAACATATCCATAACGCTTTTTCAAATATAGTGATGCCATATTAATGGCTTATAAATATATCAGATTGATATATACAAAAAAATAAATACCAGAATTAAATTTTTAGTTTTTATATTTATTAATTAAATAATTAAAGACACTATCACGATCTAACAGCGCAGAGTCATCAATTTTATATGTTAGCTTGTGAATTGGATATCTTAAAATGTTATCAACCTTCAATTTAACTTTATTAATATCACTCGATAACAACATTTGAAGATCATGAGGGAATGTATCAGATATTGAAATGTATTTATAGTTTTTTAACAAATTCCCTCTATTTTTAATTTGGTCGAAAATAATATGACATAAAAAATAATGCCTATAAAATTGCTCATTTAACCAATACTTATTCAAAATATCCCATAACATTCCAAATAAAGGATCACCCTTTGGGGCTTTGATTATACTACTCAACCAGTTTACTCTAACGCCAGCTCCCCATCGAAAATAATCAGAATAAAGTCTATACTTCAATCTATCCAATTTTCCTACTTCTCCACTTCTCTCAAAAAAAACTCGTTCATTATTTAACAATTCATATGGTACATTACTAATAAGGACAGTTGCATCTATCCATATTCCACCATATTTATAGAGAAGACCGCATCTCAACAAATCAGAATATGAAGCATAAGAGTATCCATGTCTATTGAGCCTAGCCATTTGAAGGAAATGTTCATCAATATTCAAATATTTATTGACACTTTCATCATTTAAACAAATAACTTGATAACCGGCTTGCTTAAAATGGTAATAAACTGTATTCATGCATATTTTAACAATTTTAGGTAAACACTTATCACCTTGTGCCCAATATTGCCAAACAATTTTTGGTTGGTTTTTCTCATCTGATGATCCATATCTAATCGAATCAACAATTGAAAGGTATTTATTCTCTATTTCATTAGCAATAATTTCTTCTTTATTCGAATCTGATATATGCTCTTTACTAAGTAATCTGTAAATTTTTTTTCTAACAATTTTCCGTTTCTGACCAAAACAAATTGGCGCACTAATTAAATTGCTGATTATTTTGGCCACATCAATTCTCTTCTTCATATATTCCATCCTTTATGATTATATATTTATTCTATTAAATTTATTGTTAAATATCACTACTTAATACACAAGTCCAATCATTTAGACCCAGGTTAACTATAATTAGATAAACCATCTTTTAATGCAGTCGAGAGTCCTGAATATACTAGCTATCAGTTTAATGTTTGGAATGAGGTCTCTAGGTTCTTTAATAATCTCACAGGTGTAAAGATCATCCCATCTTTCATAATGCACTTCCATTAGTAACGAATCAACTTGATCTTTGATTTTGCAATTCTGGGAGATACTCAGTAGGTTAAGGATCGTACGATAAGTTCTATCGATCTGCAAATTCAACTGCGAGAGGCGATAGCCTGACCAGCTGTGTCTTACAGAAGTTTAAAAAAATTAACAGCCAGATATGTCGAGATTTCTTTTATGCACATTCGATTTTATATGCGATTTGGGTCATCTGATCGAGTATATTACAGTACTTGATGACGTGAAACTCGTCGATGATAAATGTTAACGGGCAGCAAAAATGAGACTGCTAACCCACAGCGATAATGAGACTTTTTCTGCCCCTCTGGGTGACACCAGCAATCGGCAAGAGTTTCACAACAGCGCTGATCTTTTCAAGGAGGCGAAAAGCTACACAGCGGCTTTTCTGGTAACGCGCGAGCTCGCGGATTGGTTTGCGGGCATTGTGCTGGCCGAGCGCTCCACTTCGGCACCTGGCGGCGGTACCGGCATTTAGCCTACGGGCACTGAGGCAAGCTCTGTCAAGCGAACGTGGAATAAACGAGCGCGGCCTTCAGACGCGCGAAGCTTTATGCCGCGAAAGTCGCTTGACAGAAATCCCTGAGATATCATTTAGTTAAGGCGGATGCATCCAAGCGCAGCGCGCGGTGCATTCGCCTTAACGACCCACCATCTCAACGGTGCTTCAACCGTTGAGTTATCTCTTGGGCTTCAACTTTTCCTTGGCTGCTGCAATACGAGCATTGATTGCTTTCGCTTCTTCGATCTTTCGGTTCAGTTCCTCCCGTTTCGCCATCGCTTTCAGAGCCGATCTCCTTTGCATTTCGTGCCAGGGGCTCTTTTGCGTCGTTTCTGAGTCTCCTTTCTTTTGACGCCCCACTTCATCAACGCGGTGATTCAGTGTCTTGGCCGTTTCTTCCGGTGTTGCGACTGACATTTTCAATTTCGTTCTGTCGTGTTCCGTGAATTCGAGCACGTGGTAGCGTTTTCGGATTCTCGGCCCCTCTTTGGTGATCCGCTTGCGATGTTCAACCTCGTCGCACCAGAGGATTTCCACCCGCCCATCGGCATACTCCAGCAGATTGCACTCAGTCTTCATCATTGCTCCCCTCATGGAGCGGCCCACCCCGACAATCTGCAGTGTCTTGCTGCCGTAGGACACCGTCAGGTTCCTGCTGATCATACGTGTATGCCATCTGGCAAAGATCTGCTCAATGCGTTCTTTCGTTTCCTCCAGCAGCGGCGCGTGGCTATCCTTAGAGTCAGCGGGAGCAATTGCGAATTCTTGGTTATAGCTCGCCAGCAATTCCGGCATTCGTGAATTTGCTTCCGCCATATTTCTGATGCCCAGCACACGGAACTCTTTTGGCCATCGTCCCTGCAGCGTGCTGAATGTTCGCTCGACCCGCCCTTTGGCTTCTGGCGAATTAGCCCGTATCCCCGTTACCCCCAACTCCCGACAGACTCTTTGAAATTGTGTTTCCTCGGATTTTCCGCTCTTCGAGGGATTTACTGGGGCAAAGATGGAATGTCTGTCGCTGTACAGAGCCCATGGAATCCCATATTTTTCAATGTACTTATTCAGCAACTGAAGATATCCTTCAGATGTTTCTGTTGGATAGAAGCCGGCGACCATGATGCGGCTTGTTGCGTCATCGACAAAGATGAGAAGCGCGTAGCTGTTATCGTCTCCGGTTCCCTCGAACCATGGATGCGGACTGCCGTCAATTTGAATCAGTTCCCCAACGCTCGATCTGCGGCGGCGCAGCTTATGCGCGGTCGACCTGCGCTCCTTTGGAGTTTCTTCCGGACGAAGTGTTGTCAGGATTCGTCGTACCGTTTCAACGGAGACCTCAATACCCTCAATGAGCAAATACTTATGCAGGAGGGTTGCCTGGAAGCCCTCATATTTGCCTGTTGCAAACTCGATGATCCTCGCTCTGATCTGCGGATCGAGCTTATTGGCCGGAACACGATTCCCTTGACCGGTATGTGAGGGCAGCCGACCTGTCTCTCGCCAGTTCTTGAGATGCCGCATAAACGTGCTGCGAGGCATCTGCATCAATGTCTTGGCATCCTCAACGCTATAGAGATGCCTTTCGTAGCCTTCAAAAATTTCCTGAGGTGTCAGCCGAGGGATTTCGGACTCAACAACAGAAGGGCCCCGAGACTTTCTTGCTTGTTTCGACATAGCAGTCTCCTTGGTAATTAAGCCGAAGGGATTTCGACTTAATATCCAAGGAATACATTATGTTAAGAGGAAATACCATTGTCGATATTCAGCATATTCAGTAGTCTCATGCAGAGGTATCCTGTCTTATTGCTGTGGTATCTCATCTCATTTCGTCATGGCATCGGGTCCCATTCATTTGTATGCAGTTCTGCCGCTGGGGCAAGTAGTCTCAGTGCAGAGGTAAAGCTGACCAAGAGTGGTATGCCGTCTCATTCAGAGCGGTTTGCAGTCTCAATCCCTGTGGTAATCCATCTCTCTTTACGGAGGTATCGGGTCTCAGTGGTAATGGGTCTCGTGGTAGCGGAGGTATCCAGGCCAACAGGATGTTGGTATATCGTCCCGGTCAGATACGGTATATGGTCTCAAATCCTTGGCGTATCACGTCTCAAAGTCGTTGGCTAAACAGTCTCGTTTACGCTGACCGTTAACAAACTCGTCGATGATAAAATTCGACTCAATGGTCTGCTGTGACCTGTTGCTTTCCATTTGGTAAATGGGGCTAACTGGTTCATAATGAATTTTATGAACTGATCAGCATCAATAGTAAAGTTGCAAACACACAATCTCTAGCTGCCTATAAGGCCTACGAACAATCTCCCTCTGGAGGGGCGTAACGATTAGCGTAAACAAAACTATTTATCCAATAACTTTAAGATACCTCGCCAACAATTCTTGGCGTTGCGGACTTAGAATTTATGTCTACTTGTCGACAGTTTTGTCAATAGACAGAGAGACACTCTAAAATTTAATATTAATCCGCATTTTATATTTACACACCAATTATTTTCTAATATTCGCTAATGCAATTAAAGCATTTTAAATATCTTTAAAAAAACAACTGGCAAATCGACAGAGCTTGTAGAAAATATTATTTATAATAGAAATACAATATGAATAAATACATATCAATTTGTTTTGCAATTAATAACTCATACTACGAACAAACAATTAAAATTATTAAATCAATCATTACCTACACCAATTCAGAATTGATTAAAGTATACGTCTTGTTCAACGATTTAGATGCGGAAAATAAAATAAAAATACTCAATTTGCAGAATAACAACGCACGGGTAAATATTAAACTAATCAAAATATCTAATTATATTTTCGACAATATTAAAATAACAATTCCACATACAAGCATTGAAACCTACTTTAGGTTACTTATTCCTACAATTTTTAAAGATATTGAAGACAAAATTCTCTATCTCGATGCAGATATCGTCATTCGACACAATATTGATGACTTATGGGAAACTGATATTCAAAATTTCTGTCTTGCAGGAGTAGAAGACACATTCATCAAAGCAATAAACTACAAGAACAATATTGGCTTACTTAATGATGATATTTATGTGAATGCAGGGGTTTTATTGTTCAATATTAAAAGAATCACTCAGTTGTTTAGTGGTGATGAAATCATATCAGCCGCAGAAAAAATAGAAAAATCAAAAAAAATTAATTTCCAAGATCAAGATATTATAAATATAATATTTAAAGGACAAATCAAGAAAATTAACAAAAGATTCAACCTAACGATGGCAGAAATCAGAAATTCATCCATAGATATTATCGAAAATGCTGCAATAATCCATTATACAGGATCAAAAAAGCCTTGGAACGTAAAAAACCCAGATTCAATTCCCTATAAATATTATTTTACAGAAACTAACAACATAAATAAGCTTTCGTCCTCTTTAAAAAAGGAAGATTATAACGGATATAGGCATTATTCTTGGTTTTCTATTCCTCTTTGGAAAAAAAGATTAAAATAAGCGTCTGCCCCGATAAAAGAGCAGTTTTCGTGATTTGTTATAAAACAACTAAAAATAAATTTATCTCAAGTCATCAAAAGTCGAATTAAATTTATGCCACAAATAATAAAATTTCCATTTTTGATATTCAAGTATTGTCGATGGTATACTGCAATTTTTAGAACGCAACAAATCCAATATAAATTTATCAGCATTAATCATTAAAATAGATCTATTGGCATCTGGATGCAACAACAAAATTTTAGAAACAATAATATTATGCAACTCCCATAAGTTTCCTCTACAGATTGAATGGACATCAAGACCAAGCTGGTTAAAAAATAGATCTCTCACTCTATAAGATGAAGAAACTTGAATTTGTCTATATTCTTTCCTTTCCAATCCTCTTCTATATCTTAAACAGATAGAATCTAGATTAATAAAGTTATATTTTTTGGTTCTTAGCAACTCTAACCATAATGCATAGTCTTCTGCATTCTTCACATTCGGATATCCACCAACCGACAATACAGCTTTTCTATTCAATATCACAGTAGGGTGGCATATACAACAATAAAATGGCAGACTAGCAGCAATATTCTCCATTGTTAATGGTAAATTTTTCTTTAATACTGGCTTTCCATCTTCTAAATAGACTGCTTTTGTTCCTAAAACTGAAACACTCTTAGAATTTTCTAAATAATCCATTTGCACTTCTAGTCTATGAGGGAATGCCCAATCGTCAGCATCCATCCGGGCAACCCACTCAGTACCGGATTCTTCTAGACCTCGATTGAGCGAATAAACCAATCCCTTATTCCCATCATTATTTAATATTTTAATCCTACCATCCCTTGATGGTAAGGACATCAAGAACTCCGTCATTTCCTGATTAGATCCGTCATTAATAATCAAAAAGTTAAAATCACGAAAACTTTGATTTAGTATAGAGGAAACAGCCCCCTCTACCCAATCTAAACGGCCATTATATACGGGCATTAATACTGTTAATTTCTTCATAATTTATTATAGAATATCAATATTAATAAAATCTGTTAGTTTAATCAGTGCCGAAACATTATATGAAAAGCCCCCCAACTCGATGACTCCTGTTAATTTATTTTTTTCATTTCTATATAATAAGCATACCTTAGGGGCCCCTGCAGAACTAGAATTATTACTCACTATATTTTTAATTTTTTCTAGATATAGAGTGTGGTAGCATGGTCTTATCATAATACGAGAAACATGCGCACTAAAATACCCCGTCAAATCATCAATGCCATCAACAACTATGGATAATTGTTTTGTATAGTCATCAAATTTTACTTTTCCAACTGCTTCCAAGAAATTACCATTCTCAATTTTATTTTTATATTTTTCCCAGACCGTGGTATAAATCAGTAATTCGATCACGCTTGAACCATCATCCAGTTTAACGATACCGAATGCCCCCTTCTTCCCTACTACCTGTCTCACTTCCCCTACAAGACCAGTTACATGAATTGTTTCTCTTCCAGGGACTAGATCAAGTAATCGTTTACGACCCAATTCATTTCGAAACAAGTTTCTGTACTGTTCATAAGGATGGCCACTAACCCAAAAACCATAAACACTTTTCTCCCATTCCAGGGCTTTAGACTCTATCGGAGAGTCTTCTTTAAGTAGGGGGGTAGCCACTTCCTCACCAAAAAGTGCATCCTGCCCTAGATGATCCTGAAGCCCTCTTGAATACTGAATTGCATCACTCACGTTGGCAAGCAGGACATTCCTTCTGCGATCAATGGAATCAAAGGCGCCAGCTTTGATCAGGCTCTCAAAAATCTTCTGATTGATCTCCGGTACGCGCTTGGCAAAGTTGAAGATGTCCGTGTACGGACCTTCCTCCTTGCGGCTTCTGATAATGCTTTCGACCACAGATCGGTTGATGCCTTTTATGGCGCCGAGACCAAAACGAATCTGCGCTTCGTTAGGAACCGAGAAGAACCAGTCGCTCTGGTTGATATCAGCAATCAGGAAATTAATGCCGTTGTTTTTTGCATCGGTGACAAGCGCGTTCATCTTATCGCCGTCATCCATCACCATGCAGAGGTTGGCTGCATAGAAGGATGAGGTGTGGTGCACCTTGAGATAAGCCGTCTGATAGGCGACATAGGAATAGGCCGCTGCGTGGGATTTATTGAAGCCGTATCCCGCAAATTTCTCCATCAAGTCGAAAATTTCAGTCGCAACCGATTCCTTGACGTTGCGTTCAGCGGCGCCCTTAACAAAAACAGCGCGCTGACGCTTCATTTCCTCGACGTTCTTTTTACCCATGGCGCGACGCAGCAGGTCTGCGCCGCCAAGCGAGTAGCCGCCAACCACCTGGGCGACTCGCATCACCTGTTCCTGATAAACCATGATGCCGTAGGTTTCCTTGAGCACCGGCTCCATGCGCTGGTCAAGGTATTCCACTTTCTCTCGGCCGAATTTTCGGTCAATAAAGGACGGAATCAGATCCATCGGGCCCGGACGATAGAGCGCGTTTAAAGCAACCAGGTCTTCAAGGCGGTCGGGCTTCGCCTGCTTGAGAAGCGTGCGCATGCCTTCCGATTCAAACTGGAATACGGCAGCGGTATTGCCCTGTTGGAAGAGTTCATAGGTTTCAACGTCATCTACCGGAATGCGTTCCAATTCGAAATGCTGTTCCGGATAGAGCTTGTCGATGAACTCAACAGCTTTTGCCAGGATGGAAAGCGTGGTGAGGCCAAGAAAGTCGAACTTCACCAAGCCGACATTTTCCACGTCCTTTTTATCGAACTGGCTGATCGTATTTTCAGGACGCCCGTCGGAGTTATAGAGTGGGCAGAAGTCCGTGAGTTTCCCCGGCGCAATCAGCACGCCGCCGGCGTGCATGCCGAGGTTTCGCGTGAGACCTTCGAGGGGCTTCGCGATCCGAATGATTTCCTTATATTCGTCGTCGTTTTCGATCGCGTCCTTGAATTCCGGCACTTCAGCAATCGCTTCGTCAAGCGAAATATTTCTGCCGGGCTGCATCGGAATGAGCTTCGAGAGCGCATCCGTTTTCATGTAGGGAACGTCCAGTGCGCGGCCGACGTCGCGCACCACGGCCTTGGCGCCCAACGTTCCAAATGTTGCAATCTGGCTCACGGCGTCAGCACCGTACGCACGCTTCACATAGTCAATTGTGCGGTCGCGGTTGTACTGACAGAAGTCCACGTCGAAGTCAGGCATGGACACGCGTTCCGGATTGAGGAAGCGTTCAAAAAGGAGGTCGAAATGAAGCGGATCCAGATCCGTAATGCCAAGAGAATAAGCGACAAGCGAACCTGCGCCTGATCCGCGTCCCGGCCCCACCGGAACGCCGTTTCGCTTCGACCAGTTGATGAAGTCCTGAACGATAAGAAAGTACCCCGGGAACTTCATGCCCTTGATGATGCCGAGTTCGTATTCGAGGCGCTTGTCGTAAGCCGGACGCTTCTCTTCCAGAACCTTGGGATCCGGATAAAGAAACTCGAGGCGCTTCTGGAGGCCTTCCTTAGAGAGCTTGTCGATGTAGTCGTCAAGCGACATGCCGTCAGGCGTGGGGAAAAGCGGGAGCTGTGGTTTCGAGAGCACGCCGTCAAGATTGCAGCGCTTTGCGATTTCAACGGAGTTGACGAGCGCAGCCGGGATGTCCTTGAAGAGCTCGCACATTTCGTCTTCGCTCTTAAAGTACTGCTCTTCCGTAAAGCTTCTGCTCCGACGCGGATCTTGGAGCGTATAGCCCTCTGCAATGGAGCAGCGCACTTCATGCGCTTCAAAATCTTCCTTGTTGAGGAACTGAATCGGATGGGTCGCTACGACCGGAATCCGGTGTTCGGTGGCAAAATTCGCCAGTCGCGCGGTAGCAAGCTCGTCGGAAGGTCGTCCGGCACGCTGGAGTTCAACATAGAAGCAGTCCGGGAACCAGGCCTTATAGCGCTCGAGCGCCTCTTCTGCGAGCGCCCAGCGCTTCGATAGAAGGAGCTGTCCGAGTTCGCCCTGCGAGGCGCCCGAGAGGCAAATGAGACCCTTCCCGCCGCCGTTATCAAACCAGGCGGGGTCAATCAACCCGCGGGCAGCGTCGTTCTTCGTAAGAAACGCTTTCGTGAGGAGCACGCAGAGGGAGTGGTAGCCCTCATGATTCATGCAGTAGACCCCGAGCCGATACGGCTTCTTCAGGTCCTTCGGATTCATGACCTTCAAGTCGCATCCGAGAATCGGCTTGATGCCGGCAGCGAGCGCATGCGTATAAAAGCGCAGGCCGCCAAAAATATTCATCAGGTCGCAGATGCCGATGGCAACGCCTCCGCTCTTTTCCACTGCATGGATCATGGGATCCACGCGAACGATGCCGTCTGTAATCGAATATTCGGAATGGAACCGGAGATGGATGAAGCGAGGATCGGTCATGTGGGTGCTTAAAGAGTACGGATGCAAAAACGGCGCCAAAGGTTCAGAACCCAAAGCGCCGTCATGTGCGCCGATGTCGGGATATCGGCGCCGTTCATGCAGAAAAGGAATCAGCTTCCTTGCTGCTCGATGAAGTGCATTCTGAGGTTCGAATCGTATGGCTGAATTTTATTGCGCAGAGCCTCCGAAACGAGCGCATCCTCAAGATTCTCTTTGAGGAGCACCGCATGCACTTCCGGGTGGGCCCTGAGGAAAGCTTCCGCCTTATCCCAGCCCATTGCGAAAAGCGCCGTGCAGAGCGCATCAGCGCGAGCCCCATGGCTGTCGACAATCGTGACGGACGCAATGTCCGTCGTCACCGGTCGACCGGTTACCGGACTCAAAATATGGCCGTACCGACGACCGTTCTTTTCGAAGTTGCGTTCATACGCGCCGGAGGTAATGACGCTCTCGTTCGCTGCAGAAATGACGGCGAAATAGCTGCCGCGTTCCTTGTCCGGGCTCCGGAGCCCGATGCGCCAGGGCTGTCCGGGAAATTTTTCACCGATAGCAACGACATTGCCGCCGAGATCCAGGAGACCGTGCGTGGCTCCCGCCACAACGAGCTTCTCAGCGAGCTTCTGGCCGATGTAGCCCTTGGCAATGGCGCCCATATCGACGTTCTGGCCCTTGCCGATCTGCATGAACCATTGTCCCTTGTCTTCCCAGACGCGGACCTTGCGGTGATCAACGAGTTCAATCGCCTTTTTGATTGCTTCGTCTGAGGGCACTTCATTTCCGCCGAAGCCGATCTTCCAGAGGTTGACGAGCGGGCCGATCATGGGCTCAAAGGCGCTCCCGGTTTCATCGGCAATCTTCAGTGCCATTCTCGACATTTCAGCGATTTCCGGCGTCACCGGCACGGCTTCCCCGGCACGGCGGTTGACTTCATTCAGGGGCGTTTCCTTGTGCACGCTCATCATGTCGTCATAGCGCTTCACTTCCGACTCCACAAGTTCGGCATAGCGCTTCACAGCTTCAGGCGTTTTTCCGAGGAGCTTCGCGCTCACCACCGTTCCCATATGAAGGGTCGTGGTGTCGAGCTCGTATTCTGCGGCTTCAGCCTCCTGAGACGCGGACGCAGGTGCCGCCGATACGCTTTCCGGAGGGAAAGAAAAGCCGATGGCGGCAGCAATGGCCAAAGAAACGGCAAGCAGTCGAAGCGTTCTACCGGGGACAAGGAAAGAAAGAGAATGACGAAGCATGGTTTCTCACAAAGAGCAGCAATTCTTCTGGAGAAGCAATAAAAAAGGGGGATGGCGCTTCAATAGCGGTCCCCCTTATGACTGATGAGGCGCTTTAAGAGCGTCTCAGCTCAATCCCGAGATTACTGGGCCTTCGAGAGAGCATCCTTAACGGCAGCCTTGATGCCCTCGGAGGAGAGCGTGGCGCCGCCGACGGAGTCAACACCTTCAACGCCGTTCTTCTTGACGATTTCCGGGATCATCTGTTCGATCGGAGCAGCGATGATCATTTCGGTTTCGCCGTGCTTCACAACCTTGACGTCGGCAATCTTGCCGCCCTTGACATCAACCTGAACGGTGATGACGGACTCACGGCCCTTGCCTTCACCCGTGTAGGAGCCATCCTTGTAGGTGGCAGCCTGGGCGCCGACGGCGAGAAGAGCAGCAGCAGCGGCAACAATAATCTTCTTCATGATATGCAGTACCTTTCAAATGAAATGCGCTTTGGGCCATAGGGCGCCTTGAGAAGGGCTGAATCGTTTATCCCTTCCTCTGCGCCCGATCGGCAGAAATGAACCTGGGAGGGTTTTATCCTATCTCCCGGCGACGGCTCATCATATCACAGGAAATTTTCGGAATTTCAGAGAAGCCTCTCCCATTGGAGAGACTTCTCTTGGATTAGGCAAAATACCTTATTTTCCCCAGGAATCGCGAAGTCCGACGGACAGATTGAAGACAGGGTGTTCCGGCGAATGATCCTTGCGGTCGGCAACGAAGTAGCCGCTGCGCTCGAACTGGAACTTGTCGTCAGGCTTTGCCTCTGCCGTGCAGGGCTCCACAAACGACTGGAGAATCGTCTTCGAATTGGGCGTGAGACGGTCGAGGAAGCTTCCTTCGCCTGCTTCCGGATTGGGTTCGCAGAAGAGCCGGTCGTAGACGCGCACTTCCGCGGCCTTTGCCGTCCCGGCGTCCAGCCAGTGAATGGTGGCCTTCGTCTTCACGCTCATCGAGCCTTCGGTGCCGGAGCGCGTTTCAGGGAGGTAATTTGCATGCACTGCTATCACCTTCCCGGAAGCATCCTTTTCAAACGAGGTCGGGACGATCACGTAGCCGTAGCGCAGACGCACGGGCTTGGCGGGAGACCCGTCAGCCGGGATCGTGAGACGGCGGAAGCCCTTGGGCGGCACTTCCGCAAAATCACTCTCCTCAATCCAGAGCTCGCGCGAGAAAGTGATTTCACGCGTTCCCATTTCGGGCTTCTGCGGATGATTTTCCGCGATCAGCGTTTCAGACTGACCTTCCGGATAATTGTCGATGATGAGCTTCAGGGGATGAAGCACCGTCATGCGGCGCTCAGCACGCGCTTCGAGGTCCTCGCGCAGGCACTGCTCAAGCACGGAATAGTCGATCCAGCCGCCCGCAACGCGGGAAACGCCGCAGCGTTCCGCAAAGGTCTGGAGGCTTTCCGGCGTAAAGCCGCGGCGGCGCAGACCCACGATCGTGGGCATGCGGGGATCGTCCCAGCCGTCGACGTAATGTTCCGTGACGAGCTGAATGAGCTTGCGCTTGCTCACCACCACATACGTGAGGTTCAGACGGTTGAATTCGTACTGATGCGAGAGGAGGAAGAAGTTCTTTCTCACCGTCGCCGAGAGCGCTGCCTGAAGGAGCGGAGTGAAGTTTTCCGGATGCGCGAGGAGCACTTCGAAGAAGTGCTTCACGGACGCATCCGAGAGGTCGGCGGGCACGCCATCCTTCCAGCCTTCGAAAAGCTTCGCAACTTCTGCTTCCGGAGCGCTCTGACCGAGCTTCTCGCGCGCCGCATAAGCTGCCGCAGCGAAAGCCATGGCTCTTGCATCCTCGCCCTTTGCCATCGCGGCAACGATCTTCTGCGCTTCCTCATACTGGGGAGTGCGAAGCACCGGGATCACGCGCTCAAGCGCCCAGTCATAGAAAGCACGCTGGTCTTCGAATTCGAGCGTGCAGATCGAGTGAGTGATGTTTTCGAGCGAATCCTCGATCGGGTGCGCGAAGGTGTACATCGGATAGATGCACCACTTGTTGCCCGTCGAATGGTGTTCAGCAAAGCGGATGCGGTAGATCGCCGGATCGCGAAGGTTGATGTTGGGGCTCGCCATGTCGATGCGGGCGCGAAGCACCATCGAACCTTCGGCGTGCTTGCCGTCTCTCATTTCGCGGAAGATGCGCAGATTCTCCTCAACCGAACGATCACGGTAGGGAGAGTTCTTTCCCGGTTCCTTCAACGTGCCGCGGTTGTCGCGCATTTCGTCTGCCGTCTGCTCATCCACATAGGCGTAGCCCGTCTTGATGAGGTGTTCGGCAAAAGCGTACATGTACTCAAAGTAGGAGCTTGCGAAATAAAGGTTCTTTTCGCTGCCGTGCTCCCAGGAGAAGCCGAGCCAGCGGACGCTGTCGAGAATGCCGTCGACGTACTCCTGATCCTCCTTCACGGGATTGGTGTCGTCAAAGCGCATGTGGCAGCGGCCGCCGTAATCGCGGGCGAGACCGAAGTTGAGGCAGATGCTCTTCGCGTGACCGATGTGGAGGTAGCCGTTCGGCTCCGGCGGGAAACGCGTACGGATTTTCGCCGTATCGGGCTGGCCTTTCTCGAGCTCCTCGGAATAGGGAGCCGGATAGCCGCACCAATAGCGCGGCTGATTGGCGCCTTCAGCCAGATCCTCTTCGATGATGTTGCGAATGAAGTTGGTTGCACGCCCGGTCTGGGCTTCCGTGTTGTCGCTCATCGCGTTTCTTGAATCCTGGGAAAGAGAGAAAAAACCGACGCCGACCTGAGGGCGCCGGTTAAAGATGAAAGTTTGAATTTTAGCGCGGCGTTTGTTTTCTTACGCTTTGCGGGGCAGGCGCAGAATCAGGCTCGAGGTGTCGAGCCTCCCGTCGCCTTTTGCGCTCAGCTCGTCATAGAACCCGAGAACCTGACGGGCAACGTCGAGCTTCGAGCCGTTCCTTTCGGCTTCATTGAGCGCAATGCCGAGGTCCTTCCTCATCCAGTCAATCGCAAAGCCGAAGTCGAACTTGCCTTCGACCATGGTTTTGCTGCGGTTGACCATCTGCCACGACGAAGCCGCTCCGCCCGAAAGCGCGGAAATGAGCTTATCCATATCGAGTCCGGCATTCATGCCGAAGGCAAGGCCCTCAGCGAGCCCCTGAACGCACCCTGCAATGCAGATCTGGTTCACCATCTTGGCGAGTTGCCCGGAGCCTACCGCACCGAAATGCGTGATCTGACTGCTGTAAGCCCGGAGCACCGGATCGATCCGGGAGCAGACCGAGGCTTCGCCCCCGAGAAGCACCGTGAGGCATCCGTTTTCGGCGCCTGCCTGACCGCCAGACACCGGCGCATCCACCCAGTCGACGCCCTGCTTATGAGCCTCGAGGGCGAGCTCGCGCTCGACCATGGCGCTTGCCGTCGTGTGGTCCACAAACACCGCTCCTTCCGCCATGCCGGCCAACGCTCCGTTTTCACCAAGGACGACGCTTCTCAGGTCATCGTCGTTGCCGACACAGGCAAAGACAACCTGAGCGCCCTCTGCAGCCTCACGCGGCGTTTCCACGATCCGGCCGCCGAACTCAGCCGCCCAGCGCTCGGCCTTTGCCGTCGTGCGGTTGTAGACAGAGACTTTGTGACCCGCACGCGCAAGATGACCGGCCATGGGATACCCCATGACGCCGAGGCCGATGAAGGCTACCGATAGGGGTTCGGTCTGAGGATAGTTTTTGGTCTGCATAGGAGTCTGTCCGGGGAATGCGGAAAAAGGGGTTCCCGCCGTGCGGAAGGCAAATTGCCCTTCGCACGGCAGCGGTGATTTCAAAGTGATCAGTGAATGCCGGTACGCTCGAAAGCTTCTTCAGCGGTCTTCACAACCTTGCGCGCGAGCGCTGCCGTCGGGTCGATGACCACCACATGCGCGCCCGCAACTTCAAAGTCGTCCGACTCATCGAGAATCAGCGGGAGTTCCGTGCAGCCGAGGATCAGGCAGTTGCAGCCATGGTCGCGCACAAGCACTTCTGCAGCCGAAAGCAGATCCTCACGGCAGACGCCGTCGGTATAGCCCGCCTTGGCGCCCTTCGGTCCGTAAATCGCCGCCATGACACGCTCCTGGTGCTCGGCATCCGGCACAAACATGGCAAGCCCCATGGCTTTCGCCTTGTCGGAGTAAATGCCCGTCTGGACGGTACCGGTCGTAGCGAGAAGTCCGATCCGAGCCTTGTCGCCGAGCTTCGCCTTGATTTCATCGAGCGCTGCCTGCTGCATGTTGATGAAGGGCGTGCGGATGAAGCGCTGGAGATAAGGAAGGAACGCATGCGCCGTATTGCAGGGAACGATGATCGCGTCGCATTCGTCGTCCTCGAGGCGCTTCGCGCAGTTGAACATTGCAAGCGTCGGGTCCACGCCGCCGCGAAGAAGCGCCGCCGTCCGGTCAGGGATCTGCGGATTCTGCTCAACCACTACCTTGATGTGTTCCTGGTCCGTCTTCGCGGGCGTCGCCTTCACTATCTTGTCGTAAAGGTCCACCGTTGCCGCGGGCCCGAGACCGCCGATGAGGCCCACCTTGAAGGGCTTCGGGAGGCGCTTCGGCGTCGCCTTGACGGCTTCCACGGCGGCATTTCTCAGGAGGTCGATGACGGGGAGTCCCCGCAGACGCAGCTCTTCCGCAAAGCGCGCCATCTGCGTGCAGTTCGGGATGAGCACTTCCGCACCGGCTTCCAGAAGCTTCTCGCCCGCCTTCATCATCATCTCTTCGTTCTCTGGAGAGAAGCCGTGCTTTTTGAGGGCTTCGCCCGGGCTCTGCAGGATATCGTAGATCGGCGTGAGGTCTTCAGCGAGCTTCACGAACTCAAAGTCGGCGCCGAAAATCTTCTCATAAAAGTCCTGCGGCACGGCACGTCCCAGAAGACCAATCCTGCGGATGCCTTCGGCTTTGAGGCTTTCGGGGAGCCCCGCAAGAAGCGAGATCACCGGAACCTGAAGCTCCTTCTGGAGTTCAGGAAGGAAGGGTTCCGTTCTGACATCCGGGATGATGACGGCTTCGCAGCCGGCTTTCTGGAGTTCCGAAGCCGCGAGGAAAGCCGCAATCTTGCGGTCGCCCAGCGCGATCCTCGGCGTCGGCGGCTCAAGCGGCATTTCTTGAGCCGATTCGACGACCTCGACTTCCATATCGAGGTCGGAGCCCGTGGCAATGAGCCAGGCCTTGATCTTGAGCCCCGGGAGCGGATTTACACCACACGCGACGCCAATTTTTTTGAATCCCATGTTGTCTCTCCTCAAAATTTATTAGACCTCAAGCGACTCGGACTTCCACTTTAGTCCTCGCTCGCGAATTCGCCAAGGCGTTCGCCCCATTCATAGAGCGCGCCCAGGATTTCCTGATGCATTTCGTCGTCAAACTGACCGCTCTCCTGAGCCCGATCAATTTCTTCAAAGTATTGACTCACGGTAAGCGCCCGGTCTTCGCCTTCCATCAGGCGTCGACGGCAAAGCGCCTTCCAGTGCGCCGCATCTTCTGAAGACAAGGTTTCCGGCCAGTTGCGGGCGCGGTAGCGAAGAAGCATTTCGATGAACTGCGGATCATCAAAGTGAAGCGCTCCGCTTTCAGAGAGTTTTTTGAGATCTTGAGGTGTGGATTCGCGAATTTTCGCGAACTGCACCTTGTCGTTGGCACTAGCGAACCCTGACGAATAAAGCGACGTATCCGGGTCCGGGTGGACTTCAAGCTTTTCATCCGCAAAGCGCATCCCCAGGACTTCCGCGAAAACCGTCTGAATGAGCGGAATGATTTCCTGAAGCTTTGCGAGGTTCTGCTGAACCACCTCGAAATCGATGCCGTACTGCGCTGCCCGGTCTCGCGAGAGCACGCGAAGGTTCGAGCAGACAAAGGGCGACGCATTGGCCTTCAGCTGACGGATCGGCAGGCGGGCTACACCTGCCGCACGATCTTCAGCCGTCGGGAATGCTCGTTTGCGGAAGTCGTCAAGTGAAAGCGTGCGCAGAATCGTGGGATCCTCCATCAGATCCCACATCCAGCAATCGTTCTTGTCCTGATAGAAGCAGGCGGCAATGCCGGTGCATCCACGCGCGATGCCGAAGCGGGGCGTTACCCACACGACCGGCTTGGTGTCGCCGATGGCCGCAAGCACCTTTTCTTTCGTACGATTTTCAAAGGCCCACTGCCAAAGACGAGGCTCTTTCTCAGCGAGAAGTCTTGCAAGTCCGATCGTCGCCTCAACGTCCGAAAGCGCATCGTGAGCATGTCCATGCTCAATGCCGTTGGCTATGGTCAGAAATTCGAGCTTGAAGCAGACGCCGCTTCTGCCGGCAGCTTTCGGGTACACCGCCGGATCAATCTCTTCCCACTTCGGCCACTTGATGGCGTCGCCGCGGAGCGCCCAGGCGGCGCAGACGACAGGGAAAAGATCCCACCGGGAGCAGCCGTTCGCCCAGCTGTGCTGATAAGCGTCGAGGAAATTGCGCCAGAAAAGGAAGCGATTCACTTCATCGTCAAATCCGAGCGTGTTGTAGCCGATGCTCACCGTTCCGGGAGTATTCATCCGCTCCCAGACATCGCGCGCGAACTCGGTTTCCTTCAATCCCTTTTCTTCGCAGAGCTGCGGTGTAATGCCTGTGAGAAGCGAGCTCTCCGGGCTTGGCAGCTGATCCATGGACGGGCGGCAATAGAAAACCTCACCCTCCGACACGGGCTCAAAATCGAGGCCCGTACGGCGGCCTGCAAATTGTGCGGGACGATTCCGCTTCGGATCAACGCCGAAGGTTTCGTAGTCATACCAGTAGAAAGTGGGGTTCCGGGGCTTCATTTGCGTCATCTGCTTCAAATTTCCTGTCTTACTCTGTCGACTTACGCGAGGATCACGTCCCACTCTTCCTGCGAATAGGCGGCTTCCACCTCGAGAAGAATAGGTCTTTCAACCGACTGCTGAAGGAGTTCGAGCGCCTGGGATTCCTCTTCGAGGAGCAGGTCAATAACCGTCTGACTGGCAAGAATCCGATATTCCTTCATGTCTTTATATTGCTTCGAAAGCCTCACGATCTCGCGGAGGATCTCATAGCAAACCGTCCTTGCCGTCTTGATTTCGCCGCGTCCCCCGCAAATCGGGCAGGTTTCGCAGAGCACATGCGCGAGCGATTCCCGCGTGCGCTTTCTGGTCATGGCTACGAGCCCAAGCTCATTGAAGCCGCTCACGGTCATCTTGGTGCGGTCGTGCGCGACCGCACGCCGCAGTTCGCTCAAAACTGCCTCACGGTGCTCATCCTTCGCCATATCGATGAAGTCGACGATGATGATGCCGCCCAGGTTCCTGAGCCTCAGCTGCCGTGCAATGACCTGCGCCGCCTCGAGATTGGTTTTAAAAACCGTATCGCTGAAGTCGCGTTTTCCCACGTAGGCGCCGGTATTGACGTCGATCGTCGTCATTGCCTCGGTCTGGTCGAAAACGAGATAGCCGCCGCTCTTAAGGTCCACCCGGCGGCCGAGCGCCTTCTCGAGCTCCGCGTCAATGCCGTAGAGCTCAAAGAGGGGCGTCTCGCCTTCATAGAAATGAAGCTTTTCCGCCGCTGTGGGAACAAACTGTCGGGCAAATGCCTGGAGGGCCTTGAATTCGCTTCGCTCATCCACCTCAATCGAAGCAGTTTCCTCATGCACGAGGTCACGAAGCACCCTTTGCGAAAGCGTGAGATCCTGATAGAGGAGCTTCGGCCCCTTCGCTTCGCGCGCCTTCTGCTGAATTTCCTTCCAGAGGTGCGCAAGGTAGGTCATGTCCGTGCGGAACTCTTCTTCCGTCGCGCCTTCCTCAGCGCTCGTGCGCACAATGTAGCCGCCTTTTTCTTCCGGGGGACGAAGTGCAGTCACTTCTTCCCGAAGCCGTTCGCGAAGCGCTTCGTCATCGATGCGCTGAGAGACGCCGATGTGCGTGTCGTTAGGCAGATAAACAAGCTTTCTGCCAGCGAGCGAAATCGTTGTCGTGAGCCTCGCGCCCTTCGTTCCGATCGGGTCCTTCGCGACCTGCACCATCAGGCGCTGCCCCTCATGAAGAAGCGTTTCGATCGGGCGAAGCGTTCCGGTTTCGGTGCGCGCCCCTTCAATCTCTGCAATATGAAGGAAAGCCGTGCGCTCAAGCCCAACATTCAGAAAGGCGCTCTGCATGCCAGGAAGCACGCGGACTACCTGACCGTAATAGACGTTTCCTACGAGGCCCCGTGCGCACATGCGCTCAACGAGGATGTCCTTCAGGATGCCGTCCTCTAAAATGGCAACTCGCGCTTCCTCGCGGGAGCTGTTGATAAGGATTTGTTCCACGTATTCTCCAGCGCTTTAATAGAAGCGCCCCTTGATTTTCACTGTTGCGCTCATTCTATAGGCGCCCGACATCCTGCATGATCCTCATTACCGGCGGAGCCGGCTTTATCGGCTCAAACTTCATTCTCGAGTGGCTTCAGCATCATCAGGAGCCTGTGGTGAACTTTGATGCGCTCACCTACGCCGGGAATCTTGAGAACCTGAATTCTGTCAAAGGCGACCCGCGCTACCGCTTTGTCCTCGGGAATGTTGCCGACACTGATGCAGTTGCTGAAGCTTTCGACCGCTTTCATCCAAGAGCCGTTATTCACTTTGCGGCGGAAAGTCACGTGGACCGCTCGATTTCCGGCCCAAAGATCTTCATTGAAACCAATGTGCTCGGTACGGCCACGCTCCTTGAAGCCGCCCGCCGCTACAAAGATTCATTGAGCGAGGATGAGCGCACCGCTTTCCGCTTCATCAACATTTCAACGGATGAGGTCTATGGATTCCTGACGAAGGAAGCTCCGCCCGCCGTTGAAGAAACGCCTTTTGACCCGAGCAGCCCCTATTCGGCCAGCAAGGCTGCGCAGGACCAGCTCGGCCGCGCCTATGCCCGGACATATGGGATGCCCGTCATCACCGTACGCTGCACGAACAACTATGGGCCGCGTCAGTACCCCGAGAAGCTCACGCCCAGCGTGATTAAAAAAGCGCTCTCCGGCGAACCGATACCCGTTTACGGAAGCGGCCTTCAGATCCGCGACTGGATCCATGTTTCAGACTTCTGTCGTGCAATCACGCTGATTCTCGAAAAAGGAATCCCGGGGGAAATCTACAACGTGGGCGCAAGCAACGAACGCACGAATCTCGAATACATCGAGCGCATCTGCACTCGCCTTGACGAGCTGAAGCCCAGCCCTCAGGGGTCTTATGCTGAACTCATCCGGCATGTCTCCGATCGTCCGGGCCATGATGTTCGATATGGACTCAATGCCGGAAAGCTTCGCCGGGCGCTCGGCTGGAAGCCATTGGTAGAGTTCTCCACTGGCCTGGATGCCACGCTTCACTGGTATCTTGCTCACTTCTCCCTGCAAGGTAAGGAACCATAAAAATGAAAATCCTGATCGTGTCCCTGCGTTATCTCGGCGACTGCCTTCTTGCAGCAGCGCTTGCTCCGGCGATAAAGGAGAAGCTCCCGGACGCTCAGGTTGACCTTCTTACCTTCAAGGACAATCGAGGAATTCTTGAAGGCATTTCTGCCATCGACAACGTCATCGGCGTTGAGCACCATCCCAATAAATTCCGGCAGGCGCTTGATCACATCCGGTCATGGAACAGCTATGACTGGGCGCTGTCCCGCATGAACAACACTCGAGCGACGCTTTACTGCTGGGCGAGCGCCAAACATCAGATCATGCCGCCCACTGCAGGGAAAAGTTCCGACCTTTGGATTCGTATGCTCATTACAAATTTCACGCGACCGGCTCCTGGTCACATGCTCGACATTCTTTCCTCGCTCGCTGAACCCGTGATCGGAGCCAACGCTGTTATTCGTCCTGTAGCGCCTGATGCGGAACTCTCCGGTGACCTGCGCAATGAGCTGGCCCGACTGGGGCCCTACATTGCCTGTCATCCCTGCTCCCGCTATCAGGATAAAAACTGGTCCATTTCAGGTTGGAAAAAGTTGCTGCAGGAAACCATCAATGCCGGATATGGAATCTGCCTCACAGGTGGCCCTAGCGAAACTGAAAAAAAATACATTCAGTCAATTACAGAAGATCTCCCTCAAGAAAAACTCTGTGTTATCGCAGGAAGAGCGTCTTTTGGACAAACCGGCAGAGCTATCCGGGAAGCGCGGGCTTATGTAGGCGTAGATACCGCTACTACGCATATAGCCGCAGCCACAGGCACTCCATGCATTGCGCTTTTTGGTCCCACATCCGTGGAAACCTGGGGACCAGCCCCTCAATCAGGCCTTCCGCATAATTTCAACAACAAGCTTGACTTGCAGACAATTGGCAACACCACCATTGTCCGTCGAGATAACCCTGAACCTTGCGGCGGCTGCCGGAGTCATAACCATCTGTGCGCGCATTTCACACCCCCGGAACTTTCCCGCTGCATGCAGAGCATTCCAGCCGAAAAGGTCTGGAGAGTACTTTCAAATGTTCTTTGAATGGTGCTGGAAAACACGAACGGACATGAACACGCCAACGAGGAGCAATACCATGCCGATGCTCATGAGTGCCGTCGGCATTTGTTCCCGCATGATGTGCGCATAGATGACGGCAAAGATCGTTTCAAAAATAATCATCTGTCCGCCCAACGCCCTCGGCAGGCGCTGACTCATGGCATTCCAGAAGCAAATCGCGAGCCATGAGCAGACCAATCCCAGAAAAACAACGCCCGCTGCAAACTTTTCCGGGGTCTCGCCAAGTGCATGCATGATTCCGCCATCATTCCAGACATACCAGATAAGACCTACCAGTGATGCAGGGAGTGCTCCTGCTCCCTGAGCGGCCGTCCAGAACATCGGAGACATCTTGCCTCGGTGCCGAATGAGCCATTCTGCATTGCTTAAGGGATACCAGGTCCAGACAAGCAGGCTGAGAAAGGCATAGAAGACGCCAAGCCAGAAGCCTGAAGGCGGCTCTGACGATGTCTGAAGAAAGTATGCAAACTCGGTCCAGTTGAGACATACCATTCCGGCTCCAACCACTGAAAGCGGAAGGACAAGCTTCCCCCAGGCAACCCCATGTCCGACGCGGGCTGCTGAGAGATTCGCAACGATTGCCACGCTGATGGGAATAACGGCAGTGAAGGCTCCGGCAATTGGAGCACCGGCTAGTTGAACGGCTGAAGCCAAAAGCCAGTAGAAAAAGAGGTTGCCGATGACTCCCAGAGCGATCGCACTCCACCAGTCGCCCGCTGTCATCTGACGCACATACCGCAGGTTGAAGAAGAGCAGAGCCGTCGACAAGGCTCCGAAGATGGTGTAGCGCGCCAGTGCGATCAACAGGGGATCATAAGCGGCAAGCCAGAGCGGGATCATGTAGACCAGTCCCCAGAGCGCGCAGGCGGCAACACCGTATATAAAACCGGTCAGCATCATGATTTTTTCTAGGATCCCGTAAAAGAAAAAGGCGCACCTCTTAAAGCACGCCCTTCGAACATTACCCGTTCTTTTCGTCAGCTGCTTCTGCTGAACTGAATCGTGTAGAGATGATGGTAGAACCCCTGACGCTCAAGGAGCTCTTCGTGACTGCCGATCTCGGCAATGCCGCCGTCACGCATGACCACAATGCGGTCTGCATTGATGATCGTCGAGAGTCGATGAGCAACCACAAAAGACGTACGCCCTTTGAGAAGCGTATCGAGCGACTTCTGAATATGCTTTTCGCTCTCCGTATCCAGTGCACTGGTGGCTTCGTCAAGAAGCAGCACGGGAGCATTTTTGAGGAAAGCTCGCGCAATGGAAAGGCGCTGACGCTGACCACCCGACAGCATGCTGCCGTTGGCACCAACCTGTGTGTCAAGTCCATCGGGTAAGGTCTTAAGAAAATCCGTCAGCGCAGCAGCTTCTGCCGCGGCCTCTATCTGCTCACGCGTCACGGAATCTTTGCAACCGTAGGCAATGTTGTTTGCGATGGTATCGTCAAAAATCACAACATCCTGACTCACCAAAGCAATCTGCCGCCTCAGACTTTCAAGGGTAAGTTCCTTCTGCGGAATACCATCAAAGTAAATCTCGCCCTCTGTCGGATTCCAAAATCTCGGAATCAGGTTGATGAGCGTGGATTTACCGGCACCGGATGACCCCACAAGAGCGATCATTTCACCAGGCTTCACGTCCAGGGTGAAGTTAGTAACTGTCGCCTTTTCTGCACCTGGATACGTAAAGCCTACATGATCGAAGATAACCTCCCCCTGAATGCGCTTAACGTCCTGCGTCCCTTCATCTTTCTCCGGTATCTCATCAACCATCTTGAAAAGACTTTCTGCGGCAGCTGTCATGGCGGCCGTTGAGCCCATCACATTGGAAAGATGCTTGATGGGGGGGAGCAGGAGAAGCATGGCAGAGAGGAATGTTGTGAATTCCCCCATAGTCAGCAACCCAGCCTGAGCCTGGAGCAAAGCGAACACAACAACAATGGAGACTCCGCACATAGATACAAGCTGAGTCAGCGGAGTCCCTGCGGCCTTAATCTGTTGTGTTTTAAGCGTCAGATCCTTGAGAAGCTCATTTACTGCGCGAAAGCGCTGACGCTCATATTCATAGCCGTTATAAATCTTTACAACGCGCTCACCGTTGTAAGTTTCCTGAATCGTCCCGATCAGCTTGCCAAAACTTTTCTGCTGTCTAGAAGTCAAGCGTTTGATGTGCTTGGTGACCCACCGCAGAATGAGGTAAAGAAGCGGACCTGTCACGAAAGTGACAATCGTCAGCAGCCAGTTGTGCCAGATCAGCACGGCAAGGAGACAGACAATCTGTATGCAGTCACGGATGATCGTTGTCATCACTGATGCAGCACTTGAAAGTGCCGTAGCCGCTTCATTGATGAACTTCGCCTGAACTTCCCCACAACGATATTTAAGAAAGAGCTCGTCACCCCATCTAAGCATTCGATCGAACATGAGGGTTCTAATTTCCAGCAGAACACCCTGTGACGCACGTACAAGCAGGAACTGGCTGAAATATTGTGTTCCACCATGAAGAACCGAAATACCTATCAGCGCGAGCGGGGCAAGATAAAGAACAATTGGATCTTGTTGATAAAACCCCATGTCCGTGAGCTTCCCGAGCACAAGGGCAATCAATGAAGATGCACCACCCCCAAGGATCATGCATACGGCAGCACCGATTATGTAGCCCTTATAGGGAGGCAGGTACTGGAAGAGCCTCATGAGCTGAGGGTTACCTAAAATCGGTATGGTAGTTTCAAGTTTCATAGTGACGATTATGCTTGTAGATGCGTCATGATACTAGCTATATCAGCTTAGACCTCTGAGTCAAATACTCTCCCATCACTCCTTACGAAGAAAAATGAAATCGGATCTGTCGCTTGCAATCGCCTGCCAGTCAATACGTCTGGATGGTGGCATGGGTCGCTACATCCTTGACCTCATAGAAGGTCTTAACTCCCTAGGTATTCATCCAACCATTTTTACCAAGAAAATTGACCCTTCTGTCTGCCAAAATCTGCGATTCGAATCCGTTGTCATCAACTGCAAGTTGCTTCCTACAAAGTTACGAGACTACTATTTCAACTTTCGCCTCGATTCATTAATGAAGCATCGGCAATTCGACGCAATCCTATCGACCAATCGTTACCCTGGCGCTACGATTTCGTTTTGCGGCGGAACCCATATTGGTTACCTAAGAGGCATAGGTAAAAAAACTTCATTTTTCGACAAAAAAATGATTGCGCTTGAATCAAAGTGCTATCAGCAAAGTCAACTCGTTATTGCTCATTCTGATGGCATGAGCCGCGAAATTTGTGATCTATACGGCATCTCTAAAGAGAAGGTGCAGACTGTTTACCCGCCGATTGATGGAACCCGTTTCAATGCAGAACCCGCCACCGCAGCTGAAATTCAATCTTTTAGAGAGGCGTTTGGAGTTCCTAAAGATCACACTGTTTTTCTGATTCCCTCTGCGGGCAGTCAATACGTCAAAGGGATGGACATTCTCCAGCGCTTTTTCAGCAGCACTGCACTACCTGTTACGCTCCTCGTCGCCGGGCGTCCCGTAGAGGAGGTAAGGAACGTTAAGTACATTGGCTTCCGCAAGGATATGGAACGTGTCTATAAACTTGTGGACTATACGATCCTTGCTTCCCGCTACGAAGCTTTTGGACTTGTCGCAGTCGAAAGCGTTTTTTCCGGAACTCCAGTTGTCCTTACCCCCAACGTGTATTCCAATGAAGTGATCGCACCGGATGGCAAAATTATCCTGGATACGAGCTCCGATTCCAGCATTACCATTGCAATTCAGAACGCAATCATGAACAAGCATCGCCTCAGCAATGCTGCTCAGTTGGTATCCCCTCAGTACACGCCATATGAGCATGCAAAGCGAGTGCTGACAGCAGCTCATTTAATTTGAGATTCACTTCGAAATGACCCAAATTCTTTGCAGACTTCCCAATCATGTCGGCGACTGCTGCATGGCACTGCCTGGCCTCAGGCTTCTGGAGGCAAGTGGCCTCACACCAGTTCTGACCGGCAAGCGCTGGGCGGAGGATCTTCTTGCGGGGACGGGCTGGCGCTTTGAACCGATTGAAGGTCACGTCACTGAAGATTTTTCACGCATCCGTAATATTGCGCGGCACTTCGGTACGGCACCCAAAGGTTTGCTTTTTCCAAATTCCTTAAGTTCTGCACTTCTCTACGCGTTGGGTGGCATTAAAAGCGCCGGTTATCCAACCGACTGGCGTCGACTATTCCTCGACAAGTCCGTCCCCGAACCCGGAAAAATGCACGAGGTCGAACGCTTTTTCACTCTGGCTCACGGAGCTCTTGAAGCATGGGACATCAAGCCCGCATGGGATAAGGTTCCGCCGTCTCTCGGTCTGACGCCGCTGAAGCGCCATGAGGCAGGTGCACGAAATCTGATGCAGGAACTCAAGATCCCCGAAAATTTTGCGCTTCTTGCACCTATTGCCCGCGGCCTTCATCACGGCAAAAAGAAGCATTGGGAACATTTCAATGCGCTCTGCACACCGTTGAGAGATCTTGGCATTGAACCCGTCGTCTTCCCGTCAGTGCGCGAGGCAGATTTAGCCCGTGCCGCATGTCCGGATGCCATGATCTGCCCGCCGACAACGCTCGGCACGCTTGCCGCGCTTGCCAAGCGCTCCCGCATGGTTATTGCGAACGATTCGGGTCTCAGTCATGTGGCGGCGGCTGTCGGCGCTCCTCAGATCACGCTGATCGGCGTCACGGATCCTTCCCGCACGGCTCCCTGGAACCCCAGGGCCATTGTGCTCGGCAAGGAAGGCGCCTGGCCGACGCTGGAAGAAGTGCTGGCAGCCATCAAGAAACTGGCGTCATGAGGCTTCGCCCGACTTCACCATTTCCTCTGCAAGGACTTTCGTTTTCTGCGTAATGAGAAGCCCGCCCAGCATGCGGGCTATCTCATCAACACGCGCCTGTCCGAAAAGCTCCTTGAGGTAGCTTACCGTCTCAAATCCATCAGATATTTTTTCGACCTTGAGATGATGGTCGCCGCAGGCGGCAACCTGAGGAAGATGCGTCACGCAGAGCACCTGACGCGATTCCCCGAGCTTCTTCATCATTCGACCGACCACTTCGCCGGTTGCGCCGCCGACGCCGCTGTCCACCTCGTCGAAAATGAGCGTTGGAACTGTGGTATTGCGCGAGGAAAGCGTAAAGATAGCGAGTCCGATACGTGAAAGCTCGCCGCCGGACGCAACTTTGGCGAGCGGACTCACATCTACCCCCGGGTGTCCGGCCATAAGAAATTCGCATTTTTCCGAGCCATGCTCTGAAGGCGCACACGCTTCCAACGCCACCTCAAAGCGGCCGCCCTTCATGGAAAGATGCTGCATTTCCTCTGTAACGGCCCGGGCAAACTTCTCTGCTGCACTGCGACGCGCCTGGGTAAGAAGCTTCGCCTTGGCATCGTATGCTTTGCGCGCCAGCGCTTCAGCCTTCTGGAGCGCTTCAAGATTTTCTTCGCCCTTAAGCTCCTCCAGACGCTTCCTGCTCTCGGCTTCCAACTCGAAGAGCGCTTCGGGTTCCGTTCGGTATTTCCTTGCCAGGTTGAAGTAGCGCGACACGCGCCTGTCGACCTTTTCAAACCGCGCGCCATCCGTATCCGTACGGTCGAGGATGTTCTCAAGGTCGCCTGCAGCATCGTCAATGAGTTCGGCCGCAGTCGTCAGCGTTTCGCTGATATTTTTGAGCCGCTCATCATATTCGGAAAGCGAGTCAACCCGCATCTGAGCCTTTGTCACCAGGTCTCCCGCAGCATTTTCCCCCTGCGTCAGCCATTCAATCGACTCATTAAGCCCTTCTGTAATGGAAACGGCATGTGCGAGCCGTGAATGTTCCTGATTGAGTTCTTCCCATTCCCCCTTCTTAGGCGAAAGCGCATCCAGGTCCTCAAGGAGCCAGTTGAGCTGCTCAATCCTTGCGGTACGGATATCCGCCCCTGAAGTGGCCTCTGCCAATCTGCGCGCAGCCGCGCTCCACTCTGCATGCGCATTTTTAACTTCGCCGAGAATCGCCGCATCCTCGGCGTATGCGTCCAGAAGCTTCAGCTGGCATTGAGGCTTCAGGAGGAGCTGGTGCGCATGCTGCCCTTGGATGTCGGCAAGCGTATCCCCGAGTTCCCTGAGCTGCGAGAGCGTCACGGAAATACCGTTAATCCATGCGCGGGAGCGCCCATTGCGGTCAATGGCGCGACGCACCAGAACACTCCCCGCGCCGGTTTCAAGAAGATCGTTTTCCTCAAGCCAATGACGGGACGCATCACCCAGGGAAAATTCCGCAATGATGTTTGCTCGCTCACAGCCCTGCCTCACCAGATCCGCATCGCCTCGACCGCCTCTGATGAGCTGTATGGCGTCAATCAGAATCGATTTGCCGGCACCGGTCTCGCCGGTCAGCACCGTAAAGCCTGAAGAGAGATCAAGCGAAAGCTGATCAACAATGACGAAATCCTTGAGATTGAGCGTTGTGAGCATGAAGGGCCCCTCAGGCCGAAAAAGAGATTACTGAGCAGGGTCCGCAGAGTCCTTCCTATGCACGCTCGCCGGCGAGAAATTCCACTTGAGCTTGCGGCGGAGCAGCTCGAAATAGTCGTAATTGAGCGGGTGAAGAATTTCAATCGTGCGCGATGACTGTTCGATCCTCAGCACATCGCCCGGGATGACGTCGCAGAATTCCTGCATATCGAAATAGGCAACAGCATCTCTGGCGCTCACGAGCTCAATTTCGATTTTGAGATTGGCCGGGAGCACAATCGGACGGTTCGAAAGCGTATGCGGAGCAACCGGCACCAGCTGCACGGCTTCAAGCGAAGGATGGAGAATAGGACCGCCCGCAGCAAGCGCATAAGCCGTGGATCCCGTTGAAGTCGAGCAAATAATGCCGTCAGCAGACTGACTGCTCATCTGGCGTCCGTCTACATAAATGATGAAATCCACCATGCCGCCGGCACGGCCATGGCTGAAGCCTATGTCGTTGACTGCGGAATTGCGGCAAATCTCTTTTCCGTTGCGAAGCACAACGCCCTCGAGGAGATGCCTGCGATCGGACGAACATTCCCCTCGAAGCATGGCCGGGAGCACCGTATCCACGTCCTCGAGCACAACGTCGGTAATAAAGCCGAGACGCCCGGCATTAACGCCGATGAGCGGACATTCGCAGCCCGCGATCTCTCTCGCGACCCCGAGTATCGTCCCGTCTCCGCCAAGCACAACTGCCGCGTCGCAAAGTTCGCCGAGCTCTCTGCGCGCATGTCCCCTAAACGCCATCCGGCCTTCAAGTGTTTGAGCCGCACGCTCTTCAAGCAGGACTTCATACCCCTGAGAAGAGAGCACCTTGACAATATGCTCAAGGGGAACGCAAAGACTTTCCGTAGGCTTGACGAATACGCCGATCTTCTTCATGTCGTGCATCAGAGTTCACCGGAATAATGTTTTAGAAAATAATACTTAGCGTACTTATTCATCGTATAAACGGCATTATTAACCGAGAAGATGAATCCCGCCTTTCCATCCAGGAATCCTCTGTTAAGAAGGTAGATCTTAAAAAAGGACCAGAGCGGCCTGCCTACGACATCCCTTAGGAAGTAAACACTCTTTTGTTCAGATAAATAACGATCCGCAGCCAGATCGCTATAGAGGTTCAGCTTATTGATGTATTGCTTCCAAGTGCGGTATGGATAATGAATCAACCCTTCAGACTGAAGACGTTTTTTAGGGCACCCGACACGGATTTCAGGATGCACCTGGCCAAAAATTTCAATCTTTGTTCTGGGTGCAAACCGGCATACCCAGTCTGGGCGCAATGCACCATGAGTCACACTAATATTTTTAAATTTATTATGCCTTTGCACAAGATAGGCGACATCTTCCCCCTCGGCAGCCTGCTTTAATTTGCTTGCCAAATCCGGTGTGATCCGCTCATCTGCATCCATAAGCATCACCCAGTACTCAGATGCCTGAGCGATGCCAAAATTCTGCTGTGCCGCCCAATCCCCATTCAGGGCTCGATGAAAAATTTTTGCACCGAATCTTTCAGCGATAGAGAGCGTATTGTCCGTACTTCCATCGTCAATCAAAATAATTTCGTCAGCAAAAGAGCAGCTTTTTAGACAAGCCTCGAGGTTAATTTCCTCATTTCTTGTCATAAGAACAATGGAAATTCCTTTTTTCATCTCAGACCTTCTGCAAGTTGTCCTTTCTGATATATGAAAGGCCCCAGAGAATTGCTCCGGAGCCTTCCTCTGTCGGCGAATGAAGCGCTTTCAGCCGCTCAATTACTCTTCGTCAACGACGCCCACAGCCACAGCGTGGAAGCCCGCGTCAACGTAGACGATGTCGCCCGTAATGCCGCTCGAAAGATCCGAAAGCAGGAAGGCAGCCGTATTGCCGACTTCCTGAATCGTCACCGTGCGGCCGAGAGGCGCTGTCTTTTCCATCACATGGAGGAGCTTTGAGAAGCCCTTGATGCCGGAGGCGGCAAGCGTCTTGATGGGGCCGGCGGAAATGGCGTTCGCGCGGATGCCTTCGCGGCCGAGGCTCACGGCAAGATAGCGGGTCGAGGATTCAAGCGCCGCCTTGGCAAGACCCATCGTGTTGTAGTTGGGAACGACACGTTCGCCGCCAAGATAGGTGAGCGAGAGGATCGACGCCTGACGCCCCTTCATGAGGGGAAGGAAAGCCTTCGCGAGCGCAGGATAGGAATAAGCGGAGATATCCATTGCAACGCGGAAAGCTTCGCGCGAGATGCCTTCGAGGAAGTCTCCGGCAATGGCTTCGCGGGGCGCAAAGCCGATCGAGTGCACAAAACCGTCGAGATAGCCCCACTTTGCTTCCAGCGCCTTCACCGCGGCATCAATCTGATCGTCCTTCGACACATCAATCTGAAGAACAATGTCGCTGCCGAATTCCGCAGCGAAGTCCTGAAGACGCTCACGGAAGCGTTCGTCCGAATAGGAGAAGGCAAGTTCCGCGCCTTCACGATGGCAGGCCTGAGCAATGCCGTAGGCGATGGAACGGTTGGAAATCACGCCCGTGATCAGAATCTTCTTGCCGGTGAGGAAGCCCATGCTGGATCTCTTGGAAAAATATTGGTTAGGAAATTTCTTCCGGCAGAAAGATGCTCTGCCGGGAAACAATCAATGTTGAAGCTGTTAATTTTAGGCGGATGAGGACTTCATCCGCCATAAAGAGCTGTAATCGGTCAGGGGAGCTTCAACTCCTGCCCCACCGAGAGGCGATTGTTTCGAAGGTTGTTTATGCGCTTCAGTTCTGCGATGGAGGTGCTGTTCGCTGCCGCAATCGCTGAAAGCGTATCGCCTGAACGGACGATGTAGACGCGATCCGCAGATGCGGCATTCTTTTGAGCATCCAATCGGCTGGCAGTGGCCGGAATCACCAGACGCTGACCGACGGAGAGTCGATTGGAACGCAGACCATTCGCAGAGCGGAGCTTGGCAACGGTCGTGCCGTAGCGCCCGGCGATGCCGGAGAGCGTATCGCCGGAACGGACAACGTGTTCCGTTGTCTTGGGGCTTGAAGCCGTTACCGGCTTCGGAGGCTCTCTGGGCTCATCCCCTTCAGGAATCTCCAGGCGCTGACCAACCTGAAGCCGCGAGGATGAAAGTCGATTGAGTCGACGAAGCTTCGTAACGGAAACACCGTAGCGCCCTGCGATTGTCGAGAGCGTATCTCCGGATCGGACCGTATAAATAACGCTTGAAGGCTCCACATTCGCTTCACCCGTTCTCGGAATGCGCAGGCGCTGTCCCGCACGAATGGTGTTCCCCGAAAGCCTGTTCGTCATTCTGAGGTCATCGACGGAAACGCCATAGCGGCGGGCGATGTTGAAGAGTGAATCACCACTTCTCACGGCATAAATAATATGACCGCCCGAAGCCTGACTCTTCGAAGAAGTTTTCGAGGCCGCAACAATAGGCGAGCGCGCCACATTGGGAACCGTGAGTACAAGGCGCTGGCCGACGCGCAGGCTGTCGGAGCGCAGACGGTTGGCCTGAACGATCGACTTCACCGTGATATGCCAGCGCCGGGCAATGGTGGAAAGCGTATCGCCGCTTCTGACGCGGTAGGTCACCCGGCGCCAGGTTGTGAGGGGCGAAAGCCGAAGCCTTGCATCCGCCTCTTCCGCAGAAATATCCGCCTGCTCATCGCCTTCGGCGAGAACGAGGAGCGTCGAATTCTCGAGCACCTTCCGCCCTTCCGGAATGCCGTTCACTTCGCGCAGGAAGGACTCCGTCATGCCGGAGCGTTCGGCCACTTCGGCCAGAGATTCGCCGCTCCGGAGACGGTAGGTCGTCCAGTGCGAAAGAGGCTGCCCGGAATCCATCCAGCTCGCGAGATTGTCCACGAAAAAGTCGAGACGATCGGCCGGGAGCAGCATCACGTTGTTGTGAGAAGCCACAATCACCGGGAGCTTGAAGCTCGGATTCAACGCCCGGAAATCCGCCTCCGTCATGCCGGCAAGCTCCGCCGCCGTCTTGAGATCAATGTCTCGGGGCTTGGTTACGCGAACAAAGAAGGGTTCGTTGCCGACATCGGGAAGTTCAATGCCGTATTTTCCCGGATCGCTCACAATGCGCTTGATGGCTTCGAGCTTCGGCACGTAGTTGGCCGTTTCCCGGGGCATCCTCAGGTGCGCATAGTCAGCGAGCATTTTCTGGCGCTTGGCTCGGGCAATTGCACGCTGAACGCTCCCTTCGCCCCAGTTGTAGGCCGCAAGCGCAAGCTGCCAGTCGTTGAAGAGTCCGTGAAGGTATTCAAAATAATCAAGCGCCGCACGGGTGCTTTCGAGCACGTCCCGACGATCATCTCGCCAGAGATTCTGTTCCAGCGCGTAGTTTTTGCCCGTTGCCGGCATAAACTGCCAGAGACCTGAAGCCTTCGCGCGAGAAAGGGCTTCAGGCTGGAAGGCGCTCTCCACGAAAGGGAGGAGCGCAAGTTCCGTCGGAAGGTGCCTTGCCTCGACTTCCTCGACGATGTTGTAGAGGTAGCGGCTTGCGCGCAGGGCCATCCGCCGGACATAGTCCGGGTCCTTCGCATAAAAATCCGTCCAGCGATCTACCGCCGCGGAATTGAGATTAGGAATAGCGAAGCCCGATCGAATGCGAGCCCAGACGTTCGCCGGAATGTCGGATTCGCGCGAAAGCGCTGCTTCGCTTGCCGCCTCCTCTACCTGCACCGCACCTTCCTCGGGAGGAATGGTTTCATCTGTCGCAGCCGCTGTCGAAAAACTCAATGAAACGAGCGCGCCCAGAAGGGTCAATGAGCGAAGGGCATGGAAACCAGAAGGCATGGCGCTGAAAAGAAAGAGAGGAAAAACAAATCAGGACAATAAGCGATTAATCTTAATGCCTGCATGAATGCGGACTTCGACTGAAGCCGCTCAGGATTCTTGGGAACTGCCCCAAATTACGCAACGAATTGTTATTCCCGCCTACTCTGATGCCCGCACTCACTTTTCAGGATTTCCTGCTTTCCGCTCCTGGCGAACTTCTTCTTGAATGGGAGAAAAAAGCCTACAGCGAGCTGACGGCAGATGTCTTCGGCTCCTGCGCGCTTCAGATCGGCATGCCCCAGCTCGATACGCTCGCCGCAAACCGCATGCAGGCGCACTGGCTTATTGACCCCCGGGGCAATCTTTGCGACCCGAAATTCACGCTCAACCGGATTGTGGCGGATCCGTCGCAGCTCCCGATTCTGAACGAATCCATGGATCTGGTGACGCTTCCGCATACGCTGGATCTTGCTTCGAATCCGCAGCAAATCCTTCGCGAGGCGGTGCGGGTGCTGGAGCCCGAAGGAAGGCTCATCCTGACGGCATTCAATTCGCTCGGCCTCTGGTGGCTGAGGCAGCAGACCGTGAAGCTCGGCTGCAGGCCCTACCTTCCGACGGAGCTCGTGCCGATATCGCTCTACCGCCTGAAGGACTGGCTCGCGCTTCTGGGTCTTGAGGTCGACCGCGGAATTTTCGGCATTTATGCGCCCGGCTTCCGGAGCTTGAAGAGACTTCATGCCTGGTCCTGGCTCAATAAAGCGGGAGACCGCTGGATGCCGCAGTTTTCCAACCTTTTCCTGCTCTCTGCCGTAAAGCGCCTTCCCGGCCCCCGCATCGTGAGCTGCGAATCAATGCAGAAGCTCCCGGGTAAAATGCCTGCCCCCGGAGTGCCTGCGGCATCTTCGACAACCCATTCCACGCTTCTTGGGAAAAAACTCTAATGGCTGATTCCTCGCCTAAAGTGCTCGAAATCTGGACCGACGGCGCCTGCAAGGGCAATCCCGGCGTCGGCGGCTGGGGCGCATTCCTCGTCTGGGGAGAGCATCGCCTCGAACTTTACGACGGCGCAAAGATCACCACGAACAACCAGATGGAGCTTACTGCCGTCATTTCCGCGCTCTCCGCCGTGAAGCGGCCCTGCCCGATCATCATCCACACCGACAGCAGCTACGTGAAGGACGGCATCACAACCTGGATTCACAACTGGAAGCGGCGCGGCTGGAAGAAAGGAAGCAAGGGTGAAATCAAGAATATTGAACTCTGGCAGGAGCTCGATCGCCTCGCCTCGCAGCACCAGATTGAATGGCGCTGGGTAAAGGGCCACGCAGGAAACCCGGGCAATGAAAAAGCCGATCAGCTTGCTAATTTAGGCGTGGAAGCTGCGCTCGGCAGAAGACCGGCCAAGCGTTCCTGAAATCGAAAAGGTACCGTAAATACGGTATGGTTCAGAACTTTTCCTTGCAAACGACCTTTCTTCAGGTAATATTTCGCTTCTCGCAAATGCGCGGTTAGCTCAGGGGTAGAGCACTGCCTTCACACGGCAGGGGTCACTGGTTCAATCCCAGTACCGCGTACCAGAATTCTTCAGAAGGCCTGCTCCCACTAGGTAGCGGGCCTTTTGTTTTGCCCTGATTTAGACATGACGAAGGAGCGCTCGCGCGCTCCTCCTGCGGGATTTCTGAGTTTCTGCGGGACGCAGGATCTCAGACTTCTTCCTTGCGCTTGCGTTCCTTCTCGCGGCAGTCGTGGCAAACGCCGTAGAGAACGAGCGAATGATCGGTCATTTCATACCCTAAGCGGGAAGAGACCTGCCGCTGAGCCTTTTCGATCTCAGGATCGACAAACTCCTCGACCTTGCCGCAGCGCACGCAGACGATATGATCGTGGTGACGGCCTTCCTGGAGCTCATAAATCGCTCTGCCCTCGTCGAAATCGTGACGCACGAGAATGCCGGCGTTTTCGAACTGCGTGAGCACGCGGTAAACCGTGGCGAGCCCGATATCGCTGTTTTCATTCAGGAGAAGCTTGTAGACTTCTTCGGCAGAAAGATGGCGCTTGCCGGCTTCCTGCGACTCAGAAAGCTTCTGAAATAAATCTAGAATTTTGAGTCGAGGCACCGTAACCTTGAGACCCATGGTCTTCAAGTCGGCGGACTGCTGCATCTGTGTTGCTTCCTTCACGGCAAAGCTACCCTGTCTGAGTTCTTTGAGTTCTTTATCATACGGGGTCAGGGCTCATTTGAGAACCCGGCCTGAAATTCTTATTTTATTCGGTTTATGTTCAAGCGACATCTCCTCATTTTATGCACCACGCTTGCGGGCGCCGCTGGCCTTACCGGCTGCAGCACGGTCACCGACACGGTATCGAGTGCCTGGGAAAGCGCGACTGACTTCGTGCCTTACTTCCTGAAACCTTACCGTGCCGATGTCCACCAGGGCAATCTGGTCACGAGTGAAATGGCGCTTCAGCTCGAAAAAGGCATGACGGACGCACAGGTGCAGTTCCTGCTCGGCGTTCCGCTGGTGCAGGATCAGTTCCACCAGGGCCGCTGGGACTATGTCTACTACCTGCGCCGCGGCGACGGCGACGAGCAGATCCGGCGTCTGAGCGTCTACTTCAACGCGGACCGCCGCGTCGACCACTGGACATCCGACCCGATGCCCGACGAACAGCAGGCGGACCAGCTGATTCTCGGGACCATCCGCTCCTTTGAGCCGCGTCCTCCGAAGACCATCATTCCGCCCGCACAACCCAATTCTTCTCCTTCGACAACAGATGCCAATGAAACAGGAACTCGAGAGGCTCAGAGCCCTGATAACGCAGCTCATCAACCGGCTGCAGAGTGAGCGCGACGCGCGCATTCAGCTTGCCAATCAGCTCGAAGCGCGCGATGCGGAACTGAAGCACAGCCGCGAGCAGATTCATGAAATGAAGCGCAAGCTCGACGCTTTTCTGTCGCAGCTTCGCGACGGCGGCAATGCCTGAAGCCCGGGGAGTCATTCGACATGTCTGAAGTCACCGTCACCATTTTTGATCGCGACTACCGCCTTGCCGTCTCGAGCGGCGAGGAGGAGCTCCTCAAGGACTGCGCCCGCCAGGTGGACGAGCAGATGCAGACCGTCCGCGCTGCAGGCCGCGTCATCGCGAACGACCAGATTGCCGTACTGACGGCGCTCGAATTCGCCTACGAATCGAAGAAGAAAGAAGACGAGGCCAAGGACGGGAATCCCGCAGCGGCGCCTGCTCAGACGCCCGACGCCGCTCAGCCGGCACCGGCAGCGCAGCCTGCCCAGGCCTCGGAAGACGCTGAGGCGCTTAAGGAGATTCGCGCGCTTTGCCGGCTCTGCGAGGATGCGCTCTACCGCGACGTCAAGATCGGAACCATCGGCTCGCTTTTCTGAAGAAGCATTTTGAAACTCATTTTTGCCGCTTCGCATCAGGACGGTTCTTTACGTTTCCGCCCCTTTACAGACGGTGCGAAGCAGGTACAATGATTTCAAGCCTGCAGCGGCAAAGCATCAGGGCTCCAAGGTACCTAGAACCAATGCCATGCGCAATAGGTTGGCCTACTCGAGAGCCGATAGAGTGCCGGTCACGCCGTGTCCAGCCCGTTCCGCTCCGGAGCCGACCGCCCTGAACTCTCGGTTCAGGATACGTAGCCCCGCCCCGCAGCAGGCATCCTTTTTCGAGAAAGGGCAGTCTTTTCTGAGGCTGCCCTTTCTGCTTTCCCAAGAGCAGAGAATGTCCGCAAAAGAGAACATTGAAGCGCTCATCAGGCAGGCCGAAAACTTCTGGCTCATGAAGAGCGAACCCGGCGAATGCTCGATCGACGATGCGCTCGCCGCCCCGGACCATAAGGTTTCATGGTTCGGCGTCAGAAACTATCAGGCGAGAAACTTCATGCGCGATGCCATGAAGCCAGGAGACGCCGTACTCTTTTACCACTCGAGCTGCCCCAATCCCGGCATCGCCGGCATTGCCCGCATCGCATCAGGTCCTTATCCGGACGCCTGTCAATTCGATAAAACAAGCGAGTACTTTGACCCCAAAAGCACGCCGGATTCCCCAAGGTGGATCGCCGTGGATGTGGAAGGACTCGTTAAGATTCCAGTTATTCCGATTGCCGAACTGCGCACCCACCCTGAACTCTCCGACATGGTGATACTGCGGCGCGGCAACCGGCTCTCGATCACGCCGGTGACAAAAGCGGAATTCCGCTTCATCACCGAAAATCTTGCGTCCCTTTAAAAAACGACAACAACGCACTGACGCTTTAAGACCTTTACCCTCAAAGGATCCATCCATGTCCATCCAGATCATTCTTGCTTTAGCCGCCCTCGGCTGCTGCACGGGCTTTCTCGCCGGTCTTCTCGGAATCGGCGGAGGCATGGTTCTGACGCCGTTCCTCACGCTGCTCCTGGCCTATGCGGGCATCCCCATTGAACACATTGTTCACGTAGCCATTGCCACTTCCATGGGCACGATTCTCTTTACGTCGCTCTCCTCCGTGCGCGCGCATGCGAAGCGCGGCGCCGTCCTCTGGAACGTCGTCTTTGCGATGGCCCCCGGCATCCTGGTGGGCGGCCTCCTGGGCGCCCAGATTTCCGGTGCGCTCCCGACCTTCTGGGTCGCGATGATTTTTGCGGTCTTCGTCTACTTCTCCGCCGCGAAGATGTTCCTCAACACCAAGCCCACACCCTCGCGTCATCTTCCGGGAACGGCCGGCATGTTCGGTGCCGGCACCGTGATCGGCGTGATTTCCGCACTCGTGGGTGCGGGCGGCGGCTTCATTTCCGTCCCCTTCATGACGTGGTGCAACGTCAAGATGCATAACGCCGTGGGCACCTCCGCCGCATTCGGCTTCCCGATTGCATTTGCGGGCACCATCGGCTACATCATCAGCGGCTGGGGCCTGACGGGACTCCCCGGCTGGCCTTATACGATCGGCTACATCCACCTCCCGGCGCTCATCTGCGTCGCTGCAACGAGCGTCTTCTTTGCGCCTCTCGGCGCCAAGGTTGCGCATGCGACCGACACGAAGCCTCTGAAGCGCATCTTCGCCTGCATGCTCTTCGTGCTCGCCTCCTACATGCTCTGGAAGGCCATCAGCTCGCTCTGATTGAGCCTCCCTCATGTCGGAAAAAAGGGTGCTCCGGTTTCGGAAGCACCCTTTTTTATGTTTTTTTGATTTCGGGCTTAATCAGGAAGCCTTATTGCTTTTTCGGCCCGCCCATACCCACACGGCAATGCCGCAGATGAGAAGCGGGAGCGTAAGCCACTGACCCCGCGAGAGTCCGAGCGCCTGAAGCCCCAGGAATGCATCGGGCTCGCGGGAAAATTCACACGCAAACCTCGCCACGCTGTAGCCGATCGCAAAGAGTGCGCCGGTTCGGGCGAGCGGCCTGGGCTTCCTGGAATAAAGCCAGAGGAGCAGGAAAAGAGCAAGACCTTCGAGCCCGGCTTCATAGAGCTGCGAAGGATGCCGCGGAATACCGCCGTCCTGAGCCTGTGGAAAGACCATGGCCCAGGGAAGATCCGCTGCTGCCGGGCGTCCCCAGAGCTCGCCGTTGATGAAGTTTCCGATGCGGCCGAAGAAGAGCCCGATCGGCACCAGAGGAGCGACAAAGTCCGCCACGCGCCAGAATCCCATGCCGCGCACGCGCCCGTAAATCCCCATCACGATGAGGACGCCGATCAATCCGCCGTGCGCGCTCATTCCGCCCTGCCACATCTTGATGACATCAAGAGGGTGCGAGAGGTAATAGTCCGGCTGATAAAAAAGGCAGTAGCCCAGCCGCCCGCCGAGGACGACGCCGAATACGCCCCAGAAAAGGAGGTTCTCCACGTCGTCGCGCGTAATGCCGCGCCAGGGATCATCCGCCCGGCGCCGCCCCAAAAGCCAGAAGGCGAGAAACCCGAGGAGATACATCAGGCCGTACCAATGCACGGCAAGCGGACCGACAGAAATCGCAATGGGGTCGAACTGAGGATGAATCAGCATCTCAAAAACTCATTGAAGAGCGGTTGTGGCGAAGAGCGTCATTCTAAAGATCTGACTCCTCCATCCTGCAACCGTCTCCTGCCTTCGCTCGTGTGATACTGTTCACTCCGTTAAGCCCCCGGGCTTTTTCTTGTTTACGAAGATGCAGATCACTCCGCTTTGTCCGCGCGCCGCTTCTGAGGCGCTTGAGAAACTTCGTCAGCTTCGACCGCTTGTACACTGCCTCACGAATGATGTCGTGCAGGAAATCACGGCAAACGTGCTTCTTGCCGCCGGCGCTTCGCCGGCGATGGTCGTAGCCGAAGAGGAAGCGCCCTATTTCGCCGGCATCGCCGGTGCTCTTCTCGTCAATGTCGGGACGCCTGTGCCCGAACGGCTGAGAAGCATGCAGCTCTCCGCCCAAGCAGCCCGGGAGCACCACGTGCCCTGGGTGCTCGACCCGGTTGCCGCAGGCGTTATCCCCTGGCGCGACAGTGAGATCCGAAAGCTGATTGCGCTTCACCCCACAGTGATCCGCGGAAACGCGAGCGAAATTCTTGCGTTACAGGGCGCAGGCAAGGGCGGCAAGGGAGTCGACAGTACGGATTCGAGCGCAAGCGCCGTCAATGCTGCGGTGGAGCTCTCCCGCAGCACGGGTTCCGTCGTCTGCGTGACGGGCGAAACCGACTACGCAACGGATGGCGAACGAATCCTTTCCGTCTCGGGCGGAAACGTCATGACCACGCTCGTCGTCGGCACCGGCTGCTCGCTTTCTGCGCTCACCGCTGCCTTCTGCGCCGCCGAAAAAGATCCCGTCACGGCCGCGATTTCCGCCTGCGCGCTCGCCAAGCGCGCGGCCTTCATTGCAGGGAAGCACGCAAAGGGACCGGGGAGCTTCCACGACGAATACCTCGATGCTCTTTATGCCATAGAGCCTCAGGACTTCCTCGGAGAATCGCTCTGATGCCGCGTTTTGATCTGAGTCTCTACCTTGTCCTTGACCCGGACCAGAGCGAGCGTTCTGGCGGCCTGATGGAAACCGCCCGCGCTGCAGTTGCGGGCGGCGTCACGATCGTGCAGCTTCGTGCGCCCCAGTGGAAAAAGCGCCGCATGACGGAAGCCGCGCGTGCGCTCAGAACGATTCTTGCGCCTAAGGGCATCCCGCTCATCATTGACGATCATGCGGACGTCATGCTGGCTTCCGGAGCTGAGGGCCTCCATGTGGGGCAGGAGGATCTCTCCGCCGAAGACGCAAGACGCCTCATCAGCCCCGACAAAATCCTCGGACTTTCGGCCGGGAATCTCATGGAGCTGCGCGGCACGCGTCCCGAGCTTGTTGACTACTACGGCGTCGGACCGGTCTTTTCCACCCGCTCCAAAGCGGACGCAGGAGCTGCCATCGGCATTGCCGGGCTTCAGGAAGTTCTCGCGGAAGCCCGTCATCCCTGCGTCGCGATCGGCGGCATCACCAAAGAGAACGCTCCCCAGATCGGCGCGGCCGGTGCCGACGGCATCGCCGTCATTTCCGCCCTCTGCGGCCAACCCGATGTCGAGCTTGCTGCCCGCAATCTCCTTCAGGCCTACCGTTGCGGAATTCAGCATTGAAAGCGCTTTTGTCCCCTTCAGGGCGAACCGCGCTTGCCGTCGTCGCCCTGATTCTTCTCGTCGCACTGCTTTATGTTGCAACCGGAGACGTCAAGCGCGGTCTTCAGCTCACCGTTTTCATTATTCCTTTTATCGGCATCAGGCTTGCTACCTTAGGTAGCCGCTTCGAGAAGCCCGCGATTCTCATTGCCTCGCTGGGAATCGTTCTTGCATGCGCAGACGCAGGCGTTCGCCTTTTCCTGAGGCACGTCTATACGGCAGAGCCGATGTCGACCTTCGTCCTCGAGGCCGTTGCCAACACCAGTACCCGGGAAACTCTTGAGTTTGCAAAAACGCTCTGGAGAGAACTTCTTCTCTGGGGAGGCCTTGCCGTCAGCGTCTGTGCCCTGGGAATTTATCTGCTCCTTCGCTGCCGTGCCGGAGAGCCGTTAGCGCGGCGCTCGCTTCGAATCAGCTGGCGAATTCTTCTTCTCCTTTTGACGGCTGCCGCCATTCTGAGTTTTGCCAAGTCTTCCTGGCGATCCCACTATCCCATCTGGTTCTGGCCTCATTGGCAGGAGACCATCAGCACGCTCCAGAGTGAGTGGAAAAACGCAAAGGCAGAAAGATCCCGAGAGCTTTCTCTCGCACGGGAACTCATCACGCGTACGGAAAACGCTCCTCAAACGCTTGTGCTCGTTGTCGGCGAAAGCACGACGCGCAATAACTGGAGTCTTTACGGCTACGCGCGCAGGACCACGCCGAAACTCGAGGCGTTCGCCCGTGCCGATCGCCGCCTCCAGGTATTCCCTTCAGCATGGTCTGTGGATGCGGCAACAGTCGGAGCCTTTCACTCCATGTTCACGTTCCCGCTCGACGAAAGAGGAATTGCGCTGAGGGAAGCCGGAGAACTCCGGGACGGAATGGATTCCGGAAATCTTTTTGCCTTCTTCCATGCCGCCGGCTGGCGAATCCATTGGATCAGCAATCAGGATGACATTGCCATCAACGCCCGTTATGCCGGATGGGCAGACAAGCCGGTCTTTCTGAACCGCATGAGCGGACGCACCAGCGTTTCGCTCGACGAGAGCGTCCTTGCACCCTTTGCCGAAGCGCTTCAGGATCCCGCCCCAAGGAAACTCATCGTTCTCCACCTGATCGGCGCTCATCCGCACTATGCGCTCCGCTACCCCGCATCATTTGCTCCCGACTGGGGAAATGACCGCGTTTCCGAGCAGCTGAAGAACCTGGAACGATACCCTTGGGTCATGATTGCCCGTGATCAATATGATGCCGCCATGCGCTACCAGGATGAAGTGCTTTCTCAACTCCTGACGCTCACGCGGGAGAATGCACTTCTATCCGGCAATCCTACCGACTGGCTCTTCCTTTCCGACCACGGTCAGGAAACAGGGGATTACATCAACCGCGCCGGACATTCGCCCAGGACGCCTGCCGGCTTTCGCATCCCGCTTCTTTTCTGGTCGTCGGACGATGCCCCTCGCATTCCAACCCGGCGTCCGTTCCGTGCGGATGGGTTGAGTCCGCTGCTTCTATCACTCGCCGGCATTCACTGGTCGCTGGAAAATCCAGCCGAAAACTTTGCTTCCAAAGATTACCGCTGGCGTCGCCCCGCAATCTCCGCTGAAGACCCGGAACTGCCGCCCTCGGAAAACTAGCGCCTCGTCTATACAATCGAACGGGCAGTTCCATCCTTTCCAGGTCCACATCAATGACCGAGTCTTCCGCCTCATCCATCAGGATTCTTCGGCTGACGCCGAAGGATGCCGAAACCATTCTCTTTGCCCGGGCGCTCGAGTCGACCTCCAGAGACGCATGGCCTCAAGAAAAGCTGAGAGCGCTATCGCTCGACGCACGTTCCGTTGCGGGCGACCAGGCGACTCCTGAAGATTTTCTTCTGACGCGCGCCAAACTGCTCATTGCGCGCGCGAAGGATGAAGACGCCGGGATTGCGCTTCCACGCCTGCCGTCTGCTCCGACGATGGCGCTTAAAGGAACTGCGAGCATCGTCATTTTTTTGGGCTTCTTCACCGGCGCAGTCGCCGATCAGCTCGCAAGCTCCGGGGCGACGCTCAATCTGCTCTCGCCCCCGTACCTCGGCATCCTGCTTTGGAACGCAGTCGTCATGCTGATTGCGCTCATCTCTTTCTTCAGAGCCGGCAGCATGGATTCGGGACTTTCCTTCGTTGCAGCCAGGAGCTTCTCAGCGCTTCCCCGGTTCAGAATCCGGATGAAGCCCTATGCAAGCGAATTTTTGAAATGCTGGATGACGCTTAAGGTACCGGAACTCGCCTGGCGCTTCCGGGCTGTGCTCCATCTCGCGGCGCTTGCCTTCGGCGTGGGACTGACGATGAGCCTCCTCGTACGCGGCATTGGCACCGCCTACAGCGCAGGTTGGGAAAGCACATGGTTTGCCGATCGACCGGACATCATCGCGAAGCTGCTTAACGCCCTTTACGGATGGCTCCCGTCGCTTCTCCCCGGCATTTCTGCGCTTCCGGGAGAAGATGCGCTGAGCGCCATGAATCTGGCTGCCGGGGGCAGTGCGCCGGGAGCAGATTGGCTCGCACGCATGATCTGGAGCCTCTTTATTCTCATCATCCTTCCCCGGGCGGCATTTGCCGCTGCGTGTCTCTGGCGAGCCGGAAAAGAAGCCAGACGCCTTCGGGTCCCCATTGATGCCGGCGAACTCGACCGCCTTCTTCAGGATGGAAAGCAGCGAACGATAAAAACCTTTGTCGTTACCGACGCTTCCGACAGGGCGCTTCCTGAAATCGACGGTCCTTTCCGCAAACTGATCGTCAATCCTTGGGAAGCGCCGGACTTTACGACGCTTTCTGATGCAGACATCTCTCCCGGCGACCGCGTTCTTCTCATACTTGACCCGACAGCAACTCCGGAAGAAGAAGTTCACGGCGCATTAATTCATGCGCTCACGAGCCGCTCGCCCAATGTGGAACTCGCGCTCGACTTCTCGCTGCTTTCGACTCGCTTTTCAGAGACCCCCGAAAGACTGCAGTCCCGTCGTGCGCTCTGGGAACATTTCGCTTCCGAAAACGGCGTGCAGCTTCGCATCACAGGACTCGCCCCGGCGGCGTAAAGCCGCGGGATAATGAAAGATTCAGAACAGCATTTTTGCTTTGACACGACATGTCCTTTTCTCCGGATCCTCTGCGCATTCATCTGAGTCTTGTGAGCCATACCAACATCGGCAAGACCACACTCGCGCGCACGCTTCTGATGCGCGACGTAGGCGAAGTCGCAGACCGGGCGCACGTAACGGAAACCACTTCCGACTATGTCCTCGCCCGCGGACCGGACGGCAGCGAACTGGTTCTCTGGGACACGCCAGGATTTGGCAATTCCGTCGCGCTTGCTCGCCGCCTTGAGGGACGCAGCAACCCCATCGGGTGGCTCCTTTCCGAAGTCTGGGATCGCTTCGCCAACAAGTCCTTCTGGCTGGATCAGAAAGCAGTTCGCCATATCCGGGATATTTCTAGCATCGTTCTCTATCTCGTCAATATTGCAGAGCTCCCCGAACGCGCCCCCTACATCGCGGCAGAAATGAAGATTCTGTCCTGGATCGGGAAGCCCGTCATCGTGCTTCTCAACCAGATGGGAAAGCCCCGGGAACCTGAAGCCGAAAAAGCCGAACTCAACATCTGGAAGAAGGCGCTCGCCGACTATCCCTTCGTCAAAACCGTCCTGCCGATGGACGCCTTCGCACGCTGCTGGATTCAGGAGGAAATGCTCTTCAATGCCATCGGCGACGCACTCCCCCAGGACCAGCGTTCGGCCTACCGAACGCTTCAATCCGTCTGGAGACGAAGCCGCCAGGCCGCGTACGCAAGTTCCGTTGATGCAATGGCGCGTCATATCTGGCATGCCCTTGCGGCACACATGCCGCTCGAAACGCCGAGCCTTAGAGAGCGCGCCATTACGGTAGGTCAGCGCTTCGGCTTCTTTAAGGACGAACATAATGCCGTCGCCGACGCTCAGGCAGCGCTTGCCTCGCAGGCGGCCGACAGCTTCTGTTCGCTCACTGCACGGCTTATTGAAATCAACGGGCTTCACGGCTCCGGCGTCTCTAAGGAAATCTTCAGGCGCATGAAAACCGACTGGGATCTCGCGGTTTATTCCATGGATCCCCAGAGTGCAGCCGCCATCGGCACAGGGATCGGAGCGGCTTCCGCCGCCGCTGCCGGCCTTGCGGTAGATCTTTCATCAGCAGGGCTGACGCTTGGCCTCGGCACGCTGGTGGGAGGGCTCATCGGTGCGGTGAGCGGCATCGGTGCAGCGCATGCCTACAACCTGACGCGCCAGAAAGCCGGGGCGGACCTCACCTGGAGCAGTCAGGCCGTGAGCGGCTTTCTCCTTGAAACCATCCTGCTTTATCTGGCGGTTGCGCATTTCGGCCGCGGGCGAGGCGACTGGGAGGAAAGTGAATCTCCTGAATTTTGGAAAAAAGCGGTAAGCGATGCCATCGCGAAGTCAAACATACCTTTGAATGACATCCGCAAGCTCGCTCCGGATGCCGGAGTGAACGCATTACTGCAACCTATTGACGCAATCCTCAAAAGAGTTTTTGAATTGCTTTATCCTCCCGAATAGTCAATCAGTTTTCATCGAGTTCATCTGTAAACATGAATTTCACGTTTGAGTCGCTTCAACCATACCTCATAGCCAAGGGTTCGGAAAGGTATTGTTTCCGTCACCCGGAAAAAGAAAATTATCTAATTAAACTTAGCCCAGCAAATGCGGCCAAGCAGACGGAACGTGAAATAAAGTATTTTCAGCACCTCAAAAAAACTGGAGTTCCGTTTTCTCATCTACCTGATTTCGGTAAAGTTATTAACATATCAGGATATGTAGGCTTTGAGCAGGAAATTATCAACGACTTCGATGGAAATTTATCTAAACAATTATTTTTCTATTTAGATGAACAAAACCGACAACTCTTAAAACAAGATATAAGAGATATACTGGAAGAACTGAAGCTTTACATCTATAAAAATAAAATCCTTGTTTGCGATCTTGGTGGCACAAATATTGTTATTCAGAGAACAACTCCATCTCAAGCTCGCGCTGTTATCGTGGATGGGCTGGGAAATACAGACTTCATTCCCATCTGCAATTACATTCCTTTCCTT